>NZ_SRUT01000001.1:290041-1194056 GCF_004791315.1 Mesorhizobium sp. M8A.F.Ca.ET.208.01.1.1
AAGCCGCAGCTGGTCTCGGGCACCGCCGTGTTCCTAACCAGCGATCCCTTGAGCGCACCGACCGCGCTGATGCACAGCCTGAAGCATTACAAGGTGCTGCACGAGCAGAACGTCATCCTCTCGGTGGTCACCGCACCGCAGCCGGTGGTGCCCGACAGCGAGCGGGTGAAGATGGAGACGGTCAACGAGCTGTTCATGCGGGTGACGCTGACCTTCGGCTACATGGAGCAGCCCAACATCCCGCGCGCGCTGGCGATCTGCCGCAAGCAAGGCTGGAAGTTCGACATCATGACGACGTCCTTCTTCCTGTCGCGGCGCTCGCTCAAGGCCTCGCCCAATTCCGGCATGCCGGTGTGGCAGGACCGGCTGTTCATCGGGCTGGCGCGCACGGCGGCCGATGCGACGGAGTATTTCCAGATCCCGACCGGACGCGTCGTTGAAATCGGCACGCAGGTCGCCATTTAATAGGTACGAGTTCGCCGGGCCTGGTTGTTTTGCGATGGTTCGGGATATGAGCATGCGAAACGTCGCATGGATCGACATCGCAAGACGTCGCCCACCGGGAGCCGCGCGCTGCTAACATGAGTGCCATAACGTTACGGCACTTGATATTGCATTGCAGCAAGCGTAGAGCACCGCGCGTTTATCGGAGTGTCGTACATGGCCCTTGCCAATGCTGGTAGTGAGGCAGAACCCGTCGACCAATCGAGCCATCCGGAAATCGAACAGCATAGCACCAAGGTGCTGATGCTGGGCGCGCTCGGTGTGGTCTATGGGGATATCGGCACCAGCCCTATCTATGCCTTTCGAGAAGCGCTGGTCGCGTCGTCACACGGCACCGTTGCTGATCGCGGCGATATTCTCGGTGTGCTGTCGCTGATCATCTGGTCGCTGACGATTACGGTTACGATAAAATACATCATGTTCGTGCTGCGCGCCGACAACCGCGGCGAAGGCGGCGTGCTGTCGCTGATGGCGCTGGCACGCGGCAGTTTCCCGAAGCGCTCGGCGGTGATTCTGGGCATTGGCATCGTCGGCGCCTCGCTGTTTTTTGGCGATGCGGTCATCACGCCGGCGATTTCGGTGCTTTCGGCGGTCGAGGGCATGAACGTCGTCACGCCTGCTTTCCAGCCTTATGTGGTGCCGCTGACCCTGGTCATCCTCGCCATGGTGTTCGCGGTGCAGCGCTTTGGCACGGGCGGGGTGGGATTGGTGTTCGGGCCGGTGACCGCGGTCTGGTTCCTGGCGATCGGCCTTTCCGGCCTGAAACACATCATCAACGATCCAGAAATCCTGCTGGCAATCAGCCCGCACTACATCGTCGCCTTCCTGATTCATTCGCCGGACGTGGCCTTCGTCACGGTCGGCGCCGTCTTCCTTGCCGTGACCGGTGCAGAAGCGCTCTATGCCGATCTCGGTCATTTCGGCCGCAAGCCGATCGTACTTGCCTGGCTGGCGATCGTGTTTCCCTGTCTGCTGCTCAATTATGCCGGACAGGGTGCCTTCGTGCTGGCCAAGAATGGCATCGTCGGCCATCCGTTCTTCGAGATGAACGAGGGTTGGGCTCTGATTCCCATGGTCGTGCTGGCGACCGCCGCGACGGTTATCGCCAGCCAAGCGGTGATTTCGGGTGCCTTCTCGCTGACCCGCCAGGCGGTACAGCTCAACATGCTGCCGCGGCTGGAAATCCTGCACACGTCGGAAAAGCAGTCCGGCCAGATCTACATGCCGCGCGTCAACCTGCTGCTGGCCCTGGTGGTGATGATGCTGGTGGTCGGCTTCGGCGAATCCAGCAAGCTGGCCTCCGCTTACGGTATCTCCGTGACCGGCAACATGCTGGTGACGACGGTGCTGCTCTATGTCGTCATGACGCGCATCTGGAAATGGAAGCTGTCGCTGGCGATCCCGCTGACCGTGCTGTTTGCCTTCATCGACATCGGTTTCTTCGCCTCCAACATCGTCAAGGTGTTCGAAGGCGGCTGGGCGTCGCTGGTCGTGGCCTTCACCATCGTGCTGGGCATGTGGACCTGGGTGCGCGGCAGCCGCTATCTCTTCGACAAGACCCGCCGCAACGAGATCCCGCTCGATTTCCTCGCCGGCAATCTGTTGAAGAAGAAGCCGCAGCTGGTCTCGGGCACCGCCGTGTTCCTAACCAGCGATCCCTTGAGCGCACCGACCGCGCTGATGCACAGCCTGAAGCATTACAAGGTGCTGCACGAGCAGAACGTCATCCTCTCGGTGGTCACCGCTCCTCAGCCGGTGGTGCCCGACAGCGACCGGGTCAAGATGGAGACGGTCAACGAGCTGTTCATGCGGGTGACGCTGACCTTCGGCTACATGGAGCAGCCCAACATTCCGCGCGCGCTGGCGATCTGCCGCAAGCAAGGCTGGAAGTTCGACATCATGACGACGTCCTTCTTCCTGTCGCGGCGCTCGCTGAAGGCCTCGCCCAATTCCGGCATGCCGATGTGGCAGGACAGGCTGTTCATCGGCCTAGCGCGCACGGCGGCCGACGCCACCGAATATTTCCAGATTCCAACCGGACGTGTGGTAGAAATCGGTACGCAGGTGGCGATCTGACGAGGTCGATCGCCTCGGCCTGAACGGGGAGGCGGGGATGAGCGGCGAATTGGTGCTTGTCACCGGCGGGTCGGGGTTCCTCGGCGCTCACTGCATCCTTGCCCTGTTGAAGCCGGGCTATCGCGTGCGCACGACGCTGCGCTCCGCCAGGCGTGAAGCCGATGTTCTGGCCATGCTGAAGGTTGGTGGCGCCGAGCCCGGCGACCGGCTTTCCTTTGCCATTGCCGACCTCATGAGCGACGCCGGCTGGCCGCAAGCGGTTGCCGGCTGCGACTATGTCCTGCATGTCGCCTCGCCATTTCCCTTCGGCGTGCCGAAGCATGAAGATGACCTGATCATCCCGGCTCGCGAAGGCGCCTTGCGCGTGCTCAGGGCGGCGCGAGACGCAGGCGTCAAACGCGTCGTGCTGACCTCATCCTTCGCCGCTATCGGCTATGGCAAGATGCCGCCGGACGGCCGGCCCTTCACCGAAGAGAGCTGGACCGATCCGACGGCCAAGGTCAGCGCCTATGTGAAGTCGAAGACGCTCGCCGAACGCGCGGCCTGGGATTTCATCGCCGCCGAGGGTGGCAGCCTGGAGCTGGCAGTCGTCAATCCGGTCGGCATTTTCGGGCCTGTCCTGGGGGCCGACCATTCGACCTCCACCGCATTCGTCCAGCGCATGATGAACGGTGCCATGCCGGGGCTGCCGCGCCTGTCCTTCGGTGTGGTCGACGCGCGCGACGTGGCCGACCTGCATGTGCGCGCCATGACCAATCCCGCTGCCAAGGGCGAGCGGTTTCTGGCCGTAGCCGGCGATTTCATGACCGTGCGGGAGATCGCGCAGGCCGTGAAGACGCGGCTCGGCGCGGCCGCCTCGCGTGTCTCGACACGGGAGCTTCCCGATTGGCTGGTGCGGGTGGTGGGGTTGTTCAACGCGGAAGCCGCGCAGCTGGTGACGGAACTCGGCAAGGTCAAGAACGCCACCAACGCCAAGGCGGTGCGCATGCTCGGCTGGGCGCCGCGCTCGCGCGAGGATGCCCTGGCCGCCACCGGAGCAAGCCTGGTTCGGCTTGGGCTGGTCAAGACCCCGAAATAGCGCGGCGGGACAAAGCCTTCCCGCCGCGCGGATTTCAGCCGGCCAGCGCGGCCTTGTTGGCCTTGAGAAACTGCTTCAGCGGTACCGACTTCCGGCCGGAAAGGGTCTCCACCGAGTCCGTTACCATGCCAAGGTCGCCGGCGCGTGTGGCAGCATCGAAGGACACCAGGAGCTTGGCGATCGGCTCGGGAAGCCCGGCCGCCTTCATTCCCTCGGTCAGCGCTTCGTCGGAGAGCTGGACGACCTGGATCGGCTTGCCGGTGACTTCGGTGACCAGTGCGGCGACTTCGGCTGGTGTATAGGCCTTGGGGCCAGTCAGCGTGTAAGTCGTGCTTTCGGTGTCGTCCGAAGCCAGCCCCGCGGCTATGGCCGCGGCCAGATCGCTCCGCGCGCCGTAGGAAATGGCGCCATCGGCCGCGGACGTATACCATTGGCCCGATGCGAGGATTTGCGGCATCGCCATGAACAGGTTCTCGTCGTACCAGCCATTGCGGAAGATCGTGTAGGGAATGCCGCTCGCCTTGATCGCCTGTTCCGTGTCGTAGTGGTCGGGCGCGAAGAGCACCGGCGACCCCGGCTCGGTGTTGGGCATCGAGGTGTAAAGCAGGTGGCCGACGCCTGCCTTGCTGGCCGCAGCGACCGCCGCGAGCTGCTGTTCGCGCCGCTTTCCCTGGATCGCCAGCTCGTTGGTCGAAATGATGAGCGCCCGGTCGGCGCCGGCGAAAGCTTTGGCAAGCGAGGCCTGATCGTCGAAGTCGGCCTCGCGAACAGTGACGCCGCGCGCTGACAGGTCGGCAAGATTGGCGGGCGTGCGGGTCGTGGCGATGATTCGGGCCGCCGGTATCTCGAACGTGTCCAGCAGATGGTTGATGACGCTGCGGCCGAGCTGGCCGGACGCGCCGGTGACGAGAAGAGTTGCGGTCATGGGGGATCCTGACTTTGCGCCGAAGGGCGGTTCGAGTGGTGGTCTCAAAAAGAGACCAGCACTAAAATAGGAATTGACCCGATGCCGTAAAGAAGGCAGTTTTTGGGGAGGTAGGCACAGGCAGGGAACCAGTCATGGACAGCCGAACCGTCAATCTGAGATCCAAACTCGAAGTCTACAAAGCGATGACCGACGGCGGAAGCATCGCCGATTGCCCGGTCCGCGACGTCATCCAGGGGCTCAATGGCAAATGGAGTTCGCTGTTGACGGCGGCCTTGGCTGAGCAGCCCTATCGCTTCGGCGAGCTGCGGCGGCTGGTTCCCGACATTTCGCAGCGCATGCTGACCCAGACGCTCTACGATCTGCAGCGCGACGGCTATGTGCGTCGCGAAGTGTTTCCGACCAAGCCGCCGAGTGTCGAATACAGCCTGACCGACCTCGGGCGCTCGATGTTCGATGCCTTGCAGTATTTGCTGCAGTGGGCTGAAAACAACCATGACGCGGTGCGCGACGCGCGCACTGCCTTCGACGCGACCCAGGCTTGAACAACGGACAGTGCGCGGCTCGGCGACTTGATTTCGCCCGACGGCTGAAGGATTGTCCCGGCCAGTTCGGCTTGGGGGCATCGGCATTTCCTACGACATTGCAATTGCAGGCGCCGGTCCGGCAGGGCTGGCCATGGCGCTTTACCTCAAGCGCGCCGGCCACAGGGTCACCGTCTTCGAACGCTTCGAGGAACCCAGGCCGGTCGGCTCCGGCCTGATCCTGCAGCCGACCGGGCTGACGGTGCTGGCCGATCTCGGCCTGCTCGATGATGTCATGGCACTTGGTGCCCGCATCGACCGGCTGCATGGCGCCGATGCCTCGACCGGCCGCACCGTGCTCGATGTCCGCTACGACGCCCAGCAGGGCGGCCGCTTCGGCCTGGCGGTGCACCGGGCTGCCCTGTTCGGCGTGCTGTTCCGCGCTGCCCGGCGTGAGACCCTCGCCATCGAAACCGGCGTCGAAATCGAGACCCTGGAAATCGGCGAACGGGCAACGCTGATCCACAGCGGCGGGCGAAAGGCGGGGCCGTTCGATCTGGTCGTCGATGCCAGCGGCGCACGCTCGAAACTGCGGCAATGCGCCGGCAATGCCGCGGCACCACGACCACTCACCTATGGCGCGTTCTGGGCATCGCTGGATTGGCGAGGCGAGGGCTTTGACGAGCACGCGCTCTTGCAGCGCTACGACAAGGCCAGCGTGATGATCGGCGTGCTGCCGATCGGCCGGCCGGAACCCGATGCCGAAAGGATGGCGGCTTTCTTCTGGAGCCTGAAACCGGCGGATGCCGATGCCGTGCGCAACCTCGGCATCGATGCCTGGAAGGAGCGGGTGCTGCGGCTGTGGCCGCAGGCCGAGGCGTTCACCGGCCAGATCGACAGTTTCGACCAGCTCTCGCTGGCCCGCTACGGCCACCATACGATGAAATTTCCGGCTGGCCGGCGGCTGGCCGTGATCGGCGACGCCGCGCACTCGACCAGCCCACAGCTTGGCCAGGGCGCCAACATGGCGCTCCTCGACGCCGCCGCGCTCAGCCATGCGCTGGCGCGAGCGGACGGCGTGGAGGCAGCGCTGGAAGCCTATGCGAGAGCGCGGCGCTGGCATGTGCGGGCCTTCCAGGCACTGTCGCTGGCATTCACGCCCTTCTACCAGTCGGATTCGGCGGCGCTGCCCTTCATCCGCGACAGGCTGGTGGCGACGATCGCCAAAATCCCGCCGGCGCCGCGGTTTCTCGCCTCGATGGTGGCCGGCACGGTGATCGATCCGTTCAGGCGGGCAGGGCTTGCCGAAGCGCGGTGGCCGGATCGCCTTGCCGAATGAGACTCGATAGGAAAGACCCCTTCGCCCGCAGGAAAGCATGCAGGCGCTGCGGATAGTCAGGCGCCACGGCTTGCCTGATCGACGGACGGCCGCTCAACGCCTTGCGCCAGGCCTGGACAAGCGGCTTGCCTTCCAGGATGCCGAAATCGCCGATCCGGTCGAAGGCGTCGAGGTAGCGAAAGACCGGACCGTAAACGGCATCGACGAGGGAAAAGCGGCTGCCAGCGAACCATGGCCCGCGCCGCGGGGTATCGTCCGCGAGTTCAGCCTCGAGGCGGCCAAACATCGCCGACAGCGCACTACACTCGGCGAGGAAGCCGGCCTCGCTCGGCGCTGAATAGAAGCGACCGATGGCGTTGAGGATGGCCGAGCCGTATTCGATCCAAGCCCGGTGCCGGGCACGAGCGTAGGGATCGGCAGGGTGGAGGGGATTGGCCTGTGTCTCCTCGAGGAATTCGAGGATGACCGCTGATTCGAAGATTATCGTCTCGTCGCCAGCTTGCCGCACGCGCAGCAGCGGCACCTTGCCGAGTGGCGAGATCGCCTTGAACCAGTCCGGCTTGTCGGCGAGGTCGATGTCGACGCGCTCGAACGGGACGCCCTTCTCGGCCAACGAGATCGCGGCGCGTTGGACATAGGGGCAAAGGGGGTGGCTGACGAGAATGAGGGTGTCGGTATGTTGCACGGGATGTGCCTCTCGATATCGATGCGATTGCATTTATGTAGATGCATGTGCATTGATCGTCAAGCTTGATGCAATTGCATCTACCTCGTATGGTGCGGCCATGACAGAGACAGCCATGCCTTCGCCTGAAGCCATCAAGGTCTGGGCCCGCCTGATGCGGGTGTCGCGCCAATTGATGGAACGCGCCGAGGACGCGCTGAGGGAGGGCGGCCTGCCGCCGCTCGCATGGTATGACGTGTTGCACGAGCTTGCCGAGGCCGGCGAGGCCGGTTTGCGGCCGTTTCAATTGATCGAGCGCACCTTGTTTGCCCAGTACAACATCTCGCGGCTACTGGCGCGGCTCGAGGCCGGCGGGCTGGTCGAGAAACTGCCGGTGGCCGATGACGGCCGTGGGCAAACCATCCGCGTCACGGCCAAGGGGCGCGAGACGCGCCGCCGGATGTGGGCGGTCTACGGGCGCTCGATCGCGGACCTGGTTGGCGCCAAACTGTCAACCGTTGAGTTGAACACGGTCTCGGCGATGCTCGGCCGGCTGCGCGATCCGCCTGTGGACCATTGAGGTTGGACCAGTACTGAGCGGCTGTTGCGCACCGTCGCCTTTTGCCGCCAAATATTTCTACTTTTTCCCCTTGCGTCGGATGGCGGATCGCGCAATATGCCGAACCGTAACGTACGGTACGCTGTTGGTTGACGACAAACTGTACCCTTCGAACAGGAACCGAACGTGTTGCAGGCCAACGCCGACATCGACAACAGCCAGACGCTGACGGAGCGGCAGCAGGCCGTCCTGGACGCGGCGCTGCGGCTGCTGGTCGAGGAGGGCGACAACCTGACCATGACTGCCGTGGCGCGACGCGCCAGCTGTTCCAAGGAAACCCTCTACAAATGGTTCGGCGACCGCGACGGGCTTTTGACGGCAACCGTGCAGTGGCAGGCCTCCAAGGTCCGGGTGGCTCCGGTCGACGGCAAGGGGCTTGACCTTGCCTCGCTGGCGGCGAGCCTAGAGCGTTTCGCTTCCGATTGGCTGAGAGTGATCTCCAGCGACACCTCGATTGCGCTCAACCGTGTCGCGGTCGGCCATGCCGGGTCGGGCAAGGACAATCTCGGCGCCGTCGTGCTGGAGAATGGGCGCTTTGCCCTGGCCAAGCGGCTGAAGCCGGTGCTTGAGGCCGGCCGGCAGGCGGGACTCCTTGAATTTTCGGATGCCGAGATGGCGTTCCGTACCTTTTTCGGACTGGTTGGCCGGGATGTGCAGATCCGTCTGCTCCTCGGTGACCGGCTGGAATTGACTGAGGCGGCGATCGGCGGCGATGCCATCCGCGCGACGCAGCAGTTTCTCGCTCTTTTCGGAGCAACAAACGGCCGCAAGGCCTCTTCATAAAACGGGAAGGAAGTAAAAATGCGCGTCTATTACGATCGTGATGCCGATCTCAACCTGATCAAGGGCAAGAAGGTCGCCATCATCGGCTACGGCAGCCAGGGCAGGGCGCATGCGCTCAACCTCAAGGATTCCGGCGCCAAGGAAATCGCCATAGGCCTCAAGACCGGCTCGGCGACGGCCAAGAAGGTCGAGGCCGACGGGCTCAAGGTGATGAGCGTCGCCGACGCCGCCAAATGGGCCGATCTGATGATGATGGCGACGCCAGACGAATTGCAGGCCGACATCTACAAGAACGAGATCGCGCCGAACATCCGCGACGGTGCCGCGATCGCCTTCGCGCACGGCCTCAACGTGCATTTCGGCCTCATCGAACCCAAGTCGACCGTCGACGTGGTCATGATCGCGCCGAAGGGTCCCGGCCACACGGTGCGCGGCGAATACCAGAAGGGCGGCGGCGTGCCGTGCCTGGTCGCCGTCAACCAGGACGCCTCGGGCAACGCGCTCGACCTCGCTCTCTCCTATGCTTGCGGCGTCGGCGGCGGCCGTTCGGGCATCATCGAGACCAATTTCCGCGAAGAATGCGAGACCGACCTGTTCGGCGAGCAGGTCGTGCTGTGCGGGGGCCTGGTCGAACTGATCCGCGCCGGCTTCGAGACGCTGGTGGAAGCCGGTTACGCGCCGGAAATGGCCTATTTCGAGTGCCTGCACGAGGTCAAGCTGATCGTCGACCTGATCTATGAAGGCGGCATCGCCAACATGAACTACTCGATCTCCAACACCGCCGAATGGGGCGAATATGTTTCGGGTCCGCGCATCATCACCGCCGAGACCAAGGCCGAGATGAAGCGCGTGCTGAAGGACATCCAGACGGGGAAATTCACCTCGGAATGGATGCAGGAATACCGCGCCGGCATGTCGCGCTTCAAGGGCATCCGCCGCAACAACGACAGCCACCAGATCGAGGAAGTCGGCGCCAAGCTGCGCGCGATGATGCCTTGGATTTCGAAGAACAAGCTGGTGGACAAGGCCAAGAATTGAGCGAAATCTATCCGCTCGAAGCCCCTCCAACTCTTGGTTTTTACGCAATTCCGGATGGAAAACCGCTACGCACTTTTCTGGAATTGCTCTGACTTCGAACGGTCAAAAACCAAAAACGGCGCCACGTGGCGCCGTTTTCATTTCTGGTGTCAGCCGCAGGCAGCTCAACTATAGGGCGACCAGCACTGCTGGCGCGGCCCGTTATAGGGCTGGAACGTGTTGTCGTAAGCGCGGTACGACCGGTAGCGGTTGTAGCACCACCGGACATGGGCGCTCGAAAGCCGTCCCGCGCGGTAGTAGCGGCGTGGCGCCGGCGCATAGTAGTCGTAGTTGTTATAGTTGTTGTACATGCTGCCAAGGCCGAGACCCAGGCCAAGGCCGAGGATCGCGGCGGCGCCATCGTCGTAGTAGCCGCCGTGATAGTAGCGGCGGCCATGGCGCCAGCGCCAGTCGTCGCCGCGGTTCCAGTTGCCGCCACCATTCCAGTGACGGCCGCTCCAGTTGCCTCCGCCATTCCAGTGGCGGCCGTTCCAGTTCCCCGACCGGCGCCATCTCCAATCGTTGTTGAAACTCCGGTTGTTGCCGCCGGCCCAGCCTTCGCGGACCGGGGTGACCGTTGGCGCGGCGGTGCTGGCCGGGATCGACACATCCGGCTGTAGGATCGGCCCGGCAGCGGACGGCGCCGTGACGCCGGAGACAATACCAAGCGCTATCAGCCCGGATTTGACAGTGGAAGAAAAAAGCGCGTTCATTGCACTTCTCCAAGAGAACAGGCCCCACGCCCTACCCAGGGGAATGGGACCACTGTGGATCTTTGCGTCTGAACGGCGGATGAACGGAAAGGTTCCGTCAACCATGGCGCGAACGCCGTCAGGACCAAACGATCCCTGCTTGTGGTCTTGCGATCTTGTCTTCCGCTGCTCTTGCAGGCAAAGGTCAGCGCATGTCGCTGCGCCTTGCCACCTTCAATGTCGAGAACCTGATGAATAGGTTCGACTTTTCCGGCTATCGCAACCAACTCAACGAGGACCGGACACTGGCGCTGTTCGATATCCAGAGCGAGGCCGAATACAGGATGCTGGAACAGGCGCGCGCCATCGCGCAATCCGATGACACGCGCCAGCTGACGGCGCTGGCCATCGCCGCCACCCGCGCCGACATCATCTGCATGCAGGAGGTCGACAACATCGAAGCGCTGAAGGCGTTCGAGTACGGCTATCTGTTCAAGATGGTGGGGCAGGGCTACCGCCAGAAATACACCACGTCGGGCAATGATTCGCGCGGCATCGATGTCGCGATAATGATGCGCAACGAGACTGCGCAGGGACAGCCGATCGAATTCGTGCGCATGACCAGCCACGCCTATGTCACCTACGAGCAGTTCGGCTTGCACACGCCGGAACTCGCGGCGCTTGGCAACCAGGCCAATGAACGCATCTTCCGGCGCGACTGCCTGGAGGTCGACATCAAGGTGGGCGGCGCGCCGATGACGCTCTATCTCGTGCACTTCAAGTCGATGGGGTCGCCCCGCAACGGGCTCGACGGACGCGAGGCGACAATGCCGGTGCGCATCGCCGAGGCGCAGGCCGTGCGGCGCATCATCGAGGAGCGCTTCGGTGGGGATCACGCTGCCGACAAGCGCTGGGCGATCTGCGGCGACATGAACGATTACCGCCAGCGCGTGAAGATCGCCGGCGATGAGGTCGACGGCTACCGTTTCGAGGTGGTCGACGAGAACCTGTCCTGCATCAACGTGCTGACAGCGGGCGGCTTCTGCGAAAACGTGGTCGAGCGGCGGCCGGAAATGAACCGCTGGACCTTCTATCACACACGCGGACCCGAGGAGCGGCATTTGTGCCAGCTCGACTATATCCTGCTTTCCAGGGGACTGGCGGCCAAGAACGCCACCGCCGTTCCCGACATCATCCGCAACGGCCAGCCCTGGCGCACGATCTTTCCCGCGGGCCAGGAAGTCGAGCGCTTCCCGCGTGCCGGCTGGGATCGGCCCAAGGCCTCGGACCATTGCCCGGTGGCGATCACGCTGGACATGGCCTGATGGGCAGGATCGGGACCTGAGCCGACATGAGCTTCGATCTTCCGCGCAATGTCATCCTGCCGGTCGATGCCATCGACGTCCGTCTCGATCCCGGCCCGCATCCCTTCGCGGTGGATAATGCCGAGGCGATCGCCAAGAATTGGCAGAGCGAGATCGCGGCCAATCCGGCGCTGTTCGACGGCACGGTGGTTCTGCTTTCGGAACTCGCCTATCGCGACCGCAGCCTCATTGGCCGCTGTCATGCGATCAACTACTCGACCTTCATGCTTTGGCGCAAACGACGGGAGAATTCCGGCGCCGAGCACGCCTATGGGCACGCCATGCTGGTGGCCGGGGACAACGCTCTGGTGGCGATCCGCATGGGACGACACACAGTGGGTGCCGGGAGCGTCTATTTCGCCGCGGGCTCGTTCGAGCCGACCGATTTCCGCGACGGTCTCGTCGATGTCGATTTCAACATGATCCGCGAGGTGCGCGAGGAGACCGGCCTCGACCTGTCGGATGCCAGGCGCGGTGTGCGCTGGCACGCCCTGTCGACGACAAGCGGCACGGTCATCTTCCGCCGCTATCATGTCGATGAGGCGGCTGACGAGATCGCATCGCGCATCCGCGCCTTCGTCGCCTCCGAAGCCGATCCGGAGATCGAGGGGCCTGTGATCATCCGCCATGCCGGCGACCTGCCGGACGGTCTGTCGCCGCATATGAAGCCGCTGATCGAGTGGCATTTTGCGAACGAGGGCTAAATCCCCTTGCATGCGCCTTACGGAGAAGCGTCGAGAGATTGCGTTGTGATATCAAACTTGATAAAATGCTATCAAAGATGTCACTATAAGTATGTTGCTATCGATGAGCGCTGTCACCATCCGCAATTTGCCAGAGGAAACGCTCCGCGCCTTGAAGGTGCGGGCGGCCCACCACGGCCGCAGCACTGAGGCCGAAATGCGAGAGATCCTGGAAACGGCCGTGCGGCCGGCCAATCGGGTCAAACTCGGCTCGCTGCTCGCCGCCATCGGTCGCGAGGCTGGATTGTCGCAAGAGGATGTCGATACCTTGCAAAGGCTCCGCGACAAGACACCGGGCGAGCCGGTACGGTTCGAATGATCCTCATCGATACCAATGTAATTTCCGAACCGTGGAAACCCGCGCCCGATCCGCGCGTCATCGCGTGGATCGACGCTCAGGCCGTTGAAACCCTGTATCTTTCGGCCGTCACCGTGGCCGAGCTGCGTTTCGGTGTCGCGGCGATGCCTGCCGGCAAGCGCCGCACGATCCTGCAGGATCGTCTGGAGCAGGACGCGCTGCCGCTGTTTGCTGGCCGTATTCTGCCCTTCGATCTCGATGCGTCGCGCGCCTATGCCATCCTCATGGTGCAGGCGAGGGCCGCGGGCAAGGCCATCGGCAACGCGGATGGTTACATCGCCGCCACAGCCGCTGCGCACGGCCTCACGGTCGCCACCCGCGATACCAGCCCGTTGGCGGCCGCCGGGTTGAATACCGTCAATCCGTGGGAAGCAGCGTTGTAACCGTGCCTGCCACTCGAAACCGCACGTTGTCGCCGCGGTCGGGATGAATGATCCGGGAGAGGCGGACAGGGCTCTATGATGTCTTGCTCGTGAGTGCCTTGCGTTCGTTGCGCGCGGCGATGAAAAACAGAATGAAGCCGACGCCCAGCAACCCGCCCATCGCCATACCCATGGTCTGGCCGACGACCGCTTGGAAATCCGGTTTGACGCGATCGGGGTTGGTCATCCCGTAATCGGCGAGATACCACCAGATCCTGCCAGGACAGCTTCGATAATCACCATGGTCAGGATCACGCGCGCCTTCTTGCTCATCAGCTGCTCCTCGACCAGAAATGCCTTGGCATAACATCGCCGACACAGTGACGACAGGGGCAGGGCGGAATCGTCCAAGGTTGCGCAAAAACCGGCGCGGCGTGCCGGGCGCCTTTGCAGCTTGCTCCCTTACTCGTGCCTTAGCGCGTCGATCGGATCGAGCCTGGCGCCGCGCAGGGCCGGGAAGAAGCCGAACACCATGCCGATCAGGGCGGAGAAGCCGACTGCGAGCAGGATCACCGCGGGGCTTGGCGCAAAGGGTATGGTCAAGGTCACGGAGGCGAGGCCGGCCAGCGCCAGCCCGATCAGGATGCCGATGATGCCGCCGAGCAGCGACAGCACGGTCGCCTCGACCAGGAACTGGATGAGGATGTGCTTTTCATGCGCGCCGATGGCGAGCCTGATGCCGATCTCGCGCGTTCGCTCGGTGACGGACACCAGCATGATGTTCATGATGCCGATGCCGCCGACCAGCAGGCTGACGCCGGCGACCGCGCCCAGCATGCCGGTCATGGTGGTGGTGGCACTGGCCATGGCATCGGCGATCTGGGTCATGTCGCGAATGGCGAAATCGCTTTCGCGGTCGGGGGTCATATGGCGCGCATCGCGCAAAATGTCCTCGACGCGCGGCTGCAATTCGGTGGTCGGCGTGCGGTCGTCGGCGGCGATGTAGATGTTGTCGATGTCGCGGTTGCCGGCGATGCGGCGCTGATAGGCGGCGAGCGGCATCAGCACGACATTGTCCTGGTCCTGGCCGAAGCCGGTATAGCCCTTGGGCTCGAGCAGGCCGACGATCTTGCAGGAGGTGCGGTTGACGCGGATGATCTCGCCCTCGGGATCGCCGGCGCCGAAGAATTGCTGGCGCACCGTTTCGCCGATCAGGCACACGCCGGTGCCCGACCGGGTTTCGGAATCGCTGAACGGGCGGCCCGAGACCAGTTTCCAGTCGCGTGCGTCGAGATAGGCGCTGTCGGTGCCGGTGACGCCAGAGGTCAGGCTTTCGGTGCCGAAGATGACGCGCACCTGCTTCTGCGATGCCGGCGATATGGCGCGCGCGCCGGTGAGATGCGCAACCAGCGCCGCCAGGTCCTTTTCGGCCAGCGGCCGCACCGCCTGGTCGAGCCCGCCCGGACCGCCGGGGCCGGCCGGGCGCCCGGCACGCACGACCAGCAGATTGCTGCCGAGCTTGGAAATGTCGGCCTTGACCTTCTGCGTGGTACCGGAGCCGATGGTCAGCATGGCAATGACGGCGGCAACGCCGATGACGATGCCGAGTAAGGTCAGGAACGAGCGCAGCACGTTGCGGCGGATCGAGCGCAGCGACAGGCGTACGGTTTCCCAGATCATGGCCTATGCCACTTCCAGGTTCATGGAATCGGAGGCCACGTGGCCGTCGAGGAAGCGGATGGTGCGCTCGGCGTATTCGGCGACATCGGCCTCGTGCGTAACCATGGCGATGGTCAGGCCAAGCTCCCTGTTCAGCCGCGTCAGCAGCTCCATGATCTCATGCGTGCGCGCGGTGTCGAGATTGCCGGTCGGCTCGTCGGCGACGAGCAGTGTCGGCCTGGTGACGATGGCGCGGGCGATCGCCACGCGCTGCTGCTGGCCGCCGGAAAGTTCGGCCGGCGTGTGGTGCTCGCGGCCGACGAGGCCGACCTCGGCCAGCGCCTGCATGGCGAGGTCGCGGCGCTCGCGGGCAGCGACGCCGCGATAGATCAGCGGCAGTTCGACATTCTCCGCCGCCGTGGTGCGGGCCAGGAGATTGTAGCCCTGGAAGACAAAGCCGACATAGAGGTTGCGCAGCATGGCGCGGCGGTTGCGGTCGAGCCGGCCGGCATCGACGCCCATGAAGGAATAGGTTCCGGCCGTCGGCGTGTCGAGGCAACCGATGATATTCATCGCCGTCGACTTGCCGGAGCCGGACGGACCCATGATGGCGACGAATTCGCCGCGCTTGATGGCAAGGTCGACGCCGGCCAGCGCATGCACCTTGGCTTCGCCCTGGCCGTAGCTCTTCCAGACCTTGTCGAAGGTGATGAGGGCGGCACCGGCGGCCATGGCCTCAGCTCCGCGACTGCGAGGCGGTGATCACCTGCGCGCCTTCCTCCAGGCCGGAGGTGATCTCGGTCAGCTCGCCGTCGGTGGAGCCGATCTTGACGTTGACCGGATGCGGCCGCCCGTTATCCAGCACATAGAGCGTGCGGGAACCATCGGTCGGTGCCTTCGCGGCCTGGCGCTGGCGGTTGCCGCCGGGGCGGCCCATGCGGCCGGTGAACAGGTCGCTCAAGCTCCAGCCGCGTGCCGCTTGCTGCGCCGGGCGGTAGCGGAAGGCGGAAGAAGGCACGGTGAGCACGTCCTTGGCCTGCCGCGTGACCACCGAAACTGTGGCGGTCATGCCGGGCCGCAACAGAAGTTCGCCGTTGTCGACCTCGAGCCGTGCATTGTAGGTGACGACGCCATCCGTCGTGACCGAGGCATAGGAGATGTCGCGAATTTCGGCATCGAACGGCCGGTCGGGGAAGGCGTCGACGGTGAAGCGGGCATGCTGGCCCGACTTGACCGCGCCGATGTCGGCTTCGTCGACCGCGGCCACCAACTCCATGTTTCTGAGATCGGCGGCGATGACGAACAGCACCGGCGCCTGCAGCGAGGAAGCGACCGTCTGGCCGGGGTCGACCGAACGGGTCAATACGATGCCGTCGATCGGCGCGTAGATGGTGCTCTTGGCAAGGTCGGTCTGCTGCGCCTTGAGGTCGGCCTGGGCGATGGCGAGATTGGCTTGCGCACTGTCGAGCGCCGCCTTGGCGCGGTCGCGGGTCGCGGTTGCCGCTTCGAGCGACTGGTCGGTCGCCATGCCGCGTTTTGTCAAGGCCGCTGCGCGTACCAACGCGCTTTCGGTCTCGGCCAGCGTCACCGTGGCGTCTTCGACATTGGCTGCGGCGCCCTTGGCGGATGCCTCAGCGCGTTCGATCTGGACCTCGAGTTTCACCGTATCAAGCGTCGCCAGCACGTCGCCCTTCTTGACCTGCTGGTTCTCCTCGGCGGAGACCGAGCGGATGATGCCGGACAATTCGCTGGAAATGTCGACTTGGGTGAGCGGCTGCAGCGTGCCCGTCGCCGACACCTGGACGGTGAGGTCGGCCTTGGCGGCCGGCACTGTCGTATAGTCGATCCTGGTCGGCGTGCCGGCATACCATTGATAGCCGGCAAAAGCCGCGACGAGGGCGATCAGGATCAGCAGCGCGTAGAGCCAACCGCGGCGGCGCGTCCTGCGCCGGCCGGCGTGGTCGAGCCCCAGCGCCGTCTCGATGGCGGAATCCGATTCCGTCTTTGGCAGATTGACAATCTGGTCCACCTCGGACCCCTATGATGCGCAACGTCCCTATCTGTGCACAGATCAGGCTTACCGGTTCAAATATCAAATTAAATTTCGCCCATGTTGGGATTGAGGCAGGAATGCAAACCCGGAATTACTTGCTTTACGATGTGTTCACGACCGAGCGACTGGCCGGCAACCCGCTGGCGGTGGTGTTGGATTGCAAAGGTCTGGACACCGCCGCGATGCAAGCCATCGCGCGCGAGTTCAACCTGTCCGAATCGGTTTTCGTGCTGCCGCCGGACAATCCCAAGCACCGAAACCGCATCCGCATCTTCACGCCCGACTATGAAATGCCGTTCGCGGGCCACCCGACGGTGGGCTCGGCCATTGCGCTGGCGGAATTGGCCGGTGAGGGCGGTGCCGGCATCTTCGTGCTGGAGGAAAATATCGGACCGGTGCGTTGCGCCGTGAGCCAGCACGATGGCGCCACCTTCGCCGAATTCGACCTGGCCAAGCTGCCGGAGCCGCTGAAGCTCGAAGCCGATCCGGTGGCGATCGGCGCGGCGCTTGGCTTGGCACCGCATGAAGTCGGCTTCGAGAATCACCGCGTCGCCTTCTGGTCGGCGGGCGTGCCCTACGTGACCATTCCGGTCGCCAATATCGAGGCGGCGGGCCGGATCCGGCTGGACAATCAGGCGTGGTCGGAACTGGCGCCGCGCAAGAGCGAATGGGCCTTTGCCAGCCCCTATGTCTATTGCCGCGAGACGGTAAACCACGAAAGCGCTTTCCACGTGCGCATGATCGTGCCGGGCACGCCGTCCTATGAAGACCCGGCGACGGGTTCGGCGGCGGCGGCCTTCGCCGGCGCCATCATGCATTTCGACGCTCCGACCGACGGGGTTTCGCAATTGTGGATCGAACAGGGACTGGAGATGGGGCGGCCATCGCGCATCCGCCTCGAATTGACCGTGCAGGGCGGAAAACTGGCCTCCGCGCGCATTGGCGGCAATGCGATCAAAGTCGCGGAAGGCAAGCTTTTCCTCTGATCGCCTCCGGGCTTTGTCGATTTGTCGGGAAATGATTCCGGCAGGGCTGGACAGGACCAGTATCGGCGGCTATATGGCCGCCAACGCCGGTTTTTACCGGCCGAGTGGGTGCGTAGCTCAGTTGGTAGAGCAGCTGACTCTTAATCAGCGGGTCCACAGTTCAATCCTGTGCGCACCCACCAAAAATCTAACAAAATCAATTTGTTGGACGAGGTGAGGGACCCTGACGGATGCAGGCGGAAGTCGGTATCCGCGCTATGTCTGAATATTTTGGGCAGCATCGAAGTTGCGTCCTGGTTTCTTTCCCGCTCAATCCGACCAAAAAGCCCCGTCGGCCTCTCCGGAAATTCAAAGCTTGCGAAACCCATCCGCCTCTAAATCAAAGAGATGGAGCATGATGTCGTCCGAAAACCGCGTCACACTTGTTCGGCATCATGCTCTAGATGCGCGTCATGCCATGCCCCCGGCTGCCAAAATGTCGCGCTGGCGGTCGGTCGGTGCTTGCCCCTTGATCTGGTCCACGGCCCACTTCGATGATTCCCACCAGCGCGTGAACAAACTCAACCATATCGTTTGCCGTGATGGCTGCCTTGTCGGGGTTTTGCCCGATGTGCTCGGCTGCTTCGCAGCATGCGCGGCGGATGAGATCGTAGTGTACATCCCTTTCATCCTCCGGCAACGCCGCCAACTTCATGGCTCGGCTATGAATCAACCGTAGCAATAGTTCGAGAGCTGCTCCGACACTCATGCGTTTGCTCCGCATTGGTCGAGCGTCCCGGCGCTTGAGGGCGCGCGTTTGGAACGTCCGATGAGGAGGCGTTTCCCATCCCCTTATGGAAGGCTGCATCACAGCCGTTAATATATTCTTTCTTGCTAATATGCGTCCTTGGAGCCTGCAGAAGGGCCGAGCGCGCCCGTGCCTTCTCTTGCTGTCGAAATTTCAGTCGGTTCGAGCAAGGACATCGCGCCCCCCTGTTTCGGGGTCTTCGAAAATTTAGGTAGTGGGTCAGTTTGAAATTCCGCCCCGATCACAATAGGCGCTTTCGCCTACGCTCTGTCTGGAAAATAGGCTGAAGCGCATGCCATCTTCAAGCCATGACAGAGAAGCACCCAAAGCGCCCGCGCGATCCTAACCAGTTGGCGAAGTCGATTGTCTCGCTCGCCACCGGCGAGGCTGAAGATAAGAAGCCGCTCGCCTGGCGCACGCAAAGAGACGGTCGAAGGCAATCCCGATCCTAAGCACGTCAGCACGTCATTTGCCGAGCGCCAGAACCTCACCATGCGGATGCACATGCGCCGCTTCACCCGCCTGACCAATGGCTTTTCCAAAAAGGTTGAAGCTCACGCTAATGCGGTCGCTCTGCACTTCATGTATTACAATTTCGTCCGCATCCATAAGACGCTGCGCGTCACCCCGGCGATGGCCGCTGGCGTGACTGACAAGCTTTGGGAGATCGGATATTGTCGCGTTGATTGAAGCGAAAGAAGCCGAGAAGCCAATGGCTCGCGGGGCTTATCGAAAGAAACTTAATTGAGACAGCGAACGTTCAGCGACAGTCAAATCGAAGAGTTTATGCATCTGCATCTGACCAATACCCAGATGCCGTTGAACGTATGCATTTCGTCATGAAGCATCCGTTTCGGGATAATGACGAGCAAATGTCCGGAACCAGGCGGGAGATTTTGGACACCGCGAAACACCTAGCGTTCTTTCACGCCCATGCGCAGGAAATACCCAAGGATCGCCTCGCGAAGGTCGCTGATCCATATTATCACGCGCGCCACGACATCCTATCCGATGTGATCGCCCATGTCGCTGCCATGCTGGGCCCTATAGGTTCCTATGAGATCGAGGAATGATGCTCGCAATTTCAAACTGACCCACTACCAAAATTTATGAGGGTTTGTACCTCAAGGCGATCCGCGCATTACTTCTCCGACACGCCAGCCTCGGCAAAGCTCGCCATTCTCGCATGGCATTCCAGCGCCGAGCGCACGATGTTGACGGCCAGGCACGCGCCTGAGCCTTCGCCGAGCCGCATGCCGAGATCAAGCAGCGGCGGCAGGGCGAGCGCTTCGAGCAGGCCGCGATGGCCCGATTCGGCCGAGACGTGGGCGGCGATGGTGTGAGCGAGGCCGGTCGGGTGCAGCTTCGCCAGGGGTGCCGCGGCAGCGGTGCAGACGAAGCCGTCGAGCAGTACGGGTATGCCCAGATGCCGTGCGGCCAGCGTCGCGCCAAAGATCGCGGCGAGTTCGCGTCCGCCGAGGCTGGCCGCGATCCCCAGCGGATCGGCAAGGGCGGCGGCGTGGCGCTTCAGGCCAGCTTCGATGGCGACCACCTTGCGCTTCAGGCCGGCATCGTCGACGCCGGTGCCGCGTCCAGTCCATTTTTCCGCGCCGCCGCCGAACAGGGCAGCCGAGATGGCGGCGGCCGGCGTGGTGTTGCCGATGCCCATTTCGCCAAAGCAGACGAGATCGATGTCCTTGGTGACCGCGTCATAACCGGCGGAAACCGCGGCGAGAAAGGCTTTCTCATCCATCGCCGATGTCTGCGTGAAGTCGCCAGTGGGCTGGTCGAGGTCGAGCGGGATGACGTCGAGTTCGGCGCCGGCGATGCGGGCCAACTGGTTGATGGCGGCACCGCCGCCGGCGAAATTCGCCACCATTTGAACGGTGACTTCGGAAGGGTAGGCCGACACGCCCTGCGCGGTGACGCCGTGGTTGCCGGCGAAGACGAAGACTTTCACGCGGTCGAGCTTGGGCATATCGCGGCCCTGCCAGCGCGCCAGCCAGGCGGCGATGGTTTCCAGCCGGCCGAGGCTGCCTTGCGGCTTGGTCAGCGTGTCCTGACGGCGGGCAACGGCATCGGCCGCCGTCTCGCTGCCGGCGGGCAGATTAAGGCAGGCAGCGCGCAGTTCATCGAGGGATTTGATGGGCATGGGGGCAAGGTCTCCAGAAGGGAATCAGGTCAAGGGATCAGGAAAGGGCGACGGAAGCGACGAGAAGCACCGCGATTTCGCTCACCTGCTGCAAGGCGCCGATCGTATCGCCGGTCTGGCCATCGATCTGGTTGAGGCAAAGAGCGTGGAAAGCGGCAAACAGCAGGCCAAGCAGGACGAGCGCGGCGATGGCGCCGCCGGGGCCAAGCAACAGCAAAGGGATCGCGCCGAGCACGCCGCCGGCTATGGCGGTGCCGAGCGATACCGTGCCGGCGTCGGCCGACAGGCCGTCGGATCGTGCCGGCGGCAAGAGGTGCATGAAGGCGCCGAGCACGCCACGCGAGGCCGCATGCGCGGCCACCAGAGCGAAGAGGGCTTGCGTGGGATCGGGGAGTTCCGAAAGCGTGCTCCAGCGGATCAGCAGCGACAGCGCCAGCGCCATCGCACCATAGGCGCCGATGCGGCTGTCGCGCATGATCTCGAGCTTGCGCCCGCGCGACTTGCCGCCACCGAAGCCATCGGCGACGTCGGAGAGGCCATCCTCGTGCAGGCAGCCGGTGGTGAGCACGGTTGCAACAAGGGCAAGGGCGGCTGATGGCCCAATGGCAAGGCCAAAGCGTTCCGCAGTGGCAAAGACGATCGCGCCGATCAAGCCGACGGCAAGGCCGGCGATCGGAGCGGCCCAGATCGCGGCGGCGAGGCTGCGGCCACGAAAATCGAGCACGGGCAGCGGCAGGCGCGTGAAGAAGACCAGGCAGAGCGCGATGTCATCGAGGACTTGCCGAGGCGACAGGGTGATTCTTGGGAGCTTCATGGCCTAGCTCTTCGCAATCGCATGAAAGAAAGTGCCGCTGACATGGCCGCGCCGGTAGCCGGAAGCGCCGAGCGGATTGCCCTGGCCGTCGGCGAGGTCGGCCAGCGGCTCGTCATTGCCGGTGGCCGTCATCTGCGCGTAGTGGAATTCGTGACCTCGGATCAGCGCACCTTGCGGCCCCAGCGGACAGTCGGCGCGCAGCCGCGCCTCGCGGTAGCCGAGATTCATCTTGCGCCTGGCGAAGCTGGTGGAATGGCCGAGCAGGCCGAGCATGCGATGCGTCTCGCCGCCAGCATCCTCCAGCGCTTCACCAAGAACCATGAAACCACCGCACTCGCCATGGACCGGCTTCTTCGCGGCGAAACGCGCCATTCCCGCATGGAAATTCATTGCGGCTGCGAGTGTGCCGGCGTGAAGCTCGGGGTAGCCGCCGGACAGCCAGCAGACATCACAATCCTCGTCGGGCGCTTGGTCGGCGAGCGGCGAGAACGGAACGATTTCCGCGCCGGCCTTGCGCCAACAGGCGGCGACATGCGGATAAAGGAAGCTGAAGGCGGCGTCCTCTGCCAGCGCGATGCGTTGGCCGGGCGGCCGCAGCGCGTCGGCAAAGTCGCCAACTGCCGGGGCGAGGGGTGTTGCCAGCGCCATGATCGCATCGAGGTCGAGCGACTTCTCGGCCATGTCGGCGAGCCGATCGAGATGCGCCACCAGGTCGTCATATTCGCCGGCCTGGACGAGGCCGAGATGGCGTTCGGGCAAATTGAGCGTGGGATCGCGCAGGATGGCGCCGACGACGGGCAGTCCGATCGCCTCGATGGCGTCGCCGGAGAGCCGACGGTGGCGCTCGCTACCCAGCCGGTTCAGCACCACGCCCGCCATGTGCACATCCGGATCGTAGGTGGCAAAGCCCTTGGCGACGGCCGCCGCCGTGGTCGACTGGCCCGACACGTCGAGCACCAGCAGCACCGGCAGGCCGTAAAGCCGCGCCAGATCGGCGGCCGAACCGGTGCGCCCCTGCGCGGCCGGGATGCCGTCGAACAGACCCATGGCGCTTTCGAGGATGACGAAATCGGCATCGTCGGCCGCCTGTGCGGCCAGCGCATTGAGCAGCGACGGCGACATCGCCCAGCTGTCGAGATTGACGCCGGACAGGCCGGTGGCGGCGGTGTGGAAGCCGGGATCGATATAGTCAGGGCCGGATTTGGCGCCGCGCACCTTCAGGCCGCGCCGGGTCAGCGCGCGCAAGATGCCGATGGTAACGCTGGTCTTGCCAGAACCGGAGCGTGGCGCGCCGATGATGATCGCGCGCGCGGTCATGCTTGCCCAGCCAGTGCCGCGCGCATGGCGACGATGCCGCCGACGACGATCAATGCCGGCGAGGCAAGCCCGGCCGCCGCCGCTGCCTCGGCAATGGTGGCGAGCGTGGCGACGACGGTCCGCTCCTGCGGCGTCGTCGCGGCGACGATCACGGCCGCCGGCGTCGATGGCGCAAGCCCGCCGTCGAGCAGGGCTGCCGCTATGACAGGCAGATTGGCCATGCCCATATAGACGACGACCGGCTGGCCGGTACGGGCGATTGCCGCCCAGTCGATGTCGTCGTCGGTGCCAGCGGCGTGGCCGGTCGCCAGAATGACAGCCTTGTTGATGCCGCGCATGGTGGCCGGGATACCGGTGGCGGCCAATGCGCTGAGGCCCGATGTCAGGCCCGGCAGCACACGGAATGGGATGTTTTCGCGCGCCAGTGCCAGCGCCTCCTCGCCGCCACGGCCGAAAATATAAGGGTCGCCGCCCTTCAGCCTGACGACGCGGCGGCCTTCACGCGCCAGCCGCACCAGCAAAGCGGTGATGTCGTCCTGCTTCATCGAGGGTTGGCCGCCGCGTTTTCCAGCAAAGAAAAGCTCGGCGTTTCCGGCTACCGCGACCACGTCAGGCGAAACCAGCGCGTCGTAGACCAGTGCGTCCGCTTCGGCCAGTGCCGCCAGCACTTCCAGCGTCAGGCAACCCGGGTCGCCGGGGCCGGCGCCGGCCAGCCAGACATGGCCGGGCTCGAGCGGACGCGGCTTGAAGTTCAGACGCGCGAGCGCCTGTTCGAGCGTGGCGTTTTCGCCTTTGTTTTTGGTGCTGCCGCTCACAATCCGTCCCGTCCGCGAAAACGCCGCTGATAATGGGCGTCGTACAATGAACTCTCGCCAAAGCCTTCCGCCGCCAGCGAGCGGCCGACGAAGATAAGCGCCGTACGCTCCATCGGATCGGCGGCGAGCTTTGCCTCGATGGTCTCCAACGTGCCGGTCAGCACGCGCTCGTCCGGCCAGGAGGCGCGGAAGACGATCGCGACCGGGCAATCGCCGCCATAGTGCGGTGTCAGTTCGGCGACGACGCGGTCGATGGCATGGATGGCAAGATGAATGGCCAGCGTGGCGCCGGTGCGGCCGAAACCGGCCAGCGTTTCGCCAGGCGGCATTTTAGAGGCGCGGCCGGAAACGCGGGTCAGCACCAGGCTTTGCGCGACTTCGGGAATGGTCAGCTCGCGGCGAAGTGCGGCGGCCGCCGCCGCGAAGGAAGGGACGCCCGGCGTCAGCGTGTAGGGGATGCCATGCTTTTCCAGCCGGCGGATCTGCTCGGCAACCGCGCTCCACACCGACAGGTCGCCGGAGTGCAGACGGGTAACGTCATGGCCGGCCTTGTGGGCCGCCACATATTCAGCCTCGATCTCGTCGAGCGACATCGGCGCGGTGTCGATCAGCTTCGTTCCCGGCGCGCAATGCTGCAGCAATTCCGGCGCGACGATGGAGCCGGCATGGAGGCAGACCGGGCAACTCGCCAAGAGCCTTGCGCCACGCAGCGTGATGAGGTCGGCGGCACCGGGACCGGCGCCGATGAAATGGACGGTCATTCGGCGTCTCCGCTGATGGCGATGGCGCAGGTGACCGCGCCGAGCACCGTGCGCGGACCAAGCAGGCTGGCGCCTTTGCCGGCGACGGCAACGGCCGACGCTTCGGAAACCGATGGTGTGCCGGCCAGGTCCCGCGAGAGGCTGGAGCTGCTGAGCGTCCGTGGCGAGGCTGCCTGGAGAGCTGCGTCATCGACGATGATGACCGGAAGGTTCAGCGCGCGGCCGGCGGCAGCGATCGCGTCTTCATCCTTCTTGAGCGCCGCGGTGGCCAGGGCCGAAAGAGCCGACATCGCCAGCCCATGCGCTTCGAGCGCGGTTTCTATCGCCGCGAGCACGTCCTCGACGGTGACGCCTTTTCGGCTGCCGATGCCCGCGACCATCATGGCTTGACCCAGCTCCATTGCGTGACAGGCATGGCCGGCCGCCACGCCTGCATCGAGCCGACAGGCGAAGCGCGGGAAATGCCTATCCTGACAAGATCGCCGCCGCGCCTAGTGTGCTGGGCGAGAAGCAGGGCTTCCATCTCCAGCGTCACCGCGTTGGCGACGAGACGGCCGCCGGCGCGCAGCGCCTTGATGGCGGCGTTCAAGACACCGGTGTCGCTGCCGCCGCCGCCGATGAAGATCGCATCGGGCGTCGCCAGTTTGGCCAGTGCCTTGGGCGCGCTGCCTTCCACAATGACGAGGCCGGGAACACCACAGGCAACGGCATTGTGGCCGATGCGGGCGGCGCGGGCCGGGTCGGCCTCGATGGCGATGGCGCGCAGCGAAGGGTGGGCGAGCATCCATTCGATGCCGATGGAGCCTGAGCCGGCGCCGATATCCCACAGCACTTCGCCGCGTCTCGGCGCCAGCGCCGACAGGGTGATGGCGCGGATTTCGCGTTTGGTGATCTGGCCGTCATGCTCGAACATATGATCGGCAAGGCCCGATGTGAGCGGCAGCACGCGCCCTTGCGGATTCGAATCAATCTCGATCGCCAGCACGTTGAGTGGATTGATGTTTTCCAGATTGAAGGCATCGGCACGCGCTGAGCGCAATGTCTCCTTCGGTCCGCCCAACGCCTCCAGCACCGTCAACCGTGAAGCGCCGAAGTCGAGCTCGGTGAGCAGGCGGGCAATTGCAGCGGGCGCGTCGCCATCCGACGTCAGCGCCAGGATGCGCGCGTTGGGCTGCAGCAGCGGGCGGATCAGGTCGACCGGGTGGCCGTGCAACGAGATGATCTCGATGTCCTGCAGCGCCCAGCCGAGCCGCGCCGCGGCCAGCGAAATCGCCGACGGAGCTGATATGACATGCATCTCCTGTGGCTGGACCTTGCGGGCGAGGGTGGCGCCGACACCGTGAAAGAACGGGTCGCCGGAGGCGAGCACACAGACATTCCTGCCGGTGAGCGCCAGGACATCGGCCATCCCGGCATCGAAAGGAACCGGCCAGGGGCATGGCTTACCCCTGGCGAAAGAAGCGACTAGCGCCAGGTGCCGCTTGCCACCGAAGATGAACTCCGCCTCGGCGATCCGACGCTTGGCCTCGTCGCCGAGACCCGCTAAACCGTCCTCGCCGATGCCGACTACCGTAAGCCATTTTGGCGTTGGCTGATTTTTTGACATGTCGCGCCGCCCCTCATCCGCCTGCCGGCACCTTCTCCCCGTATAGTGACGGGGAGAAGGGAGAAGCTCCGGCGCCGACGCCTCCCTCTCCCCGTCCTTCACGGGGAGAGGGTAAGGGTGAGGGGCAGCGCCGACGATGTTTGACATGGTGCCCATGAAGAAGATTCTGATCCTCGGCGGCACAACAGAAGCGCGCCAATTGGCCGGAAAACTGGTGGAGGATTTCCTCGTCACGCTTTCTCTGGCCGGCCGCACGGAAAGCCCGGTTGCGCAGGGCGTGCCGGTGCGAAGCGGTGGATTCGGCGGCGCCGATGGACTGGCCGCATATCTCAGGGAGACCGGCACTGGTCTGCTGATCGACGCCACGCATCCCTATGCGGCGCGAATCTCCGCCAATGCGGCAATGGCCGCGCGCAAGACCGGCGTGCCGATCCTTGCCTTGCGGCGCCCGGGGTGGGAGGCCGTAGAAGGCGACCGCTGGCTTGAGATCGATAGCGTTGCCGGCGCCGCGCGGGCGCTTGGCGATGTGCCGCGCCGCGTATTTCTGGCGCTTGGCCGGCAGGAGGTCGCCGCCTTCGAGGCAGCACCCCAGCACCACTATCTCATCCGCAGCGTCGATCCGGTCGAGCCGAAGCTGGTTGTGCCCGACGCCGACTATCTGCTGGCGCGGGGCCCGTTTCACGAGAGGGAAGAACGCGCTTTGCTCGAAAAGCATCACATAGGTGTCGTGGTGTCGAAGAACAGCGGTGGCGCGGCGACATACGGGAAGATTGCCGCGGCGCGAACGCTCGGCATCGAGGTGGTCATGGTGCGCAGGCCGGCCTTGCCGGAGGTGCCTTCGGCTGAAACCGTCGAAGCGCTGGCCGCCATGATCGATCATTTCGTCGAACCCGACGCCGAGCGCGGCGTGTAGACCAGCGCCGGTTTGTCGCCGCGCTTGATGATCCGGGTCTCCGGCGAACCGATGATGATGCAGGTCGCCATGTCGGCCTTTTCAGCGTCGACGTCGGCCAGCAGATAGACCTCGATGCGCTCGTCTGGCCGGCCCGCGGCACGGCCGAAGATCACCGGCGTCGTGCCGGGCAGGATGGCGGTCAGGCATTCGAAGGCGCGGCCAAGCTGCCAGGGACGCGCCTTGCTGATCGGGTTATAGAGCGCGATGACGAAGCCGGCGCCAGCCGCCGCCAGAAGACGCAGTTCGATCAAATCCCAAGGCTTCAGATTGTCGGACAGCGAAATGGCGCAGAAGTCGTGGCCGAGCGGCGCGCCGATGCGGGCGGCGACCGCCAGCATGGCGGTGACGCCAGGCACCACGGCGACATCG
The DNA here is from genome assembly GCF_004791315.1 of Mesorhizobium sp. M8A.F.Ca.ET.208.01.1.1. NCBI lineage: Bacteria > Pseudomonadati > Pseudomonadota > Alphaproteobacteria > Hyphomicrobiales > Phyllobacteriaceae > Mesorhizobium > Mesorhizobium sp. M8A.F.Ca.ET.208.01.1.1. The sequence goes on from NZ_SRUT01000001.1 coordinate 317,424, forward strand.
ACCGCACGCCATTCGGCCGGACCGGCCTCGATCGCCTCGCAGACAGCGGCGGCCATAGCGAAGACGCCGGGATCGCCGCCGGACACCACGGCGACATCGTGGCCTTCGGCGGCCTTGGTCAGCGCGTCCTTGGAACGGGCGAGTTCCTCGCGATTGTCGGAAGCGACGCGGGTCTGGTCGGGGCGCAGATCAAGCCGGTCGAGATAAGGCTTGTAGCCGTAGAAGAATTTCGCCTCGGCGACAGCGCGGCTGGCTTGCGGCGTGACCTGGTCGGCATTGCCGGGGCCGAGGCCGATGACGGTGAGACGGCCGCTCATGCCTGCGCTCCAGTCGGGCGGCCGGACCAGCCGGCGACCAGCACGATGGCGAAGTAGGGCGCCTTGTCGTCCGGCTTGTCGGCAAGCCGCATCGAGACGCTGCCGGCCATGGTGCCGCGCTCGACATAGACGGCGCGCGTCAGCTTTCCGGTCGCTTCCAGTGCGCGCCGGATCTTGGGCAGGTTGCGGCCGACCTTCATGATGACGGCGGCGTCGGTGTCGGCGAGCCGGCGTGTCAGCTCGAACTCGCTCATCGTGCCGGGCAGCACGGTCAGCACGTCGTCGCCCTGGACGATCGGCACACCGGTCTGCGACCAGCAGCCGGACATGGCGGTGATGCCGGGAATGACTTCGGTCGGGAAACGATTGGCGAGACGGACGTGCAGGTGCATATAAGAGCCGTAGAACAGCGGGTCGCCTTCGGACAGCACGGCGACCATCCGGCCAGCATCTAGGTGCTCGGCGACCTTGTCGGCCGATTCCTCGTAGAAACCTGATATCTGCGAGCGGTAGTCGTCGTGATCCTTGTCGATTTCGGTGGTCACGGGATAGAGCAGCGGCAGTTCCAGCATGTCGGGCCGGAAGCGCGCTTCGACGATGGCGCGCGCATTGCTGTTGTTGCCGCGCTTGGCGAAATAGGCCACGACATCGGCCTCGGCCAAGGCTCGCGCGGCCTTCAGCGTCAACAATTCGGGGTCGCCGGGACCCGTGCCGACACCGACAAGCCTGCCTTTGGAAATCGCGTTCACAGACCAGGCCTCGCCAGCGAATTGAGCGCGGCGGCGGTCATGGCGCTGCCGCCGAGCCTGCCGCGCACGATGGCGTAGGGCACGCCATAGGAATTCTCGGCCAGCGCATCCTTGGATTCGGCGGCGCCGACAAAGCCGACTGGCATGCCGATGATGGCAGCTGGCTTCGGCGCGCCATCGCGCAGCTTCTCCAGGAGGTAGAAGAGCGCGGTCGGGGCATTGCCGATGGCGACAACCGAACCGGCCATGCGCTCGCCCCACAGGTCGATCGCGGCGGCCGAGCGGGTGTTGCCGATCTCCCTCGCGATGTCATGCGTGCGCGGGTCGCGCAAGGTGCAGATCACCTCATTGCCGGCCGGCAGCCGGGCGCGGGTGACGCCATGCGAGACCATCTCCGCGTCGCAGAAGATAGGCGCGCCCGCCGCCAGGGCTTTGCGGGCGGCGGTGACGAAATCGGGGGAGAAGACAAAATTCCTGGCGGCTTCGACCTGGCCGCAGGCATGGATCATGCGGATGGCGACATCGGCCTCGGCCTCCGAGAAGCGCGAGAGATCGGCCTCGGCGCGGATGATGGCGAAGGAACGCTCGTAGATCGCCGTGCCGTCGTGGATGTAGTCGTAGGCGGCCATGCTCATTTCCGTTGGTAAGGTTGGGCCCGTTGGTAAGTTTCGGCGATGCCGGCCGCGCCCAGCCTTGTCAGGCAAGCGGCGGCGGTCTCGCCCTGATATCGAGCGCCGCGGATCACCGCGGCGACGCGGCCGATGCCGCGCGCGGCGTCATAGCCCGGCCTGTAGCCGGCAGGAAGAGCCTTTGCCGTCGCGTTCACGACAAGTCCGGCTCCGTTTTCGCCGCCGACCAAAGTCAGCGCCGCCGGGCCGGGATGCGCGCAGCCCTTGGCGCAGCCGGAAATGTGCAGGATGAGGGAGGGATCGAGGATGTCGGCGTTTTCGGTGGCGATCGTCTCGGCGATGTCGCGGGTGGCGATGCGGCCGGACGCGCAGGCCGGCGTACCGGGGCAAGCGGCGATGCGGGTGCGGGGGTCGGCGGGGGAGGTGACGAAGCCGAGGGTGGCGGCTGTGTCTTGCAGGGGCTGGTTGGCGGTCGCCGGCTGGCCGAGGAAAAGCAAGGCGCGGCCTGGGGCGAGGCGGATTTCGGTGGTGCCGAGGGCGAGGGCGCTTTTTGCGAGGGCGATGATTTTGTCCGCTGGGATGCTGCCATAGGGCAGGCCGATGCCGAGGGCGAAAGTTCCACCGGCCAAGGGGAAAAGCCCGATAGGTTTGCGCGAGGCGCCCCCCTCTGTCCTGCCGGACATCTCCCCCTCAAGGGGGGAGATTGCGCTGTCACCGATGGTTTCGCCAATCTCCGGTGTTGTTGAAAAGCCAGCGTCGAAGCCGTTGATCTCCCCCCTTGTGGGGGAGATGTCCGGCAGGACAGAGGGGGGCGCCGTAGAGTGCCAGCTTGCGAGAGACTCCAATTGCCGCCCCGACAAATCCCGCGTGTGTGCGTCCCGGCCTTTCTCGGCAACCATCCGCAGCGCCGCGACAGCAATGTCGCGTGCCGCATCCTCATCCGCCACGGTGAGCCGCTTGGCGGTCCGCCCGTCACCCGCGACGGATACAAGCCAACGGCTGGCTGTATCGGCTCGCACCGCCCTCAGCCGCACATCGGCCGTTACCGCATCCAGCGTCAGTTGTCCGCCACCGTCAACGATCACCGAAACCTTCGGTCCCAGCCGCTGCGTCAACCCGGCTTCCTCGACGGCCACGCGAATCTCTTCCGCCATCGGCCGGGGATCGGCGATCTCCTGCGGGTCAATGCCTGCCAGCGGGCCGGTCTCGACCGGCACCCCGGTGCGCACCGCGATTCCCAATGCATCCACCTCCGCCGCCAGCAACGCAGTGCTGTCCGCCGTGAGGCCGCGTATCTGCAGGCTGCCGCGCGCGGTGACTTCCATGATGCCGTTGCCGTGCCGCAAGGCGGATTCGGCGATCCCGATCAAGAGCTTCGGCGACAACCCTCCGGAGGATGGACCTCCGGCGACCGGGTTCAGGCGCACCAGCAGGCCGTCGCCTGTCTGCATCGGCGCGGACAGAGCGGGGCAGGCGCCACGGCGCGAGAAGGCGTTCATGCCGCGACCCCGGGCGCGTTGGCTTCCGCAATCAGCGCGGCGAGATCGTCGTCGATGGAATTGCGCAAAGGATGCCAGAGGCCGCGGCGGCGCGCCGACAGGAAGCGCTCGGCGATGACTTTGGCGGCGGCGGGATTTTCGCGCAGGATGAAGGCGCGAACGTCCGGATCGCCGAGATAGGCATCGTGCACGGCCTCGATCAGCGCGCCTGAAATGGCATGGGTGGTCTCGGCGAAGCCGACCAGCCGATCGACCGTTTCGGCGAATTCGGAGGCGCCACGCGGGCCGTGCCGCATCTGGCCTGAGATGAAGCGTGCGTTGACGGCGCGGGCACGCACCACACGCGACACGGCCTCGCCGACCGATCGCGGTTTCGGTTTTTGCGGATCGGTGGTGTCGAGCACGATGACGTCGGCGTTCCTGCCGAGTGTGGCCAGGGCGGCCGAAAAGCCGCCGATGAAGGCGACGTCGGCTGAGCCTTCAAGAATATCGCGGCCGGGATCGTCGCCGGTGTGAACCATAAGATCGGCTTCGGCGATGCGTCCCTCGAAGGCGCCAGGCGCCGAGACGCCTTCGCCGCCGGCGCCGCCATAGGCATGCGAGGTGGCGTCGAGATAGGCGCGGCCGATCTCATCGCGCGCGCTCCAGTCGCCTCTCGACAACAGATCCTCGACGCCGGCGCCGTAAGTGCCGGGCGATGTGCCGAAGATGCGCGGGCTGATCTTGCCATCGGCGCGGGTCTTGGCGGCGAGCGGGTTTTCCGAATCGTCCTCGTCGCGGGCGGCGACGGCGTTGGCGGCGGCATCGATCAACGCGATCTGGGTCGGGAACATGTCGCGGAACAGGCCTGATATGCGCCAGGTGACGTCGACGCGCGGACGGCCGAGTATAGCCGGCGGCAGCACCTCGATGCCGGTGATGCGGCCGGTGGCAGTGTCCCATTGCGGCCGGCAGCCCATCAGCGCCAGGCCCTGCGCGATCTCCTCGCCGCCGGTGCGCAGCGAGGCCGAGCCCCAGAGGTCGATGACCAGGGAACGAGGCCAGTCGCCATGCGACTGCAGGTAGCCGCGTACCACTTCTACCGCCGCCGCCTTGCCCAGGTCGTAGGCGGTCGGCGTCGGCATAGTGCGCGGGTCCGAGGTGAACAGGTTGCGGCCAGTGGGCAGCACGTCGGAGCGGCCCCGTGCGGGCGCGCCAGCCGGGCCGGCCTTGACGTGACAGCCATCGAGCGCGGCGAACAGCGCCGACTTCTCGGCTGCCGCGCTTTGGCGGCGCATGGCATCCGGCTCGCCCTCGGGCGCGCGGCCGTAGATATGCAGCCCGTCCTTGATAGCGAAATCCTTGAGATCGCAGAGCCAGGCGTCGATGCGGCGCAGCGCTTCGTCGGGCGCATCGGTTTTGGCGACGCCGGCTTCGGAGGCAAGGCCGGTCTTTTGCGCGGTTTCGACAATCAGCCTGGCGAGACGGTCGCGGCGGCGGCGGTCAAGGCCATCGGCCTGGGCGTATTCATCGACCAGGCGTTCGAGCTTGTGCTGGTGCTCGTCGAGACCTGCACCGGCGAGCGGCGGCGGCAGATGGCCAAGGGTGACGGCGGCGATGCGCCGTTTGGCCTGCGCCGCCTCGCCTGGATTGGAGACGATGAAGGGATAGATGACGGGCAGGGACCCGGTCACGATCTCGGGGAAGCAGTTTTGCGAAAGCGCGACGGTCTTGCCGGGCAGCCATTCCAGCGTGCCGTGGGCGCCGACGTGGATCAAGGCATGGACGCCGAGCGATTTGCGCAGCCAGAGGCCGAAGGCGATCAAGGCGTGGCGCGGAGGCAGTGTCGGGTCGTGGTAATCGGCGCGGCGATCGGCGGAACGGCCGCGATCAGGGGCGAGTGCCACGGTGATGTTGCCGAAGGTTGCGGCACGGAAGGGGAAGTTTGCTGAGGCTGGCGCTTGAGCGCCCCCCTCTGTCCTGCCGGACATCTCCCCCACGAGGGGGGAGATTGGCAACTTCGGCGCCCGTTCTTTAACCTTCGAGATTGGCGAAAGCGGAGATGCGGGCACAATCTCCCCCCGTGTGGGGGAGATGTCCGGCAGGACAGAGGGGGGCGCCTCGCGCAAACCTGTCTCCTGATCTGCTCTGCCCCACGCGGCGTCTACCGCGGCAATTGCCGATGTCGGAAGCTCAATAGAAAAGGCACCATAGTCGTCGAGCCCCAATCGATCATTGCCGTGCTCCAGCAGATCCAGCAACGCGCGCGGTGTTTGCGGAATCCCCTCAACGGCATAGCCCTGTTCGCTCAAGTCGTGCAGCATCGCCAGCACACTGGACGGCACATCCAGCCCGACCGCATATCCGGTGCGGCCAGGAGCGCTGGGATAATCGGGAATCAGGATCGCCAGTTTGCGCTCTGCGCGCGATGTCTCCCGCAGGCGGATGAAGGCCGCAACGCGCTTAGCCACCTGCGTCACACGATCCGGTTCCGGCCGGTTGGCCAGCGCACGGTGGCCAAGCGCCGGATCGACATCGCTCTCGCCCTTGAAGGAAATGGCGCCTGCAAGGATGCGGCCGTCGAGTTCGGGCAGCACGACATGCATGGCAAGGTCGGCCGGCGCCAGGCCGCGCTGGTTGTTTTCCCAGACATCGCGGCGCGTGGTGGCGACGATGACCTGGAAGACGGGTACGCCGGCGCGGTCGAACAGGGTTTCGACGCCGGGTTCGGCGCCCGAAGCGAAGGCGGTCGCGGTGATGATGGCGGCAGGTTTCAGCGATGCGATGGCATTTTCGACGAACGCCAGGGACACAGGATCCTTAAGGCTGGAAACGAAGATCGGGACCGCTGCCAGTCCCTGGGAGCGCAAGGCCTCGGCCAGCGCATCGATCGGGGCAACGTCGGCCGCGAGCAGCATCGAGCGGTAGAAGAGGATAGGGACGATGGGAGCGCCGACATCTGAAAGGTCCGGCTCCTCCGCGACCCCCAATCCAGACTGATAGTAACCGGCCTTCGGCACGCTGACCGGACTGGCGACGGACGTATCCTGTCCAGCCAGGCCTGCCAGCCTCCGAACCAGCGCGCTCATATTGGCCGGGCCGCCCTCTCGGAAATAGCCAAGCAGGCCGTCGAGTTCGGCGCGTGGCAGCGTCGAGGCTTCGATCAGCCTGAGATCCTCGTCATGGCTTTCACCCGGAAGCAGCGCCAGTTTGATGCCGCGCTCACGGGCAATCACCGCCAGCTGGTCGCAGCCATAGCGCCACCAGTCGTTGCCGCCGAGGATGCGCACCAGGATGACCTTGGCATGGCGGGCGACGCTGTCGATCCAGAGGTCGACGGACATGGGATGGCGCAGGTCGCGCAGTGCCGCAAGCCGCATGGAGGGCAGGCGGTCGGCGTCCGCCTTCCACGCCGCCGCCAGTCCGGCGAGATCGCTGTCGGTGAAGGACAAGGCCACGATATCCGCCGGCGTCTGCCTGAGATCGACAGGCTCGGCGAGGTCGTCAAGCGAAGCGGAGGTCGTGGTGAGGATGTGCATCGCGGTCCGTGTCTGAAATCAGCCGGCGAGGATACGTTCGATCGCCGGACGGTTCAGCCCCTTGAGACCAATGACGACCAGGCGCGAGCGGCGGTCGTCCTCGGCGCTCCAGGCACGGTCATAGTAATGATTGACGCGTGGGCCGACGGCCTGCAGCAGGAGCCGCATCGGCTTGCCGCCGACCTCGACGAAGCCTTTTACACGCAGCACGTTTTCCTGTTCGGCGGCCTCTGCGACACGTTTTGCCAGATCGTCGGGATTGGCGATCGAGGGAATGTCGACGATGAATGTGTCGAAGTCGTCATGCTCGTGGTCGAATGCGCCGTCGTGATGGGACTTGCGGTTCTCGATGTCGTCCTCGACGGCAAGACCAAGCCCGAGCAGCACCGAGGGATCGACCTTGCCATGCGACGTCGGCACGATCTTCACCGCGCGGGCGGAGTGTTCGTTGACGATGGCGTTGGCGCGGGCCGAGCCCTCGGCGTCCATCAGGTCGCTCTTCGACAGGATGATCAGGTCGGCGCAGGCGATCTGGTCCTCGAACACCTCTTCGACCGGATCGTCATGGTCGAGGCTTTCATCCCCGGCGCGTTGCGCCTGCAGGGCTTCCATGTCGTTGGCGACGCGGCCTTCCGCAAGTGCGGGACCGTCGACCACGGCGATGACGCCATCGACGGTGACGCGGCTTTTCACCGTCGGCCACTGGAACGCCTGGACCAAAGGTTTGGGGAGGGCGAGACCGGAGGTTTCGATCAGGATGTGGTCGACCTTCGGCGTCAGCGACAGGATCTGGTCGAGCGCTGGCACGAAATCGTCGGCGACGGTGCAGCAGATGCAGCCATTGGCCAGTTCGACGATGTTTTCCTCGGGGCAGGTGTCGATACCGCAGCCCTTGAGGATTTCGCCGTCGATGCCGATATCGCCGAATTCGTTGACGATGATGGCAATCCGCTTGCCGCCGGCATTTTCCAGGAGATGGCGGACCAGCGTCGTCTTGCCGGCGCCGAGGAAGCCGGTAACGACGGTGCAGGGAACGCGGGAGAGATTGCCGGCCGAATTTGGAGCGGTCATATCAAGTCCTTCAGCATGTCGAGAGGAGGGATGCGGGCAACGAGGCCGCGCTTGAGGCTATCGGGCCGGCCGCGCCAGGGAATGAGGCCGTCGGTCGAGGTGGCGAAGAGTTTCGCGCCGGCGACGAGATCGGCGCCGCTGGTTGTGGTCAGGTCGCCGAACACATAGCTCCAGCATCCGTCGCGCAGGATCGCGGCGCTCAGCCTGCGCTTGCAATTGCCGAGGCATTCGACCGTGCGGATGCGAATTTGCTCGCCCGAGGCGGCTTGGCGGGTATCTTCAGCCAGAAGTTCGCCGGCCCGGGGATGGGCGTCGGAACCGGTCTCGTCGCGACAGGAGGCGCAGACGATGACAGTGATGCCGGCCAGGGAATCATCCCCGCCGGACGAAATGTCCGTTGTTTCAGCCGAGAAACTGCTGTCGCGATCCAAATCAGGCTCCTTGCCCGGAAAACCCGCCGGGCGATCGGATTCTTGCATTCCAGACGGCAGGTCTCCTGGCTCGCGGGTCATCGCCTTGGGTAGCCGCCTTCCCGGGACAATCCCAGTGGCTTTCGGCCTTGGCTCTTCGCTTACAGTTGCGGGGACAGCCGCGGATTTGGGCTTTTCGGCCCGCACCGCATTCCCTCTTGGCTCCTCCCTTTGCCGAGAGGAGACCGTCTGGATCGGATTTAGGCTCTTGCGGGCAGCGGTGTCAACGCGAGCTTACGACACCGCGATGTCGGACAGCGCCGGGCCGAGGTCGCCGGCAGGCGTCACTTCGATGCGTTCAAGCCCAAGCCAGCCCTGCATCTGCTTCAATTCCTCGAAAAGTTCAGCGGCGGTTTCAGGCGGCGCGCCGGGCTCGGCATAGGCGGCATGGACGCGCAGGACACTGGCCGGCCGGTCGGCTTTGAGGTCGACGCGCGCCACGATCCTGTCGCCAAGCAGGAAGGGCAGGACATAGTAGCCGTATTGGCGCTTCTCGGCCGGGGTGTAGATTTCGATGCGATAGTGAAAATCGAACAGCCGCTCCGAGCGCGAGCGCTCGAAGACGACGGGATCGAACGGCGCCAGCAGGGCGCGGGCCTCGATCTTGCGTGGCAAACGCGCATCCCTATGAAGGTAAGCTGGCTTGTCCCACCCCTCGACACGGACCGGCAACAACTCGCCGAGTTCGACCAGTTCCTCGAGCCGGCCTTTCATGTCGGCGGGGGAGAGCCGGAAATAGTCGCGCAGGTCGCCTGATGTGGCGATGCCGTGGGCGCGGGCGGAAATGCGCAGCAATTCGCGATGTGCATCCTCGGCCGCCGGTACCGGCAGGTCGAGGATCGCTTGCGGCAGCACCCGCTCGGGCAGGTCATAGAAGCGCTCGAAACCGCGCCGGTGCGCCGTGGTGATGCGGCCGGCCCAGAACAGCCATTCGAAGGCGTGCTTGGCGTGGCTCCAACCCCACCAGCCGCCGGAGCCTTTCTGGCCTTCCAGCGCCGAAGCGGCGATCGGGCCACGATCGACGACCTGGCGGTAGATCTCTTCTATATAGGCAGCGTGCTCACGGCCCCATTTGGCCAGCCCCAGATACATTTCATCGCCTTGCTCGGCGCGCTGCATGCGCCAGCGCATCAGCGGGTACGTCTCGACCGGCAGGAATGAGGCCTCGTGTGCCCAATATTCGAACACCGTGCGCTTGCGCGTCACGGCGGCGTTGTCGAGCAAGGCGACGGGATAGGGACCCAGACGCGAATAGAGCGGCATATAGTGGGCACGCACCACCGCACTGACGGAATCGATCTGCAGCAGGCCGGTGCGGGACAGGACGCGGGCGAAATGGCGGCGGTCGGGTGTGCCGGCGGGGCGGGGATCGAGAAACCCCTGGGCTGCGAGCGCGATGCGCCGGGCGGCGGCAAGCGAGATCTTTTCCTTCATGCAGGCGTCACTCTGAGGTGCTTTGACAAAGGTGTGATGGGTGATTCCAGCCCATGCTAGCAGGGTTTTGGCGGCAACCCTGTCAGGAGAGAAAAGTGGAGTAAAAAGAGAAGGAAATCAAACAGGAGCCTATGAGACCAGTTTCTCCCGGAATGCCGTCCAGCTCGTTGTTTTGAACAAGGTTTGACTTGCTTCGCTGGAAGTGCTGCGCTAACCCTCGCCGCGTTGCAGCATAGGCTCCTTAAAACGGTTCAGCGGTTAAACTGTCACGCTTCCGCATTAAGGTCCGCTGCTGTAATCAACGTGGATTGGCGCCAACGGAAAGCCGCTGCATGAACGCACTCCTCAGTTCGTACCTGCCCATCGTCCTGTTCATCGGCGTGGCGCTGGTGGTCGGCCTGGCGCTGCTGGTCGCGCCGTTCCTGGTGGCGTACCGCAACCCCGATCCCGAAAAGCTTTCCGCCTACGAGTGCGGTTTCAACTCGTTCGACGACGCCCGCATGAAGTTCGACATTCGTTTCTACCTGGTGTCGATCCTGTTCATCATCTTCGACCTCGAAGTGGCCTTCCTGTTTCCCTGGGCGGTGTCCTTCTCGAAGATCGGCATGCTCGGCTTCTGGTCGATGATGGTGTTTTTGGCAGTGCTGACCATCGGCTTTGCCTATGAATGGAAAAAAGGAGCGCTGGAATGGGATTGAACGACAGTTCAGGTACCCTCGTCGCGCCAAAGCCCAAGGGCATCATCGATCCCAACACCGGCAGGCCGGTGGGGGAGGACGATCCCTTCTTCCTCGAAATCAACAATGAGCTTGCCGACAAGGGTTTTCTGGTCACCTCGACCGAGGCGCTGATCACCTGGGCGCGCAGCGGCTCGTTGATGTTCATGACCTTCGGCCTGGCGTGCTGCGCTGTCGAGATGATCCACACCTCGATGCCGCGCTACGATTCGGAGCGCTTCGGTGTCGCGCCGCGCGCGTCTCCGCGCCAGTCCGACATCATGATCGTGGCCGGCACGCTGACCAACAAGATGGCGCCCGCGCTGCGCAAGGTCTACGACCAGATGCCGGAGCCGCGCTACGTCATCTCGATGGGCTCCTGCGCCAATGGCGGCGGCTATTACCACTATTCCTATTCGGTGGTGCGCGGCTGCGACCGGGTCGTGCCGGTCGACATCTATGTGCCCGGCTGCCCGCCGAGCGCCGAAGCCCTGCTCTACGGCATTCTTCTCCTGCAGAAGAAGATCCGCCGCACCGGCACGATCGAACGGTAAATCCATGGCCGCATCCCTTAGCGAACTGTCGACCTATCTCGGCGAGAAGCTGCCTGGCCGCTTCAGCGACGCTGTGCTCGCTTATGGCGAGCTTACCGTTCACGTCGAGCCGCAAAACCTGATCGAGGTAATGACCTTCCTGCGCGACGATGCGCGCTGCCAGTTCATTTCGATCATCGATGTCTGCGGCGCCGACTATCCGTCGCGGGCCAAGCGCTTCGACGTCGTCTATCACCTGCTTTCGCCGAAGCAGAATGTCCGCATCCGCGTCAAGGTGCAGGCCGACGAGGAGACGATGGTGCCGTCGGTCACCGGCGTCTATCCCGGCGCCGACTGGTTCGAGCGGGAGACCTACGATCTCTATGGCGTGCTGTTCTCGGGCCATCCGGACCTGCGCCGCCTGCTGACCGATTACGGGTTCGAAGGCCATCCGCTGCGCAAGGACTTCCCGCTGACCGGTTTCGTCGAAGTGCGCTACGACGACGAAGCCAAGCGCGTCATCTACGAGCCGGTCGAGCTCAAGCAGGAATTCCGCAATTTTGATTTTCTTTCCCCTTGGGAAGGCACCGATTACGTGCTGCCCGGGGACGAAAAAGCCAAGACGAATTGAGGCGCCAGAATGGCTGAAACCTCCGTCCGCAATTTCAACATCAACTTTGGACCTCAACACCCTGCGGCGCATGGTGTATTGAGGTTGGTCCTTGAGCTCGACGGCGAAGTCGTCGATCGCGTCGATCCGCATATCGGCCTGCTGCATCGCGGCACGGAGAAGCTGATCGAGGCCAAGACCTATCTGCAGGCGGTGCCTTATCTCGACCGGCTCGACTATTGCGCGCCGATGAACCAGGAACATGCCTTCGCGCTTGCCGCCGAGCGCCTGCTCGGCATCGAGGTGCCGAGGCGCGGCCAACTGATCCGCGTGCTCTATTGCGAGATCGGCCGCATCATGTCGCACATCCTCAATGTGACGACGCAGGCGATGGACGTCGGTGCGCTGACGCCGCCGCTGTGGGGCTTCGTCGAGCGCGAAAAGCTGATGGTGTTCTATGAGCGGGCTTCAGGTTCGCGCATGCATGCGGCCTACTTCCGGCCTGGCGGCGTCCACCAGGACCTGCCGCGGCAGCTGGTCGAGGACATCGGCAAATGGATCGACCCGTTCCTGAAATCGCTCGACGATCTCGACAAGCTGCTCACCGGCAACCGCATCTTCAAGCAGCGCAATGTCGATATCGGCATCGTTTCGCTGGCCGATGCCTGGGCCTGGGGCTTTTCGGGCGTCATGGTGCGCGGCTCGGGCTCGCCGTGGGATCTGCGCAAGTCGCAGCCCTATGAATGCTATTCCGAGATGGATTTCGACATCCCGATCGGCAAGAATGGCGACTGCTTCGACCGTTATCTCGTGCGTATGGAAGAAATGCGCCAGTCGGCGCGGATCATGCGCCAGTGCGTCGATCTTCTGCTCGGCAAGGAAAGCACCGGTCCGGTGTCGAACCTCGACGGCAAGGTGGTGCCGCCCAAGCGCCAGGCGATGAAGCGTTCGATGGAAGCGCTGATCCACCACTTCAAGCTCTACACCGAGGGCTATCGCGTGCCGGCCGGCGAGGTCTATGCGGCCGTCGAGGCGCCGAAGGGCGAGTTCGGCGTTTATCTCGTCTCCGACGGCACCAACAAGCCGTACCGCTGCAAGCTGCGCGCCCCCGGTTTCGCGCATCTGCAAGCCATGGATTTCCTGTGCCGCGGCCACATGCTGGCCGACGTCACCGCCGTTCTTGGCTCCCTCGACATCGTGTTTGGTGAGGTCGATCGCTAAATGTCAGTCCGCCGTCTCGCAGAAGCCAGCGTCCAGCCAGCGTCCTTCGCCTTCAACAAGGCGAATGCGGCGGCGGCCAAGCAGTGGATCAAGAAATATCCGAAGGGGCGCGAACAGTCGGCGATCATCCCGCTTCTGATGATAGCGCAGGAGCAGGAAGGCTGGGTCACCAAGGCGGCGATCGAGACGATTTCGGACATGCTCGGCATGCCGCGCATCCGCGGGCTCGAGGTCGCGACCTTCTACACGCAGTACCAGCTCAATCCGGTCGGTACCCGCGCGCATATCCAGGTCTGCGGCACCACGCCCTGCATGCTGCGCGGCTCGGAAGCGCTGATGGATGTGTGCCGCTCGAAAATCCATCACGACCAGTTCCACACCAACGACAAGGGCACCTTGTCGTGGGAGGAGGTCGAGTGCCTCGGCGCCTGCGTCAACGCGCCGATGGTCATGGTGTTCAAGGATACGTTCGAGGATCTGACGCCTGAACGGTTGGCCGAAATCATCGATCTCTATGATGCCGGCAAGGGCGCCTCGGTGGCGCCGGGACCGCAGAACGGCCGCACCGGCTCGGAGCCGGCCTCCGGTTTGACGACGCTCAAAAGCGAAAAGGCGATCCTCAAATCGACCCGCGACCGTGAAGCCCGGGAAGCAGCCAAGGCCGCCAAGGCAGCGCCCGGCGCGATCATCGCGACGGCCGTGCCGGCCCCCGCGGCTGTAGCTCCCACGCCCCCTGTCGCGCCGTCCAATGCCAGCAAGCCGAAAACCGATGCGCCCGAGACCAGCCCGGCGCTGAAGACGCCTTCAAAGACCAAGGTGGCGCCGGCGGCGGAAAAGGCGGCGAGCGTTTCGGCGCCGCTGCATTCGGCGGCCAACGCGAATACGGCAGCGCCTGAGGTCGAGAAGGTTTCCAAGCAGCGCAATGGGCCGACGGCCAAGGCCGAACCGGCATCGGCCTTCAAGGCGCCGGAAGCCAAGGTGCCAGCCGCGAAGCCGGCAAAGCCGTCGCTGGAGGACAAGAACCGTCCGGCCGGTATCGACAGGCCGGCCGCGGTCGACGATCTCAAGCTGATCTCCGGCGTCGGCCCGAAGATCGAGGGCATCCTGCATACGCTTGGCATCTTCACCTTCGCGCAAGTCGCGTCGTGGAAGAAGGCCGAGCGCGAATGGGTCGATGGCTATCTCTCCTTCCAGGGCCGCATCGACCGCGACAACTGGGTTGCCCAAGCCAAGGCGCTCGCCAAGGGCGGCGTTGCCGAATACATCCGCGTTTTCGGCAAGAAGCCGGTCTGAGGGACGAAAAATGCTTCAGGACAAAGACCGCATCTTCACCAACATCTACGGCCTCTTCGACAAGTCGCTGGCCGGCGCCATGGCGCGCGGCGCCTGGGACAACACGCCCGGCATCGTCGCCAAGGGGCGTGAGTGGATCGTCAACGAGATGAAGGCGTCGGGCCTGCGCGGCCGTGGTGGCGCCGGCTTCCCGACGGGCCTCAAATGGTCGTTCATGCCCAAGCAGAGCGACGGCCGGCCGAGCTATCTCGTCATCAACGCCGACGAATCCGAGCCCGGCACCTGCAAGGACCGCGACATCCTGCGCAACGATCCGCACACGCTGGTCGAGGGCGCGTTTCTGGCCGGCTTCGCCATGGGCGCGATTGCCGCCTATATCTATGTGCGCGGCGAATTCATCCGCGAGCGCGAGGCGCTGCAGCGGGCGATCGAAGAGGCCTACGAGGCCAAGCTGATCGGCAAGAACAACACGTCGGGCTACGATTTCGAAATCTACATGCATCACGGCGCCGGCGCCTATATCTGCGGCGAGGAAACCGCGCTGCTGGAAAGCCTCGAAGGCAAGAAGGGCCAGCCCCGGCTGAAGCCGCCATTCCCGGCCAATGTCGGCCTCTATGGCTGCCCGACCACGGTCAACAATGTCGAATCGATTGCCGTGGCGCCGACCATCCTGCGCCGGGGGGCCGCGTGGTTCTCGTCCTTCGGCCGGCCCAACAATGTCGGCACCAAGCTGTTCTGCGTCTCCGGCCACGTCAACAATCCGTGCACCGTCGAAGAGGCGATGTCGATCCCGTTCCGCGAACTGATCGAGACGCATTGTGGCGGCATCCGCGGCGGCTGGGACAATCTGCTTGCGGTCATTCCGGGCGGCGCCTCGGTGCCGCTGGTGCCGGCCGAGCAGATCATCGACACGCCGATGGATTTCGACGCGCTGCGCGACCTCAAATCCGGCCTCGGCACCGCGGCCGTCATCGTCATGGACAAGTCGACCGATGTCGTGAAGGCGATCGCGCGGCTTTCCTACTTCTACAAGCACGAGAGCTGCGGCCAGTGCACGCCATGCCGCGAGGGCACAGGCTGGATGTGGCGGGTGATGGAGCGGCTGGTGCGCGGCGAGGCGCAGAAGCGCGAGATCGACATGCTGCTCGACGTCACCAAGCAGGTCGAGGGCCACACGATCTGTGCGCTGGGCGATGCCGCGGCCTGGCCGATCCAGGGCCTGATGCGGCATTTCCGTGGCGAGGTGGAGCGGCGCATCGACGAGTTTTCGCGCAACGCGCACCGGGCCGAACCGGTGATGGTGGCGGCGGAATAAAAAGAAACTTTTTGAACTCGGGAAGAAAACGGGGCGGGGCGAACGAAGAAACGACCAGGAGAACTCTATGGCGCCGTATTCGACACCCTACTCATTGATGCCCAATTTGGACCAGATCGAGAAGATGAACCAGGACCTGACAAGGATGATGCCGAAGGAGATGGCCAGCGCCGTCAACCTTTTCGCGCACCCTGTCGCGGGTGCAGTGGCGATGTCGGCGCTTGGCATGGGGCTCGCCAATCATGCCTTCGGCGTCTGGATGGGGGCGCTTTCGGGAGCCACCGAGGCATCACATCGGCTCATGCAGCCGCTGATCGAGGATTTCGAGGCGCGCGTCGAGCAATTCGAGGACGCGAACTCGTCGTCCATCAGGGCGCGGGCGACGGCGAAGACCATGATGGCCGAGGCGCAGTCCTTCGCCCAGGAGGTCACCGATATCGCAGCCAGGGAGGCCGCGGTCATCGCACCAGCCGCGGATGCAGCTCCGGCAGCGGGTGAGACCTCCGATGTGCTGTTGCCGGAAGATTTCAGGCAGCCCAAGGCCATGGAGAAGCCAGCGAAACCGTCCGACCTCAAGGCGATATCGGGCATCGGCCCGAAGCTGGAGAAGGTGTTGAACGGGCTGGGTATCTGGACTTACGCCCAGATCGCCCAATGGTCGCCGCAGGAGATCGCCTGGGTCGACGATTATCTCTCGTTCAACGGCCGTATCGGCCGTGACGACTGGACTGCCCAGGCCGCGGCGCTGGCCGCCAAGAAGTAAACGAAATGTCGGGCGCGGCGTCGGTCGCGACCGGAAAAGAGATTGCGGGAAATCCGCAGGGGTTTGAAGCGAATGGCAAAGCTCAAGGTCGACGGGAAAGAAATCACTGTACCCGACCACTATACGCTGCTGCAGGCGGCGGAAGACGCGGGCGCGGAAGTGCCGCGCTTCTGCTTCCATGAGCGGCTGTCGATCGCCGGCAATTGCCGCATGTGCCTGATCGAGGTGAAGGGCGGGCCGCCCAAGCCGCAGGCCTCCTGCGCCATGGGCGTGCGCGACCTGCGCCCCGGCCCCAACGGCGAGCCGCCGGAAATCTTCACCAACACGCCGATGGTCAAGAAGGCCCGGGAAGGCGTGATGGAATTCCTGCTGATCAACCACCCGCTGGATTGCCCGATCTGCGACCAGGGCGGCGAGTGCGACCTGCAGGACCAGGCGATGGCTTTCGGCGTCGATTCCTCGCGCTATCACGAGAACAAGCGCGCGGTCGAAGACAAGTATATCGGCCCGCTGGTCAAGACGGTGATGAACCGCTGCATCCATTGCACGCGCTGCGTCCGCTTCACCACCGAGGTCGCCGGCATTTCCGAACTCGGCCTGATCGGCCGTGGCGAGGATGCCGAGATCACCACCTATCTCGAACAGGCAATGACCTCGGAGCTGCAGGGCAATGTCATCGATCTCTGTCCGGTCGGCGCGCTGACCTCCAAGCCCTTCGCCTTCCAGGCGCGGCCGTGGGAGCTGACCAAGACCGAATCCATCGACGTCATGGACGCCGTCGGCTCGGCGATCCGCGTCGATAGCCGTGGCCGCGAAGTGATGCGCATCCTGCCGCGCGTCAACGAGGCCGTGAACGAGGAATGGATTTCCGACAAGACCCGCTTCATCTGGGACGGCCTGCGCACGCAGCGCCTCGACCGCCCCTATGTGCGCAAGGACGGCAAGCTGGTTCCGGCGAGCTGGGCCGAAGCGTTCGCATCTATCAAGGACGCGGTGTCGAAGACGACGCCTGAGAAGATCGGCGCGATCGCAGGCGATCTCGCGGCGGTCGAGGAAATCTTTGCGTTGAAGCTCCTGATGGCTTCGCTCGGTTCGAAGAACACCGATTGCCGCCAGGACGGCGCTGCGCTCGATCCGGCGCTCGGACGCGCCAGCTATATCTTCAACCCGACCATCGAAGGCATCGAGCAGGCCGACGCGGTGCTGATCATCGGAGCCAATCCGCGCTTCGAGGCCTCTGTGCTCAATGCCCGCGTCCGCAAGCGCTGGCGCCTCGGCAATCTGCCGGTCGGCGTCATCGGCGATGTCGGCGACACGCGCTATGACTACGAACAACTGGGCGCCGGGCCGGACTCGCTCAAGGATCTGGCGGACGGCAACGGCAAGTTCTTCCAGACGCTGAAGAAGGCGACGCATCCCCTGATCATCGTCGGCCAGGGCGCGCTGGCGCGCGCCGACGGTGCGGCCGTGCTCGGCCAGGCGGCCAGGCTCGCCGCTGCCGTGAATGCTGCTCGCGCCGACTGGAACGGCTTTGCCGTGCTGCACAATGCGGCGGCGCGCGTCGGCGGCCTCGACCTCGGCTTCGTGCCGGGCGAGGGTGGCAAGAACGTTGCCGGCATGCTGGGCGAGACGGATGTGTTGTTCCTGCTCGGTGCCGACGAGATCGACATGAGCAAGACCGGCGGCGCCTTTGTCGTCTATGTCGGCACGCATGGCGACGCCGGCGCGCACCGCGCCAACGTCATCCTGCCGGCGGCGGCCTATACCGAAAAGTCCGGCACCTACGTCAACACAGAGGGACGTGTGCAGCAGACCAACCGCGCCGGCTTCGCGCCGGGCGATGCGCGCGAGGATTGGGCCATATTGCGGGCGCTGTCCGACGTGCTGGGCAAGAAACTGCCGTTCGACTCGCTGCCGCAACTGCGTGCCAAGCTCTATGGCGAATACCCGCATCTGGCCCGCATCGACCAGGTCGCGGCCGGCAACGCCGAGGATATCGCCAGCGTGGCGAAGCTCGGCGGGCGGCTGAACAAGGGCACCTTCACCTCGCCGGTCAAGGATTTCTATCTGACCAACCCGATCGCGCGGGCATCGGCCGTGATGGCGGAATGCTCGGCACTGGCCAAGAGCGGCTTCAAGCAGGCGGCGGAATAAGCATGGACACCTTCTTCTCCTTCTACGTGCTGCCGGCGCTGCTGATCCTCTTGAAATCAGTCGTGCTGATCGTCGTTCTGCTGATCTTCGTCGCCTACATCCTCTACGCCGACCGCAAGATCTGGGCGGCGGTGCAGCTTCGCCGTGGCCCGAACGTCGTCGGCCCCTGGGGCACGCTGCAGGCCTTCGCCGACCTGTTGAAGTTCGTCTTCAAGGAGCCGGTCATCCCGTCAGGCGCCAACAAGGGCGTCTTCCTGCTGGCGCCGCTGGTCTCGGCCGTGCTGGCGATCTCGGCCTGGGCGGTCATTCCGGTCAGCCAGGGCTGGGCGATCGCCAACGTCAATGTCGGCATCCTGTATGTCTTCGCCATCTCCTCGCTGGAGGTTTATGGCGTGATCATGGGCGGCTGGGCGTCCAACTCGAAATATCCGTTCCTCGGCGCGCTGCGTTCCGCCGCGCAGATGGTGTCCTATGAAGTCTCGATCGGCTTCGTCATCGTCACCGTGCTGCTCACCGCCGGCTCGCTCAACCTCAGCGATATCGTGCTGTCGCAGCATGACGGAATCGGCACGCGGCTCGGCCTGCCCAATACGTTCCTCGACTGGAACTGGCTGGCCCTGTTCCCGATGTTCATCATCTTCTTCATCTCGGCCCTGGCCGAGACGAACCGGCCGCCCTTCGATCTGGTGGAAGCCGAATCGGAGCTGGTCGCCGGCCACATGGTCGAATATTCGTCGACGCCGTTCCTGCTGTTCTTCCTCGGCGAGTATGTCGCGATCGTCTTGATGTGCGCGCTGGCCACCATCCTGTTCCTCGGCGGCTGGCTGCCGCCCTTCGACTTCGCGCCCTTCACCTGGGTGCCGGGCGTCATCTGGTTCGTGCTGAAGGTCTGCTTCGTGTTCTTCGGCATCTCGATGGTGAAGGCCTTCGTGCCGCGTTACCGCTACGACCAGCTGATGCGGCTGGGCTGGAAAGTGTTCCTGCCGATCTCGCTGTTCATGGTCGTCGCCACCGCGGCCTTCCTCAAGATCACGGGGTTTGCGTGATGTCCGCTTTGTCCCAGGCCGCAAAATCGCTGCTGCTGCAGGATTTCGTCAGCGCCTTCTTCCTGTCGATGCGCCAGTTCTTCGCGCCGAAGGAGACGATCAACTATCCGCACGAGAAGGGGCCGGTCAGCCCGCGCTTCCGCGGCGAGCACGCGCTGCGCCGCTATCCCAATGGCGAGGAGCGCTGCATCGCCTGCAAGTTGTGCGAGGCGATCTGCCCGGCGCAGGCCATCACCATCGAGGCCGGCCCGCGCCGCAATGACGGCACGCGCCGCACGGTGCGTTACGACATCGACATGGTGAAGTGCATCTATTGCGGCTTCTGCCAGGAAGCCTGCCCGGTCGACGCCATCGTCGAGGGGCCGAATTTCGAGTTCGCGACGGAGACGCGCGAGGAACTCTACTACGACAAGGACAGGCTGCTGGCGAATGGCGACCGGTGGGAGCGCGAACTGGCGCGCAATATCTCGCTGGACTCGCCCTATCGCTGACATTTGACGCATGGACGAGGCGAGGGGCCTCGTCTAAGGACAAGCAACTTGCCAGCCGGAGGCGGCGGCGAAAATCGGACAGGCGCAAGCGTCGTGTCCGGACAGGAACCCGGGGGATCCCCAATGCTGAGTGGACTAGAGGCGGCCTTTTTCTACCTCTTCGCCTTTGTCGCGGTGGCGTCGGCGTTCATGGTCATTTCGTCGCGCAACCCCGTGCATTCGGTGCTATTCCTGATCCTGACCTTCTTCAACGCCGCCGGT
Organism: Mesorhizobium sp. M8A.F.Ca.ET.208.01.1.1; assembly: GCF_004791315.1. NCBI lineage: Bacteria > Pseudomonadati > Pseudomonadota > Alphaproteobacteria > Hyphomicrobiales > Phyllobacteriaceae > Mesorhizobium > Mesorhizobium sp. M8A.F.Ca.ET.208.01.1.1. The sequence goes on from NZ_SRUT01000001.1 coordinate 337,514, forward strand.
CTGTTCATGCTGACCGGCGCCGAGTTCCTGGCGATGATCCTGCTCGTCGTCTATGTCGGAGCGGTCATGGTGCTGTTCCTGTTCGTCGTCATGATGCTCGACGTCGACTTCGCCGAGATGAAGGAGGGAGCCCTGCAATACGCGCCGATCGGCGCGCTGGTCGGGCTGATCCTGGCGGCGGAGCTGATCATCGTGCTGGGCGGCTACACCTTCGCCCCGAAGCTCGCCGCGACCGTCGCAAAGCCCATCCCGGATCTCGCCGCGCGCTCGAACACGGCAGCGCTCGGCGACATCCTCTATACCGACTACCTCTACTACTTCCAGATTTCGGGCCTCATCCTGCTGGTTGCCATGATCGGCGCCATCGTGCTGACGCTGCGCCACAAGGAAGGGGTCAAGCGGCAGTCGATCGCCGCCCAGGTCGGCCGCACCGCGGCTACCGGCATGGAAATCCGCAAGGTCAAGTCGGGCGAAGGAGTCTGAGATGGTCGTCGGCATCGCACATTATCTGACCGTATCGGCTGTTCTGTTCACGCTCGGCGTGTTCGGCATCTTCCTCAACCGCCGCAACATCATCGTCATCCTGATGTCGGTCGAATTGATCCTGCTCGCGGTCAACATCAACTTCGTCGCCTTCTCGGCGGCGCTCGGCGATCTGGTCGGCCAGGTGTTCGCGCTGTTCGTGCTGACGGTCGCGGCGGCTGAAGCCGCCATCGGACTTGCCATTCTCGTCGTCTTCTTCCGCAACCGTGGCTCGATCGCGGTCGAAGACGTGAACACCATGAAGGGTTGACGGGGCGACTATGTATCAAGCGATCGTCTTCCTTCCACTGCTCGGCTTCCTGATCGTCGGCCTGTTCGGCAACGCGCTCGGTGCCAAGGCATCCGAATACATCACCTCCGGCTTCCTGGTGATCGCGGCCGTGCTGTCATGGGTCGCCTTCTTCAGCGTCGGCTTCGGCCATGGCGAGGTGTTCACCGTGCCGGTGCTGCACTGGATCCAGTCCGGCGGGCTGGACGTCTCCTGGGCGCTGCGGATCGACACGCTGACGGTGGTGATGCTGGTGGTGGTCAACACCGTGTCGGCCCTGGTTCACATCTATTCGATCGGCTACATGCACCACGATCCGAACCGGCCGCGCTTCTTCGCCTATCTGTCGCTGTTCACCTTCGCCATGCTGATGCTGGTGACGGCGGACAACCTCGTGCAGATGTTCTTCGGCTGGGAAGGGGTGGGCCTCGCGTCCTACCTGCTGATCGGCTTCTGGTACAAGAAGCCATCGGCCAATGCAGCGGCAATAAAGGCCTTCGTCGTCAACCGTGTCGGCGATTTCGGTTTCGCACTCGGCATTTTCGGCGTCTTCGTGCTGTTTGGCTCGGCCAATCTCGGCACCATCTTCGCCAATGCGGCGACGTTCATTCCTGCCGAAGGCGCGCCACAGGGTGCCGCCGTGCTCACCTTCCTCGGCCATGCGCTCGACAAGCAGGCGGCGATGACCGTCGTCTGCCTGCTCCTGTTCATGGGCGCCATGGGCAAGTCGGCGCAGGTGCCGCTGCACACCTGGCTGCCCGACGCCATGGAAGGCCCGACCCCGGTGTCGGCACTCATCCATGCCGCCACCATGGTGACGGCAGGCGTATTCATGCTGGCGCGGCTGTCGCCGCTGTTCGAGCTGTCGCATTCGGCGCTGACGGTGGTGACCTTCATCGGCGCCTTCACCGCATTCTTCGCCGCGACCGTCGGTCTCGTCCAGAACGACATCAAGCGCGTCATCGCCTATTCGACCTGCTCGCAGCTCGGCTACATGTTCGTGGCGCTCGGCGTCGGCGCCTACGGCGCTGCGATCTTCCACCTGTTCACGCATGCCTTCTTCAAGGCGCTGCTTTTCCTCGGCTCGGGCTCGGTCATCCATGCCGTCTCCGACGAGCAGGACATGCGCAAGATGGGCGGCTTGAGGAAGCTGATCCCGACCACCTACTGGATGATGGTGATCGGCACTCTGGCGCTGACCGGCGTCGGCATTCCCGTGACCGTCATCGGCACCGCCGGCTTCTTCTCCAAGGACGCCATCATCGAGACGGCCTTTGCCGGCCACAATTCGGCTGCGGGCCTGGCCTTCGTGCTGTTGGTGATCGCCGCCGGCTTCACCTCCTTCTATTCCTGGCGGCTGATCTTCATGACCTTCCATGGCGAGCCGCGGGCGAGCCACGAGGTGATGCATCACGTCCATGAATCGCCGCCGGTGATGCTGGTGCCGCTGTTCATCCTGGCGGCCGGCGCTTTGTTTGCAGGCATCATCTTCCACGGCGCCTTCATCGGCGAGGGCTATGCCGAATTCTGGAAGGCGTCGCTGTTCACCCTGGCGGACAACCATATCCTGCACGAAATCCACGAATTGCCGCTGTGGGTCGAGCTATCGCCCTTCATCGCCATGCTGATCGGCCTGGCATTGGCCTGGAAGTTCTACATCCGCTCGCCGGAAATGCCGGTCGATCTCGCCGGGCGGCACCGCGGGCTCTACGCGTTCCTGCTCAACAAGTGGTACTTCGACGAGCTCTACGACTTCCTGTTCGTGCGGCCAGCCAAGCGCCTCGGGTCCTTCCTGTGGAAGACCGGCGACGGGACCATCATCGATGGCCTGGGGCCTGACGGCGTTTCGGCCCGCGTCGTCGACGTCACCAACCGCGTCGTCAAGCTGCAGACCGGCTACCTCTACCACTATGCCTTCGCCATGCTGATCGGCGTTGCCGCACTCGTCACCTGGATGATGCTCTGATGACCGCTTGGCCAATCCTCTCGCTGGTCACCTTCCTGCCGTTGGTTGGTGTGCTGCTGATCCTGTTCATCAACGATGACAGCGAAAACGCACGCCGCAACATCCGCGCCATCGCGCTGTTGACCACGACATTCACGTTCATCATCTCGCTGTTTATCTGGACCGGCTTCGACAATTCGCAGGCCGGCTTCCAGTTCGTTGAGAAGGTGGCCTGGCTCGACTCCGGCATTTCCTACCATATGGGCGTCGACGGCATTTCCATGCTGTTCGTCATCCTGACGACCTTCCTGATGCCGCTTTGCATCCTGGCGTCGTGGGAAGCGATCGAGAAGCGCGTCAAGGCGTACATGATTGCCTTCCTGCTGCTGGAAACGCTGATGATCGGCGTGTTCTGCGCGCTGGACATCGTGCTGTTCTACGTCTTCTTCGAGGCCGGCCTGATCCCGATGTTCATCATCATCGGTGTGTGGGGCGGCAAGCGGCGCGTCTACGCCTCGTTCAAGTTCTTCCTCTATACGCTGGCCGGCTCGGTGCTGATGCTGCTCGCCATCATGGCGATGTTCTACCAGTCCGGCACGACCGACATTCCGACGCTCCTGACGCACAGCTTCCCGGCCAACATGCAGACCTGGCTATGGCTCGCCTTCTTCGCCTCCTTCGCGGTGAAGATGCCGATGTGGCCGGTGCACACCTGGCTGCCCGACGCACACGTCGAGGCGCCGACGGCCGGTTCGGTCATCCTGGCGGCCATTCTCTTGAAAATGGGCGGGTACGGCTTCCTGCGCTTCTCCTTGCCGATGTTCCCGCTGGCGTCCGAAATGTTCGCGCCGCTGGTGTTCACGCTGTCGGTCGTCGCCATCATCTACACCTCGCTGGTGGCGCTGATGCAGGAGGACATGAAGAAGCTGATCGCCTATTCGTCGGTCGCCCATATGGGCTTCGTCACCATGGGCATCTTCGCCATGAACCAGGAAGGCGTGCAGGGCGCGATCTTCCAGATGCTCAGCCACGGCCTGGTCTCGGGCGCGCTGTTCCTCTGCGTCGGCGTCATCTATGACCGCATGCACACGCGCGAGATCGCCGCCTATGGCGGCCTCGTCAACAACATGCCGAAATACGCCACCGTGTTCATGGTCTTCACCATGGCCAATGTCGGCTTGCCGGGCACGTCAGGCTTCGTCGGCGAGTTCCTGACCATGCTCGGCGTGTTCCGGGTCAACACCTGGGTGGCGTTCTTCGCCGCCACCGGCGTCATCTTGTCGGCCGCCTATGCGCTCTGGCTCTATCGCCGGGTGATTTTCGGCGCGCTGACCAAGGACAGCCTGAAGGGGCTGCTCGACCTGTCGACCCGCGAGAAGGCGATCATCTATCCGCTGGTCGTGCTGGTCATCTTCTTCGGCGTCTATCCCGCACCCGTCTTCGACGCGACGGCCCAGTCGGTCAAGTCGCTCGTCACCAATGTCACCGCATCCATCGGCGCCGCGCAGACCGCGGCGGCGAACTGACCCAGGGGTTTTGCGAACCATGACGCCGGACCTTCTCTCCAGCCTGTCGCTCTCGACGCCCGAGCTGATCCTTGCCATCGGCGCGCTCGCGCTGCTGATGGTCGGGGCCTATTCGCGTTCCAACACCGCCAGTACGGTGACCGGCCTTGCCGTGGCCGTGCTGGTGATCGCAGGCGCCTGGCTGATCTTCCACGCAGGGCAGGGCAGCGCCTATGGCCACGCCTTCATCCAGGACTCCTTCGCCCGCTTCATGAAGGTGCTGGCCCTGGTCGGCTCGGCGGTGACGCTCATCATGTCGATGCGCTTTGCCAAGGCGGAGCGTTTCGACAAGTTCGAATATCCGGTGCTGATCCTGCTTTGCACGCTCGGCATGATGCTGATGATCTCGGCCAACGGCATGATCGGGCTCTATCTCGGCCTCGAACTGCAGTCGCTGGCGATCTATGTGCTGGCGGCGATCAACCGCGACAATCTGCGTTCGACCGAAGCCGGCCTGAAATATTTCGTCCTCGGCGCGCTGTCCTCGGGCATGCTGCTCTACGGCATCAGCCTGGTCTACGGTTACACCGGCAACACCGGTTTCCAGGAAATCGCGACCGCGCTGGGCGGCGGCGAGCGCCAGCTTGGGCTCGTCTTCGGCCTCGTCTTCGTGCTGGCCGGGCTTGCCTTCAAGATATCGGCGGTGCCGTTCCACATGTGGACGCCGGACGTCTATGAGGGCGCGCCGACCCCGGTGACGGCTTTCCTGGCGGCGGCCCCCAAGATGGCGGCGATGGCGCTGATCGTGCGCGTCACCATGGGCGCGTTCAAGCCGATCGCTTCCGACTGGCAGCAGATCATCGTCTTCATCTCGATCGCCTCGATGGCGCTTGGCGCCTTCGCAGCGATCGGCCAGACCAACATCAAGCGGCTGATGGCCTACTCCTCGATCGGCCATATGGGCTACGCGCTGGTCGGCCTTGCCGCCAACAGCCAGGCCGGCGTGCGCGGCGTCGCGATCTATATGCTGATCTACCTGGTGATGACGCTCGGCACCTTCGCCTTCATCCTCGCCATGCGGCGCAAGGAAGGCAATGTCGAACAGATCAGCGATCTCGCCGGCCTGGCGTCGACCAACCCGGTCATGGCGACGATCCTGACCATCCTGATGTTCTCGCTGGCCGGCATTCCGCCGCTCGCCGGCTTCTGGGGAAAGTGGTACGTCTTCCTCGCCGCCATCAACGCCAATCTCTATGCGCTGGCGATCATCGGCGTGCTGGCCTCGGTGGTGGGCGCCTACTATTATCTGCGCATCATCAAGATCATGTGGTTCGACGAGCCGGTCGGCGGCTTCGTGCCGATGGCCAGCGAATTGCGTGTCGTGCTCGGCGTCAGTGGCGCCTTCGTGCTGTTCTATGTGTTGATCGGCGGGCCGATCGGCACCTATGCCGAAGCCGCCGCCAAGACATTTTTCTGACGGGATGGCATTTCGGCTGGCTCCAACCTCGGCGTCGGAAGGGTTCCGGCTCGAGGCGCATGACAGTGTCGGCTCGACCAACGCGCTGGCGCTGGACCATGCCCGCGCCGGCGACCCGGGCAAGCTCTGGGTCGTTTCCAAGAAACAGGAAAGCGGGCGTGGCCGGCGTGGCCGTCCCTGGGCGACGCCGGAAGGCAATCTGGCGGCGACGCTGCTTGTCATCACCGGCGGTGAACTGCGCCTTGCCGCGACGCTCGGTTTCGTCGCCGGGCTGGCACTGGCCGACGCGCTCGACGCGGCGGTCCCGAAGGGCCGCATTTCGGTAGGCCTCGACGGCGCGAGCCAGGGACAGAACCGCTTCGAGCTGAAATGGCCGAACGATGTGCTGGCGTCCGGGGCCAAGCTGGCCGGCATCCTGCTGGAGTCGGCGATGCTCGACGGTGGCCGCTTCGCGGTGGCGGTCGGCATCGGCGTCAATGTGGTGGCGCACCCGCAGGACTTGCCCTATCCCGCGACATCGCTTCATGAATTGGGCGCCGCCTGCGATGCCGAGACGCTTTTTCTGGCGCTGTCGGATGCCTGGAGCGAGAATGCCCGCCTTTGGGACGAAGGACGAGGCCTTGCCGCGATCAGAAAGCGCTGGCTGGCCCGTGCCGCGGGCCTTGGCGGCGAGGTTGCTGTCAGAATTGACGGTAATGTGGTGCGTGGCGTGTTCGAGACCATTGACGAGGACTGCCGTTTCGTGATCCGCGACGATGACGGGGCTGTTCTGACGGTCGCCGCCGGCGATGTTCACTTCGGTGCGGTCGCTTCCGCGCGGGTTTAGTTTTGTTTTTTGGGCAATTCCGGACTGAAAACCGTTAGACACCTTTGCCGGAATTGCTTTAACGGCTTGGCCTGAGGGCCAGGAAGGGAAAAATCATGGCGAAAGCGGACAACGCCGAACTCGTCTTCGTGCCGCTCGGCGGTGTCGGCGAGATCGGCATGAACTTCGCCCTCTACGGCTACGGCCCGCCGAGCGCGCGCGAGTGGATCGTCATCGATGTCGGCGTCACCTTTCCCGACGCGGCGCATCCGGGCGTCGACCTGATTCTGCCCGACACGCGCTTCATCGAGGAGAACCTCGCCAATCTGCGCGGCATCATCATCACCCACGCGCATGAGGACCATTACGGCGCGCTGCTCGACACCTGGCCGAAGCTGAAGGCGCCGGTCTGGATGACGCCGTTCAGCGCCGGGCTGCTGGAAGCCAAGCGGCAGGGCGAGCAGGGCGCGCCGAAGATCCCGCTGACGATCTACCGGGCGGGCGAAAAGTTCACTGTCGGTCCCTTCGAGATCGAAGCCATTCCGGTGGCGCACTCGATTCCCGAACCCATGTCGCTGGCGATCACGTCGCCTGCCGGCACCGTCATCCATACCGGTGACTGGAAGATCGATCCGGAACCGACGATTGGACCCAAGACCGACGAGGCGCGGTTCCGCGCCTATGGCGACAAGGGCGTGCTGGCGCTGATCTGCGATTCGACCAATGCGCTGCGTGAAGGCGAGTCGCCTTCGGAAGTGGCGGTGGGCGAGGGCCTGAAAGGCGTCATCCAGGCCGCCAAGGGCCGCGTCGCCGTCACCACCTTCTCCTCCAATGTCGGACGTATCGTCTCGATCGCCAGGGCAGCGCGCGATGCCGGCCGCCAGTGCCTGGTGCTCGGCCGCTCGCTGAAGCGCGTCATCGATGTGGCTGACGAGCTTGGCTATATGGACGGGCTGCCGGAGTTCATCGCCGAGGAGGATTTCGGCTTCATCCCGCGCGAGAACCTCGTCATCATCTGCACCGGCAGCCAGGGCGAGCCGCTGGCGGCGCTGGCGAAACTGTCGCGCGAGGAGATGAAATCGGTGTCGCTGACGGCGGGCGACACGGTGGTGTTTTCCTCGCGCACCATTCCCGGCAACGAGAAGGCGATCCTCGAAATCAAGAACCGCCTGATCGATCTCGGCATCAAGATCATCGAGGACGGCGACGCACTGGTACACGTCTCCGGCCACCCGCGACGCAGTGAACTGCGCAAGATGTACGAATGGGTGCGTCCGCAGATCGGCGTTCCCGTGCATGGCGAGGCCGCGCATCTGGTGGCGCAGGGTTCGCTGATGTCGACCTCTGGCATCGGCCAGGTGGCGCAGGTGCGCGACGGCGACATGCTGCGGCTCGCGCCAGGTCCCGCCACCATCATCGACCAGGTGCCGTTCGGCCGCGTCTACAAGGACGGCAATCTGATCGGCAGCGATCAGGCGATGGGTATTCGCGACCGGCGCAAATTGTCCTTTGCCGGTCATGTCGCGGTCAATGTCGTGCTCGACGAGAAGTACGAGCTGGCCGGCGATCCCGATCTGGTGGCAATCGGCGTCGCCGAGGCCGATGCCCGAGGCGAGACGCTCGAGGACCTGATGATCGATGCGGCCGTCGGCGCGGTCGAGTCGATCCCCCGTCAGCGCCGCAAGGACCTCGACCTCGTGCAGGAGGCGGTGCGCCGCGCGGTGCGCGGCGCGGCCAACGAAGCCTGGGGCAAGAAACCGCTGGTGACGGTTTTCGTCACCCGCTGAAGGCGGCGGCGGCTGGTCAGACGTTCAGCTGGTAGCTGACCGGAATCCAGCGAAAGGACCCGCCTGTCCGCCCGACGTGGCCCAGGCCCGGAAACGGCATGTGATGGCCGGCGACGAGCAGGCGACGCTCGGAAGCCATGCTCAGCAGCCGCTTGCGGGTCTCGATTGCCTTTTCCTTGTCGTCGTCGAAATCCGCATGCCACTCCGGACGCTGGATGGACACGACATAGTGCAGGAAAGCGTCCGACCAGATCAGCAATTGCTGTCCGCTGCTTTCGACCAGGAATGCCAAGAGCCCGGGAGAGTGACCGGCCGCGTCGATGGCAGTGATGCCCGGCACCACTACGTCTCCAGGCGCGATGAATGTCGCGCGGTCGGCCAGGCCGGTGCAAATCCGCCTGAACAGATCACGGTTGGCCAACCTGGCCGGGCGCACCGCATTTCCTTCGGTCCAGAAGGCGAATTCGGCCGCGCCGAATACGTATCGCGCTCGGCTGAAGACAGGTTGGTCATTCCTGACCAGCCCGCCAATGTGGTCCGGATGCCCGTGCGTGATGACCACCACGTCGATGTCATCGGAGCCGAGCCCGAGGGTTTGCAGGCAGTCCGGGAGTGAACCGCCGTCATCTCCGCAGCCAGTGTCGAACAGGATCTTTTCAGAACCGGTGTCGATCAGCGTCGGGATGAAGCAATGCTCGTAGCGATCCTGGTCGATGAAGTTCGAGGCCGCGAGTTCGAGCACCGCCGCCGGCGGCTGTCCGGCCGCGAAGGCCGATGCGAGCTCGTCTCTGATGTCGACGGCATCGAGCAAGGCGGCAACTTTGAACGACCCGAGATCGAAGGTAAAAACACGGGGGCGGGCAGAGCTGATTCCAGACATTGCCGTTTGTACTTCGCCGATATCGGTTGGAACAGGTGCGACAGTGCGCGCTTCCCGAATGGCTGTTGATCGCGGCTGATTTAACGTATGACGCCAGTCATTGGATCTGGGAGAAAGAAGCTCGCACATGCTCGGACGGCTGAACCATGTCGCGCTTGCGGTGCCGGATCTGGCTGCCGCCATTGCAGCTTACCGCAACACGCTCGGCGCCGAACTGACCGAGCCGCAGGCTTTGTCGGAGCATGGTGTCACCGTGGTGTTCGTCAATGTCGGCAACACCAAGATCGAATTGCTGGAGCCGCTTGGCGAGGGCTCGCCGATCGCGGCATTCCTGGCAAAGAACCCGTCAGGCGGCATGCATCATCTCTGCTACGAGGTCGACGACATCCTGGCGGCGCGCGACCAGCTCAAGGCCGCCGGCGCCCGCGTGCTTGGCGACGGCAATCCCAAGATCGGTGCGCATGGCAAGCCGGTGTTGTTCCTGCATCCGAAGGATTTCTTCGGTACGCTGATCGAACTGGAGCAATCATGAGCTGGGTCTCGTTCACCGCCCTGTTTTTCGCGACCTGGTGGGTGGTGCTGTTTGCCGTTCTGCCGTTCAGCGTCAAGACGCAGGACGATGATCACGACGTGACGCTGGGCACGGTTCCGAGCGCGCCGCGCGGGCCGCATATGTTGCGTGCCGTGATCCGCACCACCATCGCGACGGCGATCCTGATGGGCATTTTCTACGGTCTGACGCACGGGCTGGGATACAGCCTCAACGACATCCCGCACATCGTGCCGGATTTCGGCCAGACCCCAGCGAAGTAGAGAGCCGGCAAGTCCTTTCGACCACATCGAGCATCGAATGCTGATTGGGATGCTGCCGCGTTTTCGCCGCCGAACGTCTGGTGACGTAAGGTCACGCAACCTTGCAACTTGCGGCGCTAACCAGATGATTGCACAAAAAAAATGCAAGGCACGAGGCCTTGCAATTAAACGCGTCCGATCTGTTTCCGTTATCCGGCGGCAGCGAGTAACCGCGCCTAGATCGCATCCTCCCAAGACTTTGACCGCGTAGGAGGGCAGATTTTTCTCCGCCCTCTCGGTTATCGGGGCACATTAGCCCAACGGAAATGAAAATGTCACGAAGAATTTTGCCTTGAAACGGGCATTCTCGTGTTGCACTGCACAATAGTGCGGCAGGCTTTGCTTTTGAAACGAACAGGCGAGTTCGACAGAGCCTTTGCGGCATGTTCGCAATTGACGCGCGCAAAGAATTGGCGGCTAGACCCGAAGACGTTCGGCGCGTTCCATTGTCGGCGCCGACTGATCCGGAAGCGAGGGATTCCGGGCCGGAAGGGGGTGATGTATAGGGATGGCCGGGTTTCCATTCCGTCATGAAATCGCTATGAAGCCGGGGCAAGCAAGCCTGCGCCGCGCCGATTCTGGCGTGGCCATTCTCATTCACGGACCAGTCCATGCGTTTGTCGCGCTATTTCCTGCCTATCCTCAAAGAAAATCCGCGCGAGGCCGAAATCGTCTCGCATCGGTTGATGCTACGCGCCGGCATGATCCGCCAGCAGGGGCAGGGCAGTTTTTCCTGGCTGCCGCTGGGCAAGCGGGTGCTGGACAAGGTCTGCATGATCATCCGCGAGGAGCAGAACCGCGCCGGCGCGCTGGAGATTCTCATGCCGACCATCCAGTCGGCCGATCTGTGGCGCGAGAGCGGGCGCTACAACGACTATGGCAAGGAGATGCTGCGCATCAAGGACCGCCAGGACCGCGACATGCTCTACGGACCGACCAACGAGGAGATGGTCACCGAGATTTTTCGCGCTTACGTCAAGTCCTACAAGGACCTGCCGCTCAACCTCTACCATATCCAGTGGAAGTTCCGTGACGAGGTGCGGCCGCGCTTCGGCGTGATGCGTTCGCGCGAATTCCTGATGAAGGACGCCTATTCCTTCGATCTCGACTTCGAGGGCGCGCGAGCCGCCTATAACAGGATGTTCGTCTCCTATCTCCGGACCTTCACCCGCATGGGCCTGCAGGCAATCCCGATGCGGGCCGACACCGGGCCGATCGGCGGCGATCTCAGCCACGAATTCATCATCCTGGCCGACACAGGCGAGAGCCAGGTCTTCTGCCATCGCGATTATCTGTCGCTTGCCGTGCCCGGCGCGAACACGGACTTCGCCAATGACGGCGAAATTGCCGATATCGTCAAGACGTGGACGACGCCTTACGCCGCGACCGACGAGATGCATGACGAGGCGGCCTGGGAGAAGGTTCCGACAGGCGACCGGGTCTCGGCGCGCGGCATCGAGGTCGGCCATATCTTCCACTTCGGCGAGAAATACTCCAAGCCGATGGGCGCCAAGGTGACCGGGCCCGACGGCAAGGATCATTTCGCCTCGGGCGGCTCCTACGGCATCGGCCCGTCGCGGCTGGTCGCGGCGATCATCGAGGCCAGCCACGACGAGAATGGCATCATCTGGCCCGAAGCGGTGGCGCCGTTCGATATCGGCCTGATCAACATGAAGGCGGGCGACGCCGACTGCGATCGCGTCTGCGACGAACTCAATGCCGCCTTCACCGCCGCCGGCAAGGATGTGCTTTACGACGATACCGACCAGCGGCCGGGCGGCAAATTCGCCACCGCCGACCTGATCGGCCTGCCCTGGCAAGTGATCGTCGGACCGCGCGGCGTGGCCGCCGGCGAGATCGAGATCAAGAATCGCAAGAGCGGCGAGCGCGTGACGCTGCCGATCGCCGACGCGAAAAAACGCTTCGGTGTCGCCGCATGAGCGAGGCGGCGGCAGCGAGATCGGCCGGCGCCGGCCCTTTTTCCATCTTCGAACGCACGGTTGCGTGGCGCTATTTGCGTTCGCGGCGCAAGGAGACGGTGATCTCGGTGATCGCCTCGATCTCCTTCCTCGGCATCATGCTGGGCGTTGCCACGCTGATCGTGGTGATGGCCGTGATGAACGGGTTCCGCGCCGAGCTTTTGACGCGCATTCTCGGCGTCAATGGCCATCTGATCGTGCAGCCGCTCGATTCGCCGCTTGAGGACTATGCCCAGGTCGCCAGCCGCATCAACGGTGTGGCCGGGGTCAAATACGCCATTCCGCTGATCGATGGCCAGGTGCTGGCGCAAGGCAATGTCGGCGGCGGCAGCGGCGCGCTGGTTCGCGGCATCCGGGGTGAAGACCTCGGCAAGATCTCCATCGTTGCCAGCAACATCAAACAAGGCTCGCTCGACGGCTTCGATACGGGCGACGGTGTCGCCATCGGCAAGCGGATGGCCGAGAATCTTGGCCTGACGCTCGGCGATACCATCACCTTGATCTCGCCGGACGGCGATGTGACGCCGCTCGGCACCACGCCGCGCATGAAGGGTTACAAGATCGCGGCGATCTTCGAAGTCGGCATGTCGGAGTATGACAGCTCCATCGTCTACATGCCGTTCTCCGAGGCGCAGCTCTATTTCAACATGGACGGCCGGGCGCAGACCATCGAGATCTATGTCGACAATCCCGATGATGTCGACGCGCTGAAGCCGAAGGTGGAGGAGGCGGCACAACGCCCCATCGACCTGGTCGACTGGCGCCAGCGCAACGAGACCTTCTTTTCCGCCCTGCAGGTCGAGCGCAACGTGATGTTCATGATCCTGACGCTGATCGTGCTGGTGGCGGCGCTCAACATCATTTCCGGACTGATCATGCTGGTGAAGGACAAGGGGCATGATATCGCCATCCTGCGCACCATGGGCGCCTCGCGCGGCGCCATCCTGCGCATCTTCCTGATGACGGGTGCGGCGATCGGCGTGACGGGCACGCTCGCCGGCGTGCTGCTCGGCGTCTTGATCTGCACCAACATCGAATCGATCCGCCAGTTCTTCTCCTGGATGACCGGCAAGGTGCTGTTCAATCCGGAGCTCTATTTCCTCAGCCAGTTGCCGGCCAAGATGGATCCACGCGAGACGACCTATGTCATCATCATGGCGCTGGCGCTGTCCTTCCTGGCAACGGTGTTTCCAGCGTGGCGGGCGGCCCGCCTCGATCCGGTCGAAGCCTTGAGGTACGAGTAGTGGCCGAGGTCATTATCGAGCTGAAGAGCGTCGAGCGGCACTACGTCCAGGGGCCGCGCAAGCTCACCATCCTGAACGGCGCCGACTTCTCGCTGCGGCGCGGTGAGATGGTGGCGCTGGTGGCCCCTTCGGGCTCCGGCAAGTCGACGCTGCTGCACACGGCGGGGCTGCTGGAGCGTCCTGACGCCGGAGACGTGATCCTGTCCGGACGCGCCTGTGGCCGGCTGTCCGATGACGAGCGCACCTCGATCCGCCGCAACGATGTCGGCTTCGTCTACCAGTTCCATCATCTGTTGCCGGAGTTTTCCGCGCTGGAAAACATCATGATGCCGCAGCTCATCAAGGGGCTGCCGCGCAAGGAAGCGGGCGAGCGCGCGGCGCAACTGCTCGACTACATGCAGATCGGCAAGCGGGCGTCGCACCGGCCATCCGAGCTGTCCGGCGGCGAGCAGCAGCGCGTCGCCATTGCACGCGCGGTCGCCAATGCGCCGCTGGTGCTGCTCGCCGACGAGCCGACCGGCAACCTCGACCCGGTCACCGCTTCCTACGTCTTCGAGGCGCTGGAGGCGCTGGTGCGGCAATCGGGGCTCGCCGCGCTGATCGCTACCCACAATCATGAACTGGCATCGCGCATGGACCGGCGTGTCACGCTGGCCGACGGCAAGGTGGTGCCGCTGTAAGGAACGGTTCTCGCCTGGAATGTACCGCGCGGGGGTAGCTTAGAATCGCCAGTGAGCGTTCATTGCGATCAGAGTGGACGATATCGCGCTCGTCGCCAGGATGAACAACCAGATTATAAGGTTGCGAGAGAGGCGTCGCCGGCGGCCTTGTCGCATGCGCTTTCGCCAACGGTCACCTTGATTCGCGCCTCCGTACTTCCCCATATCCATCGCCCGGCAGTGCCCCAGCCCAAGAATTATTGCTTCGGCCACGCTTTAATACAAGCGCGCGCTAATCCTGATCTCCAGGACTGGAAGCCTACGCCGCCGCGCTTTCAGCATCGTCTCGTGGCGAACGATTAACCTTTCGCTAACCGTGCAAAATTCCCCGCCTATCGCTCTATCCCCTAGCGATTGACATTGGAACAAAATTAGAACAAATTGGAAACATATCCACAACAGGAGAGAGTTATGACCGATCTGGTTCAGGATGTCATCTCGCTGGTTTGCATGAGTGCGTTTCTTGTTTCCATGGCGATCTGGATCGGAGCCATGTGAGTTGGCGGCGTCTGCCATCGCTGTTTCCCGATGGCCCTAAGCCGCTCCGCCGTTAAGCTTTTCTTGCCGCCGCGACGTTAGGGTGCGTCTCCAGGCAGGGAGCAGCGTCCAGGTGTCGCCCATCGTCACGGCCATTCTCGTGGCCAGCAATCTCGGACTGATCTTTCTCTTGATGACCGTGCCGCTTGGTTTGCGCACGGTCCGGTCCAGCCGCATTGTGGCAATGGACCGGCAGCGCCTGTGGCAGGCGCTGTGGCCGCTTGGCAGCGATGCCGGCTGGTCCGGCGAGATCCTGTCGGCGCAGCCGCTGGACGAAGAGGGCGTGGCCCGCATCATGCTGTCGTGGGAAGGCCGCGACGGCAAGCCGATAGAGCGCAGGGCGCGGTTTGAAGATGTCGTCGAGGGCAGCCGCTTCTCGATGCGGGTGATCGAGGACACCGCGCTCGATGGCTCGTTCTGGAAGGATTATGGCGAGACCGCCGAGCTGGTTTCGGAGGGCAGCGGCACACGCGTGACGCTCAGCCGGATCGACCGGTATCGCGGCGTCGCCTTCCTGGTGTTCCGCTACTTCGCCATGCGCCGCGAGCTTTCCAAGCTGCAGCATTGGGCAAGGACCGGGCAATACCGCAAGGGCGGCTGGTTCGAGCATCCGCTGAGCCAGGTCGGCTTTGCCGTGCTGTCGGCATTGATGCTGTGGCCGTTCTTCGGCCTTCACCTCGGCGGGCTGGCGCTGGCCGCGATCCTAACGTCGGTGGTGGCATTGCACGAACTCGGCCACATGGCGGCGTTCCGGTTGACGGGCCATCGCAGGGCGCGGATGATCTTCATCCCGCTGCTTGGCGGCATCGCCATTGGCGGACGACCCTACAACAGCCGTTTCGAAGTGGCCTTCGTGGCGTTGATGGGGGCGGGGTTCTCCGCCTTCCTGGTGCCGATCGTCATCGCCGCCAGCGTGCTTGCCGGCAACGAGGGTCACAAGGCTGCCGCCGCGCTGCTGGCCGCCCTCGCAGGTTGTGCTGCCCTGTTCAACATCGCCAATCTGGTGCCGGTGTGGAAATTCGACGGCGGCCAGGTGCTGCGCCAGATCTGCCCGGGGCCGGTGGTCCTGGCGCTGGCGTCCTTCTCGCTGCTTTCCGCCTTTCTGGCGCTTGGCTGGCGGGCTGGTTTTTCCTCGGGCTTCCTGCTGGCGGCCGGTGCGGTGTTTTCGATCCTCAGCCTGCTCACCGTCGGCAGCGGGGTGAAGCCGCGTCACGAACTGGAGCCGATCGGCACCCTCGACCGGTTCGTCATCGCAGGCGCCTTGCTGGCGGTGTTCGCCATCCATGGCTGCGGCGTGCTATGGGCTTCCGCCCAACTGATCTAAGGGTGCTCGGAACCCACAGTTTTCGACACGGCCTGACCTGAATCTCAATACACCTTATGCAGTTCCCAGGCCGACAGTGTCAGCCGGCCTTGCGCGAAGCTTCGGCGGGCAAGGCCGTCGCGGGACCGAACACGTCCTCGAAAGCGGATTTCAGTGCCAGGTCGAGATCGGCCATGGTCAGGGGCAGGCCGAGGTCGACGAGGCTGGTGACGCCGTAGTCCGAGACACCGCAAGGCACGATGCCGCTGAAATGGCCAAGCTCCGGCTCGACATTGATGGCGATGCCGTGAAAACTCACCCAGCGACGCAGCCGGATGCCGATCGCCGCGATCTTGTCCTCGGCTGGCGAGCCGTCAGGCAAAGCAGGGCGCTCCGGCCGCACCACCCAGACACCGACACGGTCCTCGCGGCGCTCGCCGCGCACGTTGAAGGTGGCGAGTGTGCCGATGATCCATTGTTCGAGCGCGGCGACGAAGGCGCGCACGTCCTCGCGCCGGCGCTTCAGGTCGAGCATGACATAGGCAACCCGCTGGCCGGGCCCATGATAGGTGTATTCGCCGCCGCGTCCGGCCGCGAAGACCGGAAAGCGGTCCGGCTCGATCAGGTCCTCGGTGTGGGCGCTGGTGCCGGCGGTGTAGAGTGGTGGATGTTCGACCAGCCAGACCATCTCGCCGGCAGCTCCGCTGCGGATCGCCTCGGCGCGCGCCTCCATGAAGGCAAGCGCGTCGGGATAGGCGGTAAGGCCGGGCTCGACCAGCCATTCGACCGGCGCCGAACCGGGCAAGGGCAGGAATGACGTGGCGATCTGGCTGCGTTCAGTCATGACGTATCGCTTTGCTTATAAATGTCGTGGTCCCAAAACCGCCTTGCGATTTTGGGCGACATGCCTTGGCCTCCATATGGCGATATTGGGCGCAAACGTCCAGTTCGCGACGCTCATTGCAATCCTGTGGAACGTTATGCCAATTGCCCGACATTATTGCTCGCCACGCACTTGTTTCGCCGGAAACGATTTGCTACACGCCGCGAGCCGGTCGGTTCCGGCTCCTACCACGTGCGGTCGTGGCGGAATTGGTAGACGCGCAGCGTTGAGGTCGCTGTGGGGCAACCCGTGGAAGTTCGAGTCTTCTCGACCGCACCAGTATTTCCTGAGGCAAGGCTTCGGACGTCTTGAAATGACCTCCTGCAATCTGGCGATCATCAGATCCTGAGTATGGCGCCGGCCTGCTATAAGGGGCGGATCTCGGTTCCACTCGGCAGATCAAAGGTCACGACGAGGCCGCTTGGCTGGTTGTCGTGCAACTCGATCTTGCCGCCGTGCCCCTGGATGATACCCGCTACGATGGAAAGGCCGAGCCCGAAGCCGTGCTTCGAGGCAACGCCGCGTGACATGTCCTCCTTGAAGAACGGTTCGAACACGCGCGAGCGCGCTGTCATTGAAATGCCCGGCCCATCGGGAGGCAGTAAGAGCCCCGATGCCTGGACTATTTCAGGTGAAAATGGCTGCATGCATGAAGTGATCTTAAGTTTTGTTGCGCAATCTTGGCTTGATCTTGGCTCCGTGCGCGCCTCTGGAACGGCAAAGCGTCAGACTCGGGAGTGTTTGATAGTCCCGCTCGTCAGGACGTTGGGCCGGCCTGACCGCTGCCGAGAGGGATTTTTTGTCGGCCAACTAAAGTTCACCAGCGGCGGGCCGCTTCCTCAGCTGAGCTGCTAAACAAGGCTGTCGCTGTTTTGTTATTGCTCTCAGCTCGCTTGACAAAGCGATCCAGACCACGGCACGAATCGCTTCGTGGGTTTTGGCAAAGGGGAGATACCATGAAGAAGACTTATGTGAAGCCGATGTTCGTAAGGCGCGAAAAGCTGTCCGCCGTGACGGCGATAGCTTGTCCTAGCTTCGGCTGCCCGACCTAAGGGCTGGACCGGCTTCTGCCAGATCGCCCGCCGTCGAAAGTGGGTGGGCTTCCATCGTGGCGTGAGCTTTTCGACTGTTTGGAAGGGACCGCTGGGCCGCGCATTCAGATCGCGCTGCCCCGTGCTCCGGGAACTGCCCTTAGGCAGCCTGTTGCCAGAGCTTATGCAGCCTTCTTCATCCGTGCCAGCGTATCGGCCACCTCCTCGCCGAAGGACGACGGCGTCGGCACGATGTTGACGCCGGCATGGCCCATGCGGCGGCCTTTCGGGGCAGGCAGGCCGATGATCTGGGCGATCGGCAATCAGCCCAGAATGATGAAGCAAGGTGACTAACGTAACTCGGCCAGCCGGCGAGCTACCCCGTCCACCCCAGCCCAGCCGAGATGCAATTAATCGACACCAGCAAGGCGTCAGTTGCCCGCTTTTGATCCGTCGTCCTTGCCCTGACATCACGCAGCAGATCGACCTGCAGCCGGTGGATGTCGTCCATCTGCCGCCGCAGGCTGTCGAAACGCCGCTTGAACATCGGAAAGCGCTCGGAAAGATCACCCCCTGTGAGGTCGCCGATCAGGCGTCGCGTCAACTCGTACTCCCCGGCGATGCGGGCATAGATTCGTTTGGCGGCATCGCTGTCGGACACAAGGCCGGCGTAGCGCCGCGCGATCTCCATGTCGGCCTGGTAGAGCGTCTTCTCGGCTTCGTCGACGATCAGGCGGAAAAAGCGCGAGTGCTCGAACATGCGGGCCAGAAGGTCGCGCCCGACCTCGCCGCGCACCGCGACGAAGGCGCTCAGCGCGCTGCCGATGCCATACCAGCCGGTCAACAGATGACGGTTCTGGCTCCAGGCGAACACCCATGGAATGGCGCGCAGGTCGGCGATGCCGTTGGCGCCGAAACGGCGGTCCGGCCGGGAGCCCATTTTCAGGAGCGCCAGTTCCGCGACCGGGCTCGCCTGGTTGAAATAATCGAGGAAGCCGGGCTCGGCCATCAGCGTGGCATAGGATGCCTGCGACATGCCGGCGAGCGCCTCGAGCGCTTCGTCGAACTCCGGCGTCTCCTTCGTCTCGGCATCGCCCGGCGATCCGACGCTGTGGACCAGAACGGCGGCGGCGAGGATCTCGAGCTGGTTGAGGCCGGTGCCGCGATTGGCGAATTTCGACGATACAACCTCGCCTTGCTCGGTCACCCGCATGGTGCCGGCGACGGTGCCTTGCGGCTGCGCCGCGATCGCCCGGCCGGTCGGCGCGCCGCCACGGCTGACGGAGCCGCCGCGGCCGTGAAAGAAACTGATCCCAACCTTGTGCTTGCGCCCGACGGCAGCGAGCCGCTTCTGCGCTTTGGCCAGTTCCCAATTGGAGGCGAGGAAGCCGCCGTCCTTGTTGGAATCGGAATAGCCGAGCATGATTTCCTGGCGCGCGCCGAAATCGCGCACCGTGCGCCTCACCAGCGAGACGTCGAGCAATCCGTTCAATATGCCAGGGGCGGCCTGCAGGTCGGCGATGGTCTCGAACAAGGGCACGATCCGCAGCCTGATTGTGCCGCCGGCGGGCGCGGTCGAAAGTCCGCAATATTGCGCCAGCAGATAGACCGCGAGCAGATCGTCGGCGGAGCGGGTCATCGAGAGAACGAAAGAGCCGACAGCGTCGGGATCAGAGCTGGAGATGTGCCTGGCGATGACGGAGAATGTCGAAAGCAGTTCGCCTGCTTCAGCCGAGAGCCGCCCAGCGTCTATCTCCAGCCGCTCGCCCTCGCTGATGGCTTTGCGAATGCGCGCCGACCATTGCGGCGTGCCAGCCGCGACCGGATCGGCGGGGTTCGTCAGCGCAAACAGTTCGGCCAGCACGCGGTTGACGACCGTGGAGTTCTGCCTGAGGTCGAGCGAGACGGTGCGGAAGCCGAAGCTGCCGACCTGCCAGAGCAGAGGCTGGACGAAACGCCTGGCCACCGCGCGCCCGCCGATTGCTTCGAGAACGCTCGACAGCCCCTCCAGATCGGCACGAAACGCGCCCGCCGACGGGTACGCCGCCGCACCGCCGTCCCGTGTCGCCTCCAGCCGGGCAAGCAGGGCCGAAGCGAATTGGCGGAGCGGTTCGTCAGGGTTGCGGGTGGTGATCCCATCGGCCTGTCGGCTTTTATCAAGCGCCGTTTGCAGCACCGGCTTGAAGCTCGCCGGCAGGTCGATGACGTTTGAGCTGGCGCTCAGCACCGTCACCAGCCGCTGCATCTGCGCCAGATACCAGCCTATGGCCGTATCGCGGTATTCGGCCAGGGCATGGGCGGTGACGGCGGCCGTCACATTCGGGTTGCCGTCGCGATCGCCGCCGATCCACGAGGCATAGCGCATGAAGGAGGGGATTCTGATCGGCGCTGCCGGATAATGGCGCTCGAGGGCGCCTTCCAGCTTGCCATAGAGCTGCGGCGTTGCCTCGAAGATGACTTCACGAAAGAAATGCAGGCCCCAGGCGATTTCGCGTTCGACCGTCGGGCGCTCCAGCCGCAGCTCGCCCGTCATCCACAGAAGCTCGATCTCGCTTTCCAGATCGGCGACCAGCAGGTCGCGTTCGCGCGGCGCCCAGCGCGGCTGGTCGAGTTCGGTCAGCTTGCGGTAGATACGGCGATGGATCTCCAGCACCGTGACGCGTTTGGCCTCCGTCGGGTGCGCGGTCATGGTCGGGCCGACGCAGAGTTCGTCGAGCCTGGCCTGGACCTGCTCCGCCGAATGGCCGTTCGCCGCCATCCGCGCGATCACGCTAGCGAAGGAGCCGGGCACGTCGTCGACACCGGTGCCTTGTTCGAGTTCGCGGCGCGCCCGCATGGCGAGCAACTCGTCGGCAATGGCGAGCAGCTGGAACCAGACGCCGCTCGCCTGAAGCGCCGGGATGCGCTGCTCCGCGGCAAGCGAGACAAGCGACCGACGTCCGGTCAGAACGGCGGCGATCTCCGGCTCCCGCGCGCTTGCGACCTGAAGCAGCAGGCGCAACAAGAGGCTGCGCTCGTCCTCCCGAAATTTGATGCGTCTGCTCTGTTCCAAACGCTTCAAGCCGCCTTCTTCGTTCGCTCCAAAGTCTCGGCCACGACGTCGCCGAAGGACGACGGCGTCGGCACGATGATGACGCCGGCCTCTTTCAGGATCTCGACCTTCTCCTGCGCGGACTCACCGAAAGCCGAGATGATGGCGCCGGCATGGCCCATGCGGCGGCCTTTCGGGGCGGAAAGCCCGGCAATGTAGGCGATCAGCGGCTTCCTCATATTGTCGCGCGCCCAGATCGCGGCTTCGGCTTCCTGCGGCCCGCCGATCTCGCCAATCATCACCACGGCGTCGGTCTCGTCGTCCTGCTCGAACAGCTTCAGAACGTCCTTGAAGGAGGAGCCGTTGATCGGATCGCCGCCGATGCCGACGCTGGTCGAGACGCCGATGCCGAGCGCCTTCATCTGCGAGGCGGCCTCGTAGCCCAGCGTGCCCGACCGCCCGACGATGCCGACGCGGCCGGGAAGGTAGATCGAGCCGGGCATGATGCCCATCAGCGCCTGTCCCGGCGTGATGATGCCGGCGCAATTCGGCCCGACCAGCCGCATGCGGTCCTCGAAGCGGTAGCGACGCATGTAGCGCTTGACCTGCATCATGTCCTGCGAGGGGATGCCGTCGGTGATGCAGACGCAGAGTTTTATTCCCGCATCCGCCGCCTCCATGATTGAATCGGCGGCGAAGGGCGGCGGCACGAAGACGATGCTGGCCTCGGCACGGGTTTCGCGCACCGCGCCCTTGACGGTGTTGAAGATCGGCAGGCCAAGATGCGTCTGGCCGCCCTTGCCGGGGGTGACGCCGCCGACGAGCTTGGTGCCGTAGCGCTTCATGTCCTCGGCATGGAAGCTGCCGATCTTGCCTGTGAAACCTTGCACGATGACGCGCGTGCTGCGGTTGAGCAGGATTGCCATTTTTCTGTCCTCCCTCAGGCTGCTTTTTTCTTGGTGGCCGCGCGCCATGCGGCGACGGCTTTTTCGGCGGCTTCGGCGAGCGTGTCGGCGACAATCACCGCCTCGCCGGAATCGGCCAGGATCTTGCGTCCTTCCTCGGCCCTGGTGCCGGACAGCCGCACCACCAGCGGCACGCTGACGCCGACCTCGCGGATCGCCTTGATGACGCCCTCGGCAACCCAGTCGCAGCGGTTGATGCCGGCGAAGATGTTGACCAGGATGGTTTCGACATTCTTGTCGCCGAGCACGGCGCGGAAGGATTTCGCCACCCGCTCGGGCGAAGCGCCGCCGCCGATGTCGAGGAAGTTGGCCGGTTCGCCGCCGGCGATCTTGATCATGTCCATCGTCGCCATGGCGAGCCCGGCGCCGTTGATGATGCAGCCGATATTTCCGTCGAGGCCGACATAGGACAGGCCGCGGTCGCTGGCGAAGGTTTCGCGCGGGTCTTCCTGGCTCTTGTCGCGCAATTCGGAGATTTCCGGCCGCCGGAACAGCGCGTTCTCATCGAACGACATCTTGGCGTCGAGCGCCACCAGGCTGCCGTCGCGGGTCACCACCAGCGGATTGATCTCCAGCATCGAGGCGTCGTAGTCGCGAAACACCTGGTAGCAGCTGAAGATGGTCTCGGTCGCCTTGCCGATCAGGCTGTCCTCCAGCCCGAGCCCGAAGGCGATCTCGCGCGCCTGGAAGCGCTGCATGCCGACGCCCGGGTCGACGGTGGCGCGGATGATGGAATCCGGCGCTCTTTCGGCGATCTCCTCGATCTCCATGCCGCCGGCGGCCGAGGCGACGATCATGACGCGCTCTTCCTTGCGGTCGAGCACGAAGCCGAGATAGAGTTCCTGCGCGATGTCGACGGCTTCCTCCAGATAGAGGCGCGAGATCAGCTTGCCGCGCGGGCCGGTCTGGTGGGTCACCAGCTTGCGCCCGAGCATGGCTTCGGCGGCGCTGGAAATCTCCTCGTCATTGGCGCAGAGCTTGATGCCGCCGGCCTTGCCGCGCGCGCCGGAATGAACCTGCGCTTTCAGCACCCATTTGCCGCCGCCGATTTCGCGCGCCCGGTAGGTGGCCTGCTCGGGGCTGTAAGCCAGGCCGCCGCGCGGCACATGCACTCCATGCCGGGCGAGCAGCTCCTTGGCCTGATATTCGTGGATGTCCATTTTTTCTCCTCCGCAAATCGTCAAAGTGCCGCGACGCGCGGCCCTCGTTGGCTAATTAAGCTGGCCGGCGCGTTCGATGGCGTCGTTGACCACCAGCACGTTGCGCGCCATGCGTTCCGAAGCGGCGTCGATCATCTTGCCGTCGAGTGCGGCGGCGCCTTTGCCTTGCGCCTCGGCTTCCTTCAGCACCTCCAGGATGCGGCGGGCGCGCGTGACTTCCTTCTCCGGCGGCGAGAACACGTCGTTGGCCAAAGCAATCTGCGAGGGATGGATCGCCCATTTGCCTTCGATGCCGAGTGCGGCGGCGCGCCGGGCGGCCGCCTTGTAGCCTTCCGGATCGGAGAAATCGCCGAACGGCCCGTCAATGGCGCGCAGGCCATAGGCGCGGCAGGCAACCGTCATTCGCGACAGGGCGAAATGCCACTGGTCGCCGGGATAGTCGGGGTTGAGGCCGCCAATGTTGACGGTGCGCGCCTTGTTTGAGGCAGCATAGTCGGCGACGCCGAAATGCATCGCTTCCAGCCGGCCGGGCGTCGCGGCAATGGCCTCGACATTGGCCATGCCGAGCGCGGTCTCGATCAGCGCTTCCAAGCCGACACGGGTCGTGAATCCCTTGGCCATCTCGATCTGGTTGACCATGGCCTCGACCATGTAGAGATCGGCCGGCACGCCGACCTTCGGCACCAGGATCGTGTCCAGCCGGTCGCCGGCCTGTTCCATCACGTCGACGACGTCGCGGTACATATAGTGCGTGTCGAGGCCGTTGATGCGCACCGAGACTGTCTTGCCCTTTGCGCGCCAGTCGATGTCGTTGAGTGCCTGGATGATGTTCTTGCGGGCGCGTTCCTTGTCGGGCGGAGCGACAGCGTCCTCGATGTCGAGGAAGACGAAATCGGCGGCGCTGTTGGCCGCCTTGTCGATCATCTCCGGGCTGGAGCCGGGAACCGCCAGCTCGCTGCGCTGCAGCCTGAGCTTCTTGAGATGGTTGATGGTGTGGCTCATCTTCTCATCCTCAAGCGGCTTCGGCGACCGGCACCGCGGCCGAGGCGCGGAAATGCTGGATGGCGGCGCCGACTCCGGAACCCGGCGCCAGCCGCACGCCGCAATCGAGCAACGCCATTTCGGCCGCCGACAGCGAGGCCAGCACCATCACCTCGTTCAGCCAGCCGAGATGGCCGATACGGAAGACCTTGCCAGCCACCTTGTTGAGGCCGCCGCCAAGCGACGTCTGGTACTTCTGGTAGGCCTTTTTGACGATTTCAGCGCTGTCGATGCCTTCGGGCACCAGGATGGCGCTGACCGTGTCGGAGTGCCATTTCGGCGCCTTGGCGCAGAGCTTCAGGCCCCAGGCGTCGACCGCCTTGCGCACGCCTTCGCCGAGGCGATGGTGGCGCGCAAAGATATTCTCAAGCCCTTCATCGGCGATCAGGTCGAGCGAGGCAC
Organism: Mesorhizobium sp. M8A.F.Ca.ET.208.01.1.1; assembly: GCF_004791315.1. Taxonomy (NCBI): domain Bacteria; kingdom Pseudomonadati; phylum Pseudomonadota; class Alphaproteobacteria; order Hyphomicrobiales; family Phyllobacteriaceae; genus Mesorhizobium; species Mesorhizobium sp. M8A.F.Ca.ET.208.01.1.1. Next base: position 361,871 of record NZ_SRUT01000001.1, read on the forward strand.
GCAGGCCGCGCAGCAGCTGCGTTGCCGGCGTGTAGGGAAAATAGCCGGCATCGTTGGCGCGGATCATGTCCTCGAAGGAGAAGAAGCAGCGCCGGTGGGTGGCGGTTCTCGAAGCGATGAGAGCCTTCTTGCTGACCGACAGGAAGCCGAGGCCGGCCGGCAGCATGAAGCCTTTCTGCGAACCGCTGACGGCGCAGTCGACGCCCCATTCCTCCTGGCGGAAGTCGATGGAGCCGATCGACGAGACGCCGTCGACGAAAAGCAGGGCAGGGTGGTTCGCATCGTCGAGCGCCGCGCGGCAGCCGGCGACGTCGCTGGTGACGCCCGTCGCCGTCTCGTTCTGGGTGCAGAAGATGGCCTTGATGCGGTGCGTCTTGTCCGCCTTCAGCCGCTCCGCATAGAGCTCGAGCGGAACGCCGGTTCCCCATTCGCAGTCGATCACGTCGACCTCGAAGCCGAGCCGCTCGGCCATGTCGACCCACAGATGCGAGAACTGGCCGAAGCGCGACATCAAAACGCGGTCGCCAGGGCTGAGCACATTGGTCATCGCCGCTTCCCAGGCACCGGTACCGGAGGACGGGTAGATGAAGACGCGGCCGGTCTCGTTCTTGAAGACGCGTTTGATATCCTCGAACAGCGGCAGGGTGAGATCGGGGAAGGTGGCCGCGCGCATGTCCTCCATCGGCAGGTTCATCGCCTGCCGCACCTGCTCGGGAATGTTTGTGGGTCCTGGGATGAAGAGATGAGTGAACCCAGCCATGCGCGAACTCCTCCGATCGTTTTGGATTGTGGAGGAAGTGTCGCGTCGATACGGCCGGCCAACAACACCTTGCCGGGTAAGTAGTTGGCCCGCGCGGGTGGGGTGCTCCTACCCGGTTGGCCTACCCGATAGGTGACTTGGGGCTTCGGCGCTTCTCGCTCGAATAGAGCGCTACCGCCATGGCGCGGTTGCGGACATCCAGCTTGTCGTAGAGATTCTTGAGGTGATATTTCACCGTATTCTCGGAGATGCCGGTCCGGGTCGCGATCTGCAAATTGGTCCAGCCGTCGGACAGCACCGCCAGCAGTTCACGCTCGCGCACGGTCAGTCGAGACAGAGGCGTGTCGTTGACCTTGTTGATGTCGATATAGGGGATGCAGATGCGGCCGTGCGCGACCGCCAGGATCGTGTCGAAGATGATGGCGGGATCGTCGAACTGGAAGCAGTAGCCCTGCGCCCCCAGGCGCACGCACTGTTTCAGGATGCCGATGTCATGGTCGTTTGAAAAGACGGCGATGCGAACGTTGAGCTTGCTGCCCTGGACCTCGGCCAGGACGTCCGCGCCGTCCATGTCAGAGAGCTTCCAACCGATCACGGCGACATCGAACTCCTGTGCCGTGGCAAGCTCCAGGAAATGCCTGCCGCTTCGTACCGAGGCCAAAAGTTCGAACCGCCCGTCGCATTCCAGCATTTCGCGCAGAGCCGATATGACGAGCGGATTGCGTTCGGCGACGACCACGCGAACGCGCCGCTCTTCGATTGCCTTGTTCTCTGTCCGTGACCTGATCTTCAAGGGCTTCCGGCTTTTTTGTTGCGGCCTGGCGGGTCCTGGCGATGCCTGGACCTGCGTCATGGTAATTCTGCCCCAATGGCGCGAGGGTGCTCTTTCCCCAGCGACATCAGCTGTCGCGCCGCCGGAAGCCGAAGGGCGCCCTTCTTTTGATGAAATCGATAGTCCGCGCGCGCATGACAACACGGCATCGGGGAAGCCCGACGTGAGCGGGCAAGCATGCGTTTGACCTGAGATTCCCGAGCGTTAGAAGGCCATGTTGCGAAGTTGAAGCGTGTTGGGCCGACTTCGCTTTTGCACAGGCACCGGGCCGAAAAACCGGTTTCCACTTTGCGGACTCATGGTCTAGACCTGATTTGCACCTTTTCCGGGATTCTGATGGCGGGAGGCGCTGGTGGAAGGCCAGGACGAACGGACGACGGGCGCCAGGGCCGCCGACGAGCACCACGCCGACATCTATGGCGAGGACGGTGCCGTCCTTTCGTCCTTCCTCGCCCGGATTGGTGCGGCGATCGCCGACCGCGACACGCTGACCCTCAAGCGTGAAGTCGACGACCTGCATCAGTCGGAACTTGGCGACCTCATCGAGGCGCTGCACCCCGAACAACGGCTTGCCTTGGTCGATCTGCTGGGCGCCGACTTCGACTTCTCCGCTTTGACCGAAGTCGACGAGGCGATCCGCATGGATATCGTCGACAATCTGCCCAATGCGCAGATCGCGCAGGCCGTGCAGGAGCTCGATTCCGACGATGCGGTCTACATCCTCGAAGACCTCGAGCCGGAAGACCAGGACGAGATCCTGTCGCAACTGCCGTTCACCGAGCGGATCAGGCTGCGCCGTTCGCTCGACTACCCGGAAGAGACCGCCGGAAGGCGCATGCAGACCGAGTTCGTCGCGGTGCCGCCCTTCTGGACCATCGGCCAGACCATCGACTACATGCGCGAGGACAAGAACCTTCCCGAGCGCTTCAGCCAGATCTTCGTCATCGATCCGACCTTCAAGCTGCTGGGCGCCATCGATCTCGACCAGATCCTGCGCACCAAGCGCGCGGTCAAGGTCGAGGAAGTCATGCATGAGACGCGGCACGCCATCCCGGCCACCATGGACCAGGAAGAGGCGGCGCGGGAATTCGAACAATACGACCTTTTGTCGGCCGCCGTGGTCGACGAGAACGAGCGGCTGGTCGGCGTGCTGACCATCGACGACGTCGTCGACGTCATCCAGCAGGAAGCGGAGGAAGACCTGCTGCGCATGGGCGGCGTCGGTGACGAAGAGCTCTCCGACAGCATTCTGGCGACCTCGCGCTCGCGCGTTCCCTGGCTGCTCGTCAATCTCTTGACCGCATTTCTGGCGGCATCGGTGATCGGCCTGTTCGACCACACGATCGAACGGATCGTGGCGCTCGCCGTGCTGATGCCGATCGTGGCCGGCATGGGCGGCAATGCCGGGTCGCAGACCATGACCGTCACCGTGCGGGCGCTGGCGACCAGGGATCTCGACATCTACAATGCCGGCCGCATCATCCGCCGTGAAATGGGCGTCGGCTTCATCAACGGCATCGTCTTCGCCATCCTGATCGGCATCGTCGCGGCGGCGTGGTTTCGCGATCCTAATCTGGGCGGCATCATCGCCGCGGCGATGATCATCAACATGTTCGTGGCGGCCCTTGCCGGCATCCTGATCCCGCTGCTGCTCGACCGCTTCAAGGTCGATCCCGCGGTCGCTTCGGCGGTTTTCGTCACCACGGTCACCGATGTCATTGGATTCTTTGCCTTCCTCGGCCTCGCGACCTGGTGGTTCGGCGTCCGGTAAGTGTCTCAATTGACTTTTACGTAAATGCCGTGCGAGGCTCGTGCGGGGGTGCCGGGTTCGATTCCGGCGGGCAAGGGTTTGGTTCGGGACAGATGGGCGACGCCGCATGGCGATCACCCGGAATTCCGGCATGGAGTGACAATGCGGGAATATTATTCGATCACCGAACTGACCCGCGAATTCGACGTGTCGACGCGGACGCTGCGTTTCTACGAAGACGAGGGGCTGGTGCAGCCGGTGCGTCGCGGCCGCACGCGTCTGTTTCGCCCTTCCGATCGCCATCTCATCCGGCAGATCATGCGTGGAAAACGGCTCGGCTTCTCGATCAACGAGATCCGCGAGATCATCCAGATGTACAAGGAGCCGCCGGGCGAGGTCGGGCAGCTCAAGCTGATGATCAAGCGCATCGAGGAAAAGCGCGAGGATCTCAGGCAGAAGCGCCGCGACCTCGAGGAGACGCTGGCCGAACTCGACCAGGCCGAAGAGTCCTGCGTCGAGCGGCTGGTCGAGCTCGGCGTCAATACCTGACCTGTGCGGTTGCTCCGATGCCTCGCCGCCAGGAACTGTGAAGGCTGAACCGGCGGTCGATCACGTCATGTTCATCACTCTCGCTTGGCTGTTTGTCGCCGCTGTCACCGTCCACAATCTGGAGGAGGCGGTTTTCCTGCCTGCCTGGTCCGAGCAGGCGGGGCGCTGGCACCGTCCCCTCGCGGCCAACGAATTCCGGTTCGCGGTGTTCGTGCTGGTTGTTCTTGCTGGCGTTGCGGCTTTGCTCGCCACCGTGCAGGGACGGGAGAGTTTCGGCGCCTACGTCCTGTCGGGCTATGCGCTTGCGATGCTGCTCAACGTGGCTTTTCCACATCTCCTCGTCACAATGGTCACGCGCCGCTATATGCCGGGGACCGCGACCGCTCTCGCATTGAACCTGCCGGTCACCGCGGCTCTGCTGCATCAGGCATTTCGCGAGGGATATATTTCGGCGACCGGCTTCGCCTTGACGGCGCCCGCCATTGTCCTGGCCATCGTGCTTCTGCTCCCGGTGCTGTTTTATGTCGGCCGGAAACTGCTTCCGGACACGGCAGGCGCTCCAGGCAAGGCTTCTGACTGATCCCGCCGGACCTCAGATCCAGCGCCGCACTCTTTTTGCATAGTCGCGATATTTCTTGCCGAATTTCGCCGCCAACATCTTTTCCTCGCGCTCGATCGCGACCTTCTGGGTGACGAAGGCGGCGACGAAGGCAAGCAGGAAGAACCAGGCGATGCCCGAGACGAAGGCAACGCCGATCAGCATCAGCGTGTTGGCCAGGTACATCGGATTGCGGGTGACGCCGAAGGGACCGGTCGTGACGAGATGATCGGGCACGGCGTTGGGATTGAGCGTTGTCCTGGCCCGTATCATGGTGCGGATCGCGGTGAACCAGAGGACGGCGACAGCGAACAAAGCCACCCAACCGGCGGCGAACAGGATATCGCCCAGCAGGTCGCCGATCCAGGGCAGGGGATAGAGCAGGCCGAGGATGATGCTGAGGGCGATTGCGGCGACGTAGATCACCGGCGGCCACGGTATCAGCCCAGGCTTCGGCTCCGTCATTGCGTCCCTCCCTCCGTCATCTTGTCCTCGGTCTTGGCGGTACACGTTGCGGCAAGATCGGACAGATGCGCCCTGAAGTCCGCAGTCTGGTCGTTGTTGTAGAGCCGATCAAGAGAGCCTTCACCTTCGAGAGTCTCGAGCATACAGCCGCAATAGCTCGAACAGAAGGTTGCGTTGCGCATCTGCTCGCACGAGCGCTGGCAGGTTTTCAAGAAATTGACCCGCGGGGGGTCGACCTGCGCCGGCATCACTTGCGAGAACAGCCAGACGCAACCGATCAGCAGCGGCTGGTGGATCAGGTAGAAGGCCAGGCTGTGGCGGCCGATGAAGACCAGCGGATTGGCCCAGCGGCCTGGCACGAGGCTCGCCAGACGTGCCCGTATACCGGAAGCGGACGCGAGTTTCGTCACCCCGAGGCCGAGAAGCACGGCGCCGAACCATGGAAACAGCGGCACATAGTCGTTGGAGCGCGGATTGATCGCCGACAGGCCGATCCACCACAGCCAGGGGTGATCGAGGGCCTCGAAGCGCAGGTAGGCTGGCGCCGCGATGACGAGCGCGGCGACGACAAGCGTCAGCAGCGCCGGCAGGCGCAGGAACGCGAGGCCAAGCAGGCTCGCCAGCGCGATCTCGTGCAGGATGCCGAAGAAAATGAATCCGTCGGGCGTGGCGATGCGGGTAACGACCGATATGGCGACCGCCGCGCCCGCAACCATGGCGAACCGCTTCCAGAAACCGTTCCAGCGGATCTGTCGGCCATGGGCGAGATAGAGGCTGACGCCGACCAGGAACAGGAAAGTCGAAGCGATGCAGCGGGCGTAGAACTTCCACCAGCCGAAGGCGGTGAGACCAGGGTCGGTGTAACCGAAGAATTCCAGGTCCCAGGTGAAGTGGTAGCTCGCCATCGCGATCAACGCGATGCCGCGCACGATGTCGATGGCGACGATGCGCTTCGATGGCTCAGGAACGGGTGCGGTCGGCGTATGGATGGTCATGGTCTCGCGATCTGATTCAGCCCTCCAAGACGACTATCACGGTTGCACCGGATAGAAGAAGGCCGGCCGTCCTGGGCCGGGTCGCGCGGCTGAGCCCGCACCAGCCGCCGGGTTGGGCCAGCGCGGGAAAGCCTTTGACCGGCTTCGCTTTTTGCCGGGTGGGCGTCGGTTTCCTCTTAATGGGCCTGAAATGTCCACGCCAGATTTGGCGCCGCGATTCTGTTTGGGGAAGCAATGTCCACCCATGTGCGCCATCCGATCTGGCTTCCGGCCCTCAAGGCCGCGGATGCGCGCACCTTCGCCTCGCTCTACGCGGTCGAATCCTTCGCCCGCGCCATGGTGTCGAGCGTCATCCCGATCCAGGCCTACGAAATCCTGCACAACGAGCAGATCGTCTCGATCCTCTACACCGTCGTGTCGCTGCTCGGCCTGTCGGTGACCCTGTTCATGCCGATGCTGATCCGCCGCTTCGCGCGGCGCTGGGTGTACACGGCCGGCGCCTGCCTGCTTGCCCTCGGCTCGCTGTTCTTCGTTACCCATACGCTCGCCGGGCAACTGGCCGGCATGCTGTGCCGCGTCATGGGCGCCAGCGCGCTGTCGATCACGCTCAACCTCTACATCATGGACCACATCCGCAAGACCGATTTCATGCAGGCCGAATCGCTGCGCATGGCGTGGTCGATGGTTGCCTGGACCTGTGGGCCGACGCTGGGCATCTTTCTTTACGCGCATTTCGGCATCTACGCCGCGCATGGTGCGGTGGCGGTGTTCGCCCTGGCCTTGCTGGCGCTGTTCTGGACCTACCGGCTGGGTGACAACCCGTCGATCCGCCCGGGTAAGACGCGGCCGGCCAATCCGCTCGCCAATATCGGCCGCTTCGTGGCGCAGCCGAGGCTCAGACTCGCCTGGCTGATCGCCTTCGGCCGCTGCTGCTTCTGGACGACGTTCTTCGTCTATGGGCCGCTGTTCATGGTCATCACCGGGCAGGGCGATATCGCCGGCGGCCTGCTGGTCTCGGCCGGCAACGCGCTTTTGTTCATGGCTATCTTCTGGGGCAAGGCAGGAAAGCGCTTTGGCGGCCGGCGCACCATGACGTTTGCCTATTTCGCCATGTCGGCATCGCTGCTGGCCGCCGGCACGATCGGAGCGACAGCACCGTTGCTGACCGGCGCCTTCCTGTTGTGCGGCGCCTTCTTCACCATCGCGCTCGACGCCCTGGGTTCGACCGCCTTCATGCGCTCGGTACGCTCCTATGAGCGGGCGCAGATGGCGGCGGTCTACCGCACCTATCTCGATTTTTCCGAACTGACGCCGCCGCTGGTCTATTCGGTGGTGCTGGCGTTCTTCGGCCTGGGATCGGTGTTCGTCACCCTCAGCCTGCTGGCGGCGTTTTGCGGCTTCATGACCTGGCGCTACCTGCCGAAGTCCCTGTAGGTATGTCGATATTCAGGTGATGCCGGCCTGACCTGAATCTCGACATACCCTCATGTCACCGCCGCATGGCGCTCGCGCACCCAATTGTGGAAGCGGTGCAGATCATATTCCTCGGGCATCAGCACGCCGGCTGTGTGGCGCATCGAGCGCAAGCCCTTCTGGTTGACCTCGCAGATGGCGGCGTCCTCCTCCAGCACCTGTGTGCCAAAGGCGATGATGTTGTCGATATCGGTCTCGGCGAGGGCCTCGGGCGCGAACAGCCACTCCGCGACAAGCTCGGTCTGTTCGGGACCGAGCGGCACCAGGTGCACGGTCCTGACATAGTCGACATGGCCGACGATGAACATCGAGGGCAGGCTGGTGGCATAAGTCTGGCCGGCGCTGCGTTCCGCCGGCTTCAGCCCTGAGAAGACCGGGCCGTGCGTCTGGCCGTCGCGCGACCAGGTCTGGGCGCCTGCGCGCAAGCCGCCGGAAAATTCCGGCGCGTCATTGTCGGCGTGGCGGAGCCATTCGGGATCGTCATGCCGGCTCATCAGGCCGCGGCCATAGATCGGCACCAGCCGCGACAAATCCTTGTGGACGCCCGGACAGTGCAGGCACTCGTTGAAGTTTTCCCAAAAGATCTTCCAGTTGCAGTTCATGACCTTGCGCAGCATATGGCCCGATACCAGCGTTTCGAGCGGCCAGTTGCCGAGGTTGCCGGACGCGGGATCGAAGGAGGATTGCGCCGAGCCGGCGGCATCTTCAGCAAGATTGACGAAGACGAAGCCCCGCCACACCGAGAGCGCGACGCGATAAAGCGGGTGATCGGCCTTGTCGAAGCCGTCAGGCAGTGATTTCGACGGCACGCGCACCAGCTCGCCGCGCAGCGAGTAGGACCAGGCGTGATACGGGCAGGTTATCAGCCGCGCTTTCAGGCGGCCCTCGCTCTCCTGGCAAAGCTGCGAGCCGCGATGGCGGCAGGTGTTGTGGAAGGCGCGCAGCTCACCTGTGTCGTCGCGCAGCACGAGGATGTCCTGCGTGCCGATGCGGAATCGGCGGAAGGCTAGCGGCTGCGCCAGATCGGCCTCGCGGCAGACGAGCAGCCAGTCTCTGTACCAGATGGCGTCGAGATCACGCTTATAGCTCTCCTGGTCCCAATATGCCGATGAGGGCAGCGTCGGCTCGGTACGGGTCAGCCCGTTATAAGGATCGCGCTCGCTGGCATTGGGCTGCATGGCTGGCTTCCTGTGAGGCTTGCCAGCCGACACCCGGCCATGAACTTTGTCAATCAGGACGGGATGGGAGCGGCTTTGCCGACACGACGCTCCTGCGCTGGCGGCTGTCGGAATTTGGTTTGCCGCGCGCGGCGAATTTCCCTATAGTCACCAACGTCGTCGGTTCCTTTTTGGGAGCCAAGAGGGAATGCGGTGCGGGCGAGGTTTCGCCCAATGCCGTGGCTGCCCCCGCAACTGTGTGCGGTAGTCCTCTCCATATGCCACTGAAGGTTTTCCTTCGGGAAGGTGGGGAAGGGCGCTTATCCGCGAGCCAGGAGACCTGCCGGCGACAGGAAACTGACTTCGATGCCCTCGGGTGGAGGGTGAAAGGACAAGACATGACTACCGCTACCGTCTCCCTCGGCGCCTCCGTCTCCTCGCAGTCGCGCTTCATGCAGCTCGCGCTCGCGGCGCTGCTCGGCATCTTCGTCGTTGGTTTTGTCGGCTTCTCACACATCGATGCGGTCCACAACGCCGCCCACGACTATCGCCACTCGATGGCGTTTCCCTGCCACTAACTGGGATCTGACATCATGAACCTTTTTCGCAACGTCGTGTTCGTCGCGGCGATCGCGGGGCTCGTGGCCGGTGTCGTTCTTGCCTGCATGCAGGCCTATGCGACCGTTCCGCTGATCCTGAAAGCGGAAGTCTACGAACAGGCCGGCGGCGGCCATCACCACGATCATGGCGCGGCACCCGCCGCGACCGATACCAGCGCCGTGAGCACGGCCGCTCCGGCAGGCAATGCCATGAGTTCCGCCGCGCCGGCAGCGGAAGCAGCTGCTCCGGCAGCGGAGGATGAAGGCTGGGCGCCGGCCGACGGCTTCGAGCGTTTCGCCTTCAGCGTGCTTGCCAATATCGTCACCGGCATCGGCTTCGCATTGGTCCTGGTCGCGGTTTCGGAATTCGCAGGCGGCGTCGGCAACTGGCGCCAGGGCGTTTTCTGGGGTCTGGCCGGCTTTGCCGTGTTCACACTGGCGCCTGGCCTCGGCCTGCAGCCGGAGTTGCCTGCAATGCCGGCGGCCGATCTCCTGCCGCGCCAGATCTGGTGGTCGGCAACGGTGGCGGCAACCGCTATCGGCCTTGGCCTGATCGTGTTTCGCAGATCGCTGCCGTTGACCATCCTCGCGGTCTTGCTGATCGTCGCGCCGCACATTGTCGGCGCGCCGCAGCCCGACAGCTTCGAGACACCGATCCCGGAAGGCCTGCATCATCAGTTCGTGGTGGCGGTGACGGTGACAAATCTGGTGTTCTGGCTGTTGCTCGGCGCGGTCGTCGGCGTGGTTCGCGGGCGCTTCACCGGCCCGGCGACCAGCCTGCGCGACAGCTTTGCCTGATCTGGGCAAGCTGACCTTCATCATCGGTGGTGCGCGCTCCGGCAAGAGCGCGCACGCCGAAACCCTGGTGACGGCATTGCCCCCGCCATGGGCCTATATCGCCACGGCGCAAGCCTATGACGACGAGATGCACGAGCGCATCGCGCTGCATCGTTCGCGGCGCGGCGAGGGCTGGTCGACCATCGATGTGCCACTCGACCTTGCCGAAGTGCTAGAGGCGTTGCCGGATGGTCAACCGGTGCTTGTCGACTGCCTGACGCTGTGGCTGACCAATCACATGCTGGCGGATCACGACGTCGAGGCCGTGTGCCGACGGCTGGCGGACGTTCTGTCGCGGCCGCGCGGGCCGTGGTTCGTGGTGTCGAACGAGGTCGGGCAAGGCATCGTGCCCGACAATGCGCTGGCGCGGCGTTTTCGCGACGACGCCGGTCGGCTCAACCAGCGGGTCGCCGCGGTCGCCGATACGGTGCTCCTGATGGTGGCGGGGCTACCGCTCAAGGTGAAATGAAATGACCGAAGACAAGGGCTCCAAAGACCGGGATGAAGAACGCCATCGCGCCAAGATGGCCAAGCGCAAGGCGGTGCAGGACGCCGAGGTCGCGGGCAAGACGATCGAGAAGGGGTTGCTGATCGTCAACACCGGCCCCGGCAAGGGCAAGACCACGGCCGCCTTCGGTCTCGCACTGCGGATGCTCGGCTACGGCAAGCGCGTCGGCGTCGTCCAGTTCATCAAAGGCAAATGGCACACCGGCGAGAAGGACGCTTTCGCCGCCTTCGGCGACCGGGTCGTCTGGCATGCGATGGGCGAGGGGTTCACCTGGGAAACGCAGGATCTGAAGCGCGACATCGCGGCCGCCGAAGCCGCCTGGGCCAAGGCCGTGGAATTGATTGGCGACCCCTCGATCAGCCTTGTCGTGCTCGATGAACTCAACATCGCGCTGCGCTACGATTATCTCGATCTCGACAAGGTGGTTGCCGCGCTCAAGGCTCGCCGCGAGGGCCTGCACGTTGTCGTCACCGGTCGCAACGCGAAGCCGGCGCTGGTCGAGGCGGCGGACCTGGTCACCGAGATGGGGCTGACGAAACACCATTTTTCCGCCGGCGTAAAAGCGCAGCAGGGCATCGAGTTCTAGAACACCAGGATTGCGATCACCGCGATCAGCCCAAACAGGCCAATCAGCAAATAGTCGGCGACACGATAAAGTTGGAGCGCCCGCCGGATGTCGCCGCTGTCGACATCGCGTCGTCCGCCTTCGCCCATGAAGACGTCGTCGACCACGACGCCGCCATAGCTGCGCGGCCCGGCGAGCGCGAGGCCAAGTGCGCCGGCCATGGCCGCTTCCGGCCAGCCGGCATTGGGCGAGCGGTGTTTTTTCGCGTCGCGCCGTACCGCCTGCCAGGCATTGCCGGGGTCGGTGCCCTTGACCAGGAAAGCGGCCAGCACAATCAGCACCGCCGTCAGCCGTGATGCCGGCAGGTTGATCCAATCGTCGAAGCGTGCCGCCGCCCAGCCGAAGGCCTCATGGCGTGGGGTGCGGTGGCCGATCATCGAATCGGCGGTGTTGGCGGCCTTGTAGGCGGCGCCGCCGGCCAGCCCGCCGACACCGGTCCAGAAGGCGGGGGCGACGATGCCGTCGGAGAAATTCTCCGCCAGGCTCTCGATCGCCGCCCGGCAGACGCCGGCGCGGTCCAGCGTTTCGGGATCGCGGCCAACGATTCGCGAGACGGCGGCTCGGCCCATGTCGAGGCCTCCGCTGTCGAGCGCGTCGGCGACGGCTTCGACGTGTTCGTAAAGGCTTTTCTGCGACAGAAGCGATGTCGCCAGAAGGACGGCAATGATCAATCCCAAGGGGACGAACCAGAGCAGGACAAGCTGCACGCAAAGACCTGCTGCCGCCGGCACCAGCACGATGACGAGAAGCGCCTGGACACCACGTTGGCGACGCAGCGCGTCGGGATCAGTGGCGCGGTTGAGCCTCAAGTCGAGAAAGGATATCAGCCTTCCGAACCACGTCACCGGATGGCCGATGGCGCGAAACAGCCAGTCGGGATAACCGAGGGCGAATTCGACAACCAATGACAGGAAAGCGATCAGGACTGACATGAAGCTTCTTGAAGGAGCGGTGGACCATGGTGGAAGTCTTGGCCGGGCAAGGGCGCTTTTCCCCAATGCCGTGCTGCCGTTCGTCGACCTCTCGACCGGTATCAATCCGCACTCCTACCCGCTTTTCGACCTGCCCGCCACCGCCCTGTGGCGATTGCCGGAGGCCGCGCGTGGGTGCGAGCTGATAGAGATTGCGGCCCAAACCTATGGCGCGCCTTCAGCGGGCAACGTCGTGGCGGCGCCTGGTACGCAGATTCTGCTGCCGCGCGTGGCATCGCTGGTGCGGCCCGGCAAGGCATTGGTGCTGGCGCCGACCTATGCGGAACACGCCAGGGCGGCGGCAATCGCCGGGCACGTGGTGGCCGGGGTCGGCGATTTCGCCGCGCTGGCCGAAGCCGACCTCGCCATCATCGTCAATCCGAACAATCCGGATGGGCGCATCATCGAGCGCGACCGGCTGCTGGCGCTGGCCGCCAGGTTGCGCGCCAGGGGCGGGTTGCTGGTCGTCGACGAGGCGTTCATGGATGTCGGCCCGCGCGAACACAGTCTCGCCGGCGATGTCGGCCAGGGCGGCATCGTTGTGCTGCGTTCGTTCGGCAAGTTCTTTGGTCTGGCCGGACTGCGGCTTGGGTTCGCGCTTGCCGATGCGCCAACGGCTGAACGGTTGGACACGCAGTTCGGGCCGTGGGCCGTCGCCGGACCGGCGTTGGAATATGGCATCCGCGCGCTCGCCGATCTCGGGTGGCAGGATGCGATGCGGGCGTCGCTGGTGGATGCGTCGGCGCGCCTCGATGCGCTGTTCGGCCGTTTCGGCGTTCGCGTCGCTGGCGGCACCACATTGTTCCGCTATCTCAGCCTCCCCGATGCCGGCGGCCTGTTTTCCGCGCTTGGCGAGAGCGGCATTCTGCTCCGGCATTTCTCCGGCCGGCCGCATGTCCTGCGCGCCGGCCTGCCGGGGAGCGAGGTGGAATGGCGCAGGCTCGAATCCGCGCTTGCCGATTGGGCGTCGCGGCGCGAGGATCGGTCGAAAGGTTAGAAACAATGATCCATGTCTGCTCGCTGGCGAAGATCGAGGAAACGGTGGCCAGGACAGGCGCCGACCGCATGCTATCGCTGCTTGCGGCCGGGACGGATGTGGTGCGTCCGGCCTCGATCCCTAGGGAAAACCACCTGCATCTGGTCATGCATGACATTGCGGTGGCGCAGGACGGCATGACCATGCCTGGCGAGGAGCATGTGCGCAGTCTGCTCGATTTCGCGCGCCGCTGGGACCGGGCAAGGCCGATGGTGGTTCACTGCTATGCCGGCATCAGCCGTTCGACGGCTTCGGCCTACATCATCACCGCGGCGCTGGCGCCTAAGCGCAATGAGCTGGAACTGGCGCAGACGTTGCGCGCGCTGTCTCCTTCGGCGACGCCCAATCCGCGACTGATCGCGGTGGCCGACACGCTGCTCGAGCGCAAGGGCCGCATGATTGAGGCGATCGAGTCGATCGGGCGAGGGGCCGACGCCTTCGAAGGCACGCCGTTCGCGCTCAAGATCGATATTTAGGCGGCTATTTCAGCCACTCCGCGAGCTTTGCCTTGCGCATGTCCCGCAGCAGGTTGATGAAGCCGTCGGCCTGATATTGCGCAGTCAATCGGCCTTTCTCTGCCGTTGCAATGCTGGCGTCGCCGACCACGCCGTTGGGGTTGAGATCCCCAGCGATCCAGGCGAAGGCATGCGTGCCGGTGTGACGCAGCAGCGTGAAGTCCTTCTCGGCCTTGGCGACGTTGGAAATGAAATTGTCGGCCTTGCCCATGTCGACGAGATCCGGCCGGAAATGCAGCATCAAAGAGGTCTCGACATCGCCGCCATGGATGCCGTGACGGTCCTCGAGCTCGGTGTACATGCCGGCCGGGCGGCCAAAGCGCTGCCAGCTGGTCTTCACCGCCAGCATCTTTTCGCGCACGCGCAGTTCGCGCGTGACGATGCCCATGATCTCCTCATTGCCGCCATGCGAGTTGACGACGATGAGCTTGCGCACGCCGGCGCGCGCGATCGACAGGCCAAGCTCGGTCCACGCCTCGATCAGTGTCGTTGCCGGCAGGGTCAATGTGCCCGGCGCATGGAGATGCTCATTCGACTTGCCCACCGCCTGGACCGGCAGGATACGGATGTCGAGGTCCTCGGGCAGGCGTGCGATCACCGTGTCGAGCATGCCGTTCATGATCGAGGTGTCGGTCGACACAGGAAGATGCGGCCCATGCTGCTCGATCGCCCCCAGCGGCAACACCGCTATCGTCGCCTCGGGATCGATCGAGGCATATTCTGATGTCCGGTAGTCGCCCCACCAGACGCGTCTTTTTGTCTCGTTCATTTTGTGCCTCAACGGAACTGATTTGGCGTCGGCGCTGCCCCTCACCCTTACCCTCTCCCCGTAAGGACGGGGAGAGGGGATCGCCAGCCTCGGAGCGCTTCCCTTCTCCCCGTCTCTATACGGGGAGAAGGTGCCGGCAGGCGGATGAGGGGCAGCGCCAACTTCGCGTGACTTTAGACGATTGGACTGTCGATTCGTAGGGTTTCACTGGCGCTTCTTACCCGGCCGCGATGACCTCGACCTCGACCTTGAATTCGGGCCTGGCAAAGCCGGAAACGATCATCAGCGTCGAGGCCGGCGCCGGGCTGGAGAACATACGGTCACGGACCTCCATATAGGGCCGCAGATGCGCACGGTCGGTGACGTAAGCGTTGATGCGAACGATATCAGGCAACCCCAGCCCGGCTTCGCCCAGGATCGCCGCGATGTTCTTGAAGCAGAGTTCGGCCTGCGCGCCGGCGTCTTCCGGTATCTGGTCGTCCGCCGTGATGGCGACCTGGCCCGAGCACAGCACCAGGCGCTTGCCGGCCGGCACCTCGACGCCGTGGCTGTAACGGGCAAAGGGCGGCTTGATCGACTTCGGGGTGAGAAACTTGAACATGGCAATCTCCTGGATATCGTCAGCCTAAGGCCGGATGCATTGCACCATCAAGATGGCGGTGCATGTCGCCCGTGCGATTGTGGACAGGCGTTCAAAAAATAGGCACGATGCCCTTCGGTGCAGCACGACCTTTCCGGCTTTCGCAGATGGCTGTGGTGCAGGCGGGCGGGTCCCGGCGCGCGACGCCGGTGGCATGTGTCTTGCTTCTTGAATCTTTGGTGTCAAGCACGGCGCGCAACGCGCCGGTGCAAATAAAGGGCGGTGTCAATGTACGTGAAACAGAAGATTTCGGTGGCTGTCGTGGCTCTGCTTGCGGCCAGCACGCTGGGCGCGGCGGCGAATGAAAAAGTCACTTTCGGCACCAACTGGCTCGCCGAGCCGGAGCATGGCGGCTATTACCAGGCCGTGGCGGATGGCACCTATGCCGCCTGCGGCCTCGATGTCACGATCATGCAGGGCGGCCCGCAGGTCAGCGGCCGGCCGATGCTGCTCGCCGGCAAGATCGATTTCTACATGGGCGGCAATTTGCTGTCGGCCTTCGATGCCGTCCAGCAAGGCATTCCGATGCGCGTGGTGGCGGCGGATTTCCAGAAGGATCCACAGGTCATCATGTCCCACCCCGGCGAGGGGCTCGATAAATGGGAAGACCTGAAGAACGCCGAGCAGTACATTCTGGGCGATGAAGGTGCGCAGACCTTCTTCCAGTGGATGGTCATCGAGCTCGGCTTCGATGCTTCAAAGCGCGCGCCCTACACCTACAACACCGCTCCTTTCCTCGCCAACAAGAAGTCGATCCAGCAGGGCTACGTCACCTCGGAGCCGTTCGCGGTCAAGAAGGAAGGCGGCTTCGTGCCGAACCAGTTCCTGCTCGCCGACTATGGCTGGGACACCTATTCGACCACGATCGAGGTGATGCAGGACACGATCGACAAGAAGCCCGAGGTGGTCCAGTGCTTCGTCGATGGCTCGGCCAAGGGCTGGTACAAATACCTCTACGGCGACAACAAGGCCGCCAACGACATGATCAAGAAAGATAATCCCGACATGAGCGACGAGCAGATCGCCTTCTCGATCGAGCAGATGAAGAAGTTCGGCCTTGCCGATTCCGGCGACACCGAGAAGCTCGGCATCGGCGCCATGACCGATGCGCGGATCAAGAGTTTCTACGACAAGATGGTCAAGGCCAAGGTCACGCCTGCAGGCATCGACATCACGAAGGCCTACACGCTGGCCTTCGTCAACAAGGGCGTCGGGCTCGAGCTGAAGAAATAGGCCGGTCCCGGCATGAAGAGGGAGAAGGTGGCGCAAGCGCCGGCCTTGGACGTCGCTCCGACCTTGTTGGCGCTGCGTGGCGTCGGCAAGGTGTTTTCCAATGGCGTGACGGCGCTCAGCGATGTCGACCTGACGATCCGGGAAGGCGACTTCCTTAGCCTGCTCGGGCCATCGGGCTGCGGCAAGTCGACGGCGTTGCGGCTGATCGCCGGCCTGTCGACGCCGACCTCCGGCGTGCTCGACTGGCGCGGCGGGGGCTCGCTCGACCGCGCCAATATCGGCTTCGTCTTCCAGGAGCCGACGCTGCTGCCCTGGGCCAGCGTCTTCGACAATGTCTGGCTGCCGCTCAGGCTGAAAGGCATTTCTCGCGCCAAGGCCGCACCGGCAATAACGGAAATGCTGGCGCGGGTTCACCTCACCGGGTTCGAGGACGCGGTGCCGCGCGAGCTGTCCGGCGGGATGAAGATGCGTGTCTCGATCGCACGCGCCATGGTGACCAAGCCGCGCGTGCTGTTGATGGACGAGCCGTTCGCCGCGCTTGACGAGATCACTCGCTTCAAGCTCAACAACGACCTGCTGGAACTGTGGCAGGACGAGCGCTTCACCGTCGTCTTCGTCACCCACAGTGTGTTCGAAAGCGTGTTTCTGTCCAACCGCGTCGTCGTCATGGCGGCGCGGCCGGGCAGGGTGTTCGACGAACTCGCCATCGAGGCATCCTATCCGCGCGACGAGGCTTTCCGCACGTCGCCGGATTATGCAGCCCTGTGCCGGCAGGCCTCCGACGTTCTGGTCAATGCCATCAACTCAACGGCGGGCTCGCATCATGACGGTCATTGACGGCACGTTGAAACTCGACCCCGAGGAAGCGCGGCGCGTGCGCCAGGAGCGGCTCGAGCGGATCGGCCGCTGGGTGCTGCCGCTGGCGATCATGATCCTGGCGATCTGGCTGTGGGACCGCATCTGCGTCTGGAACGAGATTCCGCAGTACATCCTGCCGCGACCCGGCGTGGTGCTGTGGACGCTCTACAACGATGCCGGCCTGCTGTTCTCCGCGCTGCTGGTCACCCTGCGCATCACCTTCCTCAGCCTGCTCCTCGCGGTTGTCGGCGGCGTCGGCCTGGCGGTCTTGTTCGCGCAGTCGAAATGGGTGGAGATGTCGTTCTTCCCCTTCGCCATCGTGCTGCAGGTGACGCCGATCGTGGCGATCTTTCCGCTGATCAACATCTATGTCGACAACCAGACGACCAAGCTTCTGCTCTGCGCCTGGATCGTCGCCTTTTTTCCGATCCTGTCCAACACCACGCTCGGCCTCAACTCCGTCGACCGCAATCTGCGCGACCTGTTCAAGCTCAATGGCGCGACGCGTTGGCAGCAGCTGCGCTATCTCAGACTGCCGGCGGCGATGCCGTATTTTCTCGGCGGGCTGAAGATTGCCGGCGGCCTGTCGCTGATCGGCGCGGTGGTGGCCGAGTTCGTCGCCGGCGCCACCGGCCAGTCGTCGGGGCTCGCCTCGCGCATCATCGAAGCCGGCTACCGGCTGAATGCGCCAAGGCTGTTCGCGGCGCTGTTTTTGATTTCGCTCACCGGCATTCTGATCTTCCTCGTGCTGTCGCTGATTTCGCATCTTATATTGCGGCGCTGGCACGAGAGCGCGTTGAAGCAGGAGCGCTAGTGCCTTGATACCAGCCTCAGGTCCCTACCACTTAACCAATGTCCGGCTTCACGCGTCGCTGACGCCGGGCTTTGCCTCGGTCTTCGACAGAGATGGTTTTGCGCTGGCCGACATCACCGTCGCCGATGGCAAGATTTCCAGCATCGCGGCGCATGCCGCATCGAAAGTGCCGGCCGGCGCCATCGATCTTGGCGGCCGTATCGTGCTGCCGTGTTTCGTCGATTGCCACACGCATATCGACAAGGGCCATATTTGGCCGCGAAAGCCCAATCCCGACGGCAGCTTCATGGGTGCGCTGAACGCCACCGGCGCCGACCGCATGGCGCGCTGGAGCGCCGAGGACGTGGCGAAGCGCATGGATTTCTCGCTGCGCTCGGCCTACGCGCATGGCACCAGGGCGCTGAGAACCCATATCGACAGCGTCGCCCCTCAGGAGGAAATCTCCTGGCCAGTGTTCGAGACGATGCGCGAGGCATGGCGCGGCCGCATCGAATTGCAGGGTGCCTGCCTGCTCGGCATCGAGGGCGTGCGCGACAGAAAATGGTTCGACAGGCTGGCCAAACGAGTGGCCGCCGCCAGGGGCGTGCTGGGTGTGGTCACCTATATGGTGCCGGACCTGGAGGAACTGCTCGACCACGTCTTCGCGCAGGCGACCAAGCACGGGCTCGACCTCGATTTTCACGCCGACGAGACCAACGATGTCGCCGCGATCTCGCTGAAGAAGATCGCCGAGGCAGCCCTGTGGAACGGATTCGAGGGCAAGATCCTCGTCGGCCATTGCTGCTCGCTGGCGCGGCAGCCAGATCTCGAGGTGCTGGACACGCTGGACAAGGTGGCGAAGGCCGGGCTCGCCATCGTGTCGCTGCCGATGTGCAATCTTTATTTGCAGGATCGACGGAGCGACGGCACCACGCCGCGCTGGCGTGGCGTGACTCTGCTGCACGAGATGAAGGCGAGGGGCATTCCGGTGGCCGTCGCTTCCGACAACACCCGCGACCCCTTCTACGCCTATGGTGATCTCGACATGCTGGAAGTCTATCGCATGGCGACGCGCATCCTGCATTTCGATCATCCGGTCGCCGACTGGCCGCAGGCGGTGACCGCGACACCGGCCAAGGTGATGCGGCTCGATGGCTTCGGCATGCTTGCCGCCGGCGGCGACGCCGACTTCATCCTGTTCAAAGGTCGAAGCTGGACGGAATTGCTGTCGCGGCCCGAATCGGATCGCATCGTCGTGCGCGCCGGACGCGCGATCGACCGGCGATTGCCCGACTATGCCGAACTCGACGAGCTGATGGTGGAATGATGGATGTTTCGGCGCTCAAACGCGATCTCGACGGAATAAAACTCGACGACAATCCGGCGATCGTCCAGCAGAAGAGCCGCGACTTTTACTGGTACAGCCCGGTGCTGAAACGGCAGCTCGACCACGTCACCGGCGACCTCATCGTGACGCCGAAGACCGAGGCCGAACTGATCCGCGTGCTTGCCGCCTGTCACCGCCGTGGCGTGCCGGTGACGCCGCGCGGCAGCGGCACCGGCAATTACGGCCAGGCAATGCCGCTGTCGGGCGGGGTGGTACTCAACCTCGCCGAGGTGAACGAGATCAAGTTGATCGGCCCAGGCCGCGTGGTGACCGGACCCGGCGCGGTGCTGGCCGACATCGACAAGGCGACGCGGGCGCATTCCGGCCAGGAACTGAGGCTGTCGCCCTCGACCTACAACACCGCCTCCATCGGCGGCTTCATCGCCGGTGGTTCTGGCGGTGTCGGCTCGATCAATTTCGGCGGATTGCGCGACTTCGGCAACGTGCTGCGGCTGCGCGTGGTGACGATGGAGGCCGAGCCGAAGGTGCTCGAACTGACAGGCGAGAACCTGCACAAGGTGACCCACGCCTATGGCACCAATGGCATCATATCCGAGGTCGAGATGCCGCTGACGGCAGCCTATGACTGGATCGATGTCATCGTCGGTTTCGACGCCTTCATGGAAGCAGCCCGTTATGGAAACGCGCTCGCCTGCCAGGACGGCATCCTGACCAAGCTGATCACGCCGATCGCGGCACCCGTGCCGCAACTCTACTTCAAGCGGCACCAGAAATTTTTCAGGGAAGGGCAAAGCATCTGCGTCGTCATGGTGGCTCGGCATGGGCTGGACGCCTTCCTGGCCTTTACGCGCCGCGCCGGGGGCGACGTGATCTTCAACGCTGCCCTTGCCGCGCCGGAGGTGAAAAAGGGCCTGCCGCCGGCCTACGAGCTGGCCTGGAACCACACCACGCTCAGGGCACTGCGGGTCGATCCGTCGATTACCTATCTGCAATCGCTCTATCCCTTTCCCGACCAGTTGGCGCTGGTCGAGAAGATGGATGCAATGTTCCCTGGCGAGGTGTTCTCGCATCTCGAATTCGTCCGGCTGGACGGCAACATCACCTGCTTCGGGCTGCCGCTGGTCAAGTTCACCACCGAGGCGAGGCTCGACGAAATCATCCGCCTGCATGAGGACAATGGCTGCCCGATCTTCAACCCGCACCGCTACACACTGGAAGAGGGCGGCATGAAGCAGACCGACGCCGTGCAGTTGGCCTTCAAGCGCGAGACCGATCCGCAAGGCCTGCTCAATCCCGGCAAGATGATCGCCTGGGAAAACCCGGACTACGACTACCGTTCGGGCCGGACTTTTCTGTTCAAGGGGCTGCAAAAGGCAGGCTGATGAACATCCTCGTGCTCTACGCCCATCCGGTCGAGACCAGCTTCAATGCCGGCCTGCACCGGATGATCGTCGAGCGGCTGACGGCGGCGGGTCATACAGTCGACAACTGCGACCTCTACGCAGAGAATTTCGACCCGCGCCTGACGCGGGCGGAACGGCTTGGCTATCACGACCCGCGTGGACCAGGGGATGCGGTTGCCGGCTACATTCAGAGGCTGCAGGCGGCCGAGGCCCTGGTGCTGTCATTTCCGGTCTGGAACTACGGCTATCCGGCGATCCTGAAAGGATTTTTCGACCGCGTCTTCCTGCCCGGCGTGTCGTTCAAGTTGGTCGATGGCAAAGTGCAGCCGACGCTGCACAACATCCGCAAGCTGGCGGCTGTCACCACCTATGGCGGCAGCCGGTTCCGGGCGATGGTGATGGGCGATCCGCCGCGCAAGGTCGTGAAGCGCATGCTGCGCGCCACGATCAAGCCCGGCGCTCCCGTCTCCTATCTCGCCCATTATGCGATGAACCTGTCGACCGACGAAACGCGCAAGTCCTTCATGACGAAGGTCGCGGCCAGCATGGATGCCTTCTGATGCGTGCGCTTGTCGTCTATTGCCATCCGGTGCCGGAGAGCTTTTGCGCCGCGATCCGCGACACCGCCGTGGACGTGCTGACGCGTCGAGGCTGGGACGTGCGGCTGCTCGACCTCTATGCCGAGAAATTCGATCCGGTGATGAGCTGCGAGGAGCGGCGCAGTTACAACGACCATGCGCCGCAGGATCCGGCGCTGAAGCCGCATTTCGAACTGCTCAATTGGGCCGAGGCGATCCTATTCGTCTATCCGACCTGGTGGTATGGGCTGCCGGCGATGCTGAAAGGCTGGCTCGACCGGGTGTGGGCGACCGACATCGCCTTCAAGCTGCCGGCGGGCAAGGGCAGGATCAAGTCGCTGATGACGCATGTCACCAAGGTCGGCGTCATCACCACCTGTGGTGCGCCAACCTGGTGGAGCGTCGTCGTCGGCCAGCCCGGACGCAAGACCTTGCTGCGCGGCATGCGGGCGCTGTGCGCCAGACGCTGCAAGACGTTTTTCCTGGCGCATTATTTGATGGATGCCTCGACGCCGGCGACGAGAGCGGCGTTTCTGGTCAAGGTGCGGGCGAAGCTGGAGCGTTTTTGAGAGCAGCACTTGCCTTCTCCCCTTGTGGGAGAAGGTGGCCTCGCGAAGCGAGGTCGGATGAGGGGTGCTCCAGGGAACGCCAACGCCTCACTCCGCTGGAACACCCCTCATCCGTCTCGGCGCTGCGCGCCGATCCACCTTCTCCCACAAGGGGAGAAGGAAGAGGCGCCGCGCTACATCCTCACCCGTTCCGACCTCGGATCATACATCGGCTTCAGCGATGATTCGGCGGCAAACCGTTCGCCGGCGATCTCGATCTCATAAGATGAAGCGAGCACATCCGCCTCGCTTTCGCCCTGGCATGGCACATAGCCAAGGCCGATGGCGCCGCCGAGATGATGGCCGTAATTGCCGGAGGTGACCGGACCGACGATCTTGCCGTCGCGCAGGATCGCCTCGTTATGGAAGAGCAGCGGCTGCGGGTCCTTCAGCCGGAACTGGACCAGCCGGCGGTTCAACCCGGCCTCCTTCTTCTTCAGCACGGCGTCGCGGCCGATGAAATCGCCCTTGGCTGTCTTCACCGCGAAGCCAAGGCCTGCTTCCAGCACATTGTCCTCATCGGTGATATCGTGACCGAAATGGCGGAAAGCCTTTTCGATGCGGCAGGAATCCAGCGTGTGCAGGCCGCACAGCTTTAGCCCGACATCCGCGCCGGCCTCGTCGATCGCCTCGAAGACATGCGCGGCCTGTTCGGTCGAGACGTAGAGTTCCCAGCCGAGTTCGCCGACATAGGTGACGCGGTGCGCCCGGGCGAGCCCCATGCCAATCTCGATCTCCTGGAAGGTGCCGAACGGATTGTTCTCGTTGGAGAAGTCGTTGGGGCTGACCTTCTGGATCAGTTTTCGCGCATCCGGACCCATCAGGCAGAGCACGCTTTCGGCCGCGGTGACATCGGTGATGACGACGAACGCCTCACCGACATGCCGGCGCAGCCAGGCGAGGTCGCGTTGCAGCGTGGCCCCTGGCACGACGAGGAAATAGGCCGTATCTGAGAGGCGAGAGACGGTGAGGTCGCTCTCGATGCCGCCGCGCTGGTTGAGCATTTGCGTGTAGACGATCTTGCCCGGCGCCACATCCATGTCGTTGGCGCAGAGCCTTTGCAGGAAACGCTGAGCGTCGCGACCCTCGACTCGGATCTTGCCGAACGAGGTCATGTCGAACAGACCGACCTTGTTGCGGACCGCCAGATGCTCCTCACGCTGATTGTCGAACCAGTTCTGCCGCTTCCAGGAATAGCGATATTCGCGCTCCTGGCCTTCGCGCGCGAACCAGTTGGCGCGCTCCCAGCCGGCAACCTCGCCGAACACGGCGCCACGCGCCTTCAGATGTTCATGCAAGGGCGAGCGGCGCACGCCACGCGATGTCGCCATCTGCCGGTAGGGAAAATGGTCGGCATAGAGCAGGCCGAGCGTTTCGGAGACGCGCTCCTTGAGATAGCGGCGGTTCTTCTGGAACGGCTGGGTGCGGCGGATGTCGACTTCCCACAGGTCGAACGGCGCTTCGCCATCGTTGATCCACTGCGCCAGCGCCATGCCGGCGCCGCCGGACGAGACGATGCCGATCGAGTTGTAGCCGGTCGCCATCCAGTAGCCGCGCAGCTCCGGCGCCTCGCCTAGATAGTAGCGGTCGTCGGGGGTGAAACTTTCGGGGCCGTTGAAGAAAGTGTGGATGCCGGCGGTGGCCAGCATCGGCATGCGGTTGACGCCCATTTCGAGGATCGGCTCGAAATGGTCCATGTCCTCCGGCAACTGGTCGAAGCAGAAGTCTTCGCGTATGCCGTCCATGCCCCATGGCTTGGCCACTGGCTCGAAGGCGCCGAGCATCATCTTGCCGGCGTCTTCCTTGTAGTAGGCGCATTCGTCGGGCACGCGCAGCACCGGCAGCCTGCCGAGGCCGGGGATCGGTTCGGTGACGAGATAGAAATGCTCGCAGGCATGCAGCGGGATGGTGACGCCGTTCCGGGCACCGAGTTCGCGCGCCCACATGCCGGCGCAGTTGACGACGATGTCGGCCTCGATGGTGCCTTGCTCTTCGCCCTGCGCCCAGGACACGCCGGTGACGCGGCCATTTTTTGTATGGACCTTCGTCACCTTCACATTCTCGACAATGGTGGCGCCGCGCTGGCGCGCGCCCTTGGCCAGCGCCATGGCGATGTTGGCCGGGTCGCATTGACCGTCGAGCGGCAGATGCACGGCGCCGACCACGTCGGAGACGTTGAGATGCGGATACATCTGCTTGACTTCATTGGGAGAAATCTCGCGCACATCGACATCGAAGGCGCGGGCGAGCGATGCCTGCCGGTAGATCTCGTGCTTGCGCTCCTCGGTCAGCGCGACGGTGATCGAGCCGACCTGGCGCATGCCGGTGCCGACCTCGGTCTCGGCCTCCAGCTTCACGTAGAGGTCGGCCGAATATTTCGCCAGCCGGGTCATGTTCTGCGAACCGCGCAACTGTCCGATCAGGCCGGCGGCATGCCATGTCGTGCCCGAGGTCAGCTGCTTGCGCTCCAAAAGCACGATGTCGGTCCAGCCGAGCTTGGCCAGGTGGTAGGCGACCGAGCAGCCGGAGACGCCGCCGCCGATGATGACGGCCCGCGCCTTGGTGGGAATGGTCTTGACGGTCATGCGGCCTCACGACGGTAGCTGGAAACAAAACGGCGCAGCCGGGCGGCTGCTTCCCGCAGTACCGGTTCGGGCTGGCACAGGCTTATCCTGATATGGCCGGCCGCGGCTTCGCCGAAGCTGGAACCGGGCATGACGCCGACCTTCTCCTTGTCGAGAAAGGCGAAGGCGAACTTCTCGTCGTCGGGTTCGACATCCGATATGTCGAGCATGACATACATGCCGCCTTCGGAACCGCGCACGGTGACATCGTTCATGCCGCGCACCGCGTCGAGCAGGACGGTGCGGCGTGCGGCGTAGCGTTCGGCGATGTCCTTGACGCCATAGTGCTGCTCCAGCGCCTCGGCGCAAGCGATCGAGATGAAGGCCGGCAGGCCGTAGGTTGTCACCAGGTTGAGGTTGGTCAGCAGCGTGATCATCTCCTCCGGACCCGTCAGCCAGCCCATGCGCCAGCCGGTCATGCCGTGGCTCTTGGACATCGAATTGATGACCAGCGTGCGCTCGGCCATGCCGGGCAGCGAGCGCGGCGAGACATGCTCGCCGCCGCCCAGAGTCCAGTAAACCTCGTCGGAAAGCAGCCAGAGGTCGTGCTCGCGGCAGAGTTCTGCCAGTTGTTCCAGCCGCTCGCGCGAGTAGACCGCTCCGGTCGGATTGTTCGGCGTGTTGATCAGGATGGCGCGCGTGTTGGGCTTGAGTGCCGCACGGATCATGTCCGTGCGGGGTTGGAACCCATCCTCGGCCGGCGTCTCGACCACGGTGAAACTGGCGCCGGCGGCACTGAACGTGTTGGGGTAGGTGGCATAGTAGGGCGCCACCACGATGGCGTGGTCGCCCTGATCGAGCACGGCTTGCACGGCAGCGTAAAGTGCTGCCTGGCCGCCCGGCGTGGCGATGACCTCTTCCGGCCTCGTCTCGACGCCGGTGCAGGCGCTGGAGGCCGCCGCCATGGCCTTGCGCAGGCGCGGCAGGCCGGGCAGCGGCGTGTAGTGATGGTTGCTGCCACGGACCGCTGCCACACAAGCTTCGATCGTCTGCGACGGCGTGTCGAAATCGTGGTCGCCGACCGACAGCATGATGATGTCCTCGCCGGCCTCCTTGCGGTTCCAGGCGGCGAAATGGACCTCCCAGCCATCCTTGCCCGATGGCACGATGCCGGTAATGCGCGATGATGGTTTAGGCATGTAAGACTCCCGTGATCGCGTAACCGTTCTGTTGCAGCCGGTCGCGCAAGGCGGCGATATGGGCGGGACCGACCTCGCAGCAACCGCCGACGATGTCCGCTCCAGCTTCCACCCAGCCGACAGCCTGATCGGCGTAAGCATCCGGACCGAGGTCGTGGCGGGCATGCAGCACGTCCACGGTGCCGCCATGCTTGAGTGCTTCGGTGGAGGTGAAGCCATTGGCATAGGCGCCGACCGGGCCGCCGAGCTCGACCAGTTCCGGCAAGGCCGCCGCGATGGCTTCCGGGCGACAGCAGTTGAGCAGCCGCGCCGCCACCGGCAGACCTCCGAGCGCATCCGCTGCCGACGCAATCGTCTCGCCGCTGCGCAAGCGTGGCGTGCCGTGATCGGCCAGCGTCCATGACACCCAGACGGGCTTGCCGCTTTCCGATGCGGCGGTGACCGCCGCGCGTGCCTCTTCGGCAGAGGCCATGGTCTCGCACAGGAACAGGTCGACGCCATCAGCCTGCTCGGCGACGATGCGGCGGTAGATGTCGAGTGTGTCCCGGTAAGAGATCGTCAGCGCCGGCGCGTAGCTGCCGAAAAGCGGTGACAGGCAGCCGGCGATCGCAGCGTCGCCGGCCTCGTCGCGGGCTTGCCTGGCGAGGTCGATGCCGCGCTTCTGCAACGGCTTGAACAGGTCTTCCGCGCCCTCGCGCGCCAGGCGTTCGGGCGTCGCCGAATAGGTGTTGATGGTGATGACCCGGGCGCCGGCGCGGATGAATTCGGCATGCAGGCCGCGCACGAGGTCCGGTTCGTCGATCAGCACCCTGGCCGACCACAGCGGCGTCGGCTCGGACTTGCTGCGCCGCACCAGCTCCTGGCCCATGCCGCCATCGGTGAGGATAACCGGCTTCATGCGCGCAGCCTTTCGTTCTTGGGATCCCACAACGGCTCGTCCTGCTGCACGACCGCCTTGAAACGGTCGCCGAAGATCTCGACCTCGACAGAGGTGCCGGGTTCGCTCAGGTCGGCGCGCAGCATGCCGAGCGCGATCGATTTGTCGACACGATGACCCCAGCCACCCGATGTCGTCTCACCGACGATCTGGCCGTCGTGCCAGAGCGTCGACATGTAGGGCGCGTCGCAATCGCCGGGATTTTCGACCACCAGCGTGACGAAGCGCTTCTTCACGCCTTGCTGGTTCTCGTTCTGGAGTGCCGCCTTGCCGCGGAAGTCGGGCTTTTCCCATTTGACGAAGCGCTCGAGCCCGCCCTGCAGGATCGAATAGTCGGTCGACAGGTCGCCTTTCCAGGTGCGGTAGCCCTTTTCCAGGCGCAGCGAATCCAGCGCGTACATGCCGAACGGCTTCAGTCCGTGGTGCTGCCCGGCGGCACAGATCGCATCGAAGATGGCGGCGGTGTCGTCGACCCTGGTGTGGATCTCCCAGCCGAGCTCGCCCGCGAAGGAGACGCGAACCAGCTTGGCCCAGCGGCCGGCGATCCTGGTCTCCTGATGCGTCAGCCATGGCAAGGTCAGGTCGGCCTCACAGACATCGGCAAGGATTTTTCGCGAATTGGGGCCGGCCAGGATCTGCGTGGAGAATTCCTCTGTCCGGTCGATCAGCTTGAACGCGGCATCCCCGGGCATGTGCGACTTCAGCCATTCGAAGTCGTGCCACTGCGCCACCGCCGCGGTGATCAGCGTCATGGACTCCTCGCCATGGCGCACCACCGACATTTCGGTGACGATGCGGCCCTTGTCGTCGGAGAAATAGACCAGGCCGATGCGACCGGGCTTCGGCACCAGGCCGGTTACCTGCCGGCTCAGCCATTCGGCGGCGCCAGGGCCTTCGAGATTGAAGCGCGAGAAGCCGGGCAGGTCGAGGATGCCGGCGGCGTCGCGGACCGCGAGACACTCTTCGCGGACTCGTTGCTGCCAGGGCCCCTCGCGGCGGAAGGTCAGCGTGGCTTCCTCGGAGATGTCGTCGCCGTCCTGCGCGTACCAGGTGGCGCGTTCCCAGCCATTATAGGCATCGAAGCGGGCGCCCAGCGCCTTGATGCGATCGTGGATCGGCGACAGTTTCCTGTCGCGGCCTTCCGGCCAGGCGTGACGCGGGAACTGGATGGCGTATTCGTTGCCGTAGATTTCCATGCCCTTGGCCACGCAATAGTCCGGCGCGGAAGCAAAGGAGGTGAAGCGGCGCGGATCGCACGACCACATGTCCCATTCGGTCTGGCCTTGCGTCACCCATTCGGCCAACACCTTGCCGGCGCCGCCGCCCTGGGCGATGCCGAAGGTGAAGACGCAAGCCTCGAAGGCGTTGGGAACGCCCGGCATCGGCCCGATCAGCGGATTGCCGTCGGGCGCATAGGGGATCGGTCCGTTGATGACCTTGGACAGGCCGGCGGTGCCCAGGATCGGCACGCGGGCGACCGCGTCGGCCAGATAATGCTCCAGCCGATCGAGATCGTCGGGGAAGAGCTGGAACGAAAAGTCGTCCGGCATGGGATCGTTGTGGGTGGCCCAATGCGCGCGGCAATTACGCTCATAGGGGCCGAGATTCATGCCGGCCTTTTCCTGGCGCAAATAATATGAAGTGTCGACGTCGCGCAGCAGCGGCAACTTCTTGCCCTGTTCCTTCGACCAGGCGGCAAGTTCGGGGATTTCCTCGAACAATATGTACTGGTGGCTCATCACCATCATCGGCACTTCGCGGCCGAACATCCTGCCGACTTCGGCGGCACGGTAGCCGGCAGCATTGACGACGATCTCGCAGCGGATCTCGCCCTGCGGCGTCTCGACCACCCATTCGTCCTTCTCACGGCGCACGCCGGTGACAGGGCAGAAGCGGATGATTTTCGCGCCCATGTCACGCGCGCCCTTGGCCAGCGCCTGCGTCAACTGCGCCGGGTCGATGTCGCCGTCGCTCGGATCGTAGAGCGCGCCCTTCAATTCATGCGTTTCGAGGAATGGATAGCGGCGCTTGATCTCGTCGAGCCCGACCACGTCGATGTCCATGCCCTGATAGCGGCCCATGCCCTTGGCGCGCTGGAACTCCTGCATGCGCTCCTTTGTGTGGGCGAGCCTGAGCGAACCGGTGACATGGTAGTTCATGGGATAGTCGACCGCGTCGGCGAGGCCACGATAGAGCTCGGTCGAATAGCGCTGCATGTTCATCAGCGACCAGGAGGAGGAGAAGGTCGGCACATTGCCGGCGGCATGCCAGGTCGAGCCGGAGGTCAGCTCGTTCTTTTCCAGGAGCACGCAGTCGGTCCAGCCGGCCTTGGCCAGATGATAGAGCGAGGAGGTGCCGACAACGCCACCTCCGATGATCACCACGCTCGCCGTGCTTGGCAAACCCGCCATGTTCTTCTCCCAATCTTCAAGCGCGCCGCGCTTTTCTTTTTGTTTTTATGCGTGTCGCTATCGCAAAACCGCTGCACGGTTCCGGACGACATGCATTCATCAATCAATAGACCGGTGGCGAAACCACCCAGATGACAACAGCCGGTTCGCTACCCGGATTGCGCCAGCGGTAAGGCTTGCCTTCGAAGCGGAAGGAGTCGCCTTCGCCAAGCCGGTGCCAGACCCCGGCTATTTCGATGTCGAACTGGCCGGACGCGATGTATCCGGCCTCCTCGGTCGGCCGGCGGGCCTCGTTCTTCAACTCCGCTCCCGGCGCGAAGACCGACCGCACCATCTCGAAGCTACCACCGAGGTCCGGTGACAGAAGCTCCTCCACAAGACCGGATTCGCTGGTGCCAAGCGTGCGGCGCTTGCCGGCGCGCACCACCACGCCGCGCTCGCTCTCCACGGGCACGTCATGGCTGAAGAACAGGCTGATCGGCACGCCGAACAGGTCGGCAAAGGCCCGGAGATCACTGAGCGATGGCGTCGACAGGCCGCGTTCGACCTGGCTGACCCAGCCGACCGAACGGCCGAGCTTCAGCGCGATCTCGGCCAGCGTCAGTCCGCGCACCCGGCGCAAGGCCCTGATATCGCCGGCCAGGACGCGCTCGTCAGGTCCCTGTAATGTTCGTGCGCTAGGGGAGACCAAATCGCTCACTTCATGAAAATTTTCAGCCGAATTTCATGAGAAATCAAGCTCATGAAAAAATCAAGTAGATTTTCACCAATGCTCAAGATTTGCTTGCAGGATTTTGACGGTTCATGCAAAGGCTCCGCCGCGAGCGGCGAGTGGGGACGTCCGATCGACACAACGGCTAAGGGACGGCCCATGCTGGAAAAGAAGGCTCGAATCACGGTTGATGCCGAGATCGTCGACGACGCGATCATGTCGCGCCGTTCGGTGCGTGCATTTCTGCCCGACATGATCGATGACGAGACGATCCGTGACATACTGACTGTTGCGGCGCGCGCTCCCTCCGGCACCAATATGCAGCCGTGGCGAGTCTACGTTACCAAGGGCGGGACCAAGCGGCGGATCACGGATGCCATCATGAATTCCGGCATCCGCGCGGAAAAAGCCGACTGGGACGAATATCGCTATTATCCCACCCAGTTCTTCGAGCCTTATCTCACCCGCCGCCGTGCCAACGGGTTCGGCCTTTATGGCGCACTCGGCATAGGCCGCCGGGAGGTCGACAAGATGCGCGCCCAGCACGACCGCAACTTCGTCTTCTTCGATGCGCCGATCGGCATGATCTTCACCATCGACCGCCGGCTCAACCAGGGTTCGTGGATCGATTACGGCATGTTCCTGCAAAACATCATGGTCGCGGCGCGGGGCAGGGGTCTGCATACCTGTCCGCAAGCGGCCTTCGCGCCCTATCACCGGCAGATCCGGCCGGTGCTCGGCATTCCCGACGAGGAGATCGTCGTCTGCGGCATGGCGCTCGGCTATGAAGACACTTCCAAGCCCGAGAACGCCTTCCGCACCGATCGTGAGCCGCTCGAGGAATGGGTGACGTTCAGCGAATAGGTCTCGGCCGCCAACCGGGGCAGGGCCGCTATTCCGTATTCATGTGCGCGCCGTGGCCGCTGACATGGGCGCCATCCTGCGGCGTCAGCTTGAGATAGGCAAGCAGCGCGCAGAGCGTGATGATGCCCTCGATCACGAACAGGATCCGGAAATCGCTGGCGACGGCCGGCCCGCCGCCGGCGAGAAACGACAGCATCGCGGCCGCGAGGCCGACGCTGATGGCGACCGCCAGCTGCCACAGGATGTAATAGAGCGCGCTGAAGCGGGCGAGCTGCTCGGGCGCGATGTCGGAATAGGCTAGATTGCCGGTCGAAGCCCATTGCACCGAGCGGAAGACGCCAAAGACGAAGATGTAGGTGAGCGTGATCCAGACCGGGGTCGTTGCTTGGATCAAGGCGAAGCCCGCGACCATGGCGGCAACCACGGGCGTGTTGAAGACCAGCACGCGGCGAAAACCGAAACGGTTGAGAAGGCGTGGCATGAAGAAACGCATACCCACCGAGCCGACCGCCGCCACGAAGGTCAGCGATCCTGCCTGCACCGCGCTCATGCCGAAGCCGAGCTGAAACATCAGCGGCAGCAGGAAGACGACGGAGCTGAGACCGATCGTGTCGAGGCCGCCTCCGGTAAGGAAGGAGATGCGGAAGGTGCGGATGCGCAGGAGCTTGAGATCGAGCAGGGGATTGCGCACGCGCAGGCAGTAGAAGGAGGCGGCCGTCAGGATGATGAGCGCCAGCGCAAGCTCGGCCGCGATCATGCCGGTGGCGGCGTCTTTCGCCGCAAGGGAGTCCATGCCGAAGACCAGCAGCACCATGCCGCTGCCGACCAGCACAAAGCCTGGAAAATCGAACCGCGTGCGCACGGGCTTGGTCATTGTCGGGAACAGTGAGGCGGCAAGGATTGCGGCGGCGAGCGCGAACGGCACGTTGATGAAGAAAATCCAGCGCCAGGAGATGTAGGTGGTCAGCGCGCCGCCGACGAGCGGACCGACCAGCGGCCCGGACTGGCCGGCCAGCGAGATATACATGTTGATCTTCAAGGTCCGGCTGCGCGGGAAGGTCGACAGGATGACGACCTGGCCGAGCGTGCCCATCAGTGCGCCACCGAAACCCTGCAGCGCGCGGGCGCCGACCAGCATCCAGATGTCGTTCGAGAGCCCGCACAGAGCCGATGAAGCGGCAAACACCAGCAAGGCGAAGCAATAGACGTTGCGCAGGCCGAAACGATCGGCCGCCCAGCCGCCGAGCGGCATGGAGATGATCAGGCTGGCGACGTAGACGGTGATCAGCAGGCCGAGCTGGCTCGGCGGACGGCCAAGGCTTTGGCTGATGCCCGGCAGCGCCGTCACCACGACATTCTGGTCGAGGCTGGTCATGAACACGCCGCAGGCGACCGTCAGCGGCAGCAGGAGCAAGGCTCTGGCCGGCACATCGGCGCGATCGGTGGCGCCGGCGGATAGTTCAGCGGTCATGGGGATGTTCGAACCAAATATGCCGACTTTGAGACGGGATTTTCATATCCCTTGGACCGTGGGCGGCCATGTTTTGCATCATGGGCGCCCGCGGCAGGATTCTCTAGCGGCAGAACCGGCCGGTATTGAGGCCAGAAGCAGCGGCAATGGGCACATCCGGCCGCACTGCCTACTGCACCTCGTAGCCGACTTCCTCGCTGGCATGGCAGAGCGCCTTCCAGAACGAGCGGGCGAAAGAGCGGAAGACATAGATGTCGAACTGGTCGGTGCCGGTGCGCTGGATCTGGGCGAAGACATCGTGATGCGTTGTCGAGCGGCCGGCGCCGACCGGAAAGGCGGGCAGGGCGAAATCGATGGCGAAGAATTTCGACAGCACCCATTCGGCTTTCGGCCCGGCAATGCGGATGGCGGTGCGGCCATGCGACAGATCCGTCACCGTGCCGATGGCCGGCGTCACCGTCTTGGCGAAGGCCGCGGCCAATCCTTCGGCCTCATCGGCCACGGTGAATTTTCCCGGTGCGAAACCGAACACCGACTTCGCGCCGTCGCTCAAGCCGCCGCCGGCGCCGTCCGGCAGAGCGAGCCCGCTGACGGCGCGGATCGCTGCCATCAGTTTCTTCTCTTCGCCAGGCCATGCCGCGAGTTGCACGATCGAGCCCGGCCTGGTTTCGGTGAGCAGGATCTCGACGCCATGTTCGAAATTGCCGTGCGAGCCGACTTGGAATTCAGGCTCGAGGGGCGATTGACGCTCAGCCATGCATGCGGGTCCCTTCCGGATCGTAGAAGTGGTTGGAGACGATCTCCACGGGCCCGAAGCGGTTGCGCAAGGGGTCGGAGACATGGGCACGCGTGCCGTGCCTGGCCTTGCCGCCCTTGACCAGCGCCAGCGCGATATGCTTGCCGAGCGCCGGCGAATAACAGCAGGCGGTGATGTGCCCGATCGAGCCGTGCGGATTGGCTTCGTCGACTTCCTCGACAATATGCGCGCCGCCATTGAGCGGCCGGTTGTCGAGCGCGATCAGGCCGACCAGTTCCAGCCGCTCGGACGCGACGAGGCCTTCCCGGTCCATCATCGCGGAGCCGATGAACGGCTTCTTCTTCGACAGCATCCAGTCGAGATGCAGGTCGCGCGCCGTGGTGCGGCCATCGATCTCGGCGCCGGTGACATGACCCTTCTCGATGCGCATCGTGCCCAGCGCCTCGAGCCCGTAGGTCACCAGCCCGAACGGCTTGCCGGCCTCGACCAAGGCTTCCCAGACATGGGTGCCGTGGCCGGCGCCGGAATAGACTTCGAAGGCCATTTCGCCGGAGAAGGATAGCCGGCAAATCATCACCGGCACACCTGATATCTCACCGTGCACGATGCCCATGAAGGGCAGGGTCGCATTGTCGACATCCGTGCCGGTGACGCAGGCGGCCAGAATCTGCCTCGCTTTCGGACCGCCGATCGCGGCTCCCGCCCATTCGTCGGTCACCGAGGTGACATGGACCTTGAGTTCCGGCCAGATCACGTCGAGGAAATATTCCAGATGCTGCATCACCTTGCCGGCATTGGCCGTGGTGGTGGTCATCAGGAAATCCTGTTCGCCGAGCCGCCAGGTGGTGCCGTCGTCGAAGGCAAAACCGTCCTCGCGCAGCATCAGCCCGTAGCGTGCCTTGCCGACGGCGAGCGTCGAGAACAGGTTGGTATAGACGCGGTCGAGGAACGCGGCCGCGTCGGGGCCCTGCACGGCGATCTTGCCCAGTGTCGAGACATCGACCATGCCCGCACTTTCGCGCGTCGCCTTGGCTTCTCGCACATAGGCCTGTTCGACAGTCTCGCCTGAAAGCCCGTAGATCATCGGCCGGTACCAGAGGCCGGCGGAGTACATGGTCGCGCCATTGGCGAGATGCCAGTCATGCATCGGCGTCAGCCGCTCGGGCTTGAGATCACCGAAACGTTCGGCTGCCAGCGAGCCGATCGACACCGGCGCGAAGGGTGGCCGGAAGCGGGTCGTGCCGACTTCCGGGATCGGCTTGCCGAGCGCTTCCGCCATGATGGCAAGGCCGGGAACATTGGAGCTCTTGCCCTGGTCGGTGGCCATGCCGAGCGTGGTGTAGCGCTTCAGGTGCTCGACTGAGACGAAGCCTTCGCGATGCGCCAGGCGGACATCCTCCGCCGTGACGTCGTGCTGGAAGTCGACAAAGCTCTTGCCGCTGCCCTTGATCTCGAACACAGGCGCGGGATCCTGGTCTCCAGGAGTTGCCTCGACAGTGGGCAGCGCCGCCGGCGTGCCTGTTCCTCCGGCCGCGGCAAGGCCTGCGGCGCGGCCTTCGGCGATCGCCTCGACCGTCGAAAAGCTGCCGGTGAAGGCGCCGGCGCCAATCCAGTTTTGTGTCGGCTTGGGCGGCAGGAAGGCCTGCCGGGCGGCGTTCCATTCCGCTTTGGCGCCGGCCTGGCTGGCCAGATGGATGGTCGGCGACCAGCCGCCCGACATCAGCAGGCAATCGGCATGGACGCTGCGCGCATCGCCGCTCAGCGCACCGGCGACCATGTCGAACCGCTGGACCTTGAGGCCGGACATGGCCTTGCCACCTTCCGTGGCGACCACCGCATGACCGGATAGCAATTCCGCCTCGGCTTCGCCGGCCAGGGAGCTCATCTCGGCGGACGGTTGCGGGCGCACGTCGACGATGGCAACGATCGTAGCACCAGCCTGCTTCAGCGCCAGCGCCGACCGGTAGGCGCTGTCATTGTTGGTGAACACCACGACCCGCTGCCCCGGCAGCACGCCGAATTCGCTGGCGTAGCGCTCCGCCGCGTGCGCCAGCATCACGCCGGGCCGGTCATTGCCGGGAAACACCAGTGGCCTTTCGAAGGCGCCGGTGGCCAGCACCACGGAACGGGCGCGGATCGCCCAGTAGCGATGGCGCGGCTCACCCTTGGCGGGCTGCGCCTTGTGGTCGCTGACCCGCTCGAGCGCGGCAAGCGTGTTGTTGTCGTAGTAACCCCAGACCGTGGTGCGCGGCAGAAGCCGGACATTGTCGCGGGCCTCGAGCTGGGCGACGGTGCGCCGCACCCATTCAGCCGCCGGTGCGCCATCGATGGTTTCGCCCGACCAGTTGCCCGAACCGCCGAAACGCGGCTCGAGATCGGCCAGGACAACGCGTGCGCCTTGATCGGCGGCAGCCTTGGCGGCCATCAGCCCGCCCGGGCCGGAGCCGACCACAAGCACGTCGCAAAAACCGTTCATGCGTTCATAGCGGGCCGGGTCCTTTGCCGATCCGGCGCTGCCAAGGCCGGCGGCGCGGCGGATGAAATGCTCGCAGAACATCCAGAACCGCGTGCCTTTCAGCGGGCCGATAACCGGACCCATGAAGGTCTTGTAGTAGAAGCCGGCCGACAGGATCTTGCCGCCGAGCTGGTTGACGGCATGGATGTCCCAGGTGAGCGAGGGGAAACGGTTCTGGCTGACGGCACTCAGCCCGTCATGGATCTCGACCATGGTCGCCGGGATGTTGGGTTCGCGCACTTCGCCCTTCAGCACCGTTACCAGCGCGTTGGGCTCCTCGACGCCCGCGCTCAGCAGGCCGCGCGGCCGATGGTATTTGAAGGAACGTCCGAACAGCGTGACGCCATTGGCCAGCAGCGCGGACGCCAGCGTGTCGCCGCCATGCCCGGTATAGGCAACGCCGTCGAAAGTGAAGCGGATCGTCTTCAGCCGGTCTATGCGGCCGCCGGTGTCGGTGCGGCGCGGGCTCATGGCTTGTCCTCCGCCTTGCGGCGCGCGGCCGAGCTGTGATCGCCGCGCACGAAGGCGACACTGGAAATCTCATGCGTCAGCGTGTTGCGCACAACCCTCAGATGCGCCCGGCAGCCGCCGGAATGCTGCCAGATCTCGTTGTGGTCGCCGGCCGGATTCAGCCGGTCGTAGACATAGGCGTTCCAGGCCTCGAAATTCTGCGAGGCGGGGTCGGGACGCTCGCGGTTTCCGTCGCCCTGATAGGTGAACTCGATGACGTCGCGCGGGCCGCAGTAGGGGCAAGTGATCAGCACGGAATGTTCCTAATGAAGCCGCGGGTTCGCGCCCTGACCCTTGTCGTCGATCACCAGGCCGCGATGAAAGCGGTCGAGCGTGAAAGGGGCGTTGAAATCGTGCGGCTGGTCCTTGGCGATGGTCCAGGCAAAGCACCAGCCGGAAGCAGGAGTCGCCTTGAAGCCGCCATAGCACCAGCCGCAATTGAGATACATGCCGGGCAGGGGGCCGATGGCGATGATCGGCGAGCCATCCATCGACATGTCGCAGACGCCGCCCCAGGAGCGCAGCATGCGCACGCGGGCAAGGCCTGGGAAAAGCGCCAGCATCTCGCTCATCACCTCGTCGACGATGGGCAGATTGCCGCGCTGGGCGTAGCTGTTGTAGCCGTCGATGTCGCCGCCATAGACAAGGCCGCCCTTGTCGGACTGCGACATGTAGAAATGGCCCATGCCGAAGGTCACGACGGTGTCGATGAAAGGTTTCAGCGATTCGGTGACGAAGGCCTGCAGCACATGGCTTTCGATCGGCATCGTCTCGACGCCGGCCAGTTGCATGACGCGGCCGGTGCTGCCGGCCACCGCGACCGCCACTTTCTTGGCCCTGATATCGCCGCGCGAGGTGGTGACGCCGGTGATGCGGTCGCCGTCGCGCAGAAAGCCGGTGACCTCGCAATTCTCGATGATGTCGACGCCGCGGCGGTCGGCGCCGCGCGCATAGCCCCAGGCAACCGCATCGTGCCGGGCGGTGCCGGCGCGCCGCTGCATCAGGCCGCCAACCACGGGAAAGCGTGCATCATTGGAGATATCGAGCGCCGGGATCAGGCGCTTGATCTCGGCTGGCGTCATCAATTCCGCGTCGACGCCGAGATGGCGCATGGCGTTGCCGCGCCTCGCGTAGTCGTCGAACTGAGCCGGCGTGTGCGCCAGGTTCAGGCAGCCGCGCTGCGAGAACATGACGTTGTAATTGAGCTCGTGCGACAGGCCCTCCCAAAGCTTCATCGAATGCTCGTAGAAGCGGGTATTGGCCGGCAGCAGATAGTTCGAGCGCACGGCCGTGGTGTTGCGGCCGACATTGCCGGATCCCAGCCAGCCTTTCTCCAGTACCGCGACATTGGTGATGCCGTGTTCCTTGGCCAGATAGTAGGCGGTCGCCAGGCCGTGACCGCCGCCGCCGATGATGATGACGTCGTAGGAGGCCTTCGGATCCGGCTTGCGCCAGGCCGGCTTCCAGTCCTTGTTTCCCTTGAGCGCGTTCGCGAGCAGCGAAAGGGCCGAGTACTCTGCCATGTGTAAGGTGTCCGTTGCGGGCGATGCGGCAGACTATAGAGCAGGCCGCATCGGCAAAGCCAATATTGCGCCATGGCCTTTCGACTGGCCGACGCCTCGATGCGACGGCTTGCCCCATGATATGGCCGTCTTTATCAAGGACAGGCTTTTTTTGAATTGCCTTTGCGCTCCGTGAGTCGCCAACAGATCATGCTTTTTCGATTGCTTCGCCTCATCCTGATCCTCGCGCTTGTCGTTTCGGCGCCGCCTTCGTTTGAGGCGATGGCGCAAGCGCTCGGCCAGGGCGCCGCCGGATTGGTTACCGATCAGCAGAAGGTCATCCAGGGCCTGACAGCCAAAACCGATGATCTCGAGAAGAAATTACAGCAGGACGGTGAGGACGATGCCTCGCTCGTGGATATCCGTCTGCAACTGGAGGATCTGTCGCGGTCGGCACTCACCAGTGCGCTGGCATTCCGTTCGCGCCTCACCGACATCAACAATCGCATCGAGGTGCTGGGCCCGCCGCCGGCGGCAGGCCAGCCGCAGGAGCCCGACATAGTGACCGGCGAACGCCAGGCGCTGGCGTCGGAGAAGGCCGAGATCAACGCGGTCGTCGCCAGCGCACAGAACCTGTCGATCCGCATCAGCGGGCTGATCGACAAGATCGGCAACATGCGCAGCGCGCTGTTCCGCAATCTTTTGACCAAGCGCTACGTACTCTCGGACGCCTTGAGTCCGCAGGTGTTTTCCGATGCGCGCGACGAGTTCGGCAATTTCTACAAGGCTGTGTCGTCCTGGCTGAGCTTCGCCATCAAGTTCAAGTTCCAGGCCATCCTGGCGGCAACCTTCGTGGCGCTCGGCCTGGCGCTGGTGCTGCTGGTCGGCGGGCGACGCCTGTTCGGGCGGGTGTTCGAGGCCGATCCCAGCAATGAGGACCCATCCTATCTCAGCCGTCTTTCGGTCGCCTTCTGGTCGACCTTGCTGCCGACGCTGGCGGTCGCCGCCTTTCTCGGCTCGACTATCTTCTTTTTCAACTATTACAACGTCTTGCGCGGCGACATTGGCCTCTTCCTCAATGCGTTGGCCGCCGTCATCGGCGTGGTGTTCTGCGTCAACCGGCTGACCAACGCGGCACTCGAGCCGCGTTTGCCCAACTGGCGCCTCATCCCCGTCGAAACCGGGCCGGCGCGCTGGCTGGTGCGCTTGACCACCGCCATGGCCGTGGTCATCAGCTTCAACACCTTCCTGTCGATCGTGAACGACAAGATGGGGTCGCCGCTGTCGCTGACCATCGCGCGCAGTTTCGTCGCCACCATCATCGTCGGCGTCATCCTGATCCTGATGGCGATGCTGAGGCCGTTCAAGGCGCGTGATGGCAGCTGGCGCCCATGGCCGGCATGGTTGCGCTACACCTCGCTCGGGCTCGGGCTTTTCACCATCATCGCGGCGCTGCTCGGTTATATCGGCCTTGCTCTGTTCGTATCGCTGCAGGTCGTGGTCACCGGCACCGCGCTGATAACAGCCTATATCGGCTTCCTGTCGGCGCAGGCGATCGGCGAGGAGGGCGCTTTCGCCAACACGTCGGTCGGGCGCTGGCTGTCGGCCAATTCCAGCTACGAGGACACCGCACTCGACCAGCTCGGCCTTGTCGTCAGCATCGCCATCAACCTGATGATCGTGCTGGTGTTCCTGCCGCTGATCCTCTTGATGTGGGGCTTCCAGCCCGGCGATATCGAGGCGTGGGCATATAAGCTCGCAACCGGCATCAATATCGGTTCGGTGACGATTTCGGTCACCGGCATCCTGTCGGGCATCGTCGTCTTCGTCATAGGCTATTTCCTGACGCGCTGGTTCCAGGGCTGGCTCGACGGCTCGGTCATGGCGCGCGGCAAGGTCGACACCGGGGTGCGCAACTCGATCCGGCTGGCGGTCGGCTATGCCGGCGTCGCCTTGGCGGCGCTGGTCGGCATCTCGGCCGCCGGTATCGACCTCTCCAGCCTGGCGCTGGTCGCCGGTGCTCTCTCCCTCGGTATCGGTTTCGGCCTGCAGAATGTGGTGTCTAATTTCGTCTCCGGCCTGATCCTTTTGGCCGAGCGCCCTTTCAAGGTCGGCGACTGGATCGTGGCCGGCGACGTCAGCGGCACGGTCAAGAAGATCAGCGTGCGCGCCACGGAGATCGAGACCTTCCAGCGGCAGTCGGTGATCCTGCCCAATTCCAACCTGATCAACAACGCCGTCGGCAACTGGACGCACCGCAACAAGCTCGGCCGCATCGACATCAAGGTCGGCGTCGCCTATGGCAGCGACGTCAAGCAGGTCCACGCCGTGCTGCTGGATATCGCGCGCAGCCATCCGCTGGTGTTGAAGAATCCCGAGCCTTTCGTGCTGTTTTCCAATTTCGGACCCGCCGCGCTCGAATTCGAGATTCGTGTGTTCCTGGCCGATGTGATGAACGGCAACATCGTGCAGAACGACGTCCGCTTCACCGTGCTGGAGAAGTTCGACGACCAGCACATCGAAATCCCTTCCACGCCGCGCGCGGTCGTCGAGGCCAAGAAGCACCAGGCTTGGCCAACCGATGACGACAAGATCGAGGCCGATTTCGCGGAGCAGGAAGAGGCCAAGGCGCAAGCCGAGGAGGAGTCGAAAAAGCTGCCGAAGCCGCGCAAGTCCAAGAAGCCCGATCCGGACTAGGCCCGGGATCCGGCCTGCCGGGCGGCGCCCGTCGCTGCCTTTCGGCTCATTTCGTGCCGGGCGGCCAGATTAACGGGGTAGGCAAAAGCCAAAGCCAATTGCGGCATGAATGCGGCATTCAGTTGCGGTTCAGCTTTCATCTCATATAAGCTCCCATGCAAAGGCGAAAATGCCTTGTGAAATGCAACAGAGGCGGTGGGAACACCGATACTGCAAATGTGGAAGTCTCTCGTCGCTGCCGTGGCTTTGCTCGCCGTGAGCGGCTCGGCCCATGCCGCCAGCGCGGTCAACAAGGACGCCGAGACCCGCACGCTGGTCGTGACCGAGGGCGGCAGCAAGACCGAGCTTGCCCTGGCCGGCGGTGAAACCGTCGAGTTCTGCCAGAACGGCTGCTTCGTCACCTTGCCGAACGGTGACCTCGAAGCCCTGACCGGTTCGGAAACCATCGAGATTTCCGGCGGCGTCGCCCGCATCAAGTAATCTCCGTGGCATGGTTGGAAAGGCCGGGCATTTGTCCGGCCTTTTATCGTTTCCGGTAGCTGTTGCTTAACAGTGACGCCTGAAATACCGCCGCGGCAGCCGTCTGCAACCGTACGTTTTAACGTTCGCTAGGCGATCCCCCGCTATACCACTGTCCAAGACGCCGAAATACGGCGCTCAACGGGTTCCGGTTTCCGGATCATATGCTGGCAGGGCAGGACGGGCATGGACGCGCGGTCGGACAGGAACGCAATACCGCTTGCGGTCGATCTCGACGGCACGCTGATCGCGACCGACCTGTTGTGGGAAGGACTGTTCATCCTCCTCAAGAAGAACCCGCTCTATCTTTTCCTGGTGCCTTTCTGGGCGGCCGGGGGACCGGCGCGGCTGAAGCAGGCGATCGCCCAGCGCGTCGACATCGACCCCGCCATGCTGCCCTATCGGGCGCCGCTGCTCGACCGGCTCCGCACCGAGCACGCCGAAGGCCGCAAGCTCGTGCTGGCCACCGGCACGCCGCGCAAGTTCGCCGATGCCATTGCCGTCCATCTCGGCATCTTCGACCGGGTGCTGGCCACCGACGGCCTCGACAATCTCACTTCGGGCAAGAAGCGCGCCTCGCTCCTCGCAGCCTATGGCGATGCCGGTTTCGACTATGCCGGCAACAGCCGCCATGACCTCCAGGTCTTCGACGCGGCGCGCAGCGCGATCGTGGTGGCGCCGGACCGCCATGCCGCGCGCTGGCAGGCGGCGCATGGCGCCGAAACGATGCCGGCTCCGAAGCCGACATTGCGGACCATCATCAAGATGCTGCGCGTCCACCAATGGCTGAAGAATTCGCTGATCGCCGTGCCGATGATGCTGTCGCACGAATATTTCAACTCCAACATGATCTGGGAATGCCTGCTGGCGTTCGTCTCGTTCAGCGCCGTTGCCTCGGCGATCTATATCCTCAACGACTTCTTCGACCTTGCGCTCGACCGCAAGCACGTCACTAAGCGCAACAGGCCGTTCGCCAGCGGCGCGCTCTCGATCCCGTTCGGCCTTGGCGCGATCGCGGTGCTGCTGGCGATCGGCGTCGGCACCGGCTGCCTTCTGCCGAT
Source organism: Mesorhizobium sp. M8A.F.Ca.ET.208.01.1.1 (assembly GCF_004791315.1). Classification (NCBI taxonomy): domain Bacteria; kingdom Pseudomonadati; phylum Pseudomonadota; class Alphaproteobacteria; order Hyphomicrobiales; family Phyllobacteriaceae; genus Mesorhizobium; species Mesorhizobium sp. M8A.F.Ca.ET.208.01.1.1. The sequence goes on from NZ_SRUT01000001.1 coordinate 403,490, forward strand.
CGAATTCCTCGGAGTGCTCGGCAGCTATATGGTCGTCTCCACGGCCTATTCGCTGTCGTTCAAGCGGATGCTTCTGGTCGACGTACTGACGCTCGCCGGGCTGTATACGATCCGTGTGCTGGCGGGCGCGGCCGCCACAGGCGTCGACGTCTCGTTCTGGCTGCTCGCCTTCTCGATCTTCTTCTTCCTGTCGCTGGCGCTGGTGAAGCGCTTCGTCGAATTGCGCACCACCGCCATTCCGCCAGGCGAACGCATTGCCGGCCGCGGCTATCGCACCGAAGACCAGGAGATCGTCGCCCAGGCCGGCATGGCTTCGGCCTTCTCCTCGGCGCTGGTGCTGGCGCTCTACATGGACAGCGTCGCGGTGCGCGAACTTTATCCGCATCCCTGGCTGATCTGGCCGCTGTCGCCGATCGTGCTCTACCTCACCATGCGCGTCTGGATCCTGGCGCGCCGCGACGAAATGCACGACGACCCGGTCGTCTTCATCATACGCGACTGGCGCAGCCAGATCGTGGTGGCGATCGGCGCCGTGCTGCTGGTCATCGGGGGCTGGTAGGCATGGCCGAGCGCTTCCAGAGCTTTGGCCTTGCCACGCCGCCTGCGGCAAGGGCGATGCATGCCGATGACGCCATTGCACTGCTGAAAGGCGGCCAGGCCAGGCAAGCATCGCTGCTTGCCTATGGCAATGGCCGGTCCTACGGCGATTCCTGCCAGAACCAGGCCGGTACGGTCATCGACATGCGGCCCCTGAACCGCATTCGCGGCTTCAACGCCGAGAGCGGTCTGCTCGAAGCGGATGCCGGTGTGCTGCTCGCGGATGTCATTGCACACGCCGCGCCTCACGGTTTCTTTCCGGCGGCGGTCCCCGGCACACAATTCGTCACGCTCGGCGGCGCCATTGCCAACGATGTCCATGGCAAGAACCATCACCGGCGCGGCACGTTCGGTTGCCATGTGGAAAGCTTCACCCTGCTGCGGTCGGACGGGCGCAGCTATCGCTGCTCGGCGACTGACAATCCGCGCCTGTTTCGGGCGACCATCGGCGGCATGGGCCTCACCGGCCTGATCCTGTCGGCCTCGATCCGGCTGATGCGGGTTCCCTCGCTCGACATCATCGAAAAGACGGCGCGGTTTCGCGATCTCGGCGAATATTTCGACCTTGCCGAGGCTGCGGACCAGGCCAATGAATATGCCGTCGCCTGGATCGACCAACTTGCCGGTGGCCGCGACAGCGGACGGGGCTTGCTGTTTACCGGCAACCACGCCGAGCATGGCTCGCACGCGGCCGCGCGTGCAAACGGGAAATTCTCGGTGCCGTTCCAGCCGCCTTTCAACGTGCTCAGCCGGCCGTTCCTGACCGCGTTCAACGCTGCCTACAGGTGGAAAAAACGCCCGGCTACCGTGCCGCGCCAGGTCGAATACCAGGGCTTTTTCTTCCCGCTCGACGGTTTGCACGACTGGAACAGGCTCTATGGCCCGAAGGGGCTGTTCCAGCATCAAAGCGTGGTCCCGGAAGAGGCGGCGCGCGCGATCGTGCCGGCATTGCTGACGGCTGCCCGCCAGGCCAGGCAGGGGTCCTTCCTCACCGTCCTGAAGCGCTTCGGCGGAGTCCGCTCGCCGGCACTGCTGTCGTTCCCGAGGCCGGGCTACACGCTGACGCTGGACTTCCCCAACAGGGGAGCGGCGACGCTTGCCCTGCTCGGCGAGCTCGACCGCATGACCATCGCGGCCGGCGGGGCGGTCAACCCTTACAAGGATGCACGCATGTCGGCTGCGACCTTCAGCGCTTCGTTCCCCGACTGGCCGAGACTGGAAGCGTTGCGCGATCCCGCCTTCATATCCGATTTCTGGGCGCGTACGGCCGGGAGCATCGACCACAGGCGCCGCGGCGCCGAGGCGGCCGAATAGATAAAATTGGAATTAATCATGGTTTCTGAGCGCTTAACGGCAAGGTTTACTCAAAATAGTCTCGTGAGTTCACGAAATCTTTTCAGATTTGTATTACCTGATATTGCGGGGGTGGCGGGTTGAAATGAAATATATCGTCTTCATTCTCTTTACGGTCATGACCAATGCCGCCGCGCAGCTTATGCTGAAGCAAGGCATGATGTCGCTCGGACCGATTTCGTTCGAGGGCACCAATCCGCTGATCAAGCTGTTGCAGATCGTCTTCAGCCCCTGGGTCTTCCTTGGCCTGTGCACCTTCGTCATTTCGATGGTCTCGCACCTCTATGTGCTTTCCAAAGTCGAACTCTCCTTTGCCTATCCGTTTCTCAGCCTGGCTTACGTCGCCGTCGCGATCTTCGCCTATTTCGTGTTCCGCGAGGATCTCAACGGCTGGCGCATCGCCGGCATCGCCTGCATCTGCGTCGGCACGGTGCTGATCGCGCAAAGTGGGCGAGGGCATGAGGAGCAGAGCGCGTCCATCACCTCCGACAAGATACAGGCAAACGAGATCGTTCGATGAGACATGTGATTTTCGGCGGTGACGGCTTCGTCGGCCGCCACCTTGCGCCGAAGCTTGTGGCCGATGGTGAGGAAGTCGTCGTCGTCGACATCGCCAAGAGCGACCTTGCGCATTACCGCAATGTCCGCTTCATCAAGTGCGACGTCACCGACCCGGGCTCGGTTGCCGCGGTCGGGCTGAAAGCCGACGACATGGTCTACAATTTGTCGGCCAAGATGCTGTCGCCTATCCAGGTGCGTGCCAAGCGGCACGATTTCTTCTTTCCGGTCAACGTCCACGGCACCGAGCACATCATGCAGGCCATGGACAAGGCTGGCGCGCCGAAGCTTGTCCACTACACGACCGACATGATCTACGGCCACACGGTCACCCAGCCGATGACCGAGGAGCATCCGGTCGCGCCGCTGGGCGAATATGGCTGGTCGAAGCAGAAGACCGAGGAACTGGCCGCCGAATGGCGCAGGCGCGGCATGTCGATCTCGCTGTTTCGTCCGCGCCTGATCATCGGGCCCGGCCGGCTCGGCATCCTGGAAAAGCTGTTCAAGCTGATCGACTGGAGTTTTCCGGTGCCGATGATCGGTTCGGGCCGCAACCCTTATCAATTCATCTCGGTGTTCGACTGCGCCGAGGCCGCACGCGCGGCCTGGAAGGCCGGTGTGCCCAACGAGGCCTATAATCTCGGCTCGCTCAACCCGCCGCCGGTGAGAAAATTGCTCGGCGACCTGATCCGGCATGCCGGCTCGAAGTCGATCCTGCTGCCTACGCCCGGCTGGGCGGTCAAGCGCACGCTCGACCTGCTTGATCTCATCAACCTGCCGATCATGGATCCCGAGCAATATCTGATCGCCGACGAGGAATGCGTGCTCGACGTATCCAAGGCCGAGCGCCAGCTCGGCTGGGTGCCGCAATACCGCGACGAGGACATGCTGATCGCCGCCTACAGCGAATACCGCGCCAAGAAGGCAGGTCCCGCTGTCGCCACCAAACATGTGCCCGGCGAATAGCGGCCTGCCAACACAGCTTATTGCGCACGACGCTGGTCGGAGCGCTGACAGGAGATTGAAATGACCGTCATGGCCAAGCCGGAGCAGACGAATACGCGCGCCCTGGTCAGCGCGCCGGCGCTGTCGCCCGCCACCATCGCCAAGCCCGACCTGATCAGCGTCGAGCAGGCGAAGGCGATGGATGTCGCAGGGATGACCGACCTGTTCAAGGCGCATCTCAACCCCGGCCAGCTGCATTTCATGAAGTTGCTCGGCTTCCACAAGATCAAGATCGAGCGTGCCGAGGGTATGTTCTACATCGACCAGAACGGCCGCAAGATCCTCGATTTCTTCGGCGGCTTCGGTTCGTTGGCCTTCGGCCACAACCATCCGCGCATTCTGGAAGTCCGCAAAAAATTCCAGGAGGAAAAGCGGCAGGAAATCGCCATCGCCTTCATGTCGCAATATGCGGCCGCGTTGGCGCACAACATCGCCAAATGCTCGCCTGGCGATCTCGATATGGTGTTCCTCGGCTCGTCCGGCTCGGAAGCGATGGAAGCGGCGGTGAAGCTCGCCGAGCGCGCCGCCGGTCCGAAGCGGCCGAAGATCGTCTATGCTGAGAATTCCTTCCACGGCAAGACCAAGGGTGTGCTGGGCATCACCGACGGCCAGCTCTATCGCGCCGACTTCAAGATGGCCGACAACACGGTGCGCATTCCCTTCGCCGACATCGAAGCCGTGGAGCGCCTGTTCCGCTCCGATCCGGAAGTCGGCGTCATCGTGCTGGAAACCATCCAGGGCGGCGGCGGCATCATTCAGGCGCCGACTGAATACTGGCAAAAGCTGCGGGCGCTGTGCGACCAGTATGGCGTGCTGTGGGTCGCCGACGAAGTCCAGTGCGGCTATGGCCGCTCGGGCCGCTTCTATGCCTTCGAGCATTACGGCGTCGTGCCTGACGTGACGGCATTGGCCAAGTCGCTTGGCGCCGGCAAGGCAGCGGTCGGTGCGATGATTGCGCGCCGCGAAATCTACATGAAGGCCTACGGCACGCCGAAGACGGCGATGATCCATGCCATGGCCACCTTCGGTGGCATGGGCGAGGCGTGCGCCACCGCGATCGAGGGCATCAACGTGCTCTACGACGAGGGGCTGATCGACAACGCCGCCGTCACCGGCGATTACCTGCTGCAGCGCCTGCAGGCGCTCAGGGAAAAATACCCCAAGATCATCAAGGACGTGCGTGGCAAGGGTTTCATGATTGGCCTGGAGTTCCACGACTTCTCGCAGACCTTGCCTATGGTACTGCGCCCCATCGTCAGCGTGCTCGACGACAAGCTGAAGGGCTCGCTGTCCGGCTTCGTCGGCGCGCTGTTGTTGCGCGACTATGACGTGCTCGTCGCCTTCACCGAATACAACCGCAACGTCATCCGGCTGGAGCCGCCGCTGATCTGCCAGCGCGAGCATGTCGACCGCTTCGTCGACGCCTTCGACAGCCTTTTGTCGCGCGGCATCGTGGCGATCGTGAAGGATTTCGTCAAAAGCCAAGTCCGTTAACGAGGTTCGCTGAACACTGTCATGCTGACCAAGTCGCCCTCTGCAAAGAATCCACTCGACCGGCTCGTCGAGGCCGGTCTGGCGTGGGGTGAGGGAACTTATGCGCGGCTGGCGGCTCCGATCGGCGCCGCGGCTTTCGCGCTCTATATCCTTCTGACGGCGTTCACGGCCTGGGTGATGCCCGACGCCAACTGGGACATGCTGCCCTATCTCGCCATATCGGAGGAGAGCACCTACCCCGATGCGCAAGCGCTGCATGACTATACCTACGACACCGTCAAATCGGGTGTCTCGGCCGGCGACTACAAGGCGCTGACCGACGATGGCGGCGGCTTCCGCAGCCACATGGCGCAGAACGCCGCCGACTTCCATTCGCTGCTCGGCATGTACCGGATCAAGTTTCTCTATGCCGAGATCCTGTCGACCCTGAGCGCGGTGATGTCGCCGGTCGAGGCGATGCGGCTGGTGCAGGTTTTTTCGGTACTGCTGTTCGGCATGATCACGCTGCTCTGGCTGCGCGGGGAAAAGGCATTGGCGTTGGCGCCGGTGGTCGGCGCGCTGCTGATCGTGGCCGATTTCGGTGACGCCGCGCGCGCCTCGACGCCGGACCTGCTGACGTCAGCGCTGCTGCTCGGTGGTCTCTATGCCTATGTCCGCGGCCGCGAGGCAGCGACGGCGACCCTGCTCTTCCTCGCCTTCATGGTGCGGCCTGACAACATTGTTTTCCTTGCCGTTTTGGCGGTCCTGCTGGTCGTGCTCCGGCAGAAGGCATGGGGTGCATTGGCGGGGTTTGGCGCCTCGCTGGCCGCCTATTTCGCCATTTCGCATTGGGCGCATCATCCCGGCTGGTGGCCGCATCTGTGGTTCTCCAGCATCGAGCAGCATTACAATATGGACGGGTTCGAGCCGGGTTTTTCCGTCACCGCCTATCTCCGGGCGTTTGCCGCCTCGCTGCTGCGCGCCGTCAACCTGAACAGCTGGGTCGGGGTCTCGGTGCTGGCGCTGGCCGGGTGGTTCGCGGCCGGCCGGGCCGGCTTCAAGCTCGATCGCCGCGCCGGTATCCTGTTCGCGGCACTGGTGCTCGGCGCGCTGGCCAAATTCACCGTCTTTCCGATCCACGACACGCGCATCTATTTCCCGCATCTGATCCCGCCATTCCTGCTGCTGGCGCCGCCCTTCATGGAACTGTGGGCGGCGGTCGCCCGTGGCCAGCATCGCGCCGCCTTGCACGTCATTCCCGGAGACAAATCATGAGTTCGGTTTCAAGCCTGGCGCGCATTGCCCTGTCGCTTGGCCTTCCCGCCGGCCTGCTCGATCGCGGGCCGTCACTGCGCGGCACCAAATTCCTGGCCAAGGCGGCGCTGAAGGCGCGCTTCGGTGTTGGCGGCCGGCCATTCCAGATGGTCAATGTGGGCGCCTGCGATGGCGCGCTGTTCGATGACGTGACGCCGTGGCTGCACCGCATTCCAAAGGCCCGCGCCATGCTGGTCGAGCCGATCCCGTACAACCAGAAGCGGCTGCGCGCCAACTATCCCGATACCGACCGCTTCATCATCGAGCCGGTTGCCGTCACCAGGACCAAGGGCACCATCACCGTCCACACTTTCGATGCCGCGGCGCTGGAGGCCGGCACGCTGCCGATCGAGTTCATCGGCTGCTCGTCGGTGACCGACACCAATTTGATGTCGGGCAAGAACGCCTGGGGCGAGGCCGACGCCAACTTCAACAAGTTCGCGCCGCATCTGAAAGACATCGAGGTGCCGTCGGAGACCTTGCAGACATTGCTCGACCGCAACGGCATCACCCATATCGACGCCTTCCTCGTCGATTGCGAAGGCGCCGACTGGATCGTGTTCGAGCAGCTCGACCTCAAGCGCTACCGTCCCGGCATGATCAAGGTCGAGGTCGGCGCGCTACCCGCCCTGGAAATCGGCCAGGTCGTGGTCAAGCTCAAAACGGCGGGCTACGAGGTCGGCTTCCAGGCCGAGGACGTCTGGGCGTTTGCCTGACGGGTAGCTGTTTTTCCTGATTCATGGCGGGTCGCGCCGCATCCGTGGCGTGTCGCAAACAGGCGGTAGCGCCGTGCCCGCCGCCTGCATATTGTGCGCCGATCAAACGGGCGCCGACGCCGCCCGCAACAGCACTTGGAGTCGCGGGCAATGGCAGAGTTTCCGAAAAAAGCGAAGGTCGTCATCATTGGCCTTGGCGGCATTGTCGGTGCATCGATCGCTCATCATCTGATCGAACGCGGCTGGGACGACATTGTCGGCATCGACAAGTCGGGCATCCCGACCGATATCGGCTCGACGGCGCACGCGTCTGATTTCTGCTACACCACCAGCCACGATTTCCTGTCCTGTTGGACGACGCTCTACTCCATCGATTTCTACGAGAAGATGGGCCATTACGCGCGCGTCGGCGGCCTCGAGGTCGCCCGCGTCGGCGACGACAGCCGCATGGACGAGATCAAGCGCAAGATCGCTTCGGCCAAGGCCTTCGGCACGCGTGCCCGGCTGATCGAACCAGCCGAGATCAAGGAAAAGTTCCCGCTGATCGAACAGGATCTGGTGCAGGGCGGCCTGTGGGATCCGGACGCCGGCCTCGTCATCCCGCGCTCGCAGACCGTTGCCGGCAAGCTGGTCGACCAGGCTGAGGCATCCGGCAAACTCAAATCCTTCGCCAACACGCCGGCGAAGTCGCTTGTCGTCAAGGACGGCCGCATCAGCGCCGTGGTGACCGACCGCGGCACGATCGAGGCCGACTATGTCATCGTCTGCGCCGGCATCTGGGGGCGGCTGATCGCCGAGATGGTCGGCGAGGATCTGCCGGTCATGCCGATCGACCATCCGCTGACCTTCTTCGGCCCGTACACCGAGTTTGCCGGCACCGGCAAGGAGATCGGCTGGCCACTGCTGCGCGACCAGGGCAACTCGGCCTATATGCGCGACACCGGCGACCCCAAGACCGCCGAGGGCGGCCAGATCGAATGGGGCTACTACGAGGAGACCAATCCACGCCTCTGCCACCCGCGCGATCTGCTTGAAAAGGACCAGGCCCGGCTGTCGCCGTCGCAGCGCGATCTCGACATGGAGCAGATCCTGGCGCCGCTCGAACGCGCCATGGAACTGACGCCGATCCTGGGCGAACTCGGCTACAACGAAGGCCATTCCTTCAACGGCCTGTTGCAGGTGACCGCCGATGGCGGGCCGTCGATGGGCGAGAGCCAGAAGGTGAGGGGTCTCTGGTACGCCGTCGCCATCTGGGTCAAGGACGGCCCCGGCATGGGCAAGCTGATCGCCGACTGGATGACCGACGGCCGCACCGCGATCGACCACCACGCCATCGACTATGCGCGCTTCTACCCGCACCAGACCAAGGAGCAATTCATCTGGGATCGCTGCACCGAGACGGCGATGAAGGTCTACAATCCGGCGGTGCATCCGCGCGAACCCTTCTCCAAGGGCCGCAACATCAGGCGCTCGCCATTCTGGGAGCGTGAGAAGGAACTCGGCGGCTATTTCATGGAACTCGGCGGCTGGGAGCGCGCCCATGGTTACGCCGCCAACGAGCATCTGCTCGAGAAGTACGGCAACCGGGTGCCCGTGCGCGAGAACGAGTGGGACAACCGCCACTTCTGGCGCGTCTCGAACGCAGAGCATTTGGCGATGAGCGAGGATTGCGGCATCGTCAACCTCTCGCATTTCTCGATGTATGACATCGAGGGACCCGACCATGTCGCACTGCTGGAATGGCTGTGCGCGGCCAAGATCGGCGGCGACAACAACATCGGCAAGGGCATCTACACCCACTTCCTCGATGAGGAAGGCATGGTGCGCGCCGACTTCACCGTGATCCGCATGGCCGACCGCTGCCGGCTGATCGACGGCGCCGATGCCGGGCCGCGCGACTTCCAGTACATGCGCCGCACGGCTCAGGACAAAGGGTTCGATGTCACCATCACCGATGTGACCGAGAAGTACGTCACCATCGGCATCTGGGGGCCGAACGCCCGCACCACCTTGCAAAAGGTGGTCGAGAACCCGGATGGGCTTTCACCGGAGAATTTTCCATTCGCGGCCATCAAGCCGGTCCGCATCGGTGGCAAGGATGTCACCGCGTTCCGCATATCCTATGTCGGCGAGCAAGGCTGGGAACTGCATATGCGCTACGAGGATGGCCTCGCCGTCTGGGACGCGCTGCGCTCGACCGGCGTCATGCCGTTCGGTGTCGAGACCTATGCCAACACCCGCCGCATGGAAAAGAGCCTGCGGTTGCAGAATGCCGACCTCTTGACCGAGTACAATCTGCTGGAGGCCGATCTCGCCCGTCCGAAGGTCAAGGAGAACGATTTCTGCGGCAAGGCCAAGCATGTCGAATACCGCGAACGCGCGCATCAGCCGGCCATGCTGTGCACGCTGGTGATGACCGAGAATACGGATTCCAGGGGTGTTGCCCGTTATCCCGTCGGCATCATGCCGGTGATTGACCCGGAGAGCGGAGAAACGCTGGTCGACGAACTCGGCCGTCGCTCCTTCACCACATCGGTCGCCTACGGCCCGACGATCGGCAAGAACATCGCGCTCGCCTATCTGCCCTGGGCCTATGCGCAGGAGGGCCGCAAGCTCATGGTCGAGTATTTCGGCGAGACCTATCCGGTCGAAGTCGTCGGCGTCGGTTACAGGCCGCTTTACGACCCGGAAAATCTGAAGCCGCGGAGCTGATCGCCCAGCGGTAGGGCTCGCATAGATTGGATCAGCCCGGCCACGGCCGGGCTTTTCTCTTTTTCGGTGGACGATTCTCGCTTACCCTTGCGCAATGTCTGGTTTGCCCTGCGCAAGACATCTGCTTTCCGCCTCTGCTGCACTGGCGTTGGTGCTCTGGCTGGCGCCAACGTCCCGCGCGGACGAGCCGGTCGATGTCGAGCTGGTGCTGGCGGTGGACGTTTCGCTGTCGATGTCGGCGGAGGAGCTGGAGATTCAGCGCCATGGTTACGCGGCGGCGCTGACGCATGACAATGTGCTGCAGGCGATCGCCGATGGCGCCTATGGCAAGATCGCCGTCACCTATGTCGAATGGGCCGGCACCAGCTGGCAACGCGTCATCGTGCCGTGGACGGTAATCGCGACCCCGGCCGACGCGGAGCGGGTGGTGGCGCAATTGTCGGCCCAGCCGCCCAACAGCGCGCGGCGCACCTCGATCTCCGGCGCGCTTGAGTTCGGCAGCGACCTTTTCGCCGAAAGCGGCTACCAGGGAACCAAGCGCGTCATCGACATTTCGGGCGACGGGCCAAACAACCAGGGCGCGCCGGTCAATCTCGTCCGCGACGGGGTGGTCAGGCAAGGCATCGTCATCAACGGCCTGCCGCTGATGACCCGAGGCGGCTTTTCCGGCGTCTATGACGTCAACGATCTCGACCGCTACTACAGTGATTGCGTCATCGGCGGCGCCGGCGCCTTCATGATCCCGGTCAACGACTGGACGCAATTTCCCGAAGCCATCCGCCGCAAGCTGGTGCTGGAGCTTGCCGGCCCGGCGTCACCGCAATGGGCGGCGGCGGAGGCGGATCACCCGCCGGTGGTGCTGGCGCAGGACAAGTCCGCCGCCGACTGCCAGATCGGCGAGAAAATGTGGCGCAACCGCAACTGGATGCCCGACAGCCGGTAGGGCAATCCCAAACCGGGTTGTCGGCTGCTTTCCGCGCGAACACGTTCCTGTTGATTGACAAGCCCATCGGCCTCTGTGAACAATTTCCCCCAGAAAAACAAAGGGGAACTGATATGAACAGGATAACCGTATTTGCCGCGACATTGACGCTTGCCGCGGGCTTATCCGCACCGGTGATGGCCGCCACGTCACTGACCATCGGCATCAGCGGCTGGACCGGCTTCGCGCCGCTGACACTCGCCAAGCAGGCAGGGCTGTTCGAGAAACATGGCCTCGACGTGACCTTGAAGAAGGTGCCGCAGGCCAGTAGGCCGCTCGCAATAGCCAGCGGCGACCTGCAATGCGCCGCCACCACGGTCGAGACTTGGCTGGTCTGGAACGCCAGCGGGGTGACCACCAAGCAGATTTTCCAGCTCGACAAATCCTATGGTGCCGACGGCATCGTGGTGCGCAACGACATCAAGACCGTCGCCGATCTCAAGGGCAAGAACGTAGCGTCCTCCGCGCCGGGAACGTCGCCCTATTTCATGCTGGCCTGGGTGCTGAACAAGAACGGCATGTCGACCAAGGACGTGACGGTCGTCAATCTCGAGCCTGACGCGGCGGCACAAGCCTTCCTCGCCGGCCAGAATGACGCGGCTGTTACCTATGAGCCTTTCATCTCGGCCGTGCGCGACAAGGCCGACCAGGGCCATATCCTGGCGACCACGCTCGACTATCCGATGGTTCTCGATACGGTCGGCTGCACGCCCGAATTCCTCAAGGCCAATCCCGACGCCGCCAAGGCGCTTGCCGACAGCTATTTCGACGCGCTCGACCTGATCAAGAAAGATCCGCAGAAATCCTACGAGATCATGGGCGCCGACGTGAAACAGTCGGCCAAGGAATTCGAGGATTCGGCGAAGTACCTGAAATGGGCCGACAAGGCCGACAACAAGCAGTTCTTCACCAAGGAATTCCAGGACTTTTCCAAGACCGCCGGCGACCTGCTGCTGCAGATGGGGCTGATCAAGGAGGCGCCCGACGTCGCCACGCTGGCCGACACCAGCGCCGTGGCGAATTGACGGCTCAACCCCTGGATACCGTGCGGTGGCGCAGAGCGCCGCCGCCTTCCTGCTGACAAAGGACGAAGATGCGCCCCTTGCATCCTGTCTCGCCGGGCCTGCGAACAGTGCTCGGCATTTCCTTCTTCGTGCTGTTCGTGGTCTTCTGGGCCTGGATCACGCTTGGCGGCCACGTCAACCGCATCTTCCTCGCCGATCCGCTGTCGATGCTGCGGGACGGCTGGCGGCTGCTGGTCGAGGACCGTTTCTGGCTCGACATACTGATCACCATTTGGCGAGTCTTCGGCGGCTTTGTGCTGGCCTCGGTCGTCTCCGTGCCGCTCGGCATCGCCATGGGCGCCTGGAAGCCGGTGGAAGCCTTTCTGGAGCCCTTCGTCTCCTTCGCCCGCTATCTGCCGGCATCGGCCTTCATTCCACTGCTCATCCTGTGGGCCGGCATTGGCGAACTGGAAAAACTGCTCGTCATCTTCGTCGGCTCGGTGTTCCAGATCATCCTGATCATTGCCGTCAAGGTCGGATCAACGCGGCGCGACCTGGTCGAGGCGGCCTATACGCTGGGCTCGCCCAACAATGGCATCGTCAGGCGGGTGATCATGCCGGCCAACGCGCCTGAAATCGTCGAGACGCTGCGGCTGGTGCTCGGCTGGGCCTGGACCTACGTCATCGTCGCCGAACTGATCGGCTCGTCGTCGGGCATCGGCTATATGATCATCAACAGCCAGTCGCGGCTGGCGACCGGGCAGATCATCTTCGGCATCATCGTCATCGGCCTGATCGGGCTGTTGTCCGACTTCGCTTTCAAGGCGTTCAACCGCTGGCTCTTTCCGTGGAGCCTGACGTGAGCAAGCTTCTCATCGAGGGTGTTTCGCGCACCTTTGCCGGCGTGCGGGGCGGAGAACCCGTCAGGGCGCTGATGCCGGTCGACCTGGCGGTCGCGGCCAATGACTTCATCACCATTCTGGGGCCGTCGGGTTGCGGAAAGTCGACGCTGTTGCGGATCGTCGCCGGTCTGGAGGCGCCAAGCGAAGGCCGCGTTCTGCTTGACGGCAAGGCGGTGACGAGACCGGGACCGGACCGCGGCATGGTCTTCCAGTCCTACACGCTGTTTCCCTGGCTCACGGTCGCCGAAAATATCGCCTTTGGCTTGCGCGAACGCGGCATGGCCGAAGAGGAGCGGGACGGGATCGTCGCCTCCTATGTCGATCTCGTCGGCCTGAAAGGGTTCGAGAACCATTGGCCGAAGCAGCTTTCCGGCGGCATGCAGCAGCGCACGGCGATCGCCCGGGCGCTGGCCAACGATCCGGAAATCCTGTTGCTGGACGAGCCGTTCGGGGCTCTGGACAACCAGACGCGCGGGCTGATGCAGGAATTGCTGCTCGGCATATGGGAACGGCGCAAGAAGACGGTGCTGTTCGTCACCCACGACATCGAGGAGGCGATCTTCATGGCTTCGCGCGTGATCGTGATGACGGCGCGGCCCGGCCGCATCAAGTCGGATGTCGCCATCGACCTGCCGCATCCGCGCCACTACACGCTCAAGACCAGTCCGGAATTCTCGGCGTTGAAGGCGCGGCTGACCGAGGACATCCGCGTCGAGGCGATGCGGACCGCGGACGTGCACTAACCGCTCACGGTTCGGTCGTCCGCGCGTATGGTTTGGGTCAGGCCGCCAGCAATTGCTTGCGGTCGACGCGCTCCTGCTGCGGCGAGCGGGCATAGAGTTCGCGGTAGCATTTCGAGAAATGCGAGGCCGAGACGAAGCCGCAGGCGACCGCCACCTCGACCACCGGCATCGACGACTGGATCAAGAGATGCCTTGCGCGGTCGAGGCGGATTTCGAGATAGTAGCGGGCAGGGGAGCGTCCCATCTCGGTTCGGAACAGGCGCTCTATCTGGCGGCGCGACAGGTCGACATGGTCGGCGATCTCGATCAGCGACAGCGGCTCGGACAGATTGGCCTCCATCAGTTCGATGATGGTCAGCACTTTCGAGTTCTGCACACCAAGCCGGGCGCGCAGCGGCAGGCGCTGGCGGTCGGTCGGGCTGCGCACGCGGTCGGTCAGCACCTGCTCGCAGACGCGGTTGACGAGGTTCTCGTCGAAGTCGTCGCCGATCAGCTTCAGCATCATGTCGAGCGCGGCGGTTCCGCCGGCGCAGGTGTAGATGTTCTGGTCGATCTCGAACAGGTCGGCAAAGACATTGGCTTTCGGGAAGGCCTCGGAAAAGCCCGGCAGGTTTTCCCAATGGATGGCGCAGCGCTTGTTCGACAACAGCCCGGCGGAGGCGAGGATATGCGCACCGGTGCACAGGCCACCCACCGCGACGCCGCGATTGTATTCCTCACGCAGCCAGGCAAAGGCCGACTTGTTCTGGTAGCGTTCGACATTGATGCCGCTGCAGACGATGGCCATGTTGGGACGATCCGGCCCCGCCATCTTCTTGCGTTCCTCTTCCAGCGAGGTGTTGACGGCGCATTCGACGCCGTTGGAGGCGCGCACCGGCTTGCCGTCGATGCTGGCAAGGCGCCAGCGATAGGCCTCGTAACCGAGCATCCGATTGGCGGAGCGCAGCGGGTCCAGCGCGGTCGCAAAAGCGATCATGGTGAAATCGGGAACAAGGAAGAACACAAACGACCGCTTGATCGGATGCTTGACGGCGTTCACGGGGAACCTCATCTGGCCATGACGCGAACAGGATGTCGCGAATAGCATAGCGTCATCAGGAAAAACCATTCCTGTCAATCGGCTAGGTGGCTTTGGCAAGATTAAATTTGCGACATGGGTCGCAAATGGGCAATCGCCGCGCGGTGCTGCTCAAACCAGGCCACCGTCAGGTTGTGTAAAGACGATGGAAGCGCAACAAAATAAACGCCGCCTCGGCGGACCGAAGCGGCGGCAGTCAACTCTGAAGCCGTGGCAGGGGAGCGCGGCTCTGGAGGTATTTTGTGTTTCTATGCAGTCCCGAACGGAAAACCGTTACACGATTTTCCTGGAACTAGTCTTATTCAGGCGACGAAGCCGAGGCGCGCCGCAGCCATGGCGCCGGTCTGGCCAGGCATGGTCTTGGCGAGGCGCTGACGCTCGAGCGCCGTGGTCAGGTTCATTTCGCGGCGGGCGAAGAGGCGGGCAAAAAGCTTCATGATCATCTCCAATCGGTTGCTCAGACGGGTCGCCTTCGCTTGATGGAGTGGGGCAGCTCGTTTGCTGACGGTGATATAGGCTTGTGTGAGCGGAAACTAAATCGCAAAAGCGAAGCGCTTGATATGAAAAGCGACACCAAATGCGACAAATTTGGGCAGAGTGAAGCCGTCGTGCCCAATTTTTACGAATATTTACAGACGGTTAGCTTCAAAAACGAGCTGCTATGCGGCTTGCTCATATGCGCCATGCAGCGGCGGCATGGCTCCTGAATTCGTTTGAATACAAATAAAATAGAGAAGGCCTGCCGGGCGGTTTGCGCGGCAGGCCTTCAGCACGGGGTACACACGATCTACTTTGCTCCAGCCCAGGATCCGACGCCATTGCGAATGCCGGTCTTGGCGTCGGAAGCTTCCGGCCAGCCGATATCTTTCTGCAACTCGATCGGCAGGGAACGGATGGCGCGTTCGGTCTGGTAGCGGGCGCGGGCCGCGTTGAATTCGGTCGCGATGCGGCCGAGGGACGACAGGATAGACATTTCGATCTCCTTTGCAGCGGCGCGGGAGGCGCCGGCAATGCGTTACGTCAGGTCTGTTTCAGCTTCATTTCATGCCGAATGCAGGTCTGCGCCGTGGTCGTTTGGTGACCGCTTTTGGCAGCATGCTGCTTCGATGGAGTTGACTATGCTCCTGATCTGATGTTCAATCAAACGAAATGGAATGATGCTTTGTATCAGAAAAATTGAAGGCTGATCGCCATGAACGCCCCACTCAATCATCCGCTGCCGCTGCTCGACCTCGACGTTTTGCGCACTTTCGTGGCGATTGCCGAGACCGGCAGTTTCACCACTGCGGCCAATGCGGTGTTCCGCACGCCGTCGGCCGTCTCCATGCAGATCAAGAAGCTGGAGGATATTCTCGGCCGCTCGGTGTTCGCGCGCGATGCGCGTTCGGTAACGCTGACCACGGACGGCGAAATGCTGCTCGGTTATGCCCGCCGGCTTTTGTCGATCAACCGCGAGGTGGTGTCGAAGTTCATCATCCCCGATATTGTCGGCGTTGTGCGGCTGGGCTCCCCCGATGACTATGGCGAGCGCGTGCTGCCGCATGTGCTGAAACGTTTCGCGCAGTCGCATCCCTCGATCGCCGTCGACGTCACCATCGACCAGAGCAGCAATCTGCGCCGCCGCATGGACGACCGGGCGCTCGACATCACGCTGTTGACGAACTCGTACAAGACCAGCGCGCTCGGCGCCGAGGTGCTTTTGACCGAGCCGATCGTGTGGGCCGGCGCCAAGGGTGGCTGTGCGCATCTGCGCGAACCTTTGCCGGTTTCGCTTTGGGAAGAAGGCTGCGCCTGGCGGGCCGGTGCGCTCGAGGCATTGGGCCGCGAGGGCCGCAATTACCGCGTCGCTTACATGAGCGCCCATACGGCCGGCCAGCGCGCCGCCATCATGGCCGACCTCGCGGTCGCGCCGCTGCCGCGTTCGTTCCTCGGCAATGACATGGTCGAACTCTGCCCGAAGGACGGCATGCCCGATATCGGCACTTACAATCTTGCCATGGTGGTGGCGCCGGACGCCAGCGCGCCGGTCAAGGCCGTCGCCGACCACATCCGCGCGACCTTCGAAGTGTTCCGGGAAACCGGCAAGTTCTGATTATCCGGGATACCCGGACTGGAGGCGCTGCTCCGCAGCCTCCGCGGAGGGCGCCTTGAACCTTGCCGCCGTGCCTTGAACGATCGGCGAAGGGCTCTCGTTGAGGAAAGCAACGATGTGTTGGCGCGCGCGCCGCGCTTCGGGCATGTCAATCAGCGGCCAGACGTGGAACATGCCTTCCTCGTAGACCAGCTCCACCTCGACACCGGCGGCGCGGGCTTTTTGTGCGAAGATCAGATTGTCGGGTGTGAGAAGATCGCGGGAGCCCGTCAGGAGCAATGTCTTCGGCAACACCGACAGATCGCCATAGACCGGGCTGATGCGCCAGTCTGCCGGATCCATGCCGGCACTATAGAGCCGGATTGCCTCCCGCCCACCGGCAATGCCCAACCATGGGTCGTTTCGCTCCGCCTCGAACACTTCGGGGTTTGCGAGCGAGACGTCGAGCCCGGGTGAAATCAGCACATGGCGCGAGGGTAGGGGCAGGCCCTCTTCCGCCGCCATCATGGTCAGTACCACCGCCATGTTGCCACCCGCGGAATCGCCCATGAAGATGATCTCTTCCGCCTCCGTCTCCTCGATCATCTGGCGATAGACATTGCCGACCATGCCGAACATGGCGTGGAAATCGTGTTCCGGTGCGATGGGATAGATCGGCACGGTGATGCCGTAGCCCAGCCGGTCGGCCATGTCGGCGATCAGATACCAGTGATAGGGCGTGATCTCAAAGACATAGGCGCCGCCGTGCAGGTAGAGAATTCGCTTGTGCTCTCCGGCCCGGGGGGCGATTTCGTAGACCGGGAAACCGTCCACGCTGCGCGTCTGGATGTCGTAACGCTGCTGCAGCGCGGCCGGTGGATGGTGATCCTCGGTTTTGCGCGCGGCCGCGATCCAGCGCCGCAGGTTTTCCGGGCTGGAAAAGGCCTGCTTGCGGCTGTGCCTGAGCACGAAGGATACGACGTGGCTTTTCAAACTTGGCATGCGGAGACACGAACTTCGGCGGCAGCCGACTAAGAGAATTCCCCCTCCAAGCGAAGATCGTGCCTTGGCCGAAAATGTCAAGATTTACGCTGTGCCCACACGCTGGTGTGATCCGCGCGCTGTCGTCGGCGCCGCGGCAAAAGCGCCGCGCGCAATCGGTTGCTGGTGGCCACCGGGGATGTGCGAGATCCCCGGCGGATGCCGAGCAATTTGCATTTGTCGGCGAACGTCATCAGCGCGTCGTACCCAGAAGCAGCGAGGCGAGCGTCACCTGCGGATCGTTCGGCGGCGATGCCGGCCAGCCGATGTCCTTCTGGACATGCGCCGGCAAGCTGTTCAGCGCGCGGATCGCCTTGTTCCTGGCATGGGCTTGCCTGATGGTCACACCGAAGCGGCCGAGATTTTCGAACATCGACATTTTCATCTCCCTTGAAGAACGGCCGTGGCCAAGGACTATCCTCGGCCGCCGTTCGATGCGGGGTAAATGCGCCTGCCATGTATCGGATGGATTTCGCGGAAGCAGCGTTTCGGTTTCCGGATCGGTTCGATCCGGAAACATTTGCATACAAATGAAATCGAGGGAGGGGCCGGCGGGCCTATTCGCGGCTGCGCCGTGCCGCGTGGCCCTCGCGCGAGCGCCGGCGCGGCGCGGCGTCGCCGGCGATGCCCTCATCGCTCACCGTCTTGCGTGGCGGCAGTTTCACCGCCGCCGACAGTTTCGGGAACGGATCGACCTTGTTGGGCAGCGCCATGGCGTAGACGAAATGCTCCTGGAATTTCGGTTCCAGCGCTGTCTCGATCTTCTCGATCTGGCTCACCGTCTCCTCGATCTCGCGGCGGTAGCCGCGATTGAGCAGCGCCATCCGCGCGCCCGCACCGGCGGCGTTACCGACGGCCGAGACCTTGTCGAGATCGCAGTCGGGGATCAGGCCGAGCACCATGGCGTATTTCGGATCGATGAAGGAGCCGAAGGCGCCGGCGAAATGGATGCGGTCGACATGCTCGGTGTTCTGTTTTTCCATCAACAGCTTGGTGCCGGCATAAAGTGCGGCCTTGGCAAGCTGGATGGCGCGCACGTCGGTCTGGGTGATGGTGATCTTGGGTTCGCCTTCCTTCAGCACGTAGGAGAAGGTGCGGCCGTTGGCGACGACGCGCGGCGAGCGCGCGGCAAGCGAACCGTCGACGACACCATCCTCCGAGATAATGCCGGCGAGATACATTTCGGCAACGATCTCGATGATGCCGGAGCCGCAGATGCCGGTGACGCCGGTCGCCTGCACGCTGTCGAGGAAGCCGGGTTCGTCGGACCACAATTCCGAGCCGATGACGCGGTATTTCGGCTCCAGCGTGTCGGGATCGATGCGCACGCGCTCGATGGCGCCAGGCGCTGCCCGCTGGCCGCCGGAGATTTCGGCGCCTTCGAAGGCCGGACCGGTGGGCGAGGAGGCAGCCACGACACGCGCGCGATTGCCGAGTACGATCTCGGCATTGGTGCCGACATCGACGATCAACATCATCTCGTCCTGGCGATGCGGGCCTTCCGACAGCGTCACCGCCGCCGCATCGGCGCCGACATGGCCGGCGATGCAAGGCAGCATATAGAGGCGCGCGCCCTGGTTGAGCTTGAGGCCGATATCGGATGCCTTGATGCGGACCGCGCCGGAGACCGCGAGTGCGAAGGGCGCGCCACCAAGCTCGGTCGGATCGATGCCGAGGAACAAATGATGCATGATCGGATTGCCGACGAAGACGGAATCCAGGATGTCGTTGCGCTGGACGTTGCCTTCGGCGCAGACCTTGTCGACGAGGCTGGAGATCGCCTCGCGGACCGCAACCGTCATGCCTTCGCGGCCGTCCGGGTTCATCATCACATAGGAGACGCGGCTCATCAGATCCTCGCCGAAGCGGATCTGCGGGTTCGACGTACCCGAAGAGGCGGCGACGCGGCCCGACAGCAGCGACACCAGATGCATGGCGATCGTGGTCGAGCCGATGTCGCAGGCCAGGCCATAGGCCTCGTTCTTGAGGCCTGGCCACAGCGCGATGACGCGCGCTATGTCGCTGTCGGCATCCTTGTGGATGGCCGCTGTCGCGGTCCAGTTGCCCTTGCGCAATATGCCTTGCACCTGCGGCAGCAGATAGAAGTCGAATTCGAGGTTTTTTAAACCCCAGTCCTTCATCAGCGCGATCTTGAGCCGGTCGAGATCGCCCAGCGGCTTGTGCATGTCGGGCTCTTCGATCTCGACATAGCACATGCGGATCGCCGTATCGCGGGCGATCACCCTGGTGTCGGCATCCTTGCGGATGGTCTGCGCATTGATGACTGTATCCTGCGGCACGTCGATGACGAGATCGCCGAGGATCTGCGCCGAGCAGGAGAGGCGGCGCCGTTCGGGCAGGCCGCGCACACGCTCGTAGCGCTCTTCCTTGGGGCCTTTGGGCGAGATGTGGTCGTTTGAGGAGGTGATCTTGTGCTTGGCGAAATTGCCTTCCTGCACCTCGATCTGGCAGCGCCCGCACGTGGCGCGCCCGCCGCACACGCTTTCGACATAGACGCCGAGCTGACGCGCGGCGTCGAGCACTGGCGTGCCGACAGGGAACCGCCCGCGCTTGCCTGACGGCATGAACAGCACGAGCGGATCGGTAATGTTTGCAGGTGAATTCACGATTGCGCGCTTATCCCCGGCCCATCCGGGCTTCACGGCCACCGCGCCGGCGGCCGCCATTGCCGCCGCCTTCGCCCGGTGCATTGACCGCTGTCGGCGCCGCCACCGGGTGGCCGCCTTCGGCCGGCTTGTAGTCCTTGTAGGTGCGGATCCAGTTGGTGCAGTTCTCGTCGGTGCCGTTGAGCACGTTGGCGCCGCGCACGGCTTCCATTTCCTGCGGGCGCACCGGGTTCATGATCGCCGAGGTCATGCCGGCGCCGATCACCATCGGGATGAAGGCGGCGTTGATGCCATGGCGGTGCGGTAGGCCGAAGGAGATGTTGGAGAGGCCGCAAGTGGTGTTGACCTTGAGCTCCTCGCGCAGGCGGCGCAAGAGCGCGAACACCTGGCGGCCGGCATCGCCAAGCGCACCGATCGGCATGACCAGCGGGTCGACGACGACGTCGTGCGCGGGAATGCCGAAATCGGCGCAGCGCTGCACGATCTTCTTGGCGACGGCGAAGCGGACGTCCGGATCCATCGAAATGCCGGTCTCGTCATTGGAGATGGCAACGACGGGCACGTTGTATTTCTTGACCAGCGGCAGGATGGCCTCGAGCTTTTCTTCCTCGCCGGTAACGGAGTTGACCAGCGGCCGGCCCTTGGCGACCTTCAGCGCCGCCTCGATCGCTGCGGTGACGGAACTGTCGATCGACAGCGGCAGATCGACCAGGCCCTGGACGATTTCCAGCGTCTGCACCAAAAGACCAGGTTCGGTTTCGTTCGGGTTGACCGAGGTGACGCCGGCATTGACGTCGAGCATGGTGGCGCCGCAGGCGGCCTGCTCCAGCGCGTCCTTGATGACGGTCTCGAAATTGCCAACCACCATCTCGGCGGCGAGCTTCTTGCGCCCCGTCGGGTTGATGCGCTCGCCAATCACGCAGAAGGGCTGGTCGAAGCCGATGATGATTTCTCGTGTCGCCGAGGCGACGATGGTCCGGGTCATGAAATCTCTCCGTCGTGATATAAAGAGTTCTTTATATCGTTATCTCTTGTCGATCAAGCGAATGGTGCGTTCCGCGCGGGTCAATGCGCGGTCTTCACCATGTCCACCTGGGTTTCTGTAATATCTTCGTGCAGGATGCGGTCCAGCCGGTCGGCGACCATCTGGTCGTCGCGGCGGATTTCACGCTTCCATGGCTGGCGGCCCTTCAGCACGCCCGATTCATCGACGATCTCGGCGACATATTCCTCCTGGCGATAGGCCATCACATGGATGCCCGAGACACCGGGAATTTCCTTCACCTCGTTGATGATGTCGGTGCAGAGCTGCTTGCCTTCCTTCTTCTGGTCCTGGGCGCCTTCCAGCCGCTTGATGACGGCATCCGGAATATGGATGCCCGGCACGTTGGAGCGGATCCATTTTGCCGTCTTGGCCGAGGCCAAGGGGCCGACGCCGCACAGGATGAACACTTTCTCGGTGTGGCCGAGATCGCGCGCCTTCTGCATGAAGGTCTTGAACATCGGCACATCGAAGCAATACTGCGTCTGCACGAACTGCGCACCGGCGGCGATCTTCTTGCCGAGATGGATCGGGCGAAAGTCGAAGGGCGGCGCGAACGGGTTGACGGCAGCGCCCAGGAACAGCTGCGGCGGCGTCGTCAGCTTGCGGCCGGACAGAAACTTGCCGTTGTCACGCATGATGCGGCAGGTCTCCAGCAGCGACATGGAATCGAGATCGAACACCGGCTTGGCGCCCGGCTGGTCGCCGGCCTGCACACCGTCGCCGGTCAGGCACAGCATGTTGGCGACGCCCATCGCAGCGCCGCCCAGCACGTCGCCCTGGATGGCGATGCGGTTCTTGTCGCGGCAGGCGATCTGCATGATCGGTGCGTAGCCCATGCGGGTCAGCAGCGCGCAAATACCAACCGACGACATGTGGCAGTTGGCGCCGGACGCATCGACAGCGTTGATGGCGTCGACCCAGCCGTCGAAGATCTTCGCCCTGTTGTAGACATCCTCGGGATCGGCGCTGTCGGGTGGGTTGAGCTCGGTGGTCACCGCGAATTCGCCGCGCCGCAGCACGCGCTCCAGCCGGCCGCGCGAGGTGTGGCCGGGCAGGGGATCGAGCGGCAGGTGAATGCCGGCCGGGTTCTCGTCACGCTGACGGCCGGTCATGCGGCGGCTCCGGTCTTTGGCGCGGCGGCGGCTTCGCGGGTTGCCGCCGCCTGCGCGGTGACGCGCAGCCAGGCCGAGGTTTCGCGCAGCGACTGGTCGACCGGCTTCTGCACGGTGAGGATCCTGTCGGAGTTGACCATGTTCTGCGAACCTTCCCAGGCCTTGACCCAGACGCAGGGCATATTGGGCTCGACCTCGCAATTGCCGTTGGCGCGCACGCCGCCGCAAGGGCCGTTGCGCAACTGCTTGGGGCAGTTCATCGGACAAGACATACCGGTGGAGGACAGGATGCACTGGCCGCACATGCGGCAGTCGAACATAAAGCCTTTTACGCGCTTCTCGATGAATTTCACCGGGGCCTCGACGCGGCCATAGCCGATGCCCTTCCACAAGGGATGCAGCAGCAGGAACATGTCGGCGAAGCGGGCATAAAACCATTCAAGCAGGCGGGAGTGCCGGACAGACCATAATCTCACCGCGAACGAGCGCTGCACGCGGCGCTGCGGTGAGACGTCGGCCGGCTTGTAGTCGGATTTCGCCGCAGCCTTCTTGACCAACGTGGCCTGGGTAACCGTCGGGTTCTCGTCAGACATTTTCTTTCCCGCCCGCCTTGACCAGAGCGACCAGCCGCTCGCGGTCGTATTTCGCGTCGAGCTCGTGGAAAGCCTTTTCGACCTCGGCTTCGAGATCGTCACCGACCGGAACCGGTTCGGCCTTGCGCCATTCGGCGAGATAGTCGTCGGTGCCACCGGCGCCGGTGCGCATGGCGCACATGTCGATGGCTTCGGTGAAGCGCAACGGCAATTCGCGCTTGGCGTTCTGCCGACCTTTCCTGACGATGACCTGGGCAGGGATGTCGCGCCAGTAGACGACGATAAGATCGGCCATGAATTCTCGCTCCTCGATATTCCGAGCATTGCCGCAAGCGTCGTAAGGCTGCTTGTTATGGGACGACGCGCGCGCATTCAAAAGCGACGCATTTGGATGTCGTAAAATGAAAGGTGGGTTTATTCGTTTGCGACCCATGTCGCGACGGGGTCAATGCAGCAATATGGCGGCCGAGTTTGCGCTGTTGCCGAGGCTGGATGCGTCACCAGATGCCGGTTCTCAGCCCTGTCCAGACGTAGAACCAGATCGTTGGGTGGTACCACTGTTTCGATGGCAGCCCTGGATCGAACGTTGCGAGTTTTCCGGCCAGCGCATCGCTGACCGCCTCGACGCAGATGTCGCGCGAAAACGCCGCCTGGCGCAGCGCATAGCTAGAGATGGTGTCGCCTTGTTTGGGCTTGCCGCGCACCTGCTTCAACACGCCGCCGGTGTCGACGCCCGCATCGACCAGATGGACGGTCGTGCCGAAATTCTGCGGATCGCCTGACGTCAATGCCCAATAGCCGCCATTCATGCCGCGGTATTTCGGCGTGATGCCGGCATGATAGTTGAGTACCGGGCAAGGCATTTTGGCCAGCATCTCCCTGGAAATCAGCCTGCACCCGTTCAACAGCACGACGCCGGGCTTGATCGTCTCGATCGCCTGCAGGCATTCCGGCCCGTTGGCGGATTCCACATGGACGACGACCTGGCCTTGCCGAGGCTCCGTTTCAAGCTTCTCCTCGGCAATCAACCGGGCGGCATGTTTGACGTTGAGCCGTTTGCCAAGCCTGCTCAGCACCATGGTGCCGAGCTGGCCCATGGCGGAGATCCAGCCCTGGCGTCGGGCGCGGCCACGCAGCAATTGCTTTTTAGATTCAGGGATTTCGAGGACGACGCTGACAGGGCCGACGCGGTCGGCGAGATCGTTGATCATGGCCCAGACATGCGCACCGCCGCCGGTGACGACTACAATCGGTCGCGGATTGGATTCCGACGCTGCCATTGATCTTGTCATGCTCCAAGGACCGGCTGACGTGGCCGGACCTTAGGGCAGGCGGGTTAATCCTTGGTATGCCGGAAGCCTTACCAGGGCATGAAGACCGGTCAGCGTTTGAACTCCATGATGTCGAGCTTCGATTCGTAATATGGCGCGGGGAATTCGATGCGCCATTCCTTGGCGCTGTTGCGGAAGGCGTAACCGGCCTGATCGGTCTGCGGACCGCTGCCATAGGGCTTTGCCCGGTCGTCGTTGACGGAGCCGGAGCCAAGATAGATCGAGCGCTTGTCGCCATCGTCGAAGAAGCGGCCCTGGGTGCGCTGCGAACCGCTGATCTTTTCCAGCCGCCAGCCGGAGCCATCATCGGTGACCCTGCATTTGAACCAGCCATAGATGACGAGCGGGCTCAGTCCGCCGACCTTGATCGTACGGCACCGCCAGTTGCCGGTGAGATCCTTGTCGGAGAAGGCGACCAGCGGCTTGGCCAGCAGCGCGTCGAGCTGCTTGACCTCTGCGGGGTTGCCCGCCTTTGCCTCGGCGAGTGCCGCCTTGCGGGTGTCGCCATATTTGTCGAGCCGCGCCTTGTCGGCGGCGGTGATCAGTTTCTGCACTTGACCGTCGGCAAGGGTGGGCAAGGTGCAGCAGAGCAGGCCGACAACGGCAAGCAAGGGGCGGAGGTTCATCGAAGGATTCCCTGTTTTGTCTGGAACGGCGCCGCTGCCGCCTGGTGCATAACTTACCGGGTCGCTGGCGCCTGTCATCCGTGCTTAACAGCGTCACGGTCGAAATTCATGGTGTGACGAATGCGAATCTTGCTTACGGGGTCATCGGGTTGGCTGGGAAGCGCGTTGGCGCCGCTCCTGCGTGGGCTTGGACATGACGTCACCGGCCTCGATCCCGTTCCGTCGGCCGAAACGCGGATCGTCGGTTCGATTGCCGACCGTGACCTCGTCATGCGCGCCGTTGGGGAAAACCGGATCGAGGCCATCATTCACAGCGGCGCGCTGCACAAGCCCAACATAGAAAGCCATGCCAACAGCGATTTCATCGCGACCAACGTGCAAGGCACGCTAAACCTGCTCGATGCGGCGGTGGCGGCCAATGTGCAACGCTTCGTCTTTACGTCCACAACCTCGCTGATGATCTCGCAGGCGATACGCGACGGCTTCAAGGGCGGTGCGCGC
This sequence comes from Mesorhizobium sp. M8A.F.Ca.ET.208.01.1.1, assembly GCF_004791315.1. Classification (NCBI taxonomy): domain Bacteria; kingdom Pseudomonadati; phylum Pseudomonadota; class Alphaproteobacteria; order Hyphomicrobiales; family Phyllobacteriaceae; genus Mesorhizobium; species Mesorhizobium sp. M8A.F.Ca.ET.208.01.1.1. Next base: position 428,874 of record NZ_SRUT01000001.1, read on the forward strand.
AGGGCGGCGTGGCTGACGGAAGCGATGTCGCCCGAGCCGCGCAACATCTATGGCCTGACCAAGCTCTCGGCCGAACATCTTTGCCGCCTCTACCATCTTCAGCATGGCCTGCCGGTGGTTGTGCTCCGCACGGCCCGCTTCTTTCCCGAAGCCGACGACATGGCGCATGCGATCGAACAGTCGGACGCCAACACCAAGGCGAACGAACTGCTGTTTCGGCGGCTGACGGTGGACGACGCGGCGCGGGCGCATGTCGCGGCATTGGAGAAGGCGCCGGAGCTCGGCTTCGACATCTTCATCGCCTGTGCGCCAACGCCGTTCCAGCCCGATGATTGCGCGGACTTGATCGCCGACGCTCCATCGATCGTGGCGCGTTATTATCCCGAATTTCCCGCCCTTTATGCGCGCAAGGGCTGGACGATGTTTTCCTCGATCGACCGGGTCTATGACGCATCGCGGGCTAGGGACAGGCTGGGTTTTGTCTGCAGGACGAGCTTTGCCGATGTGCTGACGGCGCTGGCGGCGGAAGAAGCTGCCTGAAGCCGTCAGGCGTTCGATGCGATCCGCGCTAGCTCCGGCGTCAGATCGCCGTAACCGGTCGAGCGGCGCTCGTAGGCGAGGCCGAGCAGGGCGGCGGCTTTTTCCGCAACCTTGTCGAGCTCAGGATCATCGGTCTGCGCCAGATAGATCAGTCTCTCGTAGTTGCCGAAATAGTCCTTGATCAGCTCCGGATGCTTGTCCAGGCCGAGCGGCTTCATGAAGAAGGCATCGAACTGACGGCACAGGAAGTCGGTCATGTAGAAAGACATCATGTCGTCGTCGGCGACCTTCGCATAGGCGTCCATGCCTTGGTAGAAGGCGAAGCAATGCGGGCCGGCCATGCGCTCGACGCCATGCTTTTCCAGCACGCGGTCAAGCAGACCGCCCGTACCGCAATCGGCATAACCGACGAAGATGTGTTCGTAACCCTCCGCCTTGGCCTTTTCGATGGCCTTGTCCATGGCCGGCGCGATGCGGTCCGGATAGAAATGAAATTCCGCCGGCAAACAGGTCAATTCCAGGTGGCTCAGCCCGAGCTGTTCCTTGACGGCCAATACCTCACGCGCAATCATTCCGCAGGCGATGACGAGCAGCCTGCCTGTCTGATTCGGTTTGGTTTTTTTCGTCTTGACCAAGTAGAACCGGCTTTCGCTGCGGGGCTATTATCTGTCGAGGGAGACACCGTCCATGAAACTGCTACGCATTGCGCCGATCGCCATCCTTGCCTGCGCGCTTGCACTCACGGCCTGCGCCAACACCATTCGGGGTGTCGGCAAGGACGTCAAATCGACGGCGAGGGCGGTCAAAGACACCGTCGCCAATTGATCGGCAGCCACGTCCCTCATCTGGGAACAAAAAAGCCGCGCTGCAAGGCGCGGCTTCTTTTTCGTCATCCCGATGCCTGGATCAGGCCGAAGCGCGCACGTTGTGCTTGCGCTTCATGAAATCCTTGGCGGTCTCGACCGCCACCGCCGCGTCGCGGCAATAGGCGTCGGCGCCGACGGCCTTGCCGAATTCCTCGTTGAGCGGCGCGCCGCCAACCAGCACGACATAGTCGTCGCGGATGCCCTTTTCCTTCATCGTGTCGATGACGACCTTCATGTAGGGCATGGTGGTGGTGAGCAGCGCCGACATGCCGATGATGTCGGGCTGGTGCTGCTCGATCGCATCGAGATACTTCTCGACAGCGTTGTTGATGCCGAGGTCGATGACGTCGAAGCCCGCGCCTTCCATCATCATGCCGACGAGGTTCTTGCCGATGTCGTGGATGTCGCCCTTGACGGTGCCGATCACCATCTTGCCCTGCTTGGGCGCGCCGGTGGCGGCGAGCAGCGGACGCAGGATGAACATGCCGGCCTTCATCGCATTGGCCGACAGCAGCACTTCGGGAACGAACAGGATGCCGTCGCGAAAGTCCTCGCCGACGATACGCATGCCTTCGACCAGCGCCTCGGTCAGCACCTTGTAAGGAGCCCAGCCGCGCTCGAGCAGGATGCGCGTACCTTCCTCGATCTCTTCCTTCAACCCGTCATAGAGATCGTCGTGCATCTGCTGCACCAACTCGTCGTCGGAAAGTTCAGAAAGGATGATCTCGTCGTCGGACATTTTAATCCAGCTCCTCACGGCATCGCGACTGTGTCGCAAGGCACAAAATAATGGCGTTCATACCTAACCCGCAACGGGCGGGTATCCATAGCTGATTTGCGACTTCCCGCAAAAGGAAAGCGACTGGAAAATCTATCGGATTTCTTGTCGATTTTGCGACAGGCGTTGGCGCGGACGGGCCGTTTCGAATAGGGTGCATGGCTACGATCCGGCGAAAGCCGCGCCATGCGGCCGCAACGGTTACGGACCGGCCATAGTCAGGCAGGCCATATTCAGGGAAGAGCGATCATGAGCGAACACGCGGCAGTCGACCAGGAAGCGTCCAACGCGCGGCGTGGGCGCGGCGCCAGCGGTGGAGCGGCGGCCCGCCGGGCCGCGCGTTCCGGCGGCGGCCCCGGCACCCAGCTCACCTACATCAAGCGCAAGATCAACGTCTACGAGGTGCTGAACGAGGAAGGCCTGGCGCTGATCGAGAAGAACACCGACACGGTGCTGGAAGAGATCGGCATCATTTTTCGCGATGACGCGGAAGCGCTGCAATTGTGGAAAGAGGCCGGCGCCGACGTCAAGGGCGAGCGCGTGCATTTTCCCAAGGGGCTCTGCCGTTCGCTCCTGAAGACCGCGCCGTCCATCTATACCCAGCATGCCCGCAATTCGGAGCGCTCGGTGCAGATCGGCGGCAATGCGACCGTGTTCGCGCCGGTCTATGGTCCGCCCTTCGTGCGTGATCTCGACGGCGTCAGGCGCTATGCGACGATCGAGGATTTCCAGAATTTCGTGAAGCTCGCCTATATGGCGCCGTCGATCCACCATTCGGGCGGCACGGTGTGCGAGCCGGTCGACGTGCCGGTCAACAAGCGCCATCTCGACATGGTCTACGCACACATCAAATATTCCGACAAGCCGTTCATGGGTTCGGTGACCGCGCCGGAGCGCGCCGAGGACACTGTGGCGATGGCCAAGCTGGTGTTCGGCGACGACTTCGTCGAGAACAACACGGTGCTGACCAGCCTGATCAACGCCAACTCGCCGATGGTGTTCGACGAGACCATGCTTGGCGCCCTGAAAGTCTATTCGCGGCATAACCAGGCCTGCATCGTCACGCCGTTCATCCTCGCCGGTGCGATGAGCCCGGTGACGGTGGCCGGCACGCTGACGCAGGTCCTGGCCGAAGTGCTGGCCGGCGCATCGTTCACGCAGCTGATCCGTCCGGGCGCGCCGGTGCTGTTCGGTACCTTCGCCTCGTCGATATCGATGCAGTCGGGCGCGCCGACCTTCGGCACGCCGGAACCGTCGCTGGTTTCCTATGGCGCCGCGCAACTCGCCCGCCGCCTCGGACTGCCGTTCCGCACCGGCGGCTCGCTCTGCGCGTCCAAGGTTCCGGATGCACAGGCGGCCTATGAAAGCGCCAACACGCTGAACTCGACCATTCTCGCCGGCACCAATTTCGTGCTGCATTCGGCCGGCTGGCTCGAGGGCGGGCTGGCGTCCTGCTATGAAAAATTCATGATGGATATCGACCAGCTCGGCATGCAGCAGAAATTCTGCGAAGGCGTCGACCTGTCGGAAAACGGCCAGGCGATGGATGCCATCCGCCAGGTCGGCCCGGGCAGCCACTATCTCGGCTGCGACCATACCCAGGCCAATTTCCAGACCGCCTTCTACCGCTCGTCGATCGCCGACAACAACTCCTATGAGCAGTGGCTGGCCGAAGGCCAGAAGACCGCCCCGCAGCGTGCTAACGATCTCGCCCGCCGCTGGCTGGAGGCTTACGAGGCGCCGCACCTTGATGAAGGCATCGACGAAGCCCTGAAGGACTTCATCGCCAAGAAGAAGGGGTCGATGCCCGACGCCTTCACCTGAAAGGAGCCCGAGTCAGGCGGGGCTAAAGTCGCCAACATCATCCACAAGGAAGTCTGGCGGAGCGCGTTCTCCGATCCGGACAAGAAGGGGTGATTGCGTGGGCGGCATGATCGAGGAGATCACGGCCGCGCTTGGCGCCAACGGCTTGATCCTTCGTGGTGGTTTCAGGCTCGGCGATGACGAGGTGGCGCCAGCCGGATTTTCCGGCGCTCCAGCCAAATCGGTGCTGCTGGTCGGGCAGGCGGGCGCCGCGCCGTGGCCGTACTTCCTGCGGTGGCGTGAGAAGCAGCCACCGTCCGCCATCAATCCGCTCGACACATGGTCGCGCGCGGTCATCGGCGCCGTGGCCGACGATTTCGGCGCGCGTGCTGTGTCGCCTTCGGACCGCCCGTATCTGCCGTTCCAGCGATGGGCGATGCGGGCCGAGGGGCTGAGACCGTCGCCGCTCGGCATCCTGATGCATCCGAAATATGGGCTCTGGCACGCCTATCGCGGCGCATTGCTGTTCGATCGGGAGATCGCGACCCCCGAAGCTGACACAGCGATTCACCTTTGCGACGCATGCATCGAAAAACCCTGCCTGAAATCCTGTCCAGTTGGCGCCTATTCGGTGGACGGCTTCGCGCACCAGGCGTGCCTGGCGCATGTGCGCGGCACGGATGGTGCGCCTTGCCGCGCCGAAGGCTGCCTCGACCGCAACGCCTGTCCCTACGGCGCTGAGCATCGCTATCCGGCCCATGTCCAGGCTTTCCACATGGCGGCGTTCGCCGGGCTGTAGGGTTCCTCCGAACGCACGGAAACTTGACTGCGATCGAGAGGTCGCGGCTTGCCCTGGCGGGCGACGCGGATATCTATCGCCTGGCAACCGGCGGAGCGCGCAATGACGAAGCAGGACATCGAGATCAAGACCTTGGACGGCACGGCGAAGGCACGGCTGTTTCGTCCAGCCGCGCCCGCCAGGGCCGGCGTCATCCTCTACATGGATATTTTCGGTCCGCGTCCGGTGCTCGACCAGATGGCCGAGCGCCTCGCCGGGCATGGCTATGCCGTGCTGGTGCCCGATCTCTTTTACCGCTATGCGCCCTATGGCCCGTTCGATCCCAAAACCGCCTTTGCCGAGGCAAAGACCAAGGCCCTGCTGTTGATGCTGAGCGGCGGCACGACGCAGGGCATGACCATCCGCGACAGCAGCGCCTTCCTCGATGCTCTGGCCGCCGAGAGGATCGCCGGACCTGTTGGTGTCGTCGGCTATTGCATGGGCGGCGCGCGGGCGCTCAACGCCGCCGCGACCTATCCCGACAGGATCCGGGCCGCCGCCAGTTTCCATGGCGGCAACCTCGCCAGCGATGCCGCCGACAGTCCGCACCGCAAGGCGGCTTCCATCAAGGCGCGCATCTATGTCGGTATGGCGGGCGTCGACCGGAGCTTTCCGCCGGAACAGTCGACGAGGCTGGAAGAGGCGCTGCGGAATGCTGAAGTCGACCACACGATCGAGAATTATGTCGGCATGGCGCATGGCTGGTGTGTGCCCGACCATAGTGTCTTCAATGCAGCCGGTGCCGAGCGGCATTGGAAGCGATTGACGGATTTGTTCGCCGAAACGCTGGTCTGAGCCTTCGCCACCCTGTTGGCCGCGCGCCACATTGGAGGTATCAGGCGGGATGACCGGCTCGCCCGCTAAAGCGGCGCGGGTCATGCGGGAACGATAAGCCTGATGCAATCCTATGGTGTCGTGATCATTGGCGCCGGCGCCGCCGGAATGATGTGCGCCGTGGAGGCCGCCAAGCGCGGCCGTTCGGTGCTAGTCCTCGATCATGCGGCGGCACCTGGCGAAAAGATCCGCATCTCCGGCGGCGGTCGGTGCAATTTCACCAACATCCATACGAGCCCGAAGAATTTTATCTCGAGGAATCCGCATTTCTGCACCTCGGCGCTCAGCCGCTATACGCAGCGCGACTTCATTGCGCTCGTCGAACGCTACGGCATTGCCTATCACGAGAAGACACTGGGGCAGCTGTTTTGTGACGGCTCGGCGCGCCAGATCATCGACATGCTGGTCTCGGAAATGCAGGGCAGGGGCGCAGAGCTGGTATTGTCGACTTCCGTCGAGACCGTCAGCAAAACCGAGGAAGGATTTGAACTCAGGCTTTCCACCGGCTCGGTCTCTTGCCGGTCCCTGGTGGTGGCCTGTGGCGGCAAGTCGATCCCCAAGATGGGCGCGACGGGCTTCGGCTACGAACTTGCCGATCGGTTTGGCCTTGCCGTCGTCGAAACACGGCCTGCCCTGGTGCCGCTGACCTTCGATGCAAAAACGCTCGAGCGGCTTTCGCCCCTGGCCGGGAACGCCGTCGACGCCGAGATTGCCTGCGGCAAGGCGCGGTTCTCCGAGGCGATGCTGTTCACGCATCGCGGCGTCAGCGGGCCATCCATCCTGCAGATCTCATCCTATTGGCGAGAGGGTGATGAAATCCGCATCGCCATGCTGCCGGGCACGGACGTGGCTGAGCTCCTCCGCGCCGCCAAGCGCGGCAATGGCCGGCAAGCGGTGCAGACCGTGCTGGCAAATCACTTGCCGAAACGGCTTGCCCAAGCGATAGCCGAGCGAACCGGGCTCAATGGCAATCTTGCCGATCTTTCCGAGGCCCAGGTCAAAACCGTCGAGGCCGCGGTCAACGACTGGCGCATCAAGCCAGCCGGTTCGGAAGGCTACCGGACGGCCGAAGTGACGCTCGGCGGGGTGGACACCAACGGGCTCGACCAGAAGACGATGCGGGTGAAATCGATACCCGGCCTGTTCTTCATCGGCGAGGTCGTCGACGTCACGGGCTGGCTCGGCGGCTATAATTTCCAGTGGGCATGGTCGTCGGGCTGGGCGGCGGGCCAGGCGTGTTGACATTCAGGTGAGGCCGGCCTGACCTGAACCTCAACAGGGGCAAAAGGCCCTTTTCGAAAAAAATCTTTCCATCACCCCAAGGATTAGCCATTAGCCTTCGTCCAACAGGCAAATGATGGCGATGATGCTGGATGAGAGCGAAGCCTCCGACGCCGAACTGATCGGGCGGGCGAAGGGCGGAGACAGGGGGGCCTTCGGCAAATTGCTGGAGCGTCACTACGACTTCGTCTATCGCGCCGCCTATCGCTGGTGCGGCAGGAAGGCCGATGCCGAAGACATCGCCCAGGAAGTCTGCGTCCGGCTCGGCAAGGCGATCCGCGATTATCGCGGCGGCGGTGCGTTCACGACATGGCTTTATACCATGACGATGAACGCCGCGCGCGATATGATGCGCAAGACCGCGCGCGAGACGGTCAAGACCGAGGCCTATGGCGTCCATGCGCTGATTTCGGGTGAGGCCCCGGCCGAGAGCGAAGACCCTGCCGAAGCGCTGTGGGCGGCGGTGCGGCAATTGCCGGACAAGCAGCGCGATGCCGTGATGCTTGTCTATGGCGAAGGCTTGAGCCACGCGGCCGCCGCCGAGGCGATGGCGATCTCGGAGACGACGGTTTCCTGGCACATCCATGAAGCGAAGAAACGGCTGAAGACGTTGATGCGTTCAGCCGGGGAAGTGTGACCATGGTCGACGACAACGAACTCAGAAAGCTGCGTGACGCAGCAATACCCGCACCCGGCGAGAGCGCGAAGGCGCGTGCCTTCGAGGCCGCCCTGCGCGCCTACGACCAGGAAAATATTTCTGCTGTCACCCAAGGATCGGCCGGCGGCCTTCGTCTCACAGAGCGAGCACAAAAGCTCTGGAGCGAGATCATGCAAAAGAAACTCATTGCCACGCCGGCCCTTGCCGGGCTCGTCGCCCTGCCGATCGCCGGATACGCCACCTTCCATGTGCTGAGGGAACAGCCGCCCAAATTTGGCGGCGACCAGAAGATCACCGAAACGCTGGCCGACAAGCCGGCTACCGTGAAGCCGACCACCGCCGAGCCGAAGCAGGCCCCGACGGAACTGGCGAAAGACAAGAAGGCCGACGCGGATGTGGAAAGCCGCGATGCCAGCGACGCGCTTGCGCCACCAGCCTCGCCGCCGCAGCCGCAGACGACTGCCGCAGGCGGCGTGGCGCAGCAGGACGGACGCACGCGTGACGTGACGCCGAATGAGGCCCCGGCAACGGTCAACGAACCCGAGTCGGCCACTTTGCGGGCTTACAAGCCAGCGCCGGCCCCGACAGGCGAGTTCGCGGTCGACGGCACGACAAGCGCGCCGTCGCGGGTTGCCCGCATGCCGGCTGCCGAATCCAAGCTGATGGCGCCGCAGCCGACCGCACCGGCGGATCAGATCGCGCCGCAAGAGGAAAACCGCAACCGCATCGAGGACTTCAAGACCAATCCGGTGCATGCGGCCCTGCAAGACCCGGTCTCGACCTTCTCGATCGATGTCGACACCGCCTCCTATTCCTTCGTGCGCCGTTCGTTGAAGGAAGGGTCGGTTCCGCAGGCCGACACGGTCCGGGTCGAGGAGATGATCAATTACTTCCCCTATGACTGGAAGGGGCCGGACTCGGCATCGACGCCGTTCAACTCGACCGTCAGCGTCATGCCGACGCCGTGGAACGAGCACACCAAGCTGATGCATGTCGCCATCAAAGGGTTCGACATCAAGCCGACCGAGCAGCCGAAGGCCAATCTGGTCTTCCTGATCGATGTCTCGGGCTCGATGGACGAGCCGGACAAGCTGCCGCTGCTCAAATCGGCATTCCGTCTGCTGGTCAGCAAGCTGAAGGTCGACGACACGATCTCCATCGTCACCTATGCCGGAGAGGCCGGCACCGTGCTGATGCCGACCAAGGCGGCCGAAAAGGACAAGATCCTCAACGCCATCGACAATCTGACGCCCGGCGGTTCGACGGCCGGCGAGGCCGGCATCAAGGAGGCCTACAAGCTTGCCCAGCAATCCTTCGTCAAGGATGGCGTCAACCGGGTGATGCTGGCCACCGATGGCGACTTCAATGTCGGCCAGAGCGACGACGATGATCTGAAGCGCCTGATCGAACAGGAGCGCAAGTCGGGTGTCTTCCTGTCGGTGTTCGGCTTCGGCCACGACAATCTGAACGACCAGATGATGCAGACCATCGCACAGAACGGCAACGGCACCGCCGCCTATATCGACACGCTGGCCGAGGCGGAGAAGGTGCTGGTCAAGGATGCCTCCTCGACCCTGTTCCCGATCGCCAAGGATGTGAAGATCCAGGTTGAGTTCAACCCGAGCAAGGTCTCGGAATACCGCCTGATCGGCTACGAGACTCGGGCGCTCAACCGCGAGGATTTCAACAATGACCGCGTGGATGCCGGCGACATCGGCTCGGGCCATTCGGTCACCGCGATCTATGAGATCACGCCCAAAGGCAGTGGCGGCGAGCAGATCGATCCGCTGCGCTATGGTCAGGCCACGGTCAACAATGGCGGCGTTGCCAATGCGGACGAATATGCCTTCGTCAAGATACGCTACAAGCTGCCCAACGAGGACGTCTCGAAGCTGATCACCACGCCGGTGACCTCTGCCAACGAGGTGGCTTCCTTCGACCAGGCGAGCACCGACCAGCGTTTCTCCGTCGCGGTGGCGGCCTTCGGCCAGAAGCTGCGCGACGAGGATGCGACCGCGAAGCTCGGCTACGACAAGATCATGGAGATTGCCACTGCCGCCCGAGGAGCCGACCCGTTTGGGTACAGGTCCGAGTTCCTTTCGCTTGTGCGCCTTGCCTCGGCGCTGGGCGGTAACCGGTAGTGGCGATGAAGGCCGGCTTCTTTCAGATGATGGGATCGTTCTGATAGCCGGCCCACGGGCGGGTGAGGCAGGCCGGCGAGGGATACTTTCCCTTGCCGGCCTTTTTTTCGGATCTGTTGATATTCAGGTGATGCCGGCCTGCAAACAGTGGCTTCCTGCGCTTCCGGTGCTCACGTACTTAAGTACGCTCCCTGCGCTTCCGGTGCTCACGTACTTAAGTACGCTCCGCTCCGGTTCTCGAAAGTCACTGTTTTCGGCTCGGCCTGACCTGAATCTCAACAGATCCTAGGGCAGCGCGCCGGATCGTTAAATTGCGCTGCATTTCCGGTACCGGATAGCAATTTCCTCTCGCTACACCGGTCATGTCTAAGGCTTGAGGGAGCCGGAATTGCAGATCAGAACCATCGCCAACTCGACTCCGCCGGCACGGGATGCTTCGGCGGTTTCATCAGCCCCGTCAGCCGAATCCAGACGCATCAGCGATGATGTCGCGCAGGCGCGTCACACCGCCATGTCGGCGCTGACCAATGACCGCTTCCGCGCCATGCTGGAGCAGATTACCGATCCGGGCGCATCGGGTGTGCTGGCGACAATGCGCGGCGACAATGTCGTCGATTTCAGGTCGGCGCAGTCGAGCTACGCCGACAACAGCGAATAGCCGCAAAAGAAATCGCGTCAGGCCCGGCCGCGCCGCCGCTCGCGGCGGGCTTCGCTGGTCTCGGCGGTGTTTGCCGTCGCCACCTTGTTGCGCATCGGACCGATGCGCTCGACGATTTTTTCGACCGTCGGACGATCCGCCCTGGTGTGGGCGTCGAGCGCCTTGCGCATCGCGGCAAGATGCTGAAACGAAGTGCCGCAGCAGCCGCCGATGATTTTGGCTCCGCCATCCACAGCGAGCCGGACATAGTCGGCCATCAATTCCGGCGTGCCGGAATAGTGGATTTCGGTGCCACGGAATTCGGGAATGCCGCAATTGCCCTTGACGATGACGGTCGCCTCCGGCTTCGCCTGCGTCATATCGAGCAGCGAAGCCAGGATGTCGGAGGCGCCGACGCCGCAATTGGCGCCAACGCCGAGCGGTGCCTGCGACAGGCCGTCGGCGACGCCGTGGATATCTTTCGGCAGCAGGCCCATCATGGTGCGGCCGGCGGTGTCGAACGACCCGGTATAGGTGTAGGGCAGGCCGACGCGGATGGCGGCCTCGGCGGCGGCGCGGATCTCGTCGGGCGCCGACATGGTCTCGATCCAGGCGACTTCGGCGCCACCTTCCTTGAGGCCCTCGATCTGTTCGGCAAAGGCGTCGACCGCCTCGTCATAAGTCATGGCGCCAAGCGGCACCAGCAATTCGCCGGTCGGGCCGACCGAACCGGCGACGATCACCTTGCGGCCTGCCTTGTCGGCGACGGCACGGGCGATTTCGGCGGCGCGCTTGTTCAGCGCATGCACGCGGTCCTGGGCATGGTGGAGCTTCAGCCGGTGGCGGGTGCCGCCGAAGGAGTTGGTCAGGATGATGTCGGCGCCGGCGTCGACGAAATTCTGGTGCAGGCTGGTGATGGTGTCGGGCGCGGTTTCGTTCAGCAGTTCCGGCGCCTCGCCGGCCTCCAGACCCATGGCGAACAGATTGGTGCCGGTGGCGCCATCGGCCAGCAGCACGCCCTTTTCAGCCAGCAGGGCTTCGATCGGATTGCTCGTCGTCATCGGATTGGCTTTCATGTCTTGAAATTCGAATAAGGATATAAAGAAGTCTTTATGTCTAGTCAATGAAATTGCGATGTAGAGCGCGCTCAGGCTTAGCCTGATGCGAACGACATGCCGGCCAGGTTGCGGGCGAAGGCGGCAGCCTCATGCGGGTTGATGTCTGCGGCACGGATCAGATTGTCGAAATGCTGTGTCAGCGCCTGGACCGGCTGCGTGGCGTTCAGCACCACATACATGTCTCCGACATAGATGGCGGCGCGATAGGGACCGAAGATGGTGAGCGGGATGGAATAGCGCATGCGGCCGTCATAGAGGAACAGGCGGAAGGTCGGATAGAGGTCGTCGAGCAGCGTCGCCATATGGGCAAGTTGCTGCTGGCGGTCGGCTGCCGGGAAACGGTCCCACACCCCGAGGCCGCGGGCGAAGATTTCCAGCGTGTGGCGCGGCATGCAGACTTCCATGTCGGTTTCCGGACGCCGGTTGTATTCGATGCGGTATTGCGTCTCGCTGGCCTGCGCCAGGCGGCTCCTGTTGGTGATGTTGGCCTCGTAGTCGACGAGCGCGCGGGTGCGCAGGAGATCGGGAATGCCGGCCGGCACATAACGGATCTTGGTGCCGGCGGCTTCAGCGAACCATTTGGCGAGCAGCGTGCGGTCGAAGCCGTCGGGCGCTTCCTCGATTTCGAGGCTCTCGCGGATTTCGCCGGTTACGCCTTCGTCCTGGCTCAAGCCGAGCAGCCAGTCCAGCGACACCTTGAATTCGGCGGCTATGTTGAGCAGCGTTTCGGCTCGCGGCAGGCGGGTCGACGCGCCCGACATCAGCTGCGACAGCGCCGACCGATCGATGCCGACCGCTGACGCGAACGCCGACTGATTGAGATCCGAGCGTGTCAGGAGGAGCTTCAGACGCTCCCGAAAGATCGTCGACAGATCGCGCTTGTCCATGGCCTTGCTCCCGTCTTCCGGAGGAAAAATTTGCGCCGAAGCCCCTGCAGCAGGGCTCCGAGGCGTAAATGAATCCCTAAGATTGTTTACAATGTACAACATATGCAGTCAAAAATGCGCAATCGCAACATTTTGTGCACTTTGTCGCGTTGAGTGGAATCACTTCTCCTGACACAATGCTGTCAGGAACCATTTGGGGTTCCGGCGACTGAGGGACAGTGGTCGATAGCATGGCAAGCATACCAGGCAAGAGCATCCGTCGAAGCAGCAAACCGGCCATCGAATGGCCGACCGTGGTCCTCACTTTCTTCTGCTACGGCACGTGGTTCGCCGCCGGCCTCTTCCTCTGGCCATCCTATCCCATCCTGGCCCTTGTCGTCATGGCCGTTACATTGGCTCTGCAGTCCTCGATCATGCATGAGGTGCTTCATGGTCACCCGACCCGCAACGCTTTGGTCAATGAGGCCTTCGTCTTCCTGCCGATCGGTCTTGCGTGGCCGTTCCGCCGCTTCAAGACCATTCACCTGCGCCACCATGCGGACGAGCGCCTGACCGATCCGCTGGACGATCCCGAGAGCTATTACCAGGCGCTCTGGATGCACGAAGAAATGCCGCCGCTGATGAAATTCGTGCTGAAGGTCAACAACACCATGGCTGGTCGTCTGGTGCTCGGCCCGTGGCTGTCCTGCATCGGCTTCTTCATCGACGATGCCAAGCATGTGATTGCCGGCGACAAGGCGATCCGCAAGGCCTGGCTGCTGCATGCGATCGGCCTTGCCGTGGTGCTGCCGGTCGTGCAGTTCGGGTTCGGCATGCCGGTTTGGCTCTATGTGCTGGTGCCGGTGTGGCTCGGCCAGTCGCTGATCTCGATCCGCACCTATGCCGAGCATCAGTGGTCGGAGCATCCGGAAGGCCGCACGGTGATCGTCGAGCGCTCGCCGCTGTCGTTCCTGTTCCTCAACAACAATCTGCACTTCGTCCATCACAAGAGCCCGACGATCGCCTGGTACCGGCTGCCGAAGCTGTTTCGTGACCGGCGCGAGGAATGGCTGCGGATGAACAATGGCTATGCCTACCCGAACTATTTCGCGCTGCTCAAATCCTATGCCTTCAAGGCCAAGGAGCCGATCGTGCATCCGGTGCTGCGGCGTGCGCCCGAGCCAGGCAGGGCGTTCAAGCCGCGCGTCAGGGCGCGCAACATCAATGGACTTGGCACGGTGCCGGTCCCGGCCGAGCCACCCAAGGAATAGGATCCGCCGATAGGGTGGATGCCGTGTCGGCCAATTCTGATTGGGCGCCGCGTTTTTGCGAACTTTTTTCGAGGCATGTGGTTTGATATCGGCATGAGCGAATTGATTGCGGCGTTGCCGATGTACGACTGGCCCGAAGTGCGCGACGAGGTCGACGCGCAATGGGCGTCGTTGCGCGATGCTTTCCGGCCTAGGGGTATCGATGCGCCGCAATCCATCGTGCGGCGCAACGCTGACCTGCCCGCCGTGCCAGGCGGTATCCACGACGCCCAGGGGGGGCTGATCGCTCCGGATCCGGCGACGCTGCCACCGGACGAGCTCGATTTCCACAAGCTCTGGCTTCATCCGGCGCTGCTGTTCGCGCAGACCTGCTGGGGGCCGATGGAGCTCGGTCTGTCGCGGCATGTGCAGGTGGTCGGCCAGCCAAGCTATGACGCCTATGAGGGCGGACAGGGCGAGCTCTATTCCAGCGCGCTGGTGATGCGCTCGGGCGAGGGGCCAGAGGTTCGGTCACCCGCCGACGGCAAGGCCTTACTGCCGCTCGATCTCATCCGAGGCAAGCGCTTCACCTTCAACAGCCTCGATTCCATGTCGGGCATCATCGCGCTGACGCGCGACCTGGAAGCGGTCGGCGAAAACCTGGACATCTTTTCATCGCGTGGCGAAAGCGGCGGCCATCGCGACTCGATCGTGGCGGTCGCCGAAGGCATGGCGGATGTCGCCGCGCTCGATTGCGAAAGCTGGGCGCTGGCACAACGCTTCGAGCCGGCGGCGCGCAAGGTCGTGATCGTCGGCTGGACAGCACGGCGCAAAGGTCTGCCGTTCATCACCGCGAAAACGACGCCGGAAAAGACCGTGCGCGCGATGCGCGAGGCGCTTGCCGGCCTAGCCGAGCAGCCGCTGATCCAACGGGTAGGTTGAAAGTTTTTCGTTGCCGGTCTCGGTGATCAGGATTTGCTCCTCGATCTTGACGCCTTCGCCGCCGCCGAGCCGGCCGATATAGCTCTCCACGCACAGCACCATGTCTGGTTCCAGCACACCGTCGGGCGTATCGGATGTCCAGTCGCTGGCATGCGGCAAGGTCGGGTATTCGTCGGCAAGTCCGACGCCGTGGTAGAGAACGCCGTAGCGGGTCGGGAAGCAGTCTCCTGGCGGCACTGCTGAGCGTTCGACAAGGTCGCGGAAGGAGATGCCGGGCTGCATCAGTGCCGTGTTGTGTTCGATCTGATCGGCGGCGATGCGGAACAGGTCGCGCTGTTTGTTGGTCGGCTTTATATCGCCGCAGAGCCAAGTGCGTGAGAGATCGGCGCAGAAGCCGTAGGGGCCGATCAGGTCGGTGTCGAAGGCGACAAGATCGCCTGATACAATGATCCGCGACGAGCATTCCTGGAACCACGGATTGGTGCGCGGTCCCGATGTCAGCAGCCGCGTTTCGATCCATTCGCCGCCGCGCGCGATGTTGCCGCGATGCAGTTCGGCCCACAATTCGTTCTCGGAGATGCCGGGCTTCAACGCCTGTTCCATCTCGCCCATCGCCGCCTCGCAAGCGACAATGGCGCGGCGCATGGCAAGGATTTCGTCCGGTGATTTGATCAGCCGGGCATTTTCCATCACGGCTTCGCCATTGCCGATGGAGATACCAAGGCGGTGGAGCTCTTCGACGCCTTCCGGATTGATGTGGTCGACGGCGATGCGGTTGTTGCCGCCGCCGTGCTCCCTGACCAGATCGGCGATGCCGGCGGCCCAGCGGCGGACTTTGTGCTCGGTCAGTTCGCCGCCATAGAGATACATCCATGAAATGGCGGGGCGGACTTCATCGACGACACCGGAGTGGTCGGAAAGATGCTCGCAGGAAAAGTAGTCGAACAGAACCACCGGCCCGTCGGTGGCGACGAAGCAATGCCGCGTCGGATTGTGCGCCACCCAGAGCTGCATGTTGGTGCTGTCGGTCGCATAGCGGATATTGACCGGGTCGTAGAGCAGGGCGCCGGCATAGCCGCGGCGCTTCAGCTCGGCGCGAATGCGGTCGAGCCGATATTGCCGCATGGCGGGCAGGTCGGGAGCGGCAATGTCTGCCGCGGCCCATTCCGCTTCAGCCACCGCGCCATAACCCAGCACATGCTGGTTGAGCCCAGCGGCCTTCTGTCGTGAGGCGTCGCGCAGCGCCTCGATCGAGCCTGATACAAAAGGCATGATCTTGCGGTGGCGGCCGAAGCTTCCCTTTGGCGCCGCGCTGTCCATGGCGAAACCTCAGCTCCGCATCTTCTCGCCACTCGGGTCGAAGGGCGCCTCGACATTGATGCGGGCCGGACGCCGGTGACCGAGGATTTCGATCTCGAACAGGCCGGCGCTTTCATCCTCGGCGAGTGCCGCCGGCACATAGCCTTGCGCCATCGATTTCTGCACGTAATGCGCATAGCCGCCCGACGTCACCCAGCCGACCACGCGCCAGTCGCCGTCGACGATGCCGCGCACGGCGGACGCGCCTTCGGCGGCCTTTGAACCGCGTATTTCCTTGCCTGAAGTGTCGAAGCGCGGCGCGCCGTAGCCATGCGGCTTTTCGACGGTGCCGTAATCCTTGCTGACCTTGGCCCAGATCGGCTCGTCGCCCATCACGTCGGCATCGGCCGCGTCGACGATGAAAGAGACGCGGCGCAGTTTTGGGCCTTCCGCCTGTTCCTTGGCGGCGGCTTGACGACCGATGAAATCGTTCTTCTCGAGCTTGATGAAGCGGTCCATCGAACCTTCAAACGGGCCATAGATCGGCCGCAGCTCGCGGAACCAGGTCGGGAAGTTCTTTTCCAGGCGCATGGACAGCAAGGCGCGCATGCCGAAATCGACGATGCCGAATTCCTCCCCGGCATCCTTGATCGCCTTATAGACCAGGCGCTCGTAGGCCGGCGCCATCCAGATTTCGTAGCCGAGGTCGCCGGTGTAGGTGATGCGGTTGACCAGGCACGGTGCGCCGCCGACCGCCATTTCGCGGAAATCCATGAAACGGAAAACCTTGGTCGAAATGTCGACATCGACCAGCTTCTGCAGGAGGTCACGCGACTTCGGCCCGGCGATGGAGAGGCCGACCAATGTCTGGTCGAAGCGATGAATGCGGACCGAACCATCCTTCGGCAGATGCTTTTCGAACCAGCGCATGTGGTACTTCTGCGCGGCCGACGAACCCCAGATCATGAAGCGGTCTTCGCCAGCCTTGGCGATGGTGAAGTCGCCGATCAGCTTGCCGAATTCGTTGATCATCGGCGTCAGCACGATGCGGCCGGTCTTCGGCATGCGGTTGGTCATCAGCCGGTTGAGGAACTCTTCCGCACCCGGCCCCGATACTTCGTATTTGGCGAAGTTGGCGATTTCGGTGACGCCGACCCTTTCACGGGTGGCGCGCACTTCCTCGCCGATCGGCCCAAAATCGTTGGAGCGGTGGAAGGAGACGATGTCCTTCGGCTCCTTGCCCTTGGGCGCGAACCAGAGCGGTGTCTCGAGGCCCCACGAGTCGCCCATGACGGCGTTGTTGGCGAGCATGGTGTCATAGAGCGGCGTCGTCTGCGCCGGACGTGCGGCCGGCAGTTCCTCGTTGGGGAAGCGGATGGAGAAGCGCCTGGAATAATTTTCGCGCACCTTGGCGTTGGTGTAGCGCAGGCCGGCCCATTCGCCGAAGCGGGCGACATCCATGCCCCAGACGTCGAAGCCCGGATCGCCATGGACCATCCAATTGGAGAGAGCGAGGCCAACGCCGCCGCCCTGGCTGAAGCCGGCCATAACAGCGCAGGCGCACCAGAAATTGGTCAGGCCCTGCACCGGGCCGACCAGCGGGTTGCCGTCGAGCGCGAAGGTGAAGGGGCCGTTGATGATCTGCTTGATGCCGGCCTTTTCGATACCGGGGAAATGCTTGAAGCCGATTTCGAGCGACGGCGCGATGCGGTCGAGATCGGGCGGCAGCAGTTCATGGCCGAAATCCCACGGTGTGTTGACCGGCGACCACGGCTTGCAGGCCTTCTCGTAAGTGCCGAGCAGGATGCCGTTGCGTTCCTGGCGGGTGTAGATCTCGCCCTTGAAGTCAAGCACTCCGATCATTTCGCGGCCGGTCGACTTGTTGAATTCCTCGACCTCCGGCATCGGCTCGGTCAGGAGATACATGTGCTCCATGGCCAGCACCGGCAGCTCGACGCCGACCATGCGGCCGATCTCGCGCGCCCACAGGCCACCGCAGTTGACGACATGTTCAGCGTGAACCGTGCCCTGTTCGGTGACGACGTTCCAGGTGCCGTCCGGCTGCTGCGTCAGGTCGACGACGCGGTTGCGCAGCACGATCTCGGCGCCGAGTTTCTTGGCCGCCTTGGAGTAGGCGATGGTGGTGCCGGAGGGGTCGAGATGGCCTTCGACCGGATCCCACATCGCGCCGACGAAATTGGTCTCGTCCATCAGCGGGAACATCGCCTTGGCCTCGGACGGCGTGATCAGCTCGGTGTCCATGCCGAGATAGCGGCCCTTGGCGTGGGCAAGGCGCAGGAAATCCATGCGCTCGGGCGTATCGGCCATCATCACGCCGCCGGTCAGGTGCAGCGAGCAGGATTGGCCCGAAATCTCCTCGATCTCCTTGTAGAGCTGGACGGTGTAGGCCTGGAGCTTGGCGACGTTCGGATCGCCGTTCAGCGTATGAAAGCCGCCCGCCGCGTGCCAGGACGAGCCCGAGGTCAGCTCGGACCGCTCGATCAGCATGATGTCGGTCCAGCCGGCCTTGGCCAGGTGATAGAGCACCGAACAGCCGACGACACCACCGCCGATGACAACCGCTTTTACATGGGATTTCATGAAGATAGGTCCGTTTTTGTGTAAATTGAATCAGTTGGTTCAGTTCGCCGCGAGCGGCCTCGACTTTGGAAGTCAAAGCTCACTACGGCGTACGATCAAAAATCGGTCGGTGCGCCGCCTTCGGCGGTGCGCTTCTGGACGAAGGCGTTGAGTTCCTCGCGGATCGCCGGGTCCATGTAAGGCTCCTCATAGGACCCCAGCCGCTCCTTCCAGACCTTGTTGGCCTTTTCCAGCGCTGTCGGCGAGCCGGCTTCGGCCCAGGTCTCGAAATTGCGCCAGTCGGACAGGATGGGCGAATAGAAGGCGGTCTTGTAACGATCCTGCGTGTGCTGGGTGCCGAAGAAGTGGCCGCCGGGGCCTACCGACTGGATGGCGTCGAAGCCGAGCGCCTCTTCGGAGAGGTCGAGCGGGGTCAGGAATTCTGCCACCATCTGCAGCAGGTCGATGTCCAGAATGGTCTTCTCGTAGGAGCAGCGCAGGCCACCTTCCAGCCAGCCGGCGGCGTGCATCATCAGATTGCCGCCGCCCTGGATGGCACCCCACAGCGAGAACACGCTTTCATAGGCTGCCTGCGCGTCGACCGTGTTGGCCGCGCAGGTGTTGGAGGTGCGGTAGGGAATGTTGTAGCGGCGGGCAAGCTGGCCACCGACGAGTTGCGCCTTCATGTATTCGGGTGTGCCGAAGGCCGGTGACCCGGATTTCATGTCGACATTGGAGGTGAAGCCGCCATAGCCGACCGGCGCGCCCTTGCGCACCATCTGGGCGAAGGCAATGCCCGACAGCGCCTCGGCATTCTGCTGCACCAGCGCGCCGGCAATGGTGACGGGCGCCATGGCGCCCGACAGGGTGAAGGGCGTGACGATGACGACCTGGCCCTTGCTCGACATCTGGATGATGCCTTCCATCATCGGCACGTCGAGCTTGAGCGGCGAGTTGGTGTTGATGATGGTGAAGACGGACGGCTCCGCGAGCAGTTGCTCGTGGCTGATGCCGCGCGCGATGCGGGTGATCTCGATGCCGTCGACATTGCGCTCCTTGCCGAGCGAATAGATGTGGAACACCTTGTCGGTCAGCGTTGCGAGGTCGCGGATGCATTCGAGGTGGCGGACCGACGGGTGAATATCGGTCGGCTCGACCGGATAGCCGCCCGTGCAATTCAGGATGTTGTGCATCTGGGCCAGCCGCAGGAAATTGCGATAGTCCTGCTGGTTGCCTGGCCGGCGGCCACGATCGATGTCGGAGCAATTGGGCGCCGAGGCCATCATCGAAATGATCAGATTGTCGCCGCCGAAGCGCACATTGTGGGCGGGGTTGCGGGCATGGATGGTGAATTCGGACGGGCAGTTCGACACCAGATCGAGGATCATGTCGCTGTCGAAGCGCACCCGCTCCGAGCCCTCGCGGACATCGGCGCCATGCGCCTTCATGATACGGCGGGCTTCGTCGTGCAGGACATCGACACCGATTTCCCTGAGCACGCGCAGGGAGGCGAGGTGGATCGATTCCAGCTCATCCTCGGAAACCAGCTTGGTCGGCGTCAGTGGATTTTTCAGCTGGCGGAAAGCCGGCTGCTCGAACGCGGCCGAGCCACCGGCCCGCTTTCCGGCGCGACCGCCACGGCGGGCACGGTCGGGTGCCAAAGCCGGTTCTGAAGGTTGTAGGGCGGCGGTCATGATGGTCCTCGTAGGATGCGATAACGGGCGGCATAATGGACCGGCGCCCGTCCGGCCATTGCGGAGGCGGCGACCACTAGGGCGAGGGAAGCGACATGCCCGAACGGCAGCCGCGCTGCCGCGACATTCGGCTGATCATTCATCCCTTGGCGCAAGCGGATTTTCCTCGGCGGCCCTTTCTTTCCCTGGATCGAACCAGTAGCTGGTGAGGGCTGTCGGCGGGAGGGCAGCCGGCACCTCACATGGAATGACAGCATGGTCGCGACCGGCTCGAGCGAAGGCGAAGCGGGAACGCAGTGGGCAGCGCTCGCCGGCGTCACCGCCGCGTTGGCCATGTTCGGAGCGGCGCAAGGGCTGAGCTCGCCGCTGTTCACGCTGCTGATGCAGAAGCAAGGCATGTCGCCAGGCCTGATCGGTCTGTCGGCAGCGATGATGCCGCTCGGGCTGATCCTGTCGGCCTCCTTCGTGCCGGCGGCGGTCCGGCTGGTCGGTGCGCGAAACCTGGCAGTCGGATGCTCGCTGATCGGAGCGCTGTGCTTCCTGGGCATCGGCTATCTGCAGAACTGGTTGGCCTGGTACGTCATCCGCTTCATCATCGGGGTGGTCATCAATCCGCTCTACATCCTTGGCGAGGTGTGGGCGCTGTCGCTGGCGCCGCCGTCGCGACGCGGCCGGGTGATGGGGGTGTTCAACACACTGATGGGCGCCGGCTACGCGGCCGGTCCGTTTACCCTGACCTTTATCGGGATCGAGGGCTGGGCACCCTTCAGCGTCGGCATTGGCGGCTTTTTGCTTTGCGCGGTCATTTTGCGCCTTGTCTCCTCGAAGCTTGCCGGCTTTGAGGATGACGGCCAGCCAGCAGGAAGTTTTGTCGGTTTTGCCCGGCTGGCGCCGGCGCTGCTGCTGGCGGTGCTGGTCTCGGCCGCCGTTCAGCAGAGCACCTATGCGCTGGTCCCGGTGTTCGGCGCAGGCTACGGCCAGCCTGAGGCCGTGCTCGCCGCGCTGGTGATGGCGCTGTCGCTGGGCAACATCCTTTTGCAGATCCCGCTTGGCCTGCTCGCCGAGCGCTTCGGTGGCCGGCCGATGACCCTGGCCTGCGCGGTGGCGACGACCACTTGCGCTGTCCTGCTGCCGCTGCTGATCACCACACCGCTGATCTGGGGCGTGCTTCTGGTAATGGGCGCGGTCGGCTACGGCGTCTATACGATGGCGCTCGTCGAACTCGGCAGCCGCTTCGGGGGCTCGCTGCTGGTCACCGGCAATGCGGCTTTCGCCTTGCTGTGGGGCGTCGGCGGCATCGTCGGTCCGCCGGGTGCGGGCCTGCTGATGCAAGCGATCGGACCACTGGGATTGCCGACCGTAATCATTGGCCTCGACGCTTTGCTGGTCGCCTTCGCGCTCTATAGATCGGCCCGCCGCGGAGGCTCCTGACAAGGTTTGGCTGGAGCCGCGCGTCGGTTCGGGCCGCAGGGCTTACCGCCATCGGGCCGAACCGCTAAGTCTGCAACCGCGACGGCACTGGGGATCATGGACTTGGTGGACACCAAAAGCGACGAGAGGATGCAGTGGGCGGCGATCACCGGTGTGATCGCGACCGTGTCCGTGTTCGCCATCGCGCAGGGCCTGTCCTATCCGCTTTTGAGCTTCATCCTGCAGCGCCAGGGCGTCTCGCCAGCGATGATCGGCCTGTCGGCGGCAATGACCCCTGTCGGCTTCATCCTGTCATCGCCGCTGATACCTGGCCTGGCGCGCCGGTTCGGGGCAGGGCGCACGGCGCTCACCTGCGCCGCATTCTCGGCTATCGTGCTGGCGTTGATCGGCTGGACGCAGAACGTCTATCTCTGGTTTCCGCTGCGCTTCCTGATCGGCGTGGTGACCAACCCGCTCTATGTGCTCAGTGAAATCTGGGTGATCGCGCTGGCACCGCCGGCCCGGCGCGGCCGCATCATGGGTCTCTATTCGACGATCATTTCCGCCGGCTTCGCGACCGGGCCGCTTTGCCTGCTTGCCGTCGGCACGGAAGGCTGGCCGCCATTCCTTGTCGGGATTGGCGCCTTCGTGCTGTGCGGCTTTTGCCTGGCGTCGGTTCTGCCGCAGCTGCCCAGGGTGGACGAGGCCGGGCATCGGGTTTCGGTGATGGGTTTCATGCCGCTTGCCTGGCTGCTTCTGTCGGCGGTGGTCGTGGCCGCCGGCTTCGAGCAGGCGGCGCTGGCGCTGCTGCCTGTCTATGGCACGCATCATGGCATCGCGGAGGCGCGCATGTCGGCGCTGCTGGCGGTCATGATTGCCGGCAACATTGCCATGCAGGTGCCGCTTGGCCTGCTGGCCGAGCGGCTGACGGCCCGCCTGGTACGTTTCCTCTGCGTCTTGCTGACGCTGGGCGGCTGTGTGCTGCTGCCGCTGCTGATCGAAACCCCGCTGATATGGCCCTGCGTCTTCGTCTGGGGCGCGGTGTCCTACGGCATCTACACGATGTCGATCATCGAGCTCGGCGAGCGCTTTACCGGCTCGGCGCTGGTTGCCGGCAATGCGGCATTCTCGCTGATGTGGGGCGTCGGCGGCATTCTGGTCCCGCCGCTTACCGGTGGCATGATGGATGTGCTTGGCGCGGGTGGCCTGCCGGCCACGCTTGGCGCGATCTGCGCCACGCTGGCGCTGGCGACGCTTATTCGAAGACGGGTTGTGTAGCATCGGGGTATCGGGATGCTCAAATCCCTGGTCCCGGTTTGCTCGCCAGCCTGAAAATGGCCCAGAGGTCACAGTCGGCATGGCGTTCTTCGGGATGCATCCTGCGCGGCGAATCCCGAATCTCCACGGCTCGATCGAAGTCATCAATCAGCCCGACCCTGGACAGCTCTGCATTTGCAAACACGTCTGGGAAGCCACCGCAATTGGTCAAAGCGCTGACGCCGACAGCCTGATCCATCAGGTCATAGCCCATGAAGGTGAACCCGTCCCAACCAAGCGATCGTACGTCTGCCGGAGGCCTTCGGATGACGCCAAGGATGTTGAAGTTGGCGGGATCGCCCAATTCCGAGAGCAGGAAGTCCAGGTCGACAAAGAAATCGAGCATGTTGTCTTCGTTGACGATGTGAGGCCGGTAGTTGTCCTTGATCTGCGGGAGCGCAACCGGGCAAAGCATTCCGTCGAGCGTAACGACTTCGGTCAACTGGGTGAGGCCCGACCACTCGATGTATTCCCTCCACCCGCTTCCGTGGAATGGGCTGAACTTCTCGGTTGCGATGTGAAGATGTTGCATGCCGGCTGCCTGCTCTGAACAGCTGTCGCGTCCGCGAACCGTTTTACGTGTTCCCGTTGAATGTCGGTAGCGTCATGCCGATGTTTGTGGCACCGAGCCTGATGAATTTTTCGGAGACCCGCATGACCAATTCGATCGCACAAAGGCAGCCAGGGCCAGTTGACGAGACGCAAGATCCCTTTCTCTGGCTGGAGGACAGGACCAGCAAACAATCGCTCGACTGGGTTCACCAGCAGAATGAGGTGACGGTGGCGCAATTGCAGGGCGATCCGTCCTATCAGGCGTCGTTCCAGACGGCACTCGACCTGATGACGGCCGAGGACAATATCGCGGTCGGCGCGGCAATCGCGGGCCATGTCTACAATTTCTGGCAGGACAAGACCAATGCGCTCGGCCTGTGGCGGCGCACGACAGTCGCTTCCTACAAGACCGACAAGCCCGAATGGGAAACGATCATCGACTTCGACCAACTGGCGGCGAAGGAGGGGATAAAGTGGGTGTTCGGCGGCGCTGTCAGACTCTACCCCGATTTCAACCGCTGCCTGGTCTCGATGTCGCCCGATGGCGGTGATGCCAGTGCAATGCGCGAGTTCGACATCGCGGCCAAGTCCTTCGTCGAAGGCGGTTTTCAGGCGTCGGCCTCGAAATCGGGCTTCGGCTGGCTGGATGAGGACACGGTCATCGTCTCGGCCGCGTTCGAAGAGGCCGACAAGACAGAGTCCGGATATCCGCGCGTGGTCAAGCTCTGGAAGCGCGGCACCAGGCTGGAAGAGGCAACCCCGATCTTCGAGGGAAAGACCGAGGATCTCGCCGTTGGCGCCGGCGTCGAGTTCGACGGCGAGAAGCGCCATCTGTTTCTGGCGCGGACACTCAACTTCTTCGCATCGCACAGTTTCCTGCGCCTCCCTTCGGGCGAGAACCGCCGCATCCCGCTGCCCGACGACGTTACCGACACCGCGCTCTTCAGGGATCAGCTGGTGTTCGGGGTGCGCACTCCGTGGACGGCGCCGGACGGCACCGCATGCCAGCCGGACGGGCTTTATTCGCTCGACTTCGCGTATTGGATCGAAACTGGCGGTTTTGGCGCCATCGAGACCTTGCTGGCGCCGGCGCATCGCGTCTCGATTGCCGGGCTCGCCAGAACGCAGGACCGCCTGTTCATCAACCTGATGGACAATGTCCGCGGCAAAGTTATCGTCTGCGAGCGCAAGGATGGCGCCTGGTCGCTGAAGCCTGTCGCGCTGCCTGAAAACGGCACTGTCGGCATCAGCCATGCAGAGCATTTCGGCTCCACCGTGTCCTTTTCCTTCACCGATTTCCTCACGCCAAGCTCGATCATCTGGTCCGATGACGATGGCGAGACGCTGGCCACCGTGAAGTCGCAGCCGGCCCGCTTCGATGCCTCGCCGCTGATCTCGGAACAGTTCGAGGCACGATCGAAGGACGGCACGATGATCCCTTACTTCGTCGTCAGGCGGCGGGACCAGAACGGGCCGGTGCCGACGCTGCTCTATGGCTATGGCGGCTTCGAAGTGCCGCTCTTGCCTGGCTATGCCGGCGTGCGCGGCAGGCTGTGGCTGGAGAAAGGCAATGCCTATGTGCAGGCCTGCATTCGCGGTGGTGGCGAATTCGGACCTGGCTGGCACCAGGCGGCGCTGAAAGGCAAGCGCCAGAACGGCTTCGACGACTTTGCCGCGGTGGCCGAGGATGTCGTCAGGCGCGGTATTGCGACAGCCCAATCGCTCGGCATTCAGGGCGGCTCCAACGGCGGCCTGCTGACCGGCGCTTCCCTGACACAGCATCCCGAGCTTTTCGGCGCCGTCATCATCGAGGTGCCGCTGCTCGACATGCTGCGCTACACCGAATTGCCGCCGGGCGCTTCGTGGATGGCCGAATATGGCGATCCGTCAAAGCCGGAAGATGCCCAGTGGCTTTCGGCCTATTCGCCCTATCAACATGTCAAGGCGGATGCCGCCTATCCGCCGGTACTCTTGACCACCTCGACCGCCGACGACCGGGTCCACCCCGGCCACGCGCGCAAGATGGCGGCCCGCCTGCTGGAGGCCGGACATGGCAAAACGCTGTTCTTCGAGGAGACCGAAGGCGGACATGGCGGGCGCGGCGACCGCCGGCCGCAGGCGGCGCAGACGGCGATGAAGTATGTGTTTCTGCAGCGGGCGCTGAGCGGCGAAGCCTGATCTCATTCCAGCACCACTTGAGCAAAGGGTGGTTCACCTCGACCGCCCTTTGCTCTAAGGTACCTTCATGGCTCTCGCTAGACTATCAGCTCGTGCGTTTCGGGTCGCGGTGACACCGTCATCGCGCACGCTGCGCGCCGAGCTTTTGCGGCTGTGCGCCCGTATCGGTTATTCGCCACCTGCCGTCCTCTGACGAATTCGCCCCGGCGCCGCCGGAATGATTTCAGAGGAAAGATCAAATCAATGACCTATCAGAACTATTCGCTGAAGCAGCTTCAGCAGATCGACGCCGCGCATCACTTGCATCCCTTCACCGACCATAAGGAGTTGCGCGAGGCTGGCGCGCGCGTCATCACTCACGCCAATGGCCCGTTCATCTACGATTCCGAAGGGACGGAACTGCTGGATGGGATGGCCGGCCTGTGGTGCGTCAATATCGGCTACGGCCGTGACGAACTGGCCGAGGCTGCCTATGCCCAGATGAAGGAACTGCCTTACTACAATTCCTTCTTCAAATGCTCGACGCCGACGCCGGTGCTGTTGTCGAAGAAGCTGGCCGAGATCGCACCGAAAAACGTCAACCAGGTGTTTTATGGCTCGTCCGGTTCAGAGGCCAACGACACCGCCTTGCGGCTTGTGCGCCACTATTGGGTGCTGGAAGGCAAGCCGGAGAAGAACCGCGTCATCTCGCGCAAGATGGCCTATCACGGCTCGACCATCGCCGGCACCTCGCTCGGCGGCATGGATGCCATGCACAAGCAGCTCAACGGCGCGGTGCCCAACATCGTCCATGTGATGATGCCCTATGCCTATGAGCTGGCTCTGCCTGGCGAAAGCGACCATGATTTCGGCCTGCGCGCGGCCAAATCGGTCGAGGATGCCATCCTGGAGGCCGGCGCCGAGAAGGTCGCGGCGTTCATCGGCGAGCCGGTGATGGGCGCGGGCGGCGTCAAGATCCCGCCGGCAAGCTACTGGCCCGAAGTGCAGCGCATCTGCCGCAAATACGATGTGCTGTTGATGCTGGACGAGGTCATCACCGGCTATGGCCGCACAGGCGAGTGGTTCGCGGCCCAGACCTTCGGCATCGAACCGGACACCATCACCACGGCCAAGGCGCTGACGTCGGGCTATCAGCCGCTCTCGGCGCTGCTGGTGGGCGATCGCATTGCGTCGGCGCTGGTCGAGAAGGGCGGCGAGTTCAACCATGGCTACACCTATTCGGGGCACCCCGTTGCCTGCGCCGTGGCGCTGAAGAACCTCGAGATCATCGAGAGGGAAGGCCTGGTCGACCGCGTCAGGAACGACACCGGACCCTATTTCGCCAAGGCGCTGCAGGAGCGCATCGCCGGGCATGATCTGGTCGGCGAGGTGCGTTCCATCGGCCTGATGGGCGCGATCGAGATCGTCAAGGACAAGGCGACGAAGGAGCGCTTCCTGCCGTCGGGAAGTGCTGCGGTTGTTGTGCGCGACCACGCGATCGCCAACGGCATGATGCTGCGCGCCACCGGCGACACGATGATCCTGTCGCCGCCGCTGATCTGGACCCGCGACACCATCGACATGGCCTGCGAGCGCATCGGCAAGGCGCTCGACCTGGCGCAGGCCGACCTGCGCAAGCGCTAAGAAACGAGGCAGGCGCCCACCAATCGGACGCCTGCCTCAAAATATCGTCGCGGTCGGAACGAATATTGCTACCGCGCGTAGTTGATGGCGCAGCGCAGCGGCTGCCCTATGGGGATTGTGTTCATGAACAGGACTGGCAGGAGCCGGCGCCGCCGAGAAGCGGTCACGATCGGCAGCGATCTCATGCTGGCGCCGATGGTGGCGATGATGCGCCTGCCTCTCATGGCAATGGACGCCGGAAGCGGCCAGCCGTGGGGAACCGAAACCGCGCGGGCAGTCAACGAGAAGACGGTTGCGCTGGCTGAAGGCGTCATCGCGGCGCAGATGTCCCTGCTGCAATCGGCGACCCGTTTCTGGCCCGAGATCTTTTCCGGCCTTACTCCGTCGCTGCTCAATGGCATTGCGGCGGAACGATCAATCAGCGCCGCGCTGAAGCCCGCCAGCCGAGCGGTGAAGGCGAATTTTCGCCGGCTTTCCACAAAGACCTGATCCACAGTGTCTGCTCAGGCGCATGGGGGTGCGCGGAACTTTGATTTTGCGCATCGTCCAGATCATGGGCTAGAACCAGCCGGTATAGTTACTGAGGGGGAAGCAATGGCCGGACAACCGCTCAACCAGCCGGCTGAAATTCCAGCCGAACTCGACCGCTGGAACTGGGGCGCCTTCTTCCTGAACTGGATTTGGGGCATCGGCAACAGTACCTTCATCGCGCTGCTGGCGCTGATCCCCGTCGTCAACCTCATCATGATCTTCGTGCTCGGCGCACGCGGCAGCCGCTGGGCCTGGCGGAACCGGGCCTGGCGCGACGCCGAGCAATTCCGCAAGACGCAGCGCAACTGGGCGATTGCCGGTCTTGCCGTCTGGGTGGTCAGCATCGGCGGCTGTGCGACGATGGTCGGCAGCATCCCTTTCGTGCTCAAGGGCAGCGACGCCTACCGGATGACCATGGACGCCGTCCGTGCCGACACCCGGGTGAAGGCCACGATCGGCGACGATGTGGCCGATAATTTCTGGGTCGGCGGTAATCTCAATGTCAATGCGAATGGCGCCGGCGACGCCCAGTTCAGTATTCCCGTCCACGGCGCCAAGGGCAAGGGCACCGTGTTTTCGCATCTCGTTCGCAATGCAGGCACATGGAGCACGCGCCTGCTCGTGGTCCGCGTCGACGGCGTCGATGCACCGATCGTGCTGACCAATGAAGATCACGTGCCGATCCCGGGTGCGGCGATCGGAATATAAATGATCGTGGATAGCAAAGGGGCCTGAAATGCAAAAACCGCGCCCCATCGGGAACGCGGCTTTGCCAGATACGCATGGCGTTTCGCTACGAAGACACTTGCGAAACTTACGGGCTCCGGTACGCGAGACCTGATCCGGAGCGCCGGGCGGATGCGATATGTCCGCCTCGCAATCCGTTTTATAGGGACATCGTTACCGCAGAGTTATCGAGAGCTTAAGCAAATCTAAATTTGCGGGTCTTTCTCCGCAAAGACCCGGGAAAAGTCTATCGAATCCGCTGTTTAGGCCGGGTTGCCGCGCAGAAAATTAATTATGCCGGAAAAATCGGCGCCGCCATGGCCCTGGGCGTTGAACAGCGCATAGAGCTGCGCCGCCTCGGCGCCGAGCGGTGTCACGGCGCCCGCGCCAAGCGCTGCTTCCTGGGACAATTTCAGGTCTTTCAGCATGAGAGCCGCGGCAAATCCCGGCTTGTAATCCCTGTTGGCGGGCGAAGTGGGCACCGGGCCGGGCACCGGGCAATAGGTGGTCAGAGACCAGCATTGGCCCGACGAGGTCGAGGCGACGTCGAACAGCGCCTGATGCGACAGGCCGAGTTTCTCCGCCAGCACGAAGGCCTCGGCAACGCCGATCATCGAAATGCCGAGGATCATGTTGTTGCAGATCTTGGCGGCCTGGCCGGCGCCGTCACCGCCGCAATGGACGATGCGCCCGGCCATCGGCTTCAGGATCGGCTCGGCGGCGGCGAAGGCATCGTCGGAACCGCCGGCCATGAAGGTCAACGTGCCGGCTGTCGCCCCGCCGGTGCCACCGGAGACCGGCGCATCGATCGACAGCAGGCCGTGTTTGGCGGCGATTGCATGCGCCTTGCGCGCCGATTCCACGTCGATGGTCGAGGAATCGATGAACAAGGCATTTTTCTTCGCCTTGGGGGCGATATCCTCATAGACCGACAGCACGTGCTTGCCGGCAGGCAGCATGGTGATGACGACATCGGCATCCTTCACGGCGGCAACGGCGTTGGCCATGATTGTGATGCCATGCTCGCGCGCGATCGTCAGGTTCTCTGTCATCAGGTCGAAGCCGTGCACCGCATGCCCCGCCTTGACGAGATTGGCGGCCATCGGATTGCCCATGTTACCGAGGCCGATGAAGGCGATCGTCGTCATTTGTCTCACTCCCGGAGTTTGCTGGCTTCAGCGTCCTATCAGCGCCCGCGCGATGATGACGCGCATGATCTCGTTGGTGCCTTCCAGAATCTGGTGGACGCGCAGGTCGCGGACCAGCTTCTCGATGCCGTAATCATGCAGATAGCCATAGCCGCCGAGCAGTTGCAGCGCATCGTTGGCGACGTTGAAGCCGGTGTCGGTGACGAAGCGCTTTGCCATCGCCGACCATTTACCGGCGTCCGGAGCCTTGCGGTCGAGCTTCGAGGCCGCCGCATAGAGGAAGATGCGCGCTGCCTGCAGTTCGGTCTCCATGTCGGCCAGCCTGAACTGCAGCGCCTGGAACTGGTTGATCTTCGAGCCGAAGGCCTTGCGCTCGGCCGTGTAGGCCAACGCCTTGTCGAGCGCCGACTGCGCGCCGCCCAGCGAACAGGCGGCGATGTTCAGCCGGCCGCCGTCGAGCCCGGCCATGGCGATGCCGAAACCGGCGCCTTCGCCCGACAGGAGGTTCTCGGCCGGCACCTTGCAGTCCTCGAAGATGACTTGGCGGGTCGACTGCATGTGCCAGCCCATCTTGTGCTCGTTGGCCCCGAAGGACAGGCCTGGCGCATCCTTGGGCACGACGATGGTGGAGATGCCTTTCGGGCCATCGGCGCCGGTGCGCACCATGACGGCATAGACATCGCTGTCGCCGGCGCCGGAGATGAACTGCTTTGCGCCGTTGAGCACATAGTCGCCGCCGCTCTTCACCGCGCGCGTCTTCAGGGCGGCGGCATCGGAACCGGAACCCGGCTCGGTCAGGCAGTAGCTCGCCAGCCATTCCATCGAGGTGAGCTTCGGCAGGAAGCGCTGTCGCTGCTCCTCATTGCCGAAACGGTCGATCATCGATGCCACCATGTTGTGGATAGAGATGAAGGACGAAAAGGCCGGATCCGCGTGCGACAGCGCCTCGAAGATCAGCACTGCGTCGAGGCGTCCGAGAGCCGATCCCCCGACATCATCCCTGATGTAGATGCCGCCGAGGCCGAGCGGCCCTGTCTCGCGGATCACGTCGGCGGGGAAGAGTTTCCTGCGGTCCCAGTCGAGTGCGTTCGGCGCGACGCGATCGGCGGCGAAGGCCTGCGCCATCTCCTGGATGGCGCGCTGTTCCTCGGTGAGTTCGAACTGGCTGGTGCTCGCATCGACCGCGGCGTCCATGGCGTGCTCCCTGATGTCTGACCTGCTGGCCTGTCGTTTTTGGCTTTGCGCGCGCACCAATCTAGACCAATGATGCCGCCGCGCAACCCGAGCCGCCGCGGAGCGGCTGTGCACCAATGCATGTCCGGAGCAAGATGTGACGACAAAATTCGATGAGCTGTTGGGACAGTTCCACGCCTATCTTGCTTCCGTCGATGATGCCCTGGTGCGCGACGCCGTGGCGCGTATCGGCTGGGATATGCCGGCCCGCGATTTGGAGCCGCGTCCGCTTGGCTGCCTGCGCCATCTCGACCGCGCCGCCGAACTGGCACCGCCGGATGCGAAACCCCTGGTGCGATTGCTGGCCGAGCGGCGCAACGAATTGCATTGGGGGCAGACCTATACCGAGGCTGATTTCGGCAAGGCCTTCATCGACAATTACGGCTGGCTGGAAATGTTCGGCACGCGCGGCCATTTCGCCAACGACGAGGTCGCCGCAGGCCTGCTGATGCTCGGACCCGGGATCGTCTATCCCGACCATCATCACGTCGCCGAGGAGATCTATATTCCGCTGACCGGCGGCACCGAGTGGCGCATGGGCGAGGGCGGCTTTCGCAAGCGGGAGGCCGGCGAGGTCGTCCACCATGTTTCCAACGTCAACCACGCCATGCGTACCGGCAAGGAGCCGCTGCTGGCGCTTTATATCTGGCGCGGCGGGCCGCTGGCGCAGAAATCCACGATCACCGGAACCTCGATGCAGGACAGGAGCTGATGGCCAGGGCAATCATGCTGCAAGGCACGGGCTCGGATGTCGGCAAGACGGTGCTTGTCGCAGGGCTATGCCGTGCCGCCAGGAATCGCGGCCTGAAAGTGCGGCCGTTCAAGCCGCAGAACATGTCGAACAACGCCGCCGTCGCCGATATTCCCGGCGACAACAACCATGGCGGCGGCGAGATCGGCCGCGCGCAATGGCTGCAGGCGATCGCTTGCGGGGTTGCGCCGTCGGTCCATATGAACCCGGTGCTGCTCAAGCCGCAGACCGATGTCGGCGCCCAGGTCATCGTCCAGGGCAAGGTGTTCGGCGAGGCGAGGGCTCGCGACTATCAGGCGCTGAAGGGCCGGCTGATGGATGCCGTGCTGGAGTCCTGGGGAAAGGTCGGCGCGGGCGCCGATCTGGTCATTGTCGAGGGTGCCGGTTCGCCAGCCGAAATCAACCTCAGAAGCCGCGACATCGCCAATATGGGTTTTGCCACACGGGCCGATGTACCGGTGGTGCTGGTCGGGGACATTGATCGCGGCGGCGTCATCGCCTCGATCGCCGGCACGCATCTGATCCTGCCGGAAGAGGACCGGCGCATGATCGCCGGTTATCTCATCAACAAGTTCCGGGGAGACGTCTCGCTGTTCGATGATGGCTTGAAGGCGATCGGGAAATTCACCGGATGGCGCTGTTTTGGCGTCGTGCCGTGGCTCAAGGCGGCGGCGCGGCTGCCCTCGGAGGATTCCGTGGTGCTGGAGCGGCTGGCGTCCGGCGAGGCGCGCGCGTTGAAAGTGGCGGTGCCAATGCTTGGCCGCATCGCCAATTTCGACGATCTCGACCCGCTCAAGGCCGAACCGCAGGTCGAAGTGGTGTTCGTGCCGCCGGGAAAGAAGCTGCCGGTCGATGCCGGGCTGGTGGTCATTCCCGGCTCCAAGTCGACGATCGGCGACCTCCTGAAATTTCGCGAGAACGGCTGGGACCGGGATCTCGCGGCGCACCGCAAGCGCGGCGGCCATGTCGTCGGCATTTGCGGCGGTTTCCAGATGCTCGGCCGCATGGTGCGCGATCCCGACGGCATCGAAGGCGGCGTCACCGAGGCCGTGGGCCTCGGGCTGCTCGATGTCGAGACGGTGATGGAGCCGGAAAAGACGGTGCGCAATGTCAGCGCCCGCTCGGTGCCGTTCGACCTGCCGCTCGAGGGTTACGAAATCCATCTCGGCCGCACGACGGGTCCGGACACCAGGCGGCCGTCGGCGATCATCAATGGCGCCGAGGACGGCGCGATCTCGGCCGATGGCAAGGTGATCGGCACGTATATGCATGGCCTGTTCGGCGCCGACGGCTTTCGCGGGAAATTCCTCGAAAGCCTGGGTGTCAGGAGCGGTGGCATAGATTACCGAGCCGAGGTCGAGCGCGCGCTGGACGAGGTCGCCGCCGAGCTGGAAACCCATCTCGACTGTGATGCGATTTTTTCATTGGCACGTTGAAGGTCAGGCCTTCTCACCGGCCTTCGGCCAGTAGGTGCCGAACGACCAGACATTGCCTTCAGGGTCGCGGCAGATGAATTCGCGGCTGCCATAATCGCGGTTCGTCAGTTCCTGGATGATCGTCGCGCCGGCCTTCCTGGCTTTGGCGTAGGCGGCGTCGGCATCGTCGACGGCGATATAGATCGACTTGCCGCCGCCTGAACCGGGTTCGCCGACCATCTTGCCGTAGTCGTCGTCGCGCACCGTGCCCAGCATGATCATCGAGGAGCCGAAGACCAGTTCGGCATGGTGCACGACATCGCCTTCGCCATAGCGGGCACGGACACTGAAACCGAAGGCTTCGCCCAGCCAGTCGATCATCCCCGCCGCATTCTTGTAGCGCAGGGCAGGGTAGAGCCGGGGTGCTTCAGTGGTGGTGGGCATCGGAACCTCCTTCATCTGGATCGGTCTATGCCTCACTCTGGCCAAGGGCCGTTCCTGCGTCTTGAAGAAATGTTACCTGACCGAAAGTGCCGTTGGTGTCTCACCGGCGAGCTCGCGGAATTCGCGCACCAGATGCGCCTGGTCGGCATAGCCGCAATCGGCGGCGACATCCGCCCAGTCGGCGGTCGGCTCCCTCGACAGGCGGAGCGCCCGGTTGAAGCGGACGATGCGCGACAGCGTCTTGGGGCCGATGCCGGTCGCGTCGGAGAATTTGTCGGCGAGATGTTTGCGGCTCCAGCCCAATTGTTCGGCAAGCGATGCGATCCGGGTCCGGCCGCCTGATGTGATGATGCGGTCATAGGCCCAGGCGATTTCGAGCGGTGTTTCGGCGGCGCTCTCGAGACGTGCGGCGACGAAGGCCTCGGCAAGATCGAAACGTGCCGTCCAGTCAGGCGTGTTGCCCAGCCGTTCGCGCAGCGCCGCGCCCTCCGCGCCAAGCACGTCGTCGAGTACGACCATGCTGTCAGTCAATTCGCTCATCGGCAGGCGGAAGAAGCGGCGTGCGCCAAGAGGGGTGAAATTGACCTGGATGCAGCAGGCGCCGCCGAAGGATTCGATCATCACCGGACCAGCGAAAAGGCCGGCGGCGAAACTGGCGAAGCGGTCATTGTCATCAGGCGCCTTGCCGAGGCCGATGGCGAACGGCTCGGCGAAGCTGATCACCAGCGGCACCGTCAGCGACGCGTATTCGACATTGCGGAAATGCCCGGTAGCTGTTTCGCGATAGCCGCAGATGTCGGTGACAACGCCGTCAAGCGCGGCGTTGGGAAGCCGCCGGCGCATTTCGAACAGCCCCGATATGGAGCGATCCTGTTCTTTCGGGCGCTGCATCTCGATTGGCATCGGCCATCCTTCCGCCAAGCGAATTTAGCAGAGGCCGCATCAGAATCAAAAACGCCCGGCTTTGGCCGGGCGCTCTCGGTCCCCACTTGTCGAGGGAAACTTGTCAGGCGCCGCGCATCAGGCAGCCGGCAGCGAGCACGATGTAGGCGACAAGCACGATCCACACCGATGCAAGAGGAATGAACGCAAGAACGCCAAGCGCGGCGAGAATGCCGATGATGGCGATGACCAGGGAAATGATGAAAACAATCTGGGTAGGCGCGCTGAGATTCATGTCTGGCTCCTGCAACATGATTCGAACAGCGATATTGTAACAGGCGCGTGATCACGCACCAATCATGACACGCAGCGGGTTGGCCGGATCGGCCAGCAGCTTCACCGCCAGAGCCACGCAGACGACCACCAGCAGCGGCTTGATCAACCTGGCGCCGATGCGCATGGCAAGGCTGGCACCAAGCCGGGCGCCGAGGAACTGGGCAACGCCCATCATCAGGCCGATCTTCCAGGAGATGACGCCGACAGCGGCAAAGACGATGAAGCCGCCAATGTTGGAAGCGAAATTGAGCAGTTTGGTGTGCGCTGTCGCCTTGAGCACGCCGTAGCCGGCAAGGGCGACGAAGGCCAGCATGTAGAAGGAACCGGCGCCCGGCCCGAACACGCCGTCATAGAAGCCGATGGCCGGCACCAGGGTCACGCCGAACAGGAAGGGCGACAGGCGCTCGGCCCGGTCGACATCGTTCATGTTGGGCTTGAGGGCGAAGTATAGCGCGATGGCAATCAGCACCAGCGGCAAGGCCGCGCGCAACAGGTCTCCGGGCACGATCGTGGCCAGTAATGCGCCGATGGCGCCGCCGGCAAGTGCCAGCAGCGCCGATGGCAATTGCCGGCGCAGGTCGACATGACCTTTCGAGGCATAGTGGATGGTCGCCGACCCCGAGCCGAACATGCCTTGCAGCTTGTTGGTTCCAAGTGCCTCGACCGGTGAAAAACCGGCAAGCAGCAGTGCGGGGATGGTGATCAATCCGCCGCCGCCGGCAATCGAATCGACAAAACCCGCGGCGAAAGCCGCGAAGGCGAGGATGGCGATGGACTGGGCGGTGAGGTCGATCATCTGATGTGTCGAGATGTCCGGTCGGCTGAGATAGCGCGCGTTCGACCACGACCACCCCGTTTGCGCAAGGCCGATTCCGCGCTAATTCTATCAAAGAGGAATCGGAAAGGGGGCCGTTCATGGCATTCGCATTGCTGGACCAGATACGCTCGATCTTCGACGGCGACCCGGGCGTGCGCAAGGTCGCGGACGATCCCGTCCTGTCGGCGGAACTGCTGATGCTGTTCCGCATGATCCTGGCCGACGGCACGGTGAGCGAGAGCGAGATGGTTGCCTTCCGGCGCATCTGCAAGGAGGCTTTCGGCATTCCGGAAACCAGCATCGACAGCGTCATCGAATATCTCAACGAATTCGGCTACGAGACCAACGGCTCGCAGGCGATCGCGCTGTTCCGCGACCTCGACGTCGAACGCCGCAAGCAATTGGCGCAGCACATGGCGGAGATCGCCAAGGCGGATTCGCAACTGGCCGAGAGCGAGGTGCGGCTGCTGCGCCGCACGCTCGATTTGCTCGACATCAGCCCGGTCGACGTGGTGAAGCCGGAAGAGTAGGGGGCGGAGGTCCCGGCCGGGCCTGCTGCCTGCGGCATCTCCCCAGCGTTCGCGGCCTTCCATCGGGCCACTGGCACGATGGATTTGCATCGAGAACCGGTCGCTCACCCCTGTTCCTGCATCCGCTTGGCGATTGCGCGGCGCAGATCCGGCGCCGCCGCTACCAGCGCCCTGGCGGCCTCGGATTGCGGATGGTCGAGCACGTCGTTCGTCTTGCCGCGCTCGACGATCTTGCCCTCATGCATGACCAGCACTTCGTCCGTGATGGCGCGGGCGACGGTCAAATCATGGGTGATGAAGAGATAGGCGACGCCGAGTTTCTGGTTGAGTCCGGCGAAAAGGTCCAGGATCTGCGCGCGGATCGAGACATCGAGTGCCGAGACCGGCTCGTCGGCGACCACCAGTTTTGGGCGGGTGATGATGGCGCGGGCGATCGACAGGCGCTGGCGTTGGCCGCCCGAAAATTCGTGCGGGTATTTGTCCATGTCACGCTGGTCGAGGCCGACCTCGTGCAGCGCATGCGCCACCATCTCCCGGCTTTCGGCGCGCGTCGGTTTTTTCTCCAGGACATGCAGGGGCTCGGCGACCAGTTTTTCGACCTTCTGGCGCGGATCGAAGGAGCCGTAGGGGTCCTGGAAGACGACCTGCATATCGCGCCTGGCGGGCTTCAACTCGGCTTCGCTCTTGCCGGTGATGGCTTCGCCGCGAAAGCGGATCGCGCCCGAACTCGGCCGGTCCAGCGCCAGGATCATGCGGGCAAGGGTCGACTTGCCGCAGCCGGAGCGGCCGACCAGCGCCACCGACTGGCCCGACGCCATCGACAGGGAGACGTCGTCGACCGCGCGGATGGCAGGCGCGCGCCTGAACAGCGAAGTCCGGCGGCCGGGATAGTCGCGGGTGATGCCTTCGACCTGCAGCAGGGGTTGGTCCGTCCCGACGAGATGAGGTTTGGCGCGCGCCGGAACATGCATCGAGGCCTGCGCCAGTTGGCGCGTATAGGGATGCAGCTGACCGGAGAGCGTGCGCGCCGTGTCGCCGGCCTCCATCACCTCGCCATGGCGTAGGATGGTGATCCGGTCGGCCATCTCGGTCACGACGGCGAGATCATGCGAGATCAGCAGCAGGCCCATGCGGTTTTCCGCGACGAGGTCGCGCAGGAGGTCGAGGATCTGCGCCTGCAGCACCACGTCGAGCGCCGTCGTCGGCTCGTCGGCGATCAAGAGCTTCGGCTTCAGCGCGCAGGCAATGGCGATGACGACGCGCTGGCGCTGGCCGCCGGACAATTCGTGCGGATAGCGCGACAGCGGGAACTTTGCCGAAGGCAGCCCGACGCGGTCGAGCATTTTTCGCGCCCGCTCCTCTGCGTCGGCTCGGCTTGCCCTGGTGTGCCAGCGTATGCCTTCGGCGACCTGTTCGCCGATCGTCTTGACAGGATTGAGCGCCGTCATCGGCTCCTGGAAC
Source organism: Mesorhizobium sp. M8A.F.Ca.ET.208.01.1.1 (assembly GCF_004791315.1). NCBI lineage: Bacteria > Pseudomonadati > Pseudomonadota > Alphaproteobacteria > Hyphomicrobiales > Phyllobacteriaceae > Mesorhizobium > Mesorhizobium sp. M8A.F.Ca.ET.208.01.1.1. The sequence continues at coordinate 466,353 of NZ_SRUT01000001.1, forward strand.
ACCATGCCGATGTCGTCGCCGCGCAGGGCGCACATCTGGTCCTCGGTTGCCGCGAGGATATCGATGCCGTCGAATGTGACGCGCCCGGTGGCGCGAGCGGCATGGGGCAGGAGCCGCATCACCGTCAGCGCGGTCATCGATTTGCCGGAGCCGGATTCGCCGACCAATCCCATGATCTCGCCGGGCGCGACGGAGAGCTCGATCTCCTTCAGGATCGGCGTGTCGCCGATGGTCAACGATAGGTTTTCGATCTCCAGCAGGCTCATCGCTGCCGCCGCGATTTCGGGTCGAGAATATCGGCGATGCCGTCGCCCAAAAGGTTCAGGCCGAGCACGGTGACGACGATCGCCATGCCGGGGAAGATCGCCATCCACGGTGCCACCACCATGCGCGTCTGGGCGTCGAACAGCATGCGGCCCCAGCTCGGCATTGGCGGCTGCGCGCCGAGGCCGAGATAGGAAAGCCCCGCTTCGGCCAGGATGCCCAGCGCGAACTGGATGGTGCCTTGCACCAGCAGCAGCGTGGCAATGTTGGGCAGCACATGTTCGATCGATATCTGCGTGCTGCTCTTGCCGGCGGCGCGCGCGGCCAGGATGAATTCGCGCGGCCAGACGGCAAGCGCGCCGGCGCGGGCGACGCGGGCAAAGACCGGGATGTTGAAGATGCCGATGGCGATGATGGCGTTGACGGCGCCGGGCCCGAAAATGGCGGTGATCATGATCGCCGAGAGCAGCGCCGGGAAGGCGAAGACGAGGTCGTTGACGCGCATCAGCGCCTCGTCGACGAGGCCGCCGCGCGCGGCGGCAAAGGTGCCGAGCGGCACGCCGACACCCATGCCGATGCCGACCGCGACCAGCGCCACGGCAATCGAGTTGCGGGCGCCGACCATGATCATCGACAGGATGTCGCGGCCGAAATGGTCGGTGCCGAACCAATGGGTCAGCGAGGGGCCTTGCGTCTTGTCGGCTATGACCAGCTTGGTCACATCGTAGGGTGTCCAGACGTAAGAGATCAAAGCCATCGCTAGGATCAGCACGGTGATGGCGAAGCCGGTGACGAAGGCGGTATTTCCAAACGCCTTGGCCAGGATGCTGCGGAACGTCTCCTCGGGGATGTCGATGCGCAGCGTCATTGCCGGCTTCTCAGGCGCGGGTCTACCACCGCATAGGAAAGGTCGACGACGAGGTTGACGGCAATGACGGCTGCGACCAGCAGCATGACGACGCTTTCGACGACGATCAGGTCGCGCTGGGTGATCGCCTGGAACACCAGCCGGCCGAGCCCGGGCAAGTAGAAGACATTCTCGATGATGATGGTGCCGGCGAGCAGGAAGGCGAATTGCAAGCCAAGGATGGTCAGCACCGGGATCATGGCGTTGCGCAGTGCGTGCCGCCACAGCACGGCACGATAGGGGAGACCCTTGGCGCGAGCGGTGCGGATATAGTCCTCGTTCAGCACCTCGATCAGCGCCGAGCGGGTGACGCGCGCGAGGATCGCCGCTTGTGGTAGGGCAAGCGCCACCGCCGGCAACAGCAGCGATTTCAGCGCCGGCCAGGCGCCGGCAGACCAGCCCGGAAAACCACCGGCCGGGACCAGCCGCAGCCAGACGGCAAAGACATAGATCAGCATCAGCGCGAACCAGAAATTGGGCACGGCGACGCCAAGCTGCGCCACGCCCATTGAAATCGTGTCGCCGGCCCGTCCGCGCCGGCTGGCGGAATAAAGCCCGACCGGAACGGCGATGATGGTGGAGAGCGCAAGCGCGATCAGCGCCAGCGGCAACGAGACGGCGAGCCGCTCACGCACAAGATCGATGACCGGCACCGAATAGGTATAGGAGCGGCCGAAATCGAGGCTGAGCAGGCCGCCGGCCCAGTGCAAATAGCGCAGGACGAGCGGCGCGTTGAGGCCCATCTGGTTGCGCAGCAGTTCCACCTGGTCGGCGCTGGCGTTCATGCCCAGCATCAGCCGCGCAGGGTCGCCGGGGAGGATTTCCAGCACGGCGAAGACCACCATCGAGGCAAGCACCAGCGTGGCAAGGGCGATGGCAAGGCGCTTGAGGAGGTAGGCGGTCATGGGAGGCGAAGGAGCGGCGCTCGCACCACAGACCTCATTCGCTCCACTTCACCTTGGTGAGATCATTGGCCTGGATCGGCGCGTTTTCCCACAGGCCCTGCAACTTGGCGTCCCAGACGCCGACCTTGGGCAATTCATAGAGGAAACCGACCACGGCGTCGTCGGCCAGGATCTTCTGCGCCTCGCCGAGCAGCTCCTTGCGCTTGGCCTCGTCGGAGGTGAGGTTGAGATCTGCGATCACCTTGTCGAAGGTCGGATTGTCGTAGTTGAAATAGTAGTCCTTGCGCGAATAGATATCGATGTCGTTGGGCTCGGTGTGGGAGACGATGGTTAGGTCGTAGTCCTTCTTGGTGAACACCTGGTCCAGCCACTGCGCCCATTCGACCGGGATGATCTCGAGATTGATGCCGACGTCGCGAAGTTGCGAGGCGATGATCTCGCCGCCGAGCCTGGCATAGCTGGGCGGCGGCAGTTTCAGCGTCGCCTTGAAGCCGTTCTCCAGCCCGGCCTCCTTCAACAGTTCCTTGGCCTTGTCGACATTGTGCGGATAGAGGCCGGTGAGGTCGACATAGTCCTTGTTGGCCGGCGACATGTGCGAGCCGATCGGCAGTCCAAGACCGGCCGAGGCGCCGTCGATGATCGCCTTGCGGTCGAGCGCGCAGGAGATCGCCTGCCTGACCTGCAGCTTGTCGAAAGGCGGCTTCTTGTTGTTGATCGACAGGATGGTCTCGCCTTCGGTCGAGCCGATCACCACCTTGAAACGCGGATCGTCCTTGACCTGTGCCAGACTGTCGGGATCGAAGAAGGGGAAGGCCTGGATGTCGCCGGACAGCAGGGCCGGCACATAGGCCGCGGCATCCGGCACGATGCGGAACTCGACCTTGTCGAGGAACACCGGAGCGCCCCAGTAATGGTCGGCTTTTACCAGGGTGATCGACGATCCCTTGGCCCAGTTCCGGAACTTGAACGGGCCGGTACCAACAGGGTTCTCCTTGTTGGTGTCGGCTGACTTTGGCGACACCATCACCGCGTCGCCCCAGCCCATATTGTAGAGGAAAGATCCTTGCGGGTTCTTCAGCGTGACCTTGACCGTTGCCGGATCGACGATTTCGACCTTGTCGATGGCCGCGAACAGGCCTTTTTGCGCATTCACCGAATTGTCGGCGCGGGCCCGGTCGAGCGAGAATTTCACGTCGTCGGCGCTGAAATCGGCGCCGTCATGGAATTTGACTCCGGTGTGCAGCTTGAAGGTGTAGACCTTGCCGTCATCGGAAATGGTCCAGCTCTCGGCCAGATCCGGCAGCACCTCGCCATTGGGGCCAATCCGGGTCAGGCCCTCGAAGACATTGGCGTAGAGCACTTCCTTGATCGCCGCCGCGGCGCCCGCGGTCGGATCGAGATGCGGAGGTTCGAGCGGAATGCCGATGACCAGGTCGGTCCGGGCCGCAAAGGCCTGGCTTCCAGCGGCTAGCGCAAGGACCGCCGCGGCCAGAATGGTTTTCCACAGTCTCATCGTGCAACTCCCCATGCGTTCAGGACACGTGCTCAAACCGGGCGATAGAAGCGTGATTTCGCGCGGGAGTAAATTGCGTTTCGTGCTGTCAGGCAGGATGGCTGGGAATGTTTTTGCCGTGCCAGCCGTGTAGGAAGGTCGAAGCTTGTCGCGATGGCGGGTTATCCCGTGGCGGTGCCACGCAGCAGCACGTCGAGCCCGATCGCCATCACCTTGGCCGATTCCACCATGTCCGATATGCCGACCCATTCGTCCGGCCGGTGGGCGAGGTCGAGAATGCCGGGTCCGTAGGCGATGCAGTCATAGATGTGGCCGATGCGGGCAATATGCTTCTGATCGTAGGTGCCGGGGGATATGACATAGTCGGGCTCGCGGTCGAAGATGGCATGAATGCCTTGCGCCACCGCCTTGACCACGGGCGCGTCGCGTTCGGTCATCAGCGGCAGCACTTCCATCAGGTCGCGTATCTCGTAGTCGAATTTTTTGCGCTCCCGTTTCAGCCGGTCGAGAATGCCGGTCACTTCGCTTTTGACCGTGGCCAGATCCTCCTCGAGCAGGAAGCGGCGGTCGATGGTCAAACGACAGGAATCGGGCACGTTGGGCGAGGGCAGGCCGGGCCGGAAATCCTCGGTCTGGCCGCCATGGATGGAGTTGATGTTCATGGTCGAGCGCCTGGCGCCCTCCGGTACGACCGGCATGCGCGTGATCTTGCGGTCGAGTGCGGGGAACAATTCGTCCTCGAATGCCCTGAGGACGGCGCCCATATGGCGCACCGCATTGTCGCCGAGAAACGGCATCGAGCCGTGCGCGATCTCGCCCTTGGTCTCGATCTCCGCCCACCAGACGCCGCGATGGCCAAGGCAGATGCGGTCCTTGTTCAAGGGCTCGGGGATGATGACGTGGTCGACCCTGGGCTTCGAGAAATAGCCAAGCCCGGCCAGATGGGCGACGCCACCAAAGCCGCCGGACTCCTCGTCGACCGTGCCCGAGATCTCGATGGCGCCGGGAAAGTCGGGAAAGACTTCCATGAAGGCTTCGACGGCGATGATGGAGGCGGCGAGGCCGCCCTTCATGTCGCAGGCGCCTCGGCCATAGACCTTGCCGTCCTTGATGACGCCGGCAAAGGGATCCACCGTCCAGCCTTCGCCGGCCTCGACCACGTCGATATGCGAATTGAAGTGGACGCAGGCGCCCGGTGACCGGCCATCGAAACGAGCAACGACATTGACGCGCGGATAGCGATCGGTGTCGCCGGGCGTGCCTTCGGCGCGGATGAACTCGGTTTCGAAGCCGCGTTTCCTTAGCCGCGCACCAATATAGTCGGCGCATGGCCTGTAGGCTTCGCCGGGTGGATTGATGGTCGGAAAGCGGATCAGGTCGGCGGTCAGCGCCACCAACTCGTCGCGCTTGCTGTCGATTGCCTTGAGGAGTCTCTCGTTCATGCCACGAGTTGAGCAGCGAACCCCACGGTTTTGCAAGCCCGTCGACCAAATCGGTGCAACGTGTCCTGGTGGCAACTATCGCGGGAAATCGTTCAAATTCGCTGCATTGGATTGGCGAATTGGTCAAGGAGTGTGTGCTATCTGTTCACCGCCATTAAAAAGGTGAAAAATAACGTGATGGCGGGCAGGCAAGGGGCAATCAAAGGGGTTTGATCGCATGAAAATGTCGTTCCTTAAGGCAACGGTGCTGGCCGTCGCGCTGTTTGGCGCATCGGTCGCGAGTGAGGCGGCCACGTTGGTGGCGAATATCGACGTGTCGTCGCAGACAATGACGGTCCGCTATGGTGATTCGGTCTATCGGTGGGCCGTGTCGACCGCCCGTCCGGGTTATTTCACGCCACGCGGCACCTACCGGCCGCAGCGCACGGCGCGGATGTGGTATTCGCGCAAGTACGAAATGTCGCCGATGCCTTATTCCGTGTTCTTCCATGGTGGTTATGCCATCCATGGAACAGGCGCCGTCAGGCAACTCGGCCGCCCAGCTTCGCATGGCTGCGTAAGGCTGCATACGGCCAATGCCGCGGCCTTCTATTCGATGGTGCGCGAAGTCGGATTCGGCAATACGCGCATTGTCGTCACGAACTAGGCGGTTGGCGATTCGCTGATATTGGCTTTGTCTGTCGGCGGAGGAACTCACGTTCCCGCCGGCGGCTCGCTCAGGCGTTTGCGACGGGAGCCACCTTGGTGCGCTTTTTTCGCCGCCAGTTGCTGATCTCCCACCTTTTGTGGAACCACATCCACTGGCCGGGGTCCTCGCGGACCCAGCGCTCGACGACGTCGTTCAACATCTGGGTGGTGGCGTGGACGTCGACGCTGCCGTCGGCGGTGCGCGGCAAGACCAGCTTGTCCTCGATCTCGAGCCGGAAGCGGTTGCCCGGCAACCTGACGCAGCGCGCCGGGTAGACATCGCAGTCATAGTGACGGGCAAGGGTGCCGAGCACGCGGTTGCTCTGGCAGGGACGGCCGAAGAAGGTCGTGTCCAGGCCGTTGGAGAATTTCTGGTCGACGAGAACGCCGATATTGCCGCCATTCTCCAACACCCCGGCCAGCGCGAACGAGGCTCCGGCCATCGACGGCAGCAAGCCGCCCATGGTCGAGCGCCTTGTCGAAAGGATGTAGTCGGCGAGGTAGGGGTTGTTGGGCGGGCGAAACAGCGCCGTGATGTTCATGCCGAAGGTCGCGGCCGCCACCGGCAGCAGCTCGAAATTGCCGAGATGGCCGGTGAAGACGATGTGCGGCTGCTTCTCGGCCGCGATCTCGACGAAATGCTCCGTTCCCTTGACCTCGACGCGGCCGGGCTTGCCGGCGGCGGGATCATAGTCGAACAGGGCGTCGAGGAAGATGTATTCGGCGGCAAGGCGGGCCATGTTGCCCCACATGTCGGAGGCGATGGCCTGGATTTCGCCATCACTCTTTTCCGGATAGGCCTTGCGCAGATTGTCGAGGGCGACCTGGTGGCGTCCGACCCTCGGACCGATGAGGCGAGCGACGCGGTCGGCAAAATTCAGCGCGCTGTCCACCGGCAGCAGGCGCAGCAGCGACATCATGATCATCGCGGCCCGCGCGACAAGCCAGTAATTCACCTGGCGCAGTTGCCTGCCATAGCGAAATTTCAGATCCCGGCGAAGCTTCTTGAGCACGGAAATCGAGGCTCTAGGCGACGCGCAGGATGATCTTGCCGAAGACGTCGCGGCCTTCCATGCGCTTCAGCGCGGCATCGATATCGTCGAAGCCGACCTCGGTGTCGATGACCGGCGCGACCTGTCCCGCCGCCATCTTCTGCATGGCGTTGGCCATGTTCTCCATGCGGCAACCGAAGGATCCGAGCAGTTTCAACTGCTGCTGGAAAAGCTGCATCAGGTTGATCTGCGTCGACACGCCCGAGGTCGAGCCGCAGGTCACCAGGCGGCCGCCGCGTTTCAGGCACAGCATCGAGCCGGCAAAGGTGTCGGCGCCGACATGTTCGAACACGACATCGACGCCTTTCTTCCTGGTCAGCTTCCGCACGACGCCCTCGAAGCGGTCGTCGCGGTAGTTGATGACATGGTCGGCGCCGAGCGCCTTGGCCCTGTCGATCTTGTCATTCGAACCGACCGTGGTGATGATCGTGCAGCCCATCCGCTTGGCCAACTGGATCGCCGCCGAGCCGATGCCGGATCCGCCGGCATGGACAAGGATCGTCTCGCCGGGCTGCAGCCTGGCGTTGTCGAACAGCATGTGCTCGACCGTACCAAAGGTGACGGGCGCTACCGCCGCGCCAATGTCGGTCACGCCGGGCGGGGCGGCGACCAGCAGGCGCGCCGGCAGGTTGATCTTCTCCTGCGCGAAGCCGTCGAGATGGAAGCCGTGAACGCCCGAAACATGCTCGCAAAGATTGTCGCGGCCTTCGCGGCAGGCCCGGCACAGGCCGCAGGTGCGTGCGCCGTAGATCGATACCAATTGCCCGGGCAGCAGGCTGGAAACGCCGGGGCCGACCGCCTCGACCTCGCCGGAAGCCTCGGCGCCGACGACCAGCGGCAGCTTGCGCTTGGCGAAGGCCATGCCGCGCCAGCCCCAGACGTCGATGTGGTTCAGCGCCACTGCCCTGATGCGCAGCGTCACTTCGCCGAGTGCGGGTGGCGGTGGTGGCGGCAGGTCCACCGTTTCAAGGCGGCGGTCCTCGATAAGTTGCAGTGCGCGCATGGAGCCTGTCGGTTCTGTTAAGCGGAAAGGGCTCGCTTAGACCGGTTCCCGCGCCATGACAAGGCAAGTGTTCTGGCCGCCGAAGCCGAAGGAGTTCGACAGAACGGTGCGAACCTGCGCATCGCGCTTCTTGTTCGGCACGACGTCGAGCGCGATCGCAGGGTCGGGATTGTCATAGTTGATGGTCGGCGGGATGACGCTTTCGCGCATCGTCATCAGCGAAAACGCCGCTTCGACCGCGCCCGCAGCCGACAGCGTGTGACCGATCATCGACTTGTTGGACGAGATGGGCATCGAGCCGATGCGCTCTCCGAACACGGTCGACAGCGCCAGATGCTCCATCTTGTCGTTCTCGGGGGTCGACGTGCCGTGAGCGTTGACATAGTCGATCTCGTCTTCACTCAGGCCCGCATCGGCGAGGGCGGCGCGAACCGCGGCAATGGCCGGCGAAGCGTCCGGCTTCGAGCGGGTGCGGTGAAAGTCGTCGGCCTTCTCGCCGCAACCGCCCAGGACTCCGAGAATAGTCGCGCCGCGAGCCAATGCCGCTTCAAGCGATTCCAACACCAGCGCCCCGGATCCCTCGGCCAACACGAAGCCGTCGCGATCCCTGGAGAAGGGCTTCGATGCCTTTTCGGGAATGTCGTTGTGCGTGGAGAGCGCCGAGAGCAATGAGAAACGGATCAAAGCCTCGGCGGTGGCAGAACCGTCAGCGCCGATCGATAGCGCACGGTCGCATTCGCCGCGCCGGATCGCCTCGACACCGAGCTGGATCGCGGTCGCTCCCGAAGCGCAAGCCGTCGACAGGGTGATCGGCAGACCGCGTGTGCCAAGGCGGTCGGCAAGGCGGTCGGCGATCGAGCCGAACTGGGTGGTCTCGAAAATATCCAGCTCTTTCAAGCTACGCGCCACCCGAAGCAGTCTTTCGGCGGCGGTGTCGTCCTTGTCCTTGTCGGAATTGTAGAGCGAGAAGCGCTCGGCCCAGTCGAGTTCGACTGGCGGCGATGCGAGGAAGAGCGGTCCGCCGAAATCGCTGGAATTAAGACCGGCTTCAGTCACCGCTTCGAGGCCGGCAAGCTCGGCTAGCTCATAGGTGAGCGGGCTGGCACCTTTCGAACTCGACGGCAGGAAATCGACCATGCCGGAGATGCGGGTGTTCAGTTGATCGATGGGAAAGCGGGTGATCGGGTGAATACCCGACTTGCCTGATGTCAACGCCGCCCAATTGTCTGATTTGCCGACACCAAGCGAGGTGACCACGCCGATGCCGGTGACGGCGACAATTGGCCTGCCCATGTGATCGTTCAGATTGGCCATCTGGAGCCCTCGAGCGTTTATCGTTGCAGCATGGATCGCGCAGCGCCGCGTTACGCGGCGTTGACCAGCGCCATGCCCTCGAATTGGTGATAGCCGATCGCCGTTGCAAGGACGGTCGCGGGAACGCCTTCGAACGGCTTCTCGGCTGCGGCATCGAAAACAGGGTAGGCGGCCTTGCGGTCGACGGCGAGTGCCGCCAGCGCCACGGCGAACGGAAACTGCGCTTCCTTCATATGCCCGGTCAGCGTCGAGAAGCCGCGCGAGGCAATCGCAGGATTGGCATCGAGCGCCGTTTTCTCGGCGGTGGTTGCGGCATGCGCGCCCGAGGCACCCGACAGGGCAAGCAGCTTGCCGTCCGGCAGCGCAGCCTGGCTGAGGAGTGCTGCGATCTCGGCGCCGAGCTCACCGCGTGAGCGCCTGGCGCGGCCGGAAACCACCGGTCCGAGCTCCGCATAGATCTTGCGCCCGCGGCTCACGGCGTGTTCGCGCTGCTCCAGCACCAGGAAGGCACCGCCGGATCCAGTGACGATGCCGCCGCCCTCGGCACCCTGTCTTTGCCACACAGGTTTCCAGGGGCCGCGATGCAAATAGCCGGCAAGCTCGTAACCTAGCAGCATGTCGGAATGTTCGGTCTGGAAGGCGCCGCCGACCAGGATGTGCGTCGACTGGCCGGAGCGGATTCGCGCGGCGGCCGTTTCGACGGCGGCGACGCCGGCGCCTTCCTCGCCCATGAAGGTGCGCGACGAGCCGGTCACCTTGTGGACAATGGAGATGTTGCCGGCGAGCAGGTTGGAGAGCTGGGCCAGAAACAAGGTCGGCCGCAACTCGGTGGTCAGCTTCTCGTTGAGAAGCACGTCGCGGTCGTTGCGGCTTTCCGAAGCGGCGAGGATGGCGGCATCGACCGCCTCGTCGCGCTCGCCGCCGCCGGCAGCCACAACCATGTCCATGGTCGTGCAGAGCTCGTCATTGCCCTTGATGCCGGCATCGTCCAACGCCAGGCCTGCGGCATAGGTGCCGAGCCGCTGCCATGTTTCCATCTGCCGCTGATCGCCGCGCTTGGCGATCTGCAGGTTCCAGTCGATCTCCGGCAGCGGATGGACGGTATAGGGCGCGAACCGCGCGGCTTCGAGCACCGGCTGCAAGCCCGGCTGCGCGAGCTTCTGCCAGTGTGCGTCAGGGCCTTCTCCCAAGGAGGAGACAATGCCGATACCAGTGATGACGACGTCGTGGGGGCTGCTCATGAGCGGCTTTGTGGGTCAGGCGGCGCGGCCCGTCAAGGCCACGCGCCGGCCGATGTCAGGCAGTCTTGGCGGCAACCAGCGCGTCGATCTTGGCGCACAGGTTCTTCATGACGAAGTAGTCATCGGTCGAGGCCTTGCCGTCATTGACTTCCTGGGTCCACTTTTCCAGCGGCACCTTGATGCCGAATTCCTTGTCGATGGCGAAGACGATATCGAGGAAGTCGAGGCTGTCGATGCCGAGATCGTCGATCGTGTGGCTCTCGGGCGTGATGGTGTCGATATCGATCTCGCTGGTGTCGGCAATGATCTTGGCGACTTTGTCGAACGTGGTGGAGTTCGTGGTGGACAAGGGCTTTTCCTTCTTTGCGGGCGGAATCTGTCCGCAGCTTGTTTGGGCGCTGTCTAATCGGTTTTTCCCGGCAGGAAAAGGCCTGATAAGCCGGGCGCAGATGGGGAGGGCGCGTTGAAAAGGCAAGAAGGGCCGCCGGTCAACCCGGCGGCCCTTCCCGTTGACGTAAGGTCAATGCTTGGTTCGATGCATGTCGTCATCCCAAAACCGGAACCACTTGGGGACATGCATCAGCTCTCGCGAAGCTTGACCAGGTCGTTCAACAGCCCGCCCGTCCCGTTGTGGACGGTCAGCCGCTCGACCTTGCCGGCGATGGCTTCCAGGGCCTCGAGCTCCTTCAGCCGCAGCATCACCGGGTTCTCTGCCATCACCTTGGCCGTGTTGAGCAGGGAACGCGTGGCGTTCGTCTCCTCACGGCGGCGGATGACGTTGGCCTCGGCCTGCTTTTCGGCCGAAACCACCTGGTTGAGGATTTCGCGCATCTCGCCCGGCAGGATGACATCCTTGAGCGCGATATCGCTGACCTCGACCCCGATCTCGGCCATGTCGGCCCGGACCTTGGCCGCGGCTTCCTCATCGACCGTCACCTTCTTTTCAAGGATCTGGTCAAGCGTCAGTGCGCCCAGCGTCTTGCGGAAGGCGTACTGCAGGGCTCGGTAGAGGGCCTCGGAGAAGTCCTTCACCGCGCTCACCGCCTTGACCGGATCGACGACCCGGTATTCGACCGCGATGTTGACGCGGATCGTGACGCGATCCCTGGTCAGCACTTCCTGCCCGGCGACGTCGAGCGACTGGCGCTTGAGGTCGACGACCTTGATCTGCACCATCCGTCCGACGTTCCAGAAGCCGTGCACGCCGGCGGCAAGCGTCCGAATGAGGACACCGTCGACGAACAGCAGCCCGGCCTGACCATCCAGAACCGGATGGACGGACATCAATTCCGCCTTCCGAGCCTGGCCGAGCCGGCGCATGACCGCCGAATCGATGGCAAGATCGGCCGAGGTGTCGACCATCGTCACCTTCCACGGTCCGGCATCGGTCCACAGCACCAGCTTGCGGTCCGGCGCCAGCACGCTGTGCAAATTGCCGTCGCGCTCGATGACGGCGACCTCCGTGCGCCCGGTGCGGACGACGGTGAAATGACGCGCGGCCACGTCCGGGAGCTTGTCGAACAACGCCTTCTCGTACGCCGAAACGAATTCCGGGTTCCTCAGATCGTGCCGCGAGACTTCAAGGCTGCCGCGCCGGTTGGCGAGCCAGTGCTCACCCGGCAGCAGGACGGCCTTGATCTCTCCCTTGTACAGGGAGAGGGCACGCTCATTTTCCTTTACGAGGACGCGCTCGCGCCCAAGAACTGTATCGAGAATAGTCATTGTCTTACTCCTGTCGGGCATGGCCCCATTCGAGGCGTCACGTCATGCGTCGATCTTCCCTTCGTTTCTCGTTTCACTTCCAATTCCGGCACGAATGATCCGGGGACTGGTGGCATCAATCCGTGGCGGGCCCTCGGGAGCGGATCGCGAGGCAGCGAAGCGGGCGCCGGAGACCTTGGCCTCCTTTGCCGGCGACGCTGCGCCTTGACCATCACCGCGAGCCTGGCCGCGAGCCGATGGCATCGGACCTTTCGATCCGGCCTTGGCCCGAAGGCTTCGGCCGTCCGTCAAGTCTTCAGCATTCCAGTCCCCGGACCGTTTTTCAGATAACACCGTGGCAAGGTGCTGGCTTATCAGGCCAATGGAGAAGGATTCGAACCTTCTACAATCAGAACCTAAATCTGATGCTCTACCAAACTGAGCTATCCGTGGTGCAGACAGCAGGATTCGAACCTGCGACCTCCGGACCCAAATCCGGTGCTCTACCTCTGAGCTACATCCGCGATCCCAATCCCCAAAGCGGCGCCGTATACAGGGCGGCAAAGCCGCCTGCACGGGCGGAGACGAAAGCTCCAACCGCTGTGCTCACTTCGGTTCTCGTGACCGGGAGCGCGCCTATAGCCCCTGCGACGGGTTGTCGCAAGCGACATTGTGGCGGCGGATTTGCGGCTTCTTTCAGCGGTGGCATTTCGGCAACACTGGTCGCCGCGCCCCGCGATCGGGCGCAGCGACCTCAGAAGGTGACGCGGCCAAGGACGCGAAGGCCGTCGCCCTGCGGTTCGACCACCACGGCTTCGCCTTCGCGCGGCGAGATGCCGGTCAGCGCCACGATGTCTTCCAGATGGGTGACCATGATCAGATTGTCGGAGCCGGAATAAGCGCGGATTTCCTTCATGATGGCGGCGATCTGCGCTGCTTTCTGTGCATCGTCGCCCTTCAGGAGGTCGAGCGGTGCGAACAGTTCCGGCTCGGCCTCGAAGGCGGTGCGCGCCGTGTCGAGGCAGCGACAGTAGCGGCTGGACAGAATGCGCTCGATGGGAGCCGCGCGGGCGGCAAACAGGGCGCCGATCTTGCTTGCCTGCTGCTTGCCGCGCGCCGACAGATTGACCTGGGTGGCGCAATTGCCGATGTCGAAATTGGCCGGGTCGGTGGTGCCGGTGACCATGGCGTGGCGCAGCAGCACGACATGGCCGCCATCGCGCAGCAGCGCCCAGCCGGCGTCGGTCGCGTGCGCGGCGGCGGGGACGACAAGCAGGAACAACGCCAAGGCTAACCGGATCATCGCCACCCTTCCATGAGTCCGTATCGGGCTCCAACCATTCGCATATAGGGATTGGAAAGCGGGCACAAAGACAAGCCGGGCGCCGGTCGCGTCTCAAGCCTCACTTTTTGGCGAGCTGCTGCTTCACCAGATCGATCTTCTGGTCGGTCAGCGGGATCGGGATTGTGTAGCCGGCTTCGGTAAAGCCCTGTTTGGCGTTCTCGAAGAACGCGATCGCCTTGAGATATTCCGGCTTGCCGCCGCCATAGCTGGCGCGGTTCCAATGGATGTCGCCAAGGTTGTTCTGTTCGAAGGCCCACTGCATGGGCTGACTTTCCCTGGTGAACACTTTCAGCGTCGCCGTGAAGGCCGCCTCGGCCTCGTCGAGATATTTGCCGGTCCGTTCGATGTTGCCGAGGTTGAGCAGGCTCATGCCGATGCCGTTCTGCGCGTTCGCCCAGTCGACCGGCGCGGTCTCGATGGTCAGCACTTCGAGCGCCGCACGCCGCGCGGCGATCGAATCCCGCAAGGTCGCGGGGCCGGCATTGCTCATGCTCAACCAGTGCAGCGTCGAGCCGAGGCCGGCCTGGGTCAGCGCCCATTGCCGCGGGTTGGTCTCGCGCTTGTATTCGCGCAAGGCGTTGCGGTAGGCGTCGACCGCCTCGCCATAGTGTTCGGGCTTGTCCGTCACGCCGCCGAGAAGCTGCAGCGTGTTGCCGAGATTGTAGTAGCTCATCGCCCAGTCAAGCGGGAATTTCCGCCTGACATAGACCTGGCGGGCCGCCTGGAATGCCGCAACCGACTGCTCCAGCCTGGATGCGTCGCGGGTGCGCTGGCCAAGCGTCTGGTAGATCGAGCCGAGATTGTTCTGCGCCGACGCCCAATCCATCGGGAAGCGTTGCCTGGTGAACACAGTCAGCGCATCGTCATAGGCTGCCGCCGCCTCTTCGAGCGTGCCGGTGCCCATGTCGAAACGGGCGACACCACTCAGCGCATTGCCGAGGTTGAGCCGGCTGGTGGCCCATGAGACGGGGAATGTGTCGCGGGTTCGCACTTCGAGCGCGGCGCGAAAGGCGTCGGCGGCCTCGTTGATCCTGGCCTTGTCGTTGAGCTGGATGCCGAGGGTCACAAGCGTGTTGCCGAGATTGTTCTCGACCATCGCCCATTCGACCGGCGTTTTCTGGCGCGTATATTCCTCGAGCGCCAGCCGATAGGCCGCTTCCGCCTGGGCCAGATGCTCGCCGCCGGGTTCGCGTTCGGAGAGCGCATAGAGCGCGAGGCCAAGATTGTTCTGCGAGGACGCCCAGTCGAGCGGAACCTTGTCGCGCGGGCGCTTCTCCAACGTGGCGCGCATCGCCGCCACCGCCTCGTTCAAGCGCTTCGGGTCGCTCTCGCGTTCGCCGATCTTCAACAACACATTGCCGAGATTGTTCTGGGCGGCGGCCCAGTTGAGGTCGTCCTTCACATGTTCGAACACGGCAAGCGAATCGCGAAAGATCTGCGCGGCCTCTTCGAGATGCGCGGTCTCGGTCTCGCGCTCGCCGATGTTCTGCAGCACCACCGCCATGTTGTTGCGGGTGATGGCCCAGTCGCGATTCTGTTCGCCATTGGGAATGAAGTTCAAGATGGCGCGATAAGCTTCGATCGCGTGCCGCAGCGCATCCAGGTCGCCGGTGGCGTAGCCATAGGAATTAAGTGCTTCCGCCTCCTGGTTCTTGTAGTTCCAGCGCAGCTTGTCATCCCATTTCTCGGCCAGCGAGAACGCCTTGGCATAGTCGTTGGCAGCCGACTTGTAGTCGAAGACCAGCGCCGAGGCGTCGGCCCGTTTGGCGTAGATCGCGGCATCGGCGATGCGCTTCTGCTTGATCAATTCCTCAGCCTGGTCGACCGTGTCGTTGGTCGATTCGACCCGGCCCACGGCATCATCGAGGAATTTTCGCGCCGTGGCGATCGCGCCCTGGCCGATGGCCTTGTCGGCGGAAGCGACCAGGCGTTTGATCTCCGGATCGTCGGTGCGCAATGCGGCGCGCTCGGACATCATCTTCCTCAGACGCTCAGCCTGGGCGTCGAGCACTTTCCGCAGGTCGGCCGGATCTTCCGGGATCTTCTCCGTGCCGAGCGCCCTCAGCACGCCGTAAAGCGCGTCGAGCGGGACGCCTTCCTGCAGCGATGCCAGCTCCACCTGTGCCCGCTTGGGGTCGGGCAGGTCGGAAATGGTCAGCAGCAACTGCCGCCGCTCGCCGGTGATCAGCCCGTCGTCGCCGGTCGGTTCGGGCGGTGCGACACCGAAATAGAGCAGCCGGCGCAGGCTTTCGTTGACCCAGGGGCGCTGCTTCGCCTTGGTGTCGAGATAGACCTCTTCCGTCACCATGCGCATGACCGAGCCGAACTCGGTGCCTTTCATCGCCGCGAGATGGCGCAGCAGGGCCGCCGCATAGGGGCTGTTTTCGCCAGCGGCGCCATCGAGCGCCGGACGGCCGGGTTCCGCTGCTAAGCCGATCACCGTGCCGAGGCTCGCGTCGGCCGCCGGCGCATTGCCGAGGGCCTTGGCGCCGCGCACCGGCTCCAGTCCCCCGGCGCCGATAAGCTCGGCGGAGGCGGTCGGTGCGCGCCGCACCACGGCGTCCAATGGAAACGGATTTGTGCGGCAGGCGTCGAGCAGCATGATCGTCACCGGCACGGTCTTCTTCAGTTCGTCCATGACGGCGGAAATCGGCACCAGTGCCTGATCGGCATCCTTGAGCGACGAGACGTCGGCGTCGACAGGAACCAGATAATTCTCGCCACCGGCCTCGATGCCGTGACCGGAGTAATAGATGAGGGCGACGTCGGCGCCCTCGGCGTCCTCGACGAAGCGTTCGAGGTCGCGCTTCAGCTTGCTCGCATCGCGATCGGTGACGTTGCGGGCGTCGAAGCCGAGATCGGTCAACATCTTGGCCATGTCGCGGGCATCATTGGCCGGGTTGGGGAGGGTAGCGATGTGTTCGTATTTGGACTGGCCGACGACTAGCGCCACGCCCTTGAGGTCTTTTGCCTCGGCAGTCTGAAGCATCGACGCGGCAACGGAGACAAGCATGGCGACAAACAACGTCACCCACGCACGCCGGAAAAGACGCAGTTTCGAGGTGTCGACAAAGGTCATTTGTCGTTCCGCCCTGATGATCCAAGCCCTCTATAACCCTGCCAGCCGACAATGATCAAATTCGGGCGCGATTGCGCCGCGGCGGTGGCTCGACTATCCCTGAAAAATGTCTCCACTCACCGAAACCGTCCTGTTCGTCTTCAGTCTTGTCGCGCTCGGCTATCTTGCTGGGTTCACAGGCTATTTGAGACCGGCGAGCGGCGAGGGGATATCCGACTTCGCGGTCTCGGTGGCCATGCCGTTGCTCCTGTTCCAGACCATGGTCAAGGCTGATTTCCATGGCGTCGCGCCATGGCCACTATGGGGCGCCTATTTCACCGCCGCGGCGATCACCTGGGCCGCGGGCCATCTCGTCACCACGCGGATATTCGGACGCGACGCGCGCGCCGGGGTCGTCGGCGGCGTATCGTCCGCCTACTCCAATGTCGTGCTGCTCGGCGCTCCTTTCATCCTTGGCATATTCGGTCCGAGCGGCTTCGAAGTGCTGTCGCTGTTGGTCTCGGTGCATCTGCCGATCATGATGATGGCTTCGATCGTGCTGTTCGAGATGTTCGGCCGAGGCGGCGGCGAACATGTGCATCCGTTGCGTGTCCTGCGCAGCTTCCTGAGGCGGCTGTTCATCAACCCGCTGATCATCGGCATTCTGCTGGGGCTGGCGTGGCGCATCAGCGGCGTGCCGCTGCCCGGTCTCGTCATGCGGCTGGTCGATGCGCTGGCCAACACGGCCGGGCCGGTGGCGCTGTTTGCCATGGGGCTCAGCCTGCGCCGCTTCGGCATATCAGGCAATGTCCGGCCGGCGCTGGCGCTTTCGGTGCTGAAGCTGTTCCTGATGCCGGCGCTGGTTCTTGCCTTCGTCTGGCTGCTCGGCCTGCCGCCGTTGACGGCCAAGGTGGCGGTCGTGGTGGCGGCGCTGCCGTCGGGCATCAAT
The DNA here is from genome assembly GCF_004791315.1 of Mesorhizobium sp. M8A.F.Ca.ET.208.01.1.1. Classification (NCBI taxonomy): domain Bacteria; kingdom Pseudomonadati; phylum Pseudomonadota; class Alphaproteobacteria; order Hyphomicrobiales; family Phyllobacteriaceae; genus Mesorhizobium; species Mesorhizobium sp. M8A.F.Ca.ET.208.01.1.1. The sequence continues at coordinate 483,734 of NZ_SRUT01000001.1, forward strand.
TCCTATCTCATCGCCGTCCAGTTCAACACCGGCCAGGCGCTAGCATCGAACCAGATGACCATCGCCACTGCTTGCGCGGTCATCACTACTGCTTTCTGGCTGACGGTTGTCCTGCATGTTTTCGGGTGAGGTTGGCCACAGCTGCGCCAACCCGCTCTCGTCTTGCGCTGGTCCAACCCCTATATGCCATCTTGCGATTGCTTGCGGGGCTTTCCCTAGGTTAAGAGCAATGGCTCCAGCGTGCGGCCCTGCCTGCGCTTTACCGAAGACATCCAGATAGCGGCCCGTGAGCGCCGAACGGAGGCTAGACCATGCTTCAGAAAACCAGCCATTTCATGCGCCAGGCCAATCTCATCAACGGCGAATGGGTCCAGGCCGACAGCGGCCAGACGGTCGATGTGAACAATCCAGCTACCGGCCTCAAGATCGGCACCGTGCCGAAGTCGGGCAAGGCCGAGACACGCCGTGCCATCGAGGCTGCCGACGCCGCCTTCAAGTCATGGCGCAAGACCACCGCGCTCGAGCGCTCCAAGCTGCTGCGCAAGCTGCATGACGCGATGATGGACAATCAGGACGTGCTGGCCGAACTGCTCACCATCGAGCAGGGCAAGTCGCTGTTCGAGTCCAAGGGCGAGATCGGTTCGGCTGCCGCCTACATCCTGTGGTTCGCCGAAGAAGGTCGCCGCACCTATGGCGACGTCGTGCCGTCGCCATGGGCGGACCGCCGCATCCTGGTGACCAAGGAACCGGTCGGTGTCATTGCCGCCATCACGCCGTGGAATTTCCCGTCCTCGATGCTGGCCCGCAAACTTGGTCCCGCACTTGCCGCCGGCTGCACCGCCGTCGTCAAGCCGGCCTCGCAGACGCCGTATTCCGGCCTTGCCTGGGGTGCGCTGGCCGAGGAAGTCGGCTTCCCCAAGGGCGTCGTCAACATCCTGACCGGTTCGGCGAGCGAGATCGGTGACGAGATCTGCGCCAATCCGCTGGTGTCGAAGATTACCTTCACCGGCTCGACAGAGGTCGGCAAGCTTCTCATCCAGAAGTCGTCGGTCACGGTCAAGAAGGTGTCGATGGAACTCGGCGGCAACGCGCCGTTCATCGTCTTCGACGACGCCGATATCGAGCGTGCCGTTGCCGGCGCGATCACCGCCAAATATCGCAATTCAGGCCAGACCTGCGTCTGCACCAACCGATTCCTCGTCCAGGCTGGTGTGTACGACAAGTTCGTCGAAAAGCTCGCCGCGGCCAGCAACGGACTGAAGGTCGGTTCCGGCCTCGAAGAGGGGGTCCAGCAAGGGCCGCTGATCGACGAGAAGGCGGTCGAGAAGGTCGAGGAACTGATCGCCGATGCCACCTCAAAGGGCGGCAAGGTCGTCGCCGGCGGTCATCGCCATGCACTGGGCGGTTCGTTCTTCCAGCCGACGGTCATCGCCAACGCGACGCCGAAAATGCGCTTCATGAAGGAAGAGATCTTTGGCCCCGTCGCACCGGTGTTCAAGTTCGAAACCGAGGAAGAAGCCATCGCGCTCGCCAACGACACCGAATTCGGCCTTGCCTGCTATTTCTACACCGGCGATCTCGGCCGCGCCTTCCGGGTCATGGAAGGCCTGAAATACGGCATGGTCGGCGTCAATGAAGGGCTGATCACCACACCTGAAGCACCGTTTGGCGGCGTCAAGGAATCGGGCCTCGGCAAAGAAGGCGGACATCAGGGCATCGAGGATTACCTCGATACCAAATATGTGTGCATCGGCGGCCTCGGGCTCTGATAGGCTAGTGCGTGGGGCAGGCTGGTAAGCCTGCCCCAGGCTGAACAACCAGCCGAAGTCCTTTGGATCCACTGGCATTTGCGGGCATGACGATGAAGGACGGCGAGGTTTTCGGCACGACACAGGCAGGCGAACCGATCCGCCGCTTTACGATCAGGGGCGGCGGCCTCACCGCCAACATCATCGGGCTTGGCGCCATCGTCCAGGACCTGCGCCTGACTGGGCACGACGCGCCGCTGGTCCTCGGCTACAACAATCTGGAGGCCTATGAGACCGACACTGGCTTCTTCGGGGCCGTGGTCGGGCGCTACGCCAACCGCATCGGCGAAGGCCGCTTCACAATTGGCGGCAACCGCTACCAGACCGAGCGCAACTTCCTCGACAAGCATACGCTGCATGGCGGCTCGCAAGGCTACTCCCACCGACCATGGACGGTTTCGCTGCACGGCAGGGATTTCGTCACTCTGACGCTGCATGATCCCGACGGTGCGATGGGCTTTCCCGGCGCGCTCGACGTTACTTGCACCTACCGGCTGAAAATTCCCGGCACGCTGAGCGTCGAACTGACGGCGACCTGCGAGGAGCCGACGCCGTGCAATCTCACCCAGCATTCCTATTTCAACCTCGATGATGGCGGCACGGGCGACATTCTCGACCACAGGATGATGCTGAACGCCGGTGCCTATCTGCCTGTCGACGGCGACATGATCCCGACCGGCGTGGTGAAGCCGGTCGACGGCACGCCTTTCGATTTTCGCCAGGCGCGGCCATTGCGCATGGAGACCGAGGGCGAACAACTGCCCTACGACCAGAATTTCTGCCTGGCCGCGGCGCGCGGGCCGCTCAAGCAGGCCGCGTGGGTGCAAGGGGCGAATTCCGGCGTCGAGATGGAAGTCTGGACAACGGAGCCCGGTGTCCAGCTCTACACCGGGCAATATGTGACGCCACGCACCGGCCTGGAAGGGCGGAATTACAAGGCCTTCAGCGGCTTCTGCCTGGAGCCGCAAATATGGCCTGACGCGCCGAACCGGCCCTATTTCCCGCAGGCGACGCTATGGCCTGGCGCGATCTATCACCACGTGACCGAATACCGGTTCCGGCAAGGTTAGCTTTTTCAGGGCTTGCCGAACGCCGCCCTCAGCGTCTCGAACGGTGCCAGCGCGCCGCGCACCTGCACGACGGCAGCGGCAACGCGATGGGCTCTGCGGGCGGCCTCCTGCGGGTTGTGGCCGGCAAGACGGGCGGCGAGATAGCCGCCATTGAAGGAATCGCCGGCGCCGGTGGTGTCGGCGGGGGCCGCGACATGGATTGCAGGCACGTCCTGCAATGATCCGTTTTCGGCAATCAGTGCCGGCTGCTCGCCATTCTTGACGACAACTTCGCCAACCCATTGCCTGAGCCGCTCGGCGGTCGCCCGCGGGGTGTCATCGCCGAACAGCATCTGCTCGTCAGGGAAGGTCGGCAGCGCGATGTCGGTGACGGCAAGCGCTTCGACGATCGCTGCCTGCGCTTGGTCGCGGCCGCGCCACAGTCGTGGCCGGTAGTTGGGATCGAAGGCGATCGTCGAGCCCGCCGCGCGCGCCTTGCCCACGGCCGCCAGCAGCGTCTTGCGCGAGGCATCGTCGAGAATTGCCAAAGTGATTCCGGAAAAGTACACAAGCGATTGATTTTGCATGCTTTTCGATAGTGCCGCCGGATCCGAAGCTAGCTGCCGCGCGGCGGCGTCGCCACGCCAGTAGGTGAAGGAGCGCTCGGCACCGGTCAGCGTGATCGCATAGAGGCCGGGGCGCGCGCCCGGTATGACCGGACTGGAGCCGATGCCGATGCCGTTTTCAGCGAAGAAAGCGATCTGGCCTTGGGAGAAGGGGTCGTCGCCGAAGGCCGAGACATAGGTTGCCGGCAGTTCAGCGCTCAGCGCATGCAACGCCCACAGCGTGTTGAACGTGTCGCCGGCAAAACCCATGCGCCAGTTCGGGCCCGTCTGGCCCGACAGTTCCAGCATGCATTCGCCAATCGAGGCGACGCCGTTTCCCATCATCTGCAATCCTCCAGTGATGTCGGTGCTGTAGCTTTTTGCCGGACGCAGCGCCATGCTTGGCAAGCAGGCTTTTTTCCGCCACAGCGTTTTCCCACAGGCTGGCGGGATGCGATCCGTCCGGCAGAACGTTATCCGCAGAAGAGGAACCGGTTTGGCATCGTTATGGCGTTATCTCCTGGCAGGTCTTGGTCTGGCTGCTTTGCTGGTCGGCGTTCTCGCGGTCGTCTATTTGACCGCGCCGCATTCGGCACAGCCTGTCGGTCCGGATGTCTCGAGGACGAAGAAAACCGACAACGGATTGTATGTAGCGAGTTTCGTGCCGGAACGCGGCGTGGTGCGGCAGGGCGAGCTGGAATCCTGGGTGCTGACGCTGAAGACAAAGACAGGGGCTTCGGTGGAGCGAGCCGCGATCGCCATCTCCGGCGGCATGCCGCAGCACAATCACGGTCTGCCGACCAGTCCGCAGGCGACCGACTATCTCGGCGAGGGACGCTACCGCATCGAGGGGCTCAAATTCACCATGAGCGGCTGGTGGCAACTGCGTTTCGCCATATCGTCCGGCGCGGGCTCCGACACTGTGCTGTTCAACGTGGTGCTGTGAGCGGTCGATGAGGCGCCTTTTCTGCTTTTTGGCGCTGACGGTGGCCGTGCTCCTTGGCGGTTGCGGCAAGCCGGATTTTTCCGATGCCGAGAAGAAGACGATCGCTTCGCTCGCGCTGAATACGCTGCCGGCGCTGAAGCCTGACACCACCAACCGCTTCGCCGATGTGCCGGCCGCCGCAGCGCTCGGCTCGACGCTGTTCTTCGATGTTGGGATGAGCCGCGACGGCACCGTGTCCTGCTCGACCTGCCACAAGATCGACCGCCAATTCCAGGACGACCTGCCGCAGGCGGTGGGTGTCGGCCGGACCAACCGGCGCACCATGCCGCTGGCCGGTGTGGCGCGCGACCCCTGGTTCTTCTGGGATGGCCGCCGCGACAGCCTGTGGGCGCAGGCGCTGACACCCCTCGAAAATCCGTTGGAACAGGCGGGAAACCGCACCGCCTACGCGCATTACATGAAGGCGCGCTTCGGCGAACGCTATGAGCGCATTTTCGGGCCATTGCCCGATTTTTCCGGCATTCCGCTGAATGCCAGCCCGCTTGGAAGCGATACCGAAAAAGCTGCCTGGAACGCGATGAGCGATGCGCAGCGTGACGCCATCAACAGCGTCTATGCCAATATAGGCAAGGCGATTGCCGCTTTCGAACGCTCGATCGAGCCGACGCCGACGCGATTCGACCGCTTTGCGCTGGACCTTGCCACAGGCGCCGAGCCGAAAGGCGATGCGGCCTTTTCGCGGGAAGAAATCCTTGGGCTGAAACTGTTCATCGGCAAGGCCAATTGCGTGACCTGCCACAATGGCCCGCGTTTCACCGACAACGGTTTTCACAATACGGGTGTGCCGCCTGTTGCCGGCTTGCCGGCGGATCGCGGGCGCGTCGACGCGGTAGCGCAGGTCGAGGCCGACCCCTTCAACTGCTTCGGCGCTTATCGCGATGGCGAGGCCAGTGCCTGCGGCGAGCTGCGCTTCATGGTCAAGGATGCGCCGGAACTGGTGCGCGCCTACAAGACGCCGTCGCTGCGCGGTGCTACGACACGGCCGCCCTACATGCATGCCGGGCAGTTTTCATCGCTCGACGAGGTGGTGGCTCACTATGCCAAGGCCGCACCAAGCGTCGAAGGGGTATCCGAGGTCCACCCCCTGGAGCTATCGGACCGCGAGCGCGCCGCACTCGTGGCGTTTTTGAAGACGCTGTCGGAATAGCCCTTCTGGTTGACCGTGATCTTGTCCGAAAACCGGCTTCCACTTTTCGGATCATGGTCATCGGTCCTTCACCGTCTCCATCGCCACGAAGGTCGAGGTCTGGGCGACGTGGGGCAGGGCCGAGATGCGCTCGCCGAGCACGCGCCGGTAGGCAGCGATGTCGCGGGTGCGGACCTTCAGGAGATAATCGAAGCTCGACGCCATCATGTGGCACTGCTCGATCTCCGGCACGGCCTGTACGGACCGGTTGAAGGCATCGAGCGCCGCGGATCGAGTGTCCGACAGTTTCACCTGGACGAAGGCGACATGGCCTTCACCCATGCGCTCGCGGTCGATGATCGCCTGGTAGCCCCTGATGTAACCATCCCTCTCCAGCCGCTTCACCCGCGCCTGCACCGGTGTCTTCGACAGACCGACCTTGGCCGCCAGTTCCGACATGGAAAGCCGGCCATTGCCTGCCAGCGCCGACAGGATGTTCCTGTCGATGCGGTCCAATTGGTCTTCTATCATGGAAAATGCGGTCAATCTGTTGAGTTTGTGCCGTAATGATAGATCAAATGACCTGCGGTGTCGATTTCTTTGGACCGACTGAAATCCGCACCCTGTGCTAGCTTGCGCCATTCGGTCCGGTGACCGCCGGCCCGTTCCCTTATGCTTGCTCATAGGACCGCCATGCCGCTCGACGCCATCCGCCAGCAGATCCGCGCCAATTATTTGCCCGACGAAGACGAGGCGGTAAGGCGGTTGGCCGAGGCGACCGGACTTTCGGCCGGCGACCGCAAGTCAATCTCGGCCCGCGCGGCCGACCTAGTGCGGGCGGTGCGGGGCTCCACCGATCCCCGGCTGATGGAAGTCTTTCTCTCCGCCTACGGTCTGTCCACCAAGGAAGGCGTGGCGCTGATGTGCCTGGCCGAGGCGCTGCTGCGCGTGCCCGACACCGAGACGATGGACGACCTCATCGCCGACAAGATCGCGCCGCACGACTGGTCGGCGCATTCGGGCGGTTCGAGTTCCATCTTCGTCAACGCCTCGACCTGGGCGCTGATGCTGACCGGCCGCGTGCTCGACGAAGGCGAGGGCGGCATCGAAGGCACGCTGCGTTCGATGGTGCGCAGGCTGGGCGAGCCGGTCATCCGCAAGGCGGTGGCCGCCGCCATGCGCGAGATGGGCGAACAGTTCGTGCTGGGTCGCACCATCGCCGAGGCCGTCAAGCGCGGCCGACCGATGACGCAGAAGGGTTATCTCTATTCCTTCGACATGCTGGGCGAGGCGGCCCGCACCGAGGCGGATGCGCTGCGCTATCACAAGGCCTATGCCGACGCCATTTCCTCGCTCGATGCCGGCTCCAACGGCCCTGATATCCGCTTCAACCATGGAATCTCGGTCAAGCTCTCAGCGTTGCATCCGCGCTACGAGGTGGCGCAGAAGGAGGAAATGCTGCCTGTGATGGCCGAGCGGCTGCTGTCGCTGGCACTCGCGGCCAGGCATTCGCGCATGGGCCTCAACATAGATGCCGAGGAGGCCGATCGTCTCGACCTGTCGCTCGACGTCATCGAACGGGTGCTGGCCGAGCCGGAACTCGCCGGCTGGAACGGGTTCGGCGTCGTCGTGCAGGCCTACGGTCCGCGCGCGGCTTTCACCATCGACTGGCTCTATGCACTGGCGAAAAAGTACAATCGCAACATCATGGTGCGGCTGGTCAAGGGCGCCTATTGGGACACCGAGATCAAGCGGGCGCAGACGCTCGGCCTTTCCGGCTATCCCGTGTTCACGCGCAAGGCCAACACCGACGTTTCCTACATTGCGTGCGCGAAAAAACTGCTTGGCATGACCGACCGGATCTATCCGCAATTCGCCACCCACAATGCCCACACCGTCGCCGCCATCCTGTCGATGGCTGACAACCGCGATACCTTCGAATTCCAGCGCCTGCATGGGATGGGCGAGGCCTTGCACGAAACCGTGCGCCGGTCAGAGGGCACGCGTTGCCGCATTTACGCTCCGGTCGGCGCGCATTCGGACCTGCTTGCCTATCTGGTCCGTCGCCTGCTGGAGAACGGCGCCAATTCCTCCTTCGTGCACCAATTGACCGACGAGGACGTCGAGCCGGAGGACATCGCGCGTGATCCGCTGGAAACGGTCGAAAGCCAGGGGCCGGCCGCCAATCCGGCGATCGCCAAGCCATCCCAGATCTTTGGGATCGGGCGCCGCAACTCGAAAGGATTCGACATTACGGACACGGTGACGCTGGCTGATATCGACAAGGCCAAAGCGGCCTTTGCCGGGTCGGATCGCTGGCACGCCAAGCCGATCACGCGCGCCGCCGGCTACGGCAAGCAGCGCCCGATCGTCAATCCGGCAAAGCCTTCCGAGGTCGTCGGCACGGTTCACGAGGCCGCCGCCAAGCAGGTCGCGACCGCGGTGCGCATCGCTGTCGAGGCGCAGCCGGCCTGGGCAAAACGGCCGGTTGCCGAGCGTGCCGCGATCCTCAACCGCGCGGCCGACCTTTACGAGGCCAATGCGGTCGAGTTCTTCGCTCTCGCCACGCGCGAGGCCGGCAAATCGCTGGCCGACGGCGTCGCCGAGGTGCGCGAGGCCGTCGACTTTCTTCGCTACTACGCCGCCGAGGCGGCGAACGCCGAGGCGGGCACGCAAGCGCGCGGCGCCATTGTCTGCATCTCGCCATGGAATTTCCCGCTCGCCATCTTCACCGGCCAGATCGCGGCAGCACTCGTCACCGGCAATTCCGTGATTGCCAAGCCGGCCGAGCAGACGCCGCTGATCGCATTCCGCGCCGTCGAGATGCTGCGCGCCGCTGGCGTGCCGGAAGACGTCATCCAGCTCCTGCCCGGTGACGGCCCATCGGTGGGCGGCCCGCTGACGGCGGATCCGCGCATTGCCGGCGTCTGCTTCACCGGCTCGACCGAGGTCGCCAAGCTGATCGAAAAACAGCTGGCCGAGACCGCCGCGCCGGACGCGATGCTGATCGCCGAGACCGGTGGTCTCAACGCCATGATCGTCGATTCCACAGCGCTGCCCGAACAGGCGGTGCGCGATATCCTGGCGTCGGCCTTCCAGAGTGCCGGCCAGCGCTGCTCGGCGCTGCGCGTGCTCTATGTGCAGAAGGACGTCGAGAAGAAGATGCTGGAGATGCTGAAGGGCGCCATGGAGGCGCTCAATATTGGCGATCCCTGGCTGATCTCGACCGATGTCGGCCCGGTCATCGATGACGAGGCGCAGGCCTCGATCCGCGACTATTGCACGAAGAAGGGTCTTGAGGGCCGGCTGATCGCCAAGCTCGAGGCCCCCAAGGATGGGCGTTTCGTCGCGCCGCATGTCTTGCGGGTCAAGGGTATCGAGGACATGGAGCGCGAGGTGTTCGGGCCTGTGCTGCATGTTGCCAGTTTCGACGCCGACCAGATCGACAGCGTCATCGCCGCCATCAACCGCAAGGGCTATGGCCTAACCTTCGGCCTGCACACCCGCATCGAGGGCCGCGTCCAGCATTTCGTCGACGGCATTCATGCCGGCAACATCTACGTCAACCGCAACCAGATCGGCGCCGTCGTCGGTTCGCAGCCGTTTGGCGGCGAGGGCCTCTCCGGCACCGGGCCGAAGGCCGGCGGCCCGCATTACCTCAGGCGCTTCCGCAAGGGGCCGGAGGCCTGCACGCACCTGGCCGACGGGCACAAGGTGACGGCCACCGAACTGGCCGACAATCTGCCCGATCCGGCGCTGGGCGGCTGGTCGACGCGGCCGGATCGGATCGCCATCCTGAGGAAGCATCTGCGCGGTAAGGGCGCGGCGGCGATCGGTGCTGCCGCTGCAATCGATTTCGGTCAGGTCGATTTGCCCGGCCCGACCGGCGAGGCCAACACGCTGTCGCTGTCGCCGCGCGGGCGGGTGCTGTGCCTGGGGCCGGACGCCGACACGCTGCTGGCGCAGACCATCCAGGCGCTCGCCGCCGGCAATGCAGTGCTGGCCGTGGCGCCAGGTGCCCCGGCGGCACTGTCGGCGCTGACCGGCAAAGGCCTGCCGCTGGCGGCCATCGATGGCCGCCCCGATCCGGTCGAGGCGCGCTCGCTGCGCGTCGATGTCGTTGCTTTTTCAGGCACGCCCGAGGCGGCGCGCATCGTGCGCAAGGTCATCGCCGAGCGCAGCGGGCCGATCGTGCCGCTGGTCAGCGAGGTGCTCAATCCCGCGGCCTATGCGCATGAGCGGGCCGTCTGCGTCGACACCACGGCGGCCGGCGGCAATGCCAGCCTGTTGGCCGCCGCATAGATTAGTCGGTACTTATGCGCCTTCGACGACGGAAAAACCCTCGAATTGCGGGTGGCCGAGATAATGGACCTTTGTCGTGCCGACATTGCGGTGGGCGGCGCGAAAGTTCTCCGATTTGGTCCAGGCGACGAAGTCGGCGTGGCTCGCCCAGACCGTATGCGAGGCAAACAGCGTGTAGCCTTCGGTCTCGTTGGCCGGGCCGCGCAACAGATGGAATTCCCGGAAGCCTTTCATCTCGGCAAGGCTGGAATCGCGGTTCTTCCACACGGCTTCGAAATCGGCCTCGGAGCCGGTCTGCACCTTGAAGCGGTTCATGGCGATATACATGGGGTCCCTTTCGTGCGGATGTTGATGGTTGGCGCCGCAACGTTTGTGCTGCTCACATCTTAAAACGGGCCGATCCCGACCTCGAATTCCAAACCCGGATTCGCGGCCTGTGGCGGAATTGGAGGGAAGGGAGCAGCCTTGCGCACGATGCCAAGCGCGGCCTCATCGAAAGTCTTCGATCCCGAGCTTTCCAGAATACGCAACTGATCTATGTTGCCCTTCTTGCCTATGGCGAATGCCACAACCGCATTGTTTCGCGCGGCCAGTTGCAGCGAAGGCGGGAGAGTTCGATTGACGCTGCCGAGCTTTCGAAAGACGTCGCCGCGGTAGCTGTCTTCCGCGGCGCTGCCGGCCTCTTTCTGCCTCTTGCCCATGCTGGCCGCTTGCGCCGGCCGATCCTGGCCGTCGGCCGTACCGCTCCGTTCATCCGCCGCTGCAGCTGTCGCAGGCGCGGCCGCCGGAGTCGGCCTTGCATAGGGGGTCGGCGGGTGATCGGGAGCGGCGACAGGCATCTCGACGGTTTCGGCCTGGACGCTCGGCTGCGCCTGCGTTTCGTTCCTGGCGGCCACGCTCTGGTCGTCCGGGCGGGGTTTTGCCGTCACCAGTATGTCGGGTGTCACCATTGGCTGTTTGGCCGGTTCCTGCGAGGGCTCCGAAGCCTGCTTCGCGGCGTCCCGGGCGGGCTCGCGATCCTGTGTCACAGCTTCCGGCGCGGGCCGCGAAGGTTCCGTCGGCGGCGCCGGCCTGGCTGCCTTTGCCTGAGGGGGGTTGGCCGGCGGCTTGCTCGGCACCAACGTGACATTCATTGCCGTCGGGTCCTTGTCCAGCGCACTGCCGGCTACCTTGTCGCCTGTGTGATCGCCGCCTTCCGATTGCTCCGTCTCCCTGGAAACAAGCGTGCCGGCAGGTGAGACCAGAAAAGCCGCCGCTACCGCGGCATGGAGCAGGCCGGAGATGGCGATCGCCGTTGCCCACTTGCCGTTGCCGGCCGGCGGCCGTGTCTGGGCAAGCGGCTCGGCCGGCACGATGGCCAACTCGTCGCCGGCGTCGAGGAGGGGACTGATTTCCTGCATGTCGCGCGGCGGAAAATGCAGCGGCCCAGGCGTCATTGTCAAATCAAGATGGACTGGCTCAAACAGCGGAAGGCCGGCCAGCGGCCGGGCCACCATATGTCGCGCCAAGTCGGGTTCCAGCCCCACCGCCGCCCTCAGACGCCGAAAGTGATGCCGGTCTTGGTGTCCGTCTTCAGCTTGCGCATGCAGGCGGCCGGCTCGACGCCCGTGCCGGCGCATTCCGTGGCGCTGTTGATCAGCACGCGGCTGACCTTGGTGCAGTCAGTGCCGGCCAGGTCAAAGCGCGTCACCTTGGTCTTGCCGGCCGGCAGGTCCTTGAAGTCGAGCACGGTCAGCCGGTCGACGATACCGGCCTCATTGAACAGGGCGATCTCGAACGCCGCCTTGGTAAGATCGGCGCCGAGATTGTTGCTGACCAGGAAGGTCAGGCGGCAGCCCTTGTCGGAAGGCTGCGCTGCATTGAGTTCGAGGGTCAGGACCGGCGCGGACTGCTTAGCCCACGCCGGAACCATCGCAAGCGACATCGCCAGCGCCGAGGTCAGCAGACGAAGCGATGTCGTCAAGCTCGTCATGATGGATCAGCCTCCAAATCGCATGGTTGCCGCCAGTTTCAGCGTGATGCCGGGTTCATAGACGGCGACCGTCGTGCCGCCATTCAGCGGGTTGGCGTATTTGACGTCGAACAGGTTGTCGGCGCGGAAATCGACCTCCAGATCGTCGGTCGCCTGATAGCTGGCAAAGGCGTTGACCAGCGTATAGTCGGTGGCCACCGCATTGCCCTTGGGCTTGCCGTTGTACTGCACTTCGCCCCCGACGGTCAGCTTGTCCTCGAGGAAACGCAAACCGAGCTGAGCGGTGACCTGAGAGGAGGGAATGGTGGCGAGGTCGGCCTCCACGCCCTTGTAGGAAACTGTGTGGCCATTTGTGATCGAAGCCGAGAGGCCGGCATAGCCCCACGCCGCGTCGTAGACACCTTCCAGCTCGACACCGTTGATCCTGGCCTTGGCGAAATTCTGATACTGGAAGCAGATCGGGATGCCGGGGCCGAAGGGGCAGCCGCTGCCTGGGGCGAACGGGGACAGCGTCACGCCGTCGATATAGTCGTCGACATCGTTGTTGAAATAGGCTGCCTTCAGGCGCAAGGCGTCGCCAGCCTCGAAGATGTCGTTCTGCTTGTAGTTGACGCCGAATTCGGTCGTCTTGCCGGTTTCAGGCCGCAGATTTGGATTGGGCAGGAACGGGAAGCTGACGCCTGCCGGATGGTTGCCGCTGACCAGAGTCTCCGTGATCGAGGGCGAGCGATAGCCTTCCGCATAGGTGCCGTAGAATTGCAGGCCGGCAAGGCCGGCGCTCTCGAAAGGCGAGACACCGACCGTGACGCGCGGCGATAGCCTGTCGCCGGAAATATCGTGCGTGTCGTTCTTCAGGCTGTAGCTGTCGTAGCGCAGTCCGGCGATGACCTCGAGCCAGTCCCAGGTGAGTTTGTCCTGGACGTAGGCGCCCGACACGTTCCGCTTGCCCGAAGGGGTGTAGAAACTGTCGCCGCCGGCCGCGCCGCCCGTCTTGACATTGTCGCCGACCCAGTCGCCGCCATAGGTCAGTTCATGCGCGATGCCGCTCGTTTCGAACCGCGACGTGTTCCAGATATCGATGCCGGTCGTGCCGACATCGAATGTCGACCGTGACCCTGCCGGCAACACCACGGGAAGACCGGTGACCGGATCGAAGCGATTCTGCGGGACAAGACTGGTCAGGTCGAGATTGGTCTTGTTGTAGGAGGTGTTGATGTGGAAATCGAGCCAGCTCTTGTCTTCGTCCGTGATGTTGTAGCGCGCCGTGAACGTGTTCGACTTCAGGTCGACGTCATTCACAGGCACGCCGCCGCTGGTCTCGTCCCAGCCGTCGCTCGATCCGACCCAGCCAAGCTTCAGCTCACTGTTCTCAGTCGGCCGGATGGTGGTCTTGAGCAGGCCGCTCAGCACGTCGAAACCAGTGCCGTTGACGCCGTCGCCGTCGCCGTCCTTGTAGTTGTCGTAGTCGCGGTAGACGATGTTGCCCAGCACATCCCAGTTCTCACTGAGGCGATAAGCGCCGGATGCGCTTGATGTCCAGCCCTTGCCGTTGCTCTCGTAGCGTCCGGTGACGGAACCGGCCCAGGTCTCGTCAGGCTTGAGGAAATCCTGTGCATCCTTGGTGTCGAAGAAGACGACACCGCCAATGGCGCCCGAACCATAGGTGTTGGCGACCGGGCCGCGGATCACGTCGACGGATTTGACGAGCTCGGGATCGATGTAGAAAGTCGACTGCGTGCCGTGGTCGGAACGCTGGAAATTCTGGCGCGCGCCATCGACGATGACAGCGACGCGGCCGAAATCCTGCAGGCCTCGGATGTTGATGCTGGTGCTGACGCGCCTGGCGTCCGCCTGTGCGGCGACGCCGGGCACACCGAAAAACATCTCGTTTGGCGTCGTCGCCATGCGGCGGTCGAGCTGTTCCTGGTCGACATGGCTGGCCGAGGCCAGCGATTCGATCGCCGTTTCGCCGGTGCGGCTGAGCACCAGGATCTTGTCGAGCAGCGTCGCGCCCGCGGGAGTTGCTTTTTCCTGGTCAGTCTTCTTCGATTGATCCGGTTGCTTGCCCGCCGGCTGCGTTGCCTGCTGGGCGTGCGCCGATAGCGCGGACAAGGCGATCGCCGCCACGCCTGCGAGTAAAGCCGCCGCGCCGTTCGCCGTCGCCCGGCCGCGCCGTTCCCAATTCATCGACCCCATGCCCCAACTCCAAATCCCAGGTTCCATGCTGGCTGGCCTGGGGCTTGCTGGCATTTTTGATCGTATCCGGCATCTTAAATGTTGACTCATTTAGTCCGGTATTGCACTGACTAGTAAACATGATTATTCGAGTCAAGAAATGAATCGGCAATTTCGCAACGCCTAGCCAGATGCCCGGCACAGGAAAGGGATCGACCCAGATGAACACGCATAATCCCAACGATTTTCGCTATCGCGTCCGCCGTTCCGACGATGCCTCCGCCCGTTTCGATCGGATTCCGCTGGCGGTGCGAACGCTGTCCAGCAACACGCTGTTCCAGGGCGAGCACGAGATCGGCATCGAACATCATGGGGCGCTCTACCGGCTGAAGATCACCCGCCAGGGCAAGCTCATTCTCAACAAGTAAGGCAAGGCATCAGGGGTAAGGACATGGACCAGTGCGTAAAACCCGCTCCGCATGAAATCCGGCGGGCACGGACCGAGAATCCGAAAGCGCGCGAGCGTGATCTGGCCGGCCAGCTCGGCATTTCGGAGGCCGAGCTGGTGGCCGCGCATTGCGGTGATGGCGTCATTCGCATCGAGCCGCGCGTCAATGACCTTCTGACCGGTCTAGAGGCCGTTGGCGAGGTGATGGCGCTGACCCGCAACGAAAGCGCCGTGCACGAAAAGATCGGCGTTTACGACAAGGTCGTCACCGGCAATCACAATGCGATGGTGCTTGGCGAGAACATCGACCTGCGCATCTTCCCGAAAATCTGGGCGCATGGCTTCGCCCTGGAAAAGCGGGACGGCGACGACATCCGCCGCAGCCTGCAATTCTTCGATGCTTCCGGCGAGGCGGTGCACAAGGTGCATCTGCGCCCCGCCTCCAGCCTCTATGCCTACCAGAAGCTGGTCGCCTCGCTGGAATCACCGAACCAGGGGCCGACGATCGAGATTTCAGGACCCGTTCTCGACGAGGAAAGCGAGGCCGGGACATCGACTGCGAGCCTGGACGATCTGCGTGACCGCTGGAGCCGGCTGACGGACGTGCACCAGTTCTTCGGCATGCTGAAGACGTTGAAGCTCAGCCGCCGCCAGGCGGTGCGCATGGTCGGCCAGGACTACGCCTGGCTGCTCGACAATGACGCGGTGCGCGCCATGTTCCATCACGCCGCCGAAAGCGAGATGCCGATCATGTGCTTTGTGGGCAACCGCGGCTGCATCCAGATCCATTCCGGCCCGGTCAAGTCGATCAAGCCGATGGGACCGTGGATCAACGTGCTGGACGAGACCTTTCATCTGCATCTGCGAACCGACCACATCCATGAGGTATGGGCGGTGCGAAAGCCGACCAAGGACGGCCATGTCACCTCACTCGAGATCTATGCCGCCAATGGCGACATGATCCTCCAGTTCTTCGGCAAGCGCCACGAAGGCGAAAGCGAACGCGACGACTGGCGCTTCCTGGCCGAGCACCTGCCGCGCATTCCAAGCCCGACGGCAGCCTGAGGACAGTGTAATGAGTTTTGTGTCGAGACTGTCCGCCCTGTGCGGATCGATGATCGGTTCCGCGATCGGCCTTGCCCTGGCTTTCGCCGCAATGCAGCCGGCCGGCGCCAACGAAGGCGTTTCGGTCTTCGCCGATCCTTCGAAGATCGCCGCCATCGGCGGGTCCATCACCGAGATCGTCTATGCGCTTGGAGAGGAAAAGCATCTGGTGGCTCGCGATTCCACCAGCAATTTTCCAAAAGCCGCGCTCGACCTGCCTGATGTCGGTTACATGCGCCAGCTGTCGCCGGAAGGCGTCTTGTCGGTCAATCCGACAGGCATACTGGCATTGTACGGCAGCGGCCCCAAGGAAGCCGTCGACGTGCTAAAGAAGACGAGCATTCCCTTCATCGAAGTGCCCGAACTGTACAGCCGCGAAGGCATCCTCCAGAAGGTCCGCATTGTCGGCAAGGCGCTCGGGGTCGAGGCCAAGGCCGAGGTGTTGGCCAAGGCGCTCGATGCCAAACTCACGGCCGCCGAAAAGCAGACAGCCTCGATCAAGGAGCGCAAGCGCGTCCTGTTCGTTCTCTCGATACAGGGTGGCAAGATCCTGGCGGCCGGCAGTGAAACCGCGGCCGACGGCATGGTCAGGCTGGCGGGCGGGGTCAATGCGGTGGAAGGCTTTTCCGGCTACAGGCAGATGTCCGACGAAGCGATCATCACCGCCAGGCCGGACGTAATCTTGATGATGAGCAATGCCGGGCCGCCGGTCTCGGACGACGAATTGTTCGGCAATCCATCCATCGCCTCGACGCCGGCCGGAACAGCGCGCAAGCTGATCCGCATCGACGGCGCCTATCTTCTGGGCTTCGGACCGCGCACGGCCGACGCGATCCACGATCTCGCCGTGTCGCTCTATGGCGCACAGGTCACGGACTGAGCATCATGGCCGACCAGTCGATCGCCGGTCCGGTGAAGGCGATGGGTGCATCCGAAGGGGATCGTTCCGGCCGCGCCCGTGCCGTCATCCTCATGCTGTGCCTGGGCCTGGCGGTCGCAGTCCTGTTTTCGCTCACATCCGGGGCGTCGGACGCATCCGCCTTGAACGTCATTAGGGATTGGCTCTTTGGCACCGTCCCCGGCGATGCGGCACTAAACGCTCGTGACAGCCTGATCGTCCATGACATCCGGCTGCCGCGCGTCATCCTCGGCATGCTGGTGGGTGCGGCGCTCGCGGTTTCTGGAGCCGTCATGCAGGGACTGTTCCGCAATCCGCTCGCCGATCCCGGACTGATCGGCGTTTCAGCTGGCTCCAGCCTCGGTGCGGTGGCCATCATCGTGCTGGGCGGGACCATGCTGGCACCGGTGACCGCATTGCTCGGAACGCTTGCGCTGCCGCTTGCGGCGTTCCTCGGCGGCCTCGCCACCACATTGGTGCTTTATCAGGTCGCGACGCGACGCGGGCAAACCTCTGTCGCCACCATGCTGCTCGCGGGCATCGCCCTGGCGGCACTTGCCATGGCGCTGACCGGAATCCTCATCTTCATGGCCGACGATCGCCAGTTGCGCGATCTGACCTTCTGGTCACTGGGATCGCTCGGTGGTGCGACATGGGCCAAGATCGCTTCCGTCGGGCCCATCATCGTCTTGGCACTCGCGGCGATGCCGTTCCTTGCCCGGGGTCTCAACGCGCTGGCGCTCGGCGAGGCCGCCGCCGGCCATCTCGGCATTCCGGTGCAGCGGCTGAAATACACAGCCATCATTGGTGTCTCGGCGGCGGTCGGGGCGTCCGTCGCCGTCAGCGGCGGCATCGGTTTCGTCGGCATCGTCGTGCCGCACCTGCTGCGCCTGCTGATTGGCCCGGACAATCGTTACCTGCTGCCGGCCTCGGCGCTGCTCGGCGCCTCGCTGTTGCTGCTCGCCGATGCCGTCGCCCGCACCATCGTGGCGCCGGCAGAGTTGCCGATCGGCATCGTCACCGCCGTCGCTGGCGCACCGTTCTTCCTGTGGATCCTGCTGCGCAAGCGTGGCGTGATCGATTTGTGAGATTTGAGACCCTGTAGGAGTGTTTCATGATCGAAGCCCGCGACGTTTCTGTGGCGATCGGCAAGAAGCGCATTGTCGCCAACGTCGATTTCGAAGTCAGGCCAGGTGAAATCTCGGCCATCGTCGGCCCCAACGGATCGGGCAAGACGACCTTTCTCAAGGCGATGTCGGGGGATCTCGTCCATACCGGACGGATCCTTATCAACGGTCGCGAGCTGTCGACGATGAAGCCGGTCGAGGCGGCGACAGTGCGAGCGGTGCTGCCTCAGGCAACGACCCTGTCCTTTCCCTTCACCGTGCGCGAGATCGTCAGGCTTGGCCTCGTCGGTGGACGCTCGGGCGTGCTGCCCGGCGAGGACGAACGCCTGCCGGAGCGGGCGCTGGCGCGGGTCGATCTCGACGGTTTTGCCGGTCGTTTCTACCAGGAGCTTTCCGGTGGTGAGCAGCAGCGTGTCCAGCTTGCCCGCGTGCTGTGCCAGGTCTGGGCGCCGGTGCTTGACGGCGGCCCGCGCTATCTCTTCCTCGACGAACCGGTTTCCAGCCTCGACATCAAGCATCAGCTGATCATCATGAACATCGCCCGCGACTTCGCCAGAAGAGGCGGCGGCGTGGTCGCGATCCTGCACGACCTCAATCTGACGGCGATGTTCGCCGACCGCATCTTCGTGATGCATCGTGGCCGGCTGGCCGCGGCCGGATCGCCGCGGGACGTGCTGAGTGACGATCTGATCGAGAATGTGTTCGACTGCCGGCTCAAGGTCGGCGTGCTGCCGGCCGGCAACATGCCATTCGTGCTGCCGCAATCCGCAGCCTAGATCTGCGGTCTTCGGCCCTGCCTGCGCAGGATCAAGCTGCCGGGGCGCGGCGCTCCATCAGCATGTCGATACCGAGCAGGTTGCGCACATTCGGCCGCGCCGCCACCAGATCGGCGATCGTGTAGCGGGCAAGCACGGCGAAGAAGGCGTTGAGCGCTTCGCGCAGCGCCGAGTTCAATGCGCAGCTGTCGACCAGCGGGCATTCGGCCGCGTCATTCTCGAAGCACTCCGCCATGGCAAAGCTTTCCTCGGTCACGCGCACAACATCGAACAGGCTTATCGCTTCGGCGGCGCGGCCGAGCCGTACCCCTCCGTTCCGGCCGCGGACAGTCTCGACCAGCCCGTTCTCGACCAAAGGCTGCAGGATCTTGAACAGGAACAGTTCCGACACCGAATAGGCGGTCGCGATTTCCGGGATGCGGCTCAACCGTTCATTGTTGGCGGCACAATACATCAGGATGCGCATGGCATAGTTGGTTTGGCGGGTAAGCCGCATTTCATCCTCACAAAGCGCTGGCGCGGTGCAACCATGCCAGAGTCTGGAACTTTGCCAGCGCGGCTTCACCCGGATTTTCGGAGTCGCCGCGCTGGCCTCGGTCGAATATGGCCTATACCTTGGAATAATTCCAGACTGGCTTCGCATCATAGCTGAATATTCTCGTCAACTTTATGTGCGTGGCTAGGCGAAACGCTGAGAAAATTGGCTGTCGCGGGCATTTTGACGACCGACGCACTAAATAGCCTGGGATCGACGAGGAGCGGCTCATATGTCTCAATCGGCCCAGTCGCTGGCGCCTGTCCGTTTCGACACCGACGCGGGCGCCAAGCTTTCGGCGCTGCGGCGGACAAAGTTCGTCGCCACGGCGGCGCTGGCACTCTGCGTGCTGGTCTTTGTCTTGGCCAAGTCCTTCCAGGCCAGCTACCCGTGGCTCGGCTTCGTCGCCGCCTTTGCCGAGGCGGCAACCATCGGCGGCCTTGCCGACTGGTACGCGGTGGTGGCGCTGTTCAAACGGCCGCTCGGGCTACCCATCCCGCACACCGCCATCATCCCGGAAAACAAGGATCGGATAGCCGACAATCTCGGCCGTTTCATCGAGGTTAATTTCCTGGCGCCGGAACCTGTGCGTGAAAAACTCGCCGAGGTCGATTTTTCGGCGCTCGTCGCCGATTGGCTCGCCGATGCCGAACGCGCCGCCGGCCTGTCGCGCTTCGTCGTGCGGCTGGTGCCGCGTACGCTTGCGGCCGTCGAACAATCGGGCCTGCGCGGTTTCGTCACCAGCCGTATGCTGGAGCAGATCGAAAAGGTGCCGCTGGCGCCGCTGGCCGCCGAACTCTTGTCGGCGCTCACCGACGATCGCCGCCACCAGAAATTGTTCGACGAGTTCATCAAGGTCATCGGCCGGTTCCTCAACGACGAACAGGCGCTGGCGACGATGCGCGACAAGATCCGCGAGGAACTGCCGTCGCTGTTCAACCTGTTTCGCGCCGATGCCTACCTCCTGAAGAAGATCGTCGCCTCGGCGGGCTCCCTGCTGGACGAAGTGCGTGCCGATCCCGACCACCCGATGCGCGCCGAATTCGACCGTTTCGCGCAAAGTTTCGTCGAGCGGCTGCGCACGTCCAAGCAATATGCCAAGCGAGCGGAGAAAATGAAGCGCGATTTTCTCGCCAGACCCGAAGTCAGGGCGCTGGCCGGCGACATGTGGGAGAGCCTCAGCCTGTTCATCGAGCAGGATGCCAAGGCGCCGAATTCGCTGGTCCGGGAGCATCTCGCCAACATGTTCGTCGAAGTCGGCCGCCATCTCGCCGGCGATGCCCAGATTCGAGCCGACATGAACCAAGGATTCGTGGTGGCGTTGGCCTCCTTCGTGGAAAGCCAGAAGAGCGGCGTGTCGAAATTCATCGCCGACCAGGTCAAGCGCTGGGACCTGGCGCAACTGACACGCCTGATCGAGATGAACATCGGCAGGGACCTGCAATATATCCGCTTCAACGGCATGATCATCGGCGGGCTGGCTGGCATCGTGCTCTATACGATCGAGTTGCTGCTCCCGGTCAATTGATCCGTATCGATCGCCAGGCGTGCGTTCGAAATGGACACACGGCGTTCGAGTGCTATTCTCCCGTCGAGGGCGTCCGCAACCGCGGCAAAGGGGAGAAGACAGTCATGGCCAGACAAGCAGAATCCGATTCCTTCATGGAGATGTTCGGCAGATTCGGCCGTGACCTGAAGGTGCCCAACGTCGATGTCGAGGCGATCCTTGCCCATCATCGCAAGAACCTCGAAGCGCTGGAGAAGGCGGCGCGGACCAGTGCGGCGGGAGCGACCTCGCTGTTGTCGAGACAGCGCGAAATGCTGCAGGACACGTTGCGGGAGGTCGCCGACATGGCGCAGAGCTACCGCGCACCGGGCAATCCGCAGGAACTGATGGCCAAGCAGACGGAGTTTGCCAGAAAATCCTTCGAGGCCGCGCTCAAGAACGCTGGTGAAGTGGCTGAACTGGCCAGGAAATCAGGCACCGAATCGATCGACATCCTGCGCGCGCGCATCAAGGAGGCGATGGAGGAGGTCCGCGCCGGCTACGGGCAGAAGTGAATCCCATCGGCTGTCGTTTCGCCCTCTATCCGGCACGCCGGTTGGCGATTCCGCACTATCGCACATAGTTGCATTAGCGCCACGGCATAAGCTCCCGGCAAGCTGGAAGGTCGAAAAGTCCGGTTCGGGCCTGCCATTGCGTGGCAAGGCGTGGCACGAGTGAGCTCGAATCCGGCGGAACGGATTTGCGCGGAACGAATTGACAGAGGCCGCCGGTTCGTGGTCCGGAAGCTCTGGAAGCGATCGGGAAAGCAGGAATGACGGAAGTACGGCCTAAAACGCCGCCAACCTACGAACAGCTGAGAACGATGTCCGGACAGGAACTCGGCGTCTCGGAATGGACCACGGTCGACCAGAACCGCATCAACCAGTTCGCCGAATGCACCGGCGACCATCAATGGATCCACGTCGATCCCGAACGGGCGCGGCGGCAAAGCCCGTTCCGCACCACGATCGCGCATGGCTATCTGACGTTGTCGATCATCGGCGCGCTGGCCCTCGAAATGGGGATCGTGCCCGAGAATACGCAGGCCGCCTTCAACTATGGTTTCGACAAGGTGCGTTTCCTGGCGCCGGTCAGGGTCGGCGCGCGCATCCGCCTGCGCACGACGCTGCTTTCCATGGAAGACCGGGGTCCAGGCCAATATCTGATGAAGGCAGCCAACACGGTCGAGATCGAAGGCGAGGAAAAGCCGGCGCTGATGGCTGAAACGCTCGTCATGCTTTACGAGCGCCGCAAACGGGCAGGGGCCTGAACGGCGATCGCCAGGCCCCTCGCGTCATTTCATCGGCCGTAACAGTTCCGGCAAAGACGATGCCCATGGCCATCACCCACATGGGCAGGATGAAGGTCGTGAAGGAGGGGCGGCGAAGGCGAGCGGTCAAACGATTGCGGTTCAACGCCGGTTGGGTTCCGCTCGGCGGTCGGCGCGGACGGAGAGCATGGCAAGGACCAGCGCGGCCAGGGCCAGGGCCGTGGCCACCCGGAAGGTGATCTGCATGCCTTGGGTCGCCGCCGCGGAACTCAAGAGCTGCTGTCCGATCCCTTGCTGTGCATCACTCGATGCGATCGCGAATATGGCACCCATCAGCGATGCGCCGGTGATGAGACCAAGATTGCGCGCCAGGTTGAGCAGACCGGAAACGACGCCACGTTCGTTTGCGCTTACACCGCCCATGACGGCCGCGTTGTTGGCGGTCTGGAACAGGGCGTAGCCGAAGCAGGTGACGGTGATTGGAGCGACGTAGCTGGCAACGCCGAGCTTGGTCACAGCGAGCGACAGGAGGCACGTTCCCGTTACGAGGCAGAGCAGACCGGCGACCATCATCCGGTGGGCACCGAAGCGATCGGTCAGCCGGCCGGCCAGCAGCGCCGACAGGGTCGAGACAAGCGGCCCGGTCGAAAGCGCCATTCCAACCATCGCGGCATTCAATCCGAGCCCGCGCGACAGGTAGAACGGAGCAACCACCAGGGTTGCCATCATCACCGTGGCGACGATCAGGCTCATGGCGAGGCCGGCGCTCAGCCGCGGGTCGCGGAACCGGGCGAGTTGGACGAGGGGCGCCTTCGCTTTTGCCTGAGCGATGGCGAACACGATGACGCCGATACCGGCCGCGACCAGCAGGCCCAGATTGAGCACGCCGAAATTGCCTCGGCCAAGCGTCAACGCCAGGGCATAGGCGCCCAAGGTAAGGGCCAGCAGGGCGGTGCCCGTGACGTCAAATGTGCCTCGACCGGCCTCCATTGTTTCGCCGCGCGCCGGCAAGCCACGCCAGGCGAGGGCGAAGGTCAGAAGACCCAGCGGCCCATTGACGAGAAAGATCGCCCGCCAGCCGAGGCCGGCGATCAACAAGCCGCCAAGCGAAGGCCCGAGGGTCGTGCCGATCGCGGACATGGCGCCGAGCAGGCCCATGGCGCTGCCGGTTCGCTCCTTGCTTACGGTTTCCGCGACGAAGGCCAGCGTCAGCGCCATCATCAGCGCGGCGCCAAGTCCCTGAAGGGCGCGCGCCCCGATCAGCAGCGAGAGTGTCGGTGCCAGTCCGCAGACCACCGATGCCAGCGTGAACAGCGCGATGCCACAAAGCAGCAAAGGCCGACGCCCGAACATGTCGGCCAGCCGTCCGGCGCCGACGATCAGCGTCGTGATGGCGAGCAGATAGGCGAGAACCACCCATTGCACGGCCTGGAACGATGCATCGAAGGCTTGCATCAGCGAAGGCAGGCCGACGCTGGCAATGCTGGTTCCCAGTGACGATAGCAGCGTGGCGAGCGACAGGCTCACCAGCGCCAGGCCAGCGGACTGGGCCTGTCGCGGCACCGATATCAGTTCCCGATTTTGCTCAACGACTGCCAAGGCGATCTCCTTTCTGTCTGCTCCGGAACCGGAGCTGTCGGAGATCTAGTCTTGTGTCCGATGCGGCGGAAGGCGCAGCTTTTGCATCTTATTCGTGCATCGGACGCCATATCATATGCTACGATCGATCCATGACATCGCCCGATCTCAATCTCCTCTTTGCCCTCGACGTCCTGCTGGCCGAAGGCAGCGTGGCGCGCGCGGCGCGCCGGCTGCGGCTCAGCCCCTCGGCGATGAGCCGGACGCTGGCGCGGCTGCGCGAGGCAACGGGCGATCCTCTGCTGGTGCGCGCCGGGCGCGGCCTGGTGGCGACGCCGCGTGCGGAGGAATTGCGGCGACAGGTCGGCCGTGTCGTCCAAGACGCGGAGGTGCTCCTGCGCCCGACCGAGTTGCTTGATCCCCGGAGCCTGGACCGGATCTTCACATTGCGCACCAACGAAAGCTTCGTCGAGGAGTTCGGGCCTCGCCTCGTCGCCCGCACCGAGGCCGATGCGCCAGGGGTGCGGCTGCGTTTCGCACCGAAGTCCGACAAGGATGCGATGTCGCTGCGCGAAGCGGCGATCGACCTGGAAATCGGCGTTGCCGGCGAGACCGGACCCGAGGTGCGCATCCAGGCCCTGTTTCGCGACCGCTTTGTCGGTGCCGTGCGGGCCGGCCATCCCCTGGCCGAGGGCAAGGTGACGCCCGAGCGTTATGCGGCTGGCCGGCACATCAGCGTCTCGCGACGCGGCCGCGAGAAGGGACCGATCGACGAGGCCCTGGGCATGATTGGCTTGCAGCGGAGGGTCGTGTGCATGGTCTCAGGTTTTTCGGCGGCACTTGCCATGGCCCGGGCCTCGGATCTGATTGCCAGCGTGCCCGAGCGGCATACGGCAGGAGCGCGCGCCGGCATGCATAGTTTTGCGCTGCCGGTCGCTACCGTGGACGTCACTATCTCCATGCTCTGGCATCCGCGTCTCGATGCCGACCCGGCGCAACGCTGGCTGCGGGACTGCGTGCGGGAAGTCTGTGCGGGTCGCTGACCGATCAGCGCGCCATCGCCGTTTCGAGCACTTTGAAAATCCGCTCGTCCGCGCATTGGGCAACGTTGAAGCGCAGGAAGCGGCTGGCTGACTGCGACAGGCTGAACGCATTGCCGGGTGCCAGAACGATGTTGTCGGCGAGCGCGCGGCGGGCGACGTCGGCCGCGTCCACCCCGTCCGGCAGGCCGCACCACAGGAACAGCCCGGCCGGTTGGTCGATCCACGGCGTGATGCCGATCGCCTTCAGCCGGGCGCTGGTCTCGCCCATGGCACGCGAGAGGCGCGCGCGCAGCAAATCCATGTGCTTGCGGTAGCTGCCGTCCTTCAGCAACGTCAGCACAAGTTCGGCCGCCAGCCGTCCGCCGCCGAAAGTCGTGGCGATCTTGAGGTCGGCCAGGCCCTCGATCCAGTCGCGGGGGGCGGCGATGAAGCCGCAGCGGACCGACGCCGACAGCGTCTTGGAGAAACTGCCGATCTGGACAACGCGGCTAAGGCCGTCGAACGCCGCCAGCCTGGGGGCAGGGGCATGTTCGAAATCGGCGAAGATGTCGTCCTCGACGATGGTCAGGCCCGACTGGTCGGCCAGTTTGAGCAGACGATGGGCCGTCACCGGAGACAGGATCGCCCCCGTCGGATTGTGAATGGCGGAGTTGGTGATGTAGAGGCGCGGCCGGTGTTCGGCGAGCGCCTGGGCGAATAGCTCGATATCAGGCCCCGATTGCGTGTAGGGGACGCTGACGACCTTGGCGCGATGGGCACGCAGCAAAGCGTGGAAATTGAAATAGCAGGGATCGTCGACCAGCACGGTGTCGCCGGGCTCGATCAGGAACCGGCAGAGCAGGTCGATGGCCTGGGTGCCCGATTCCGTCAGCATGATCTGTTCGGGCGAAGCTTCGATGCCATGCCCGGCCAGGCGCCGCGCCAGCAATTGCCGCAGCGGCGGCAGCCCGAGCGGCGTGCCGTAGTCGGCAAGCGCGACATCGTCGGCACGCGCGACCGTGCGCAATGCCCTGCGGAGCCCGGCCTGTGGCATCCATGAAGCCGGCAGCCAGCCGCAGCCGGGTTTCAGGACTTCCTCGCCAGCCTCCAGCGACTGGCGCGAAACCCAGAGCGGATCGACGGCACGATCGAGCCGGGGGCCGATCTCGGCCAAAGACAGCGGCGCCAGCGAGCCGGCGGCATAAAAACCGGAACCCGGCCGGGAGCGGATCGCGCCTTCGGCGGCGAGCCGCTCATAGGCTTCGACGACGGTGGATTTGGATACCTGCATGGACTTCGCGAAGGCACGGATAGACGGTAACCGGGTTCCCGGTGTCAGGCTGCGCGCGGCGATCCGCTGACGGATGGTCGCCATCACACTCTCCACAAGGGTGCGTGCGCCGTCGGGTTCCAAAGCAAGGTCTGTCATCCGTACTGCTCAATTCGCCATTACAGTTTCATCGAATTGTACCCCATTGTCTCTGGCCGCACCACGGGCGTTCGCACGATAGAGGGCGAAAGCAATGGAGCCTGCAATGGACAAGACGGCGAGCGGCTGGGTGAACGGATTTATCGGCGTGCTGATTTTTAGCGGCTCGTTGCCGGCGACGCGCGTGGCGGTGATGGATCTCGATCCGATATTCCTGACATCGGCCCGCGCGCTCATAGCCGGCCTGCTCGGTCTCGCCTTGCTGCTTGTGTTCCGCGAGAAGCGCCCCGCGCGTCATGACTTGCTGTCGCTCATCATCGTTGCGCTTGGCGTGGTCGTCGGCTTCCCCTTGCTGACGGCGCTCGCGCTGAAGCATGTCACTTCGGCCCATTCCATCATCTTTGTCGGCTTGCTGCCGCTGGCGACCGCGATCTTCGGCGTGTTGCGCGGCGGTGAACGGCCAAGGCCGGCCTTTTGGCTGTTCTCATGCCTTGGCAGTGCGCTGGTGGCGGGCTTCGCGCTTGCGCAAGGCGTGACGGCTTCGCCGGTCGGCGATGGGCTGATGCTTGCGGCCATCATCGTCTGCGGGCTTGGCTACGCCGAGGGTGCCGCACTGTCGCGCAGGCTCGGTGGCTGGCAAGTGATCTGCTGGGCGCTGGTGCTGTCCCTACCGGTCATGCTGGTGCTGACGTTCGCGACCCTGCCGCCGTCCTTCGCCAGCGTCGGCTCCAATGCCTGGATCGGTCTTGGCTATGTCTCGCTGTTCAGCATGCTAATCGGCTTCGTCTTCTGGTATCGCGGCCTGGCGCAGGGCGGCATTGCGGCGGTCAGCCAGTTGCAGCTGCTGCAGCCGTTTTTCGGGCTCGCATTGGCGGCGACGCTGCTGCATGAACAGGTCAGTCCGCTGATGATCGTCGCTACACTCGGCGTGGTGCTTTGCGTGTTCGGCGCGAAGAGATTCGCCAAGCAGGATTTGCCGCGGCGTGCGGCTGCATAGTGATGATGCCGACCCTCGCTAGAACTTCGTCACCACGCCAATGCCGATGCCCTCGAAACCGCCCATCGCCATCAAGGCCGCGGGCGCCTCGTCGAGGCTGATCTTCTTGCCGACCAGCAGTTCGGGCTTCAGCTTGCCGTGGCGGATCATCTCCATCATCGCGGGGTAGCGATAGGCCTGCATGCCGTGGCTGCCGAGGATTTCGAGCTCGAAGGCGATCACCTTGTCCATCGGCACCTGGGGGCGGGCGTGCTCGCCCAGCATCAGGCCGACCTGCACGTGACGTCCACGCCGGCGCAGGTTGGCTATCGAGTTGAAGGACGTCGTGGGGTGACCGAGCGCGTCCATCGACATGTGGGCGCCGCCATTGGTGATCTGCTTGACGGCCTTGACGACGTTCGGCGTCGTGGACGCGTTGATGGTCGCCACGGCGCCGATCTTTTTGGCGAAGTCCAGTTTCTCGTCGGTGAGGTCGATGGCGATGACATTGGCGCCCATCGAGCTGGCAATCATGATCGCCGACAGGCCAACGCCGCCGCAGCCATGCACCGCCACCCACTCGCCCGGCGTCACCCGGCCCTGGTCGACGATGGCGCGGAACGAGGTGACGAAACGACAGCCGAGGCTGGCGGCGGTGGCGAATTCCATTTCGTCGGGAAGGCGCACCAGATTGGTGTCGGCGTGCTCGATAGCGACATATTCGGCGAACGAGCCCCAGCCGGTGAAGCCAGGCTGTGTCTGATGCTCGCAGACCTGGTGATTGCCGGAGTTGCATTCGAAGCAGCGGCCGCAGCCGACGGCGAACGGCACGGTGACGCGCTCGCCCGCCTTCCAGCGGGTGACCTGTTTGCCGGCCGCCACAACCACGCCGGCCAGTTCATGTCCCGGCACGTGCGGTAGGGTGATGCCGTCATCATGGCCCATCCAGCCATGCCAGTCGCTGCGGCACAGCCCGGTCGCCTCGACCTTGATGACGACGCCATCGGCAGCCGGCTTGGGATCGGGAACAGTCTGGATCGTCGGCGCTTCGCCGAATTTTTCGAAGACGACGGCTTTCATCGGTCACTCCACCCTTGAGACGGCATGTGTCACCGGAAAGATAGCCGATTCCTTGTCCGGTCAAGCGGAAATCGATTCCACCAGGATGGCCGCTCCGCCGAACCAAGGAACGACGTTTACCTGTTTTCCCGGTTGCGGAAATCGGCAAGCCTGGTGTCGCCGGGGGCTAGCAGACGACCGTCTTCGGCATGCACTTCAAGGCGCTTTATCGGCCTGCCGCTCTCGGTATCCACCATGAATGTGTAGGGCTCGCCGGGGCCGGAGAAATAGGTCTCGCCCCATTGGCGCAAGGCGACCAGCACGTAGAACAGGCCGCGTCCTTTTTGCGTCAGCACATATTCATGATGCGCGCCGCCGTTGGGCGCTGGGACGGTTTCGAGGATGCCGTGCGTAACCAGATTGCGCAGGCGCGCCGACAGGATGTTCTTGGCAACGCCGAGACTTTTCTGGAACTCACCGAAGCGCCGCAACCCGTCGAACGCGTCGCGCACGATGAGCAGCGACCACCAGTCGCCAATCGCGTCGAGCGGTCGTGCGATCAGGCAGTCCGCACTCTGGTGGCTCGTTCGTTTCACCATGGCAATGGTTGGTCCAGATCGGTCATTTTGGTTGCAACATAAAACTGTTCTGTCTATCCAGCAAGCGGTTTCAATTTGAAACCTTTTGCGGAGAGCGACATGAATATAGAGGTGATGAACGGCGCCGCGACGAAGGCGGAGCGAACCGAGGAGCGCGAGCAGGTGACGCCGGCGTCATCGCCGGGATTGTCCGGGATGACCACGCTGATTTTCGCCGTTGCCTGCGGCCTGAGCGTCGCTAATGTCTATTTCGCCCATCCGCTGCTCGACGCCATGGCCCATGATTTCGCCATTGCGCCGGCCTCGATCGGCATCGTGGTGATGGTCACCCAGATCGGCTATGCGCTCGGCCTGTTGTTCATCGTGCCGCTTGGCGACCTGTTCGATCGCCGCAAGCTGATTGCGGGGCAGGCGGTGCTTTCGGCGGTGGCGCTGATAGCCGTCGGGGTCGCGCCGAACGCGGCGATGCTGCTGGCGAGTCTCGCCGTTGTCGGACTGCTTGCCGTGGTGGTGCAGGTGCTGGTGGCCTACGCGGCCGATCTCGCCGCGCCATCGCAACGGGGGCGGGCGGTCGGCACCGTCACCAGCGGCGTCATAACAGGGATCCTGCTTGCCCGCTTCGTCGCCGGCGTCGTCGCCGATTTCGCCGGCTGGCGCTGGGTCTATGTCGTCTCGGCCGCGCTCACCCTATTCATGGCGGTGCTTCTCTACCTCATCCTGCCGCGCCATGAGGCGGAGAGGCCAAGCACATCCTATCCGCGCCTGCTGGCCTCGGTGGTGCTCTTGTTCGTGAAGGAGCCACTGCTGCGTGTGCGCGCGGTTCTCGCCCTGCTGATCTTCGCCAGCTTCAACGTGCTGTGGGCGCCGCTGGTGCTGCCGCTCAGCGCGCCACCGTTCTCGCTGTCGCACACCGCAATCGGACTTTTCGGGCTCGCCGGCGTCGCCGGCGCGCTGGGGGCGCGATGGACCGGTGGCCTGGTGGATCGGGGACGCGGGCAACTGGTCACCGGGCTCAGCCTGCTGCTGATGACAGCGGCTTGGTTGCCGATCGCCTTCATGGGCATGTCGCTGTGGCTACTGGTCGCCGGCATCGTCATGCTGGATCTGGCGATCCAGGCCACACACGTCACCAACCAGAGCCTGATCTTCGCGCGTCGACCGGATGCCCGCAGCCGGCTGGTCGGTGGCTACATGATCTTCTATTCGCTCGGCAGCGCGCTGGGCTCGATCGCCTCGACCACGGCCTATGGCGCCGCCGGCTGGAGCGGCGTCTCATTGCTCGGCGTTGGCATCGGCTTGCTGGCGCTGCTGTTCTGGGCGCTGACGCTGCGAGTCGGCCGGTGAACCTACTCGGAATCGATCTGGTTCTGTGGCGCGGCTTTCTGGAATGCGGGTAGCGCCATGCAGGCGGCGTTGATGCGCGAAATTGTCGGGTAGGGCGTCATATCGACGCCGAAACGGGCGTTGCTGGTGACCTGTGCCGCCAGGCAGATGTCTGCCAGCCCGGGCGTGTCGCCGTGACAGAATGTGCCGGTTTCGGGCGAAGCCGTCAGCAATGTCTCGAGTGGGCCAAAACCTTCATTGACCCAATGCCGGAACCAGTTGGCGACGTCCTGGTCGCCGGCGCCGAACAGGGTGCGCAGCGAGGTCAGCACGCGCAGATTGTTCACCGGGTGGATGTCGCAGGCGATCATCTGCGCCAGCATCCTGACCCGCGCCCTGCCAAGCGGGTCTTTCGGCAGCAGCGCCGGTTCCGGCGTGGTCTCGTCGAGGAATTCGATGATCGCCAGCGATTGCGTCAGCAGCGTGCCATCTTTGCAGATCAGCGCCGGGACCAACCCTTGAGGGTTGACCGCGAGATAGGCCGCTTCCAGATGTTCGCCATGGCGCAGGTGATGCGGAACATAGTCATAGCTCAGCCCCTTCATCTCCAGCGCGATCCGCACCCGATAGGAGGTGGAAGAGCGATAGTAGTTGTGCAGGACGATATTGCTCATGACTTTTCACTCATGACCGCGGCTGGCCGATGGTCACTTCGATCGTGCCGATGCCCTCGACCCCGCCTGATATCGTCTCGCCCGGCCTGACCGCGCCGACCCCGGCGGGCGTGCCGGTGAAGATCAGGTCGCCCGGTTGCAATTCGACAGCCTCGCTGCAGGTCGAGACGATGTCCGCCACAGGCCAGATCAGTTCGGCGAGGTCGGCATCCTGTTTCACCGCGCCGTCGACGGCGAGCCAGATACGCCCCTTCGCCGGATGCCCGGCTTTTTGTGCCGGGACCAGCGGGCCGCAAGGCGCGGAACGGTCGAATGCCTTCGACCAGTCCCAGGGCCGCGCAGCCTTCTTGGCGACGTCCTGCAGGTCGCGGCGGGTGAGGTCGATGCCGACGGCATAACCCCAGACATGATCCAGTGCCTCGTCGCGGGATATGCGAAAGCCTGATGTACCGATCGCCACCACCAGTTCGATCTCGAAGTGGAGGTTTTGCGTCAGCGGCGGGTAGGGGATTTCAGTGCCGGAATCGACCACCGCGTCGGCTGGTTTGGTGAAGAAGAAGGGCGGATCACGCTCGTCATTGCCGAATTCGCGCGCATGCGCCGCGTAGTTGCGGCCAACGCAGAAAATACGCCGCACGGCAAAGCGTTCGCTGGAGCCGGCAATGGCGACGGAAGGCGTTGGCGGCACGGCAAGGACAAAGGCGGTCATGGCGATCTCTGCGTTTGATGACGGCACATTCGGCCGATTTCGGGGGTCGGGCAAGGCGTCGTTTTTCATAAAGCACGGGCTTTGCCGCGGCTGGATAAAGAATTCAGGCTTCCCATCATTTTTTGCAGCGATGAATCCCGTCAACAGGCGATAGACTATTTGCCAATAATCCGGCCACAGTCAGGAGACTATGGTGTGCCCGGTAAACCGGAACGAGCCCTATGACAGCCCCTACCGATCGTGCCCGGTTCCTCATCATCGACGACCATCCGCTGTTTCGCGAGGCGCTGCACAGTGCCGTGCAGATGGCTTATCCCGAGGTCGATACGGTCGAGGCACGGTCGATTGCCGAGGCGCTGGATCTGTTGGCCGACGCCAAGCCTTTCGACCTTGCGCTTCTCGACCTCAGCATGCCCGACGTGCACGGCTTCGAGGGGCTCCTGCAGCTCAGGACCCGCTATCCGCGCCTGCCTGTGGTGATCGTATCGGGTCATGAGGAGCCGAGGATCATTTCAGAGGCCTTGTCCTATGGTGCCGCCGGCTTCATCCCGAAATCGGCGCGCAAGAGCGATCTCGCCGCCGCCATCCGCTCGGTGATGGACGGCGCCGTCTATGTACCGGAGAATTACGAAGGCCAGCCGCCGGATCCCGACAGAACCGACCGCGCCGACATGGTGCAGCGGCTTTCCAAGCTGACGCCGCAGCAATTGCGCGTGCTGCAGATGCTGCGCCAGGGCCTGCTCAACAAGCAGATCGCCTACGAGCTGCAGGTCGGCGAGACGACGGTGAAGGCGCATGTGTCGGAGATATTGCGCAAGCTAAACGTCTATAGCCGCACGCAAGCGGTGATCGAGGTGTCGAAACTGGACAATGCGGAGCTGTTTCGGGATCAGGCCGGATTTTGAGCCATTAACTGTCCCCTAAGCCAGCAAATGCGCCAGCAGCGCGCGCAGTTGCGCGGGCTTCACTGGCTTGCGCATCAACTCGATGCCGCCGGCGCGGGCGGCCTTGGCGACAGCTTCCGAACTGTCGGCGGTGACGATCAACGCCGGCACGGCGCGGCCAAGATAGTCGCGGACCTCCGATATTGTCGCGGTGCCGAGATCGCCGCCGTCGAGATGCTGGTCGGCGATGACGATATCAGGCACCCAATCGGTGTCGCCAAGCAGGTCAAGCGCATCGTCGGTCGAGGTCGCGGCGCGTACCAGGCACTGCCAGCGCTCAAGCAGGAAGGTCATGGCTTCCAGCACCTCGGCATCGTTTTCGACCAGCAGCACCTTGGTGCCGAACAGGCCGTAGCCGCGCGGCCGCTCCAGGCTGGCGGCACTGGCGATGGCGTCGGCTGGCGCGCCGATGCCGACGGGAACATCGATGTGGAAGATGGTGCCGCGGCCGACCCTGGAGGAAAACGTCACGGGGTGGCCGAGCGCGCCGGCCATGCGGCGAACGATGGCCAGCCCGAGCCCAAGACCACCGCCGTCGATCTCGGCACTGGCCGGCGAGGTGCCGCGATGGAATTCCTCGAACACCGCTTCGCGCTGATCCTCCGGAATGCCGCAGCCGGTGTCGGCGACATCGATGCGGATGGTGTCGCCGCGATGGCGTGTGCCGACAAGGACGCCGCCCGAGCGTGTATAACCCAGCGCGTTGGAGAGAATGTTCTGCAGGATACGGCGCAGCAGCGTCCTGTCCGAGCGAACAACCGCATTGACCGGCCGGAATTTCAGCGACAGCCCCTTCAACTGCGCCACAGGCTCGAAATCCGAACGCAGCGACGAGAACAACGCCTCCAGGCTGACGTCGCCAATGTCGGGCTGGACTACGCCCGCGTCGAGCTTGGAAATGTCGAGCAAGGTGCGCAGCAGGTCTTCCATGGTTTCCAGCGAGCGCTCGACCTGCCGCACCAGCTTTTTTCCCTCCTCGCTGGTCTGCACCTCGGCAAGCGCCGAGACGGAGAGGTGGGCGGCGTTCAGCGGCTGCAGCACGTCGTGGCTGGCGGCGGCGAGGAACCTTGTCTTGGACAGGTTCGCCAGTTCGGCGTTTTCCTTGGCGGCGCTGAGGTCGATGTTCGATTGCTCCAGCCTGCGCAAGGTCGAATGCAGTTCCTCGGTGCGCGTACGCACCCGGTTTTCCAGCGAGATCGCGGTCTGGAACAGCGAAAAGGCGTTGCCTTGCTGGTCCATCGAGCGCTCGACGCGGCTGACCAGGGCGGCGTTGATCCTCTTCAGCCTGTCGAGATCGTTGATGTCCCTGAGCGGCATTTTGTTACGCCGCCCTATTCAGCCGCTTGCCGGTCACCGAAAGCGATGCCGGTGAAAGTCTGGTTCAGGTGCATCGACCGGTATTGTTCGCCATAGGTGCCGAAGCCGACGACATTGTTGACCCGGTAGAGCTCCGAAATATCGCGAAAGACCTGCCGGTTGCGTGCGTCCAGCCGGCGCAGCACGCAGTCGAAGCCAAGGATCATATCGATACCGCCCAGCCTTTCCTCGACCTCGCGCAATGCCGCTCGTGTCGATTCCACCATGTCCTTGGGTTGGGCGATCGACAGCACCACACCGTCGTCGATGGCGCAGAAGAACGACAGCGAGCCATCCGCGTGCATCCTCTGGATCGAGCGGCAGTAATATTCGCCGCCCACCTTCACCACCACGGGATGCGAGGCGAAGCTCAGCGGTGTCAGGGTCTGCGGCAGGATGCCGACCGAAGCGGCATATTCCTCGGCCGCATTGGTGGCGTTGAACTCCCGCACGATGCGGTGATCCGGATCGGACGCGGTCACCACCAGCTTTTCGTCGGTGGGAACGAAGTTGTCGGTCTTGAAGACGTGGAACGGAATTTCCGTGGCGACCAGCACGATGATGGCGCTGTCCGAAGCGACCCTGCCGTTCGAGATCAGACGCGTCGTCTCGAATTTCAAATCGTCGCCGGCCGAGCCGCCGAGCAGCGGTATGTCGTCAAGACCCCAGTGGATGGCCGAACTCACCGCTTCCTCGGCATAGGACAGCCCGTCGATGAAGCAGAGCGCGAAGGTGTTCCTGGTCTGCTCGCCGCCGAGCCGGGCGCGCAGCGTGCGCCTCAGGGCCTCGACCTCTTCGGTGATCCTGTCCATGCCCGAAGTCGACAAATTGTCGACCATGGTGCTGACCGCCGTGAAGGATGCCGAGGGCAGCAGCATCGCCAGCATATGGCCTTCCTCGAGCCCCTGCGGCGTAATCTCGCCGGCGGTCGAACAACCGGCGTGGTGGAGCCCCGGCGCGTGGACCGAGAGTGCCCGCGACAGGGCCCCGGCCTCGACAAGGCTCTGGGAAAAGAACACGAGGGCGAAGCCGGCATCGATGGCGGCGGCCTCGGCGGCTACCGCGCGTGCGAAATCATCCGGGTCGGGCTCGTCCGTGGTCAGCGCCGACAAGCCGCATGCATAGCGCGTCCGTGAACCTGTCAGCGGCGTTCTCCCGCATTTCCTCCGACGCCTTCTTGTGCGCTGCTTTTCGAGTGCTTCTTGTGCGCGGCGTCGAAGGCATTGTTGCCGCCACGAGGCGTTTTGGCAATGGGGCCACAGGAATGCGCTTCGGTGCCCTGGCCATGATCGAAAGTACAATGATCCGCCTTTTCCGTCGTGCTGTTTTTTGTGCATTGTGCAGTGTACGAATAACGCATGGCCGAAGTGCCAACGGCTCGTCGGCAGCGTGATGACCAAGGTTGACACCCAGGGAGGGGCTATGTCGGACGTTTCGTTGATGGTGAACGGCAAGCGGGTTGGCGGTGTCGTCGAGGATCGAACGCTGCTCGTCCATTTCCTGCGGGAGAATCTCGGCCTGACCGGCACCCATGTCGGTTGCGACACCTCGCAGTGCGGATCCTGCGTCGTCCATGTCGACGGCAAGGCGGTCAAGTCCTGCACGATGCTCGCGGTCCAGGCGTCCGGGTCGACAGTGGTCACGATCGAAGGTCTCGCCAACGGCGCCGACCTGCATCCCGTCCAGGCGGCCTTCAAGGAATATCACGGCCTGCAATGCGGCTTTTGCACGCCAGGCATGATCATGGCTGCAACCGACATGATCAACCGCCATCCCGAAGGCCTCGACGAGGCGACGGTGCGGGCAGAACTCGAAGGCAACATCTGCCGCTGCACCGGCTACCACAACATCGTGAAGGCGATCCTGGCCGCATCGAAGACGATGTCGAAGAGCGCCGCGAAGGGCAAGGCGAAACAGGCAGCTTAGGCAATAGGCAATAGGCAATAGTGAGTAGGGCAAACATCGATATGACCACGAGCCCTTCCACTACTGCCTAACCCCTACTGCTTATCCCCTAAATTCGGGAGGAATTTCCATGGGCATCGAAGGTGTTGGCGCTCGGGTCGCGCGCAAGGAAGACAAAAGGTTCATCACCGGCGCCGGCCGCTATGTCGACGACATGGTGGTGCCCGGCATGAAGCATGCGGCCTTCGTGCGCAGCCCGCACGCCCATGCGCAGATCAAGAAGATCGACGTGAGAACGGCTCAGGGCATGCCGGGCGTCATCGGCGTCCTGACCGGCAAGGAACTCAAGGCCGACGGTATCGGCAACCTCATCTGCGGCTGGATGATCCATTCCAAGGACGGTTCGCCGATGAAGATGGGCGCTTGGTCGCCGCTGGCCGTCGACAAAGTCCGTTATGTCGGCGATGCCGTCGTCATCGTCGTGGCCGAGACCAAGGGCCAGGCACGCGATGCCGCCGAGGCGGTCGAAATCACCTACAAGGAACTTAAGGCGGTCGTCGATGCCACAAAGGCACTCGAAAAGGGCGCGCCCCAGGTTCATGCCGAAGCCGAGAACAACCTGATCTTCGACTGGGAGATCGGCGACGGCAAGGCGACCGATGCCGCCATCAAGGCGGCAGCGCACGTCACCCGCATGAAGATCGTCAACAACCGGCTGGTGCCCAACGCCATGGAGCCACGCGCCGCACTTGGCCATTACGACAAGGCCGAGGATCATTACACCTGCTGGACGACATCGCAGAACCCGCATGTCGCGCGACTGGTGATGAGTGCTTTCTACAATGTCGCGCCCGAAAACAAGCTGCGGGTGATCGCGCCGGACGTCGGCGGCGGCTTCGGCTCCAAGATCTATATCTACCCGGAAGAGATCGTCTGCCTGTGGGCCTCGAAGAAGACCGGCGTGCCAGTCAAATGGGTCGCCGATCGCACGGAGAGCTTCCTCACCGACGCCCATGGCCGCGACCACGTCTCGACGGTGGAGATGGCTTTCGACAAGAACAACAGGATCACCGGGCTGAAGGTCGATACGATCGCCAATCTCGGCGCCTACATGTCGCTGTTCTCGTCCTGCGTGCCGACCTATCTCTACGCCACGCTCTTGTCGG
This sequence comes from Mesorhizobium sp. M8A.F.Ca.ET.208.01.1.1, assembly GCF_004791315.1. Taxonomy (NCBI): domain Bacteria; kingdom Pseudomonadati; phylum Pseudomonadota; class Alphaproteobacteria; order Hyphomicrobiales; family Phyllobacteriaceae; genus Mesorhizobium; species Mesorhizobium sp. M8A.F.Ca.ET.208.01.1.1. Next base: position 520,221 of record NZ_SRUT01000001.1, read on the forward strand.
GCCAGTATGACATCCCGGCCATCCACGCCAATGTGCGCACCGTCTACACCAACACGGCACCCGTCGATGCCTATCGCGGGGCAGGGCGGCCGGAAGCCACCTATCTGCTGGAACGCACCATGGAGGCCGCGGCACGCGAACTCGGCGTGTCTCCCGCGGACCTCAGGCGCAAGAACTTCATCACGACGTTTCCGCACCAGACACCGGTGATCATGAACTACGACGCCGGCGACTATGCGACCTCGCTCGACGCGGCGATGAAGACCGCCGACTATGCCGGCTTTGCCGCGCGCAAGGCGGATGCGGCTGGGAAGGGCAAGCTGCGCGGCATTGGCATGAGCTGCTATATCGAGGCCTGCGGCATCGCGCCGTCGGCGGCGGTCGGCTCGCTTGGCGCCGGTGTCGGCCTGTGGGAATCGGCTGAAGTGCGTGTGAACGCCGTCGGCACGATCGAGGTGCTGACGGGCTCGCACAGTCATGGCCAGGGCCATGAGACGACATTCGCGCAACTGGTCAATCAGCGCTTTGGGGTGCCGATCGACTCGGTTTCGATCGTCCATGGCGACACCGACAAGGTGCAGATGGGCATGGGCACCTACGGTTCGCGTTCGGGCGCGGTCGGCATGTCGGCAATTGCCAAGGCGCTCGACAAGGTGGAGGCCAAGGCCAAGAAGATCGCGGCCCATCTGCTCGAAGCCGACGAGGGCGATATCGTCATCGAGAATGGCGAGGTCAAGGTGGCCGGGACCGACAAGAGCCTGCCGTGGTTCCAGGTGGCCTTGGCTGCCTATACCGCGCATAATCTGCCCGCCGGCATGGAGCCAGGACTGAAGGAAACGGCGTTCTACGATCCGGCGAACTTCACCTTCCCGGCGGGCTGCTACATCTGCGAGGTCGAGATCGATCCGGAAACCGGAACGACGGAGATCGTCCAGTTCGTGGCGGCGGACGATTTCGGCAACATCATCAATCCGATGATCGTCGAGGGCCAGGTGCATGGCGGTATCGCCCAGGGCGTGGGGCAGGCGCTGCTGGAGGGCGCTCACTACGACGCCAGCGGCCAGCTGCTGACGGCAAGTTATATGGATTACACCATGCCGCGTGCCGGCGACCTGCCGTCGTTCAAGGTCTCGACGTCGAACACGCCGTGTCCGAGCAACCCGCTCGGCATCAAGGGCTGCGGCGAGGCCGGTGCCATCGGCTCGCCGCCGGCGGTGATCAATGCCATCACCGATGCCATCGGCATCGCCGACATCGCCATGCCGGCCACGCCGTCGACCGTGTGGGCCGCGATCCGCGCCGCGAAATGAGTGAGTGGGGAGTAGTGAGTAGCGAATAGGGCACCGTATCCAGCTCCGGCGGCGACGTTCCCACTACTGACTACTCACTGCTACTACTGCCTGACCACTTAGGGGAGGATCCCATGTACGCAGTCAACTATCACCGTGCCGCCTCGGTCACTGAAGCCGCCAAGCTCGTGAAGAATGGGGACGCCAAGCTGCTGTCGGGCGGCATGACGTTGATCCCCGCCATGAAGACGCGGCTGGCGGCCCCTTCCGATCTGGTCGACCTGTCACGCATCAAGGAGCTGCAAGGCGTCAAGGTGTCAGGCAAGACGGTCACGATCGGCGCGGCCACGACCCACTACGATGTCGCCAATGACGAGAAGCTGCGCAAGGCCTGCCCGGCGCTTGCCCATTTGGCGTCGCTGATCGGCGACCCGGCGGTTCGCCACAAGGGCACGATCGGCGGCTCGATCGCCAACAATGACCCGGCGGCGGACTATCCGGCGGCGCTGCTTGCGCTGGGCGCCACCATCATCACCAACAAGCGCGAGATATCAGCCGACAAGTTCTTCAAGGGGTTGTTCGAAACCGCCTTGAAGGATGGCGAGATCGTCACGGCGGTCTCCTTCACCTCTCCGGCAAAGGCCGCGTACGAAAAATTCCGCAACCCGGCCTCGCGCTACGCGATCGTCGGCGTGTTCGTGGCCAAGGGCAAGGATGGCGTCCGGGTTGCCGTCACCGGCGCCGGCGACGACGGCGTCTTCCGCTCGAAGGAGATCGAGGCGGCACTCGCCAAGAGCTTCGATGCCGCTTCGCTCAATGGCGTGAAAGTGCCGGCGAAGAACTTGATGAGCGACATCCACGCTTCATCAGACTACCGCGCCAATCTGATCGCGGTCATGGCCAAGCGCGCCGTGGCGGCAGCCAACGCCTGACGCAAGATCGATTGCGGACAAAAAGGGCCTGTAGCGGCCCCTCTTTCTTTCCTGGCACGTGTAGCTGCCTAGCCCCCGGCGCCGCGTCCCATCCTCTGCTTGAAGCAATTGCGGCCCATGCTTGCTTGGGAATCGCATTGGCGACAATCTCGCACTTGCACAAATTCATATTGCACTGCAGTATGGGTTGGGGCGGGAATGCGAGCCGGGTTCGGAATCCATACCGCCGTGCCCTTTCGCATGCCAATGCGAAGGGATCGGCATGTCCGAAATTTCCGCGACCCATTTGGTTCCGTCCCGAACGATCGCCGACCGATCGGCGGCCAGGACAAGACTGGCCTATCTCGATGGCTGGCGCGGCCTGTCGATCGCCCTGGTGCTGATCGGGCATTTTCTCCCCGTTCCCGGCATCAATCTGGGCGTGCTGGGTGTCGAATTCTTTTTCGTGCTCAGCGGCCGGCTGATGGCCGAAATCCTGTTCATCGAACGCTATCCACTGAAGAAATTCTTCAAACGCCGCTTCTCGCGCATCTATCCGGCGCTTCTGGTCTTTGTCGTCCTCGCCATGGTCGCGCTCTCCGGCACCTTCATCGCCTTCAAATGGAAGGCGGCCCTGACGGCGCTGACATTCAGCTACAACTATGCCGGAATTCTCCTGAACCGGGCCGGCGCACTCGACCACATCTGGTCGCTCTGCGTCGAGGAGCATGCCTACATTATCCTGGCGGCGATCAGCGCAATCGTTGCCAGCCGAAGCCGTGTCGTGCCGCTGCTGCTGGTCTTGGCTGCGCTGGCCATGGCCAATGGCGCGGCTTCCTACTGGTTCCTGCACATGGACTATGAAACCACATACTGGCGCACCGACGTGCACATCGCCTCGATCCTGCTGTCGGCCGCGATCTGCCTGCTCAAGGCCGACGGCAAGCTCCCGTCCTTGCTGAAGGGACCCTATGTCGCCGTTGCGGCGGCTGCCGGCGCGGTCTTCCTGTTCATGGACGCCGTGCCGACACCGATCCACTACCTGGTCGCGGTGCCGTTGCTGGCGATTGCCGTCAACGCGCTGGATTTCAGCACGAGGTTCTTGTCGGGATGGCTGTCATCCTTGCCGATGACGACACTGGGCCTGTGGTCGTATTCGCTCTATCTGTGGCAGCAGCCCTTCTACAAATTCGTCTACGATCAGGGCACCAACCCATGGCCGATGCTGGCCGGCGTCTTTGCCTGCGCGCTCTGCAGCTACTACCTCATCGAGCGCCCGGCGCGTGAATGGCTCAACCGCAATTGGTGAGTGAGCGCCGCCGATGGCGAGCGCCACCGGATCAGGCGGCGATCCGCCTGACGTAATAACGCACCGCTTTCTTGCCGCCGTGGATCACCGCGTCGCCGACTTCGGCGAAGCCGAGGGCGGCGTGGAAGGCGTCCGAGGCGGGGTTGGGCGGGTCGGTGTTGACCTCGCAGGTGACCAGCGTGTGGCCGGCGCTCTGCGCATGGTCGAACAGGTCCCGATAGAGCAGGCGAGCATGGCCGCGGCCTCTTGCATGCGCCGCCACGACGACGCGGTCGACATAGATGAAGTGTTCGTAGCGCTCGCGGAACCAGACGAAGTTCGGGCTGTCGTAGTTCGCATCCTGGTCGAAGGTCATGATGAAGGCTTCGAGATCACCGATGCGGCGCGCATAAAATGCCTCGCCGAGCAGGAAGGACAGCCGTTCGGCTTCGAGCCACGACAATTCGGCGGCGTGCTCGTTGTTGAGCGCCAGAATGGCGGCTTCGTCGTCCTGCGCTATGCGGTCTATCGGAGGGGTCATGCCTTGGCCGCCGTGATCGTCGCCGCCACCAGCGGTGTATCGGTCAGTGTGTTGCGATACTCGCGGTCGAGATCGGAGCCGCCCATGCCGACCTTGGGATTGCGGTAGCGCATGGCGCTCGGCACGTCCTTGAGGGCGGCGAAGTGCATTTCGGCCAGGCCGGTCCTTGCGCGCACCTCGGCGATGTTGCCGAGATCGAGCCCGCCACAGCCGAGGATGATGATGCGCCCGTCGGCCTGACGCACCAGATCCGCCAGCAGCGGCAAGCCCTCGATCGCGGTGTCGCGCTGGCCGCTGGTCAGCACACGGCCAACCTTGCAGCGGATCAGCGCTTCCAGCGCCTCGGCCGGATCGCGCGTCATGTCGAAGGCGCGGTGGCAGGTGACGTTCAAGGCGCCTGCGGCCTCGGTCAATTCGCCCATGCGCTTCTCGTCGATGGTGCCGTCGGCGTTCAGGCAGCCGAACACCACGCCGGGCACGCCGAGTTCGCTGAGCGCGGCGACATCGGCGAGCATCGATCGGTATTCGGTCTCGCTGTAGAGAAAATCGCCGCCGCGCGGCCGCACCATGACGTGGAACGGCACGGTCGCCTGGTCGAGCGCTGCGCGCACCGTGCCGAGGCTGGGCGTAATGCCGCCCTCGACCAGGCTGGCGCAGAGTTCGACTCGGTCGGCGCCGGCGGCCTGCGCGGCGAGCAGGCCATCGATGCCTTCGACACAGATTTCGATCAGCGGCGGGCGAGTTTGCGTGGTCAAGAGGCGATCCAGTTCATCATGTTGTGGAGAGCCCTAGCACCACGACGGCTGACGCGAAAGCGTGAACCTACGCCGCCATTTGGACCAGATGGCAGATTCCATTCTTGACTGTTGCATAACTGCATGGTTATGAGTAATGTATAGCTGGCAGGTTATTGATTGCGCGTGCGTGGCGCGACGACAACAACGAGAGGAGCAAGGCATGACGGAAACCAAATCGATCGTCGTCGAAAGGCTGATCCCATATTCGGCGGAAAAGATATGGCGCGCACTGACCGTGCCAGCACTCGTCGGCGAATGGCTCATGCAGAATGACTTCGCGGCGCAAGAGGGGCATCGCTTCACATTCCGCGCGACGCCAGTTCCCGGATGGTCTGGCGTGACGAACTGCGTGGTGCTGAAAGTCGAGGTGCCGCGGCTGCTGGCCTACAGTTGGGGCGATGGGACGGAATCGGACAGTGGGTTGAAAACCGTGGTGACATGGTCACTGACGCCCGAGGGTGTGGCGACCCGGGTGCGAATGGAGCAGTCGGGATTCCGGCCGGCCGACGAGCGTGGCTATATCGGCATGGGAAGTGGCTGGCCGCGCATTCTCGAACGGCTCGAACAGGTTACCGCAAAACAGGCCTGATACGCGGCGGGCAGCCAACAGTTTTCATCAAGTTCGAAACCCTGGATGCGAGTCGTCCGGGCCGGGAAAACACGCCCGGAGAAACAATTCAAAAGGAGAACGACCATGCAAGCAAGGATCAAGAACCCGGTGATGCTCATCCCCGGTTCGGTGCAGGCGCTGCTGGCGCTGGACAAGTCGACCGAGGCGGCCGACGTGCCCTATGTGACGCGCAAGCTCATTCATCTGCGCGCCAGCCAGATCAACAACTGCAGCGTGTGCGTCGACATGCATGCGCGCGAACTGAAGAAGGCCGGAGAAAAGGACGAGCGCATCTTTGCGCTGGCGGCATGGCGCGAGACGCCGTATTTCACTGACGCCGAACGTGCGGCATTGGCGCTGGCCGAAGCCGGCACCAGACTGGCCGACCGGCCGGACGCGGTGCCGGACGATGTCTGGGACGAAGCGGCCCGCCATTATGATGAAAAGGCCCTTGCCGCGCTGGTCATCCAGATCGCGCTGATCAACGCCTTCAACAGGCTGAACGCAGCGACCCGGCAGCCGGTTGGCGCCTGGGGCTAAGCGCTGGGGCTGCCGCGAGGCGAGGGGCGGGCGGCGCATTGCCTTCCCGCCCTCGGGGCACCTGCAGCCTGGCGGCTACTGGCGCAATTCCGTATTCTTGGCGCCTTCCTCGACCTGATCGATCACCAGGAGCTTGACCGGCCCATCGCCAATGTTGGTGGCCTGGTGCCACTGCCCGATCATTTCGACGATGAAATCGCCGGTCTTGTAGGTGTTGCTGTTGCCGGTCTCGACATTGGTGACCTTCAGCGTTCCAGCCTGGACATAGGCGTAGCGTGGGAAGGGATGGCGATGGACCGGCAAGGTCGCGCCGGGCGCGATGTCATAGGTCGAGACCAACACCTGCACGTTCTTCCGCGGCAGCGTGATCGGCTGCCCGGATGCCGTGGTGGTGCGTGATGCGAGCGGCGTCACGACGACCGGGGTTCCGCCGCTGTCCAATGCATGAGCGCCGGTCGCGAACGACGCTGCCGTGAGCAGCAATGCCGATACCAGGATTTTCCGCATGATGTCCTCCCTTGACCGAACGCATCTATCGCGCGGCGGCGGCAGCGTGCAAGGCCGCTCGTGACCAGAGGCGGAACCTGGCGCGCACTTGCCGAGCCATATTCCTCACCCGCTTCCAACCGGAATGCTTTCACCGCAAAAGTCTGGCGCATGCCCGATCTTGACTGGCCGTGGTGCCGCTCCGAAAATTTTTTTGGGCGACCTCTTGAACAAAAAAACCGTGATTCCCAGATCGTTTTCCGTCGAGGCTTCGGCTCGACATACCGCGCCGCAGCAGCGCTGCGGCGACCCGTAAACCATGTTGCTTCACGGAGGATATGGCTATGAGAAGCTTTGATTATTCCCCTCTTTACCGCACCACCGTCGGCTTCGACCGGCTGTTCGACATGCTCGAAAACAGCGTCCGCTCCGACTGGCCTCCCTACAACATCGAGAAGAATGGCGACAACGACTATCGCATCACCATGGCCGTCGCCGGCTTCGGTCCTGACGAAGTGGACCTTGTGCAGAACGGCCCTGAATTGTCCGTAATCGGACAGAGGAAGCCTGATCAGCAAAATCTGGAAATCCTCCACCGCGGCCTCGCGATAGGCAACTTCAAGCAGGTGTTCAAACTTGCAGACCACGTCAAGGTCAAGGCGGCCAATATCCATAATGGCCTGCTGTCGGTGGACTTGGTCCGCGAAGTGCCCGAGGAACTCAAGCCTCGGCGCATCGAGATCCGCTCCGAAGCCAGAGCGGTTCCGCTTCAGGAGAGCGGCAGCAAGCAGTCCATGGATGCAGAGCTGCAACGCAAGGTCGCCTGATACTGGCAACCTCAGTCTGTGGTCCGCCTCCCGGCCTGGCCGGGAGGCACAGATCGCGGAGAATGGAGATGAGATACGAATCTGACTGTGTTCATGAATTCAGACTGACAGATCACGCAGAGGAATTCGCTGCCCTGCGTACGCCCGAGGACGTCCTGAACGAGGACATGACGGTCGGCGAGAAGAGGGCTTTGCTCGCCTTCTGGGCTTCAGACGCCAATGCGGTTCCTGACAATCCCACCCTACGCCAATTGGACAGCGGTGCCATTGCGCAAGTCAGCGAGATTCTTCTTGCGCTCCACACCCTGGACGAGATTGGCCGCAAGCCGCCGGCCAGGGCACCGTTTGACCGCAGTCCGTCTTCAGGCCGGCGTCGAAACAAAACGAGGCGTAGCTGGCTGCGATACCCCTGGCGGGATGACGATGAGGATGATCCGCCGCCGGTTCCGGCCTATGCCGGTGTCCCGCCCAGATGTGGAGATGGCGGCATGTTCGCGGAGCCTGAGCATGCCGTTGCGTGAAAAGCTGAACCAGCAAACCAAATCGCTCAACCGAATGGAGGACCATATGGGCGACAGGACGTTCGATCGACCAGTGTTGGTTAGGAATGGTCAGTTCATTCAAGAAATAGGAAGTCTTGATCACGCATTCGATTTCCTGGACGAGTGGCCGCGGGAACGTCGGGGCCCGATTTTCGAGACGGCCTTCCGGGCTTGCCAGCGTGCTTACGACGGTCAGATACCCCTGTCGGTCGCGCGCGATGCCGTCGCTGGGTTCGCGAGATCCGTCAAGATCCTGCAGGAGCCGCTTGCTCCGCTCCCCTGGATGAGCGGCACCAAATCAGGCCGCGGTGGGGTAGCCGCCTAGCTGGGGCAACGGCAGCGGCCAGAAGTGTCGCTGTCACAGCCCGTCAAGGCGCTCCTCTTAGGCAATCGGCCTTTCCGGGGGTCCGACTGCAAGAAGATCAATCTCAGGCTCGTCTTCGCCGGCCAGACGTTGGCATCAAACAGGTCGAAGACCATATCTGGCTGGCGAGCTTCATGGACTACGATTTGGGATACTTCGATCATGAGACATGCAGGCTCGAACCACTCCAAAACCCCGTCGGGCCAAAAGTGTTACCCATGTCTCCGGTATAAACCGTAACCAATGTGTCCGGAACGGACCTTGGAAATGTTGGCTCCCCGGGCCGGATTCGAACCAGCGACCAACCGGTTAACAGCCGGTTGCTCTACCACTGAGCTACCGGGGAACGGAGGCTCTTTGAGCAAGTGGCGCAGCCTATAGCAAACCCGTTTCGGCTTTGCAAAGAAGCATTTCGCATTTTTCCGAGACTTTTTCGCGCAGCGGTTTCTCGCAATCGGCCTTGGCCGCCCTCATATTAGCCGTCTTGGCGACGGCACGGAACCGAAAGGGCGGTCGCAGCTTTCGTAAAATGACATTATCGAGCCCCCAGACAGGCAGTTCTTCGCGATGACGGCAGCGGACGAAAACCGGATAGCAGCACGAAAGATCTCGGTTTTCGGCCGCGAATTCACCATGCCGCAGTCGCGCGGTCTCAGAATCACGATCGGCGTGCTTTTGACCATTGGCGGCATTCTCGGTTTCTTGCCGATCCTTGGGTTCTGGATGGTGCCGCTCGGACTGCTGGTGCTCTCCTACGAATTTGCCATGGTGCGCCGCCACCGGCGCCGCTTGGTCGTCTGGTGGGAGCGGCGACGCCGGCCGGATTGAGCGGCCGATACATCTCGCATGGCGGTGGTCTCCGAAGAGAATCAATTCTGGCCCTGTCTCTCGGTGCCAGTGCCCGATTCCTTCGAATCCGGTTGCGTGCCTGCCTTCAAATCCTCGCTGATCTGCTTCAGGACCGCGGAAGCCGAGGCCAGACGCGCGCGGTCACGCGGTGAAAGCCTGCCTGTGCCTTCTATTCTCAGGCAGTTGATGGCGTAGCGCACCAAGTCCTCGCACCCCAGCAGCGGCCGTTTTCCGTTCCGTTCGTTTCGTCGTTCGGTTTGGCCAGGGTCATGGCGCAGTCCTCCCGTTTCACAACGCAAGCCGGAGCGCGGAGTTTCGCTCGATCATCCGCCATGCTCAACGGATTGCGAATGTGGGCGGGTGGCTATGACGGCGAACTGACAGGGCCGCAGCCGGCGCAGACGAAACCGTTCGGAATACGTCGTGGCCGCTTGACGGCTTTTTCGCCGCAACCTATTGGAACCGGGTGGAACGCCGGGAGCAACGAGGCCTCGTGGCGGAGTGGTTACGCAGAGGACTGCAAATCCTTGCACCCCGGTTCGATTCCGGGCGAGGCCTCCAATACCCGGGCTCCCGCGCGTCAGCGCCGGAGCCTGAAGTTCCGGTCGACATGAACCGCGATTCTGACGCGGCAAGCAGATTGGTTGGGACATGAGCGCTGATTTCTCCGAACTTCGCGTCAAGATGGTCGATGGTCAGGTCCGCACCACCGACGTGACCAGCGCGCCGCTGCTCGACGCGTTGCTTTCCGTGCCCCGCGAGGTTTTCGTCGGCGATCGCCAGCGCGATCTCGCCTATATCGACGAGGACATCCGCATCGCAGACAGCGCCGATGGCTCGCGCTACCTGATGGAGGCTTCGCCGCTGGCCAAGCTGATGCAACTGGCCGAGATCAGTGTGACCGATTCGGCGCTCGATGTCGGCTGCGGCACCGGCTACGCTTCGGCCATCCTGTCGCGCCTGGCGAGGTCCGTCGTGGCGCTCGAAAGCGATTCGGCATTGGCGCAAACCGCCGCGTCGACCCTGTCCAGCCTGGGCTGCGGCAATGTGACCGTGGTCCAGGGCGCTCTGGCGCAAGGCCATGCGGCGAAGGCGCCGTACAATGTCATCTTCATCGGCGGCAGTGTCGCCAAAGTGCCGGCGTCGCTGCTCGACCAGCTCGCCGAAGGCGGCCGCCTGGTTGCGGTCGAGGGTCAGGGCAATTCGGGCGTGGCGCGGCTTTTTTTCAAGGCGGGGGGGGTTGTAACCGGGAGAAGGGCATTTAATGCGGCAATTAAGCCACTACCCGGATTCGAACGTGAGCATGCTTTCGAATTCTGAATGATTTGGCCTTGCAGCAAAGGCTTTGTCATGGTCGCTTGCATTTGAACGATCGTTGCTGATCCCAGACTGGGGGCACTTTGGGCTGAGCAACAGGGAACATGAAACACGCCGTTCGGGCTGCTCAGGAAGAGAAGCTGGTGCGGCGCGGTTCCCATGGAAAACGAATGAGGGTTAAACCGTGCCGTCAGTACGCAAGTCACTTTTCACCGCCGTCCTTGTGTCGGCGACCGCGCTGTCCCCACTGGCTGCATCGGCCGAAACCATCACGGGTGCCCTTGCAAAAGCCTATCAGTACAATTCCACACTAAATTCATCGCGTGCCGGCGTGCGCGTGACCGACGAGAGCGTGGCCATAGCCAAATCAGGCTGGCGCCCGACGATCACCGGCTCGGCCAACATCGACTATACGAACACGCGCCAGGCAAATGGCGGCGGCAATTCGAAGCTGACAAGCGGCAGCTACGGCATCCAGATCAACCAGTCGCTGTTCGACGGCTTTCAGACAAGGAACAATGTCGCGGCGGCCGAATCCCAGGTCAAGGCGTCCGTTGAAAGCCTGCGCAATACCGAGGAGAACACGCTGTTCAATGCGGCCATGGCCTATATGGACGTGATTCGCGACAGGCAGATCGCGGTGCTGACCGAACAGAACCTGCAGTTCCTGACCGAGCAGGCGCGCGCCGCGCGCTCGCGCTTCGAGGTCGGCGAAGGCACGCGCACCGACGTTGCGCAGGCCGATGCCTCGCGCGCTTCCGCGGTGGCAGCGCTGAGCGCTGCGCGCGCGCAGGCGCTGGCCAGCGCCGCGACCTATCACCAGGTGGTCGGTGACGAGCCCGGCAAGCTCAAGGCCGCTTCGCCATTGGGCAGGTTGTTGCCGTCGAGCCTCGACGCCGCGATCGCCATCGGATCGGCCGAACACCCGGCCATCCTTGCCACCCAGCATCTGGTCGATGCCGCTGCATTTTCGGTGAAATCGTCCGAGGGCGCGCTGTTGCCGCAGTTGTCGGCTTCGGCTGGCGTTTCGGAAAACTACCGCAACGCCATCCCCGACTTGTCAGGTTCCAACGGCAATTCGACGTCGGCCAATATCGGCGCGACGCTGACCATTCCGATCTATTCGGGCGGCCGAACCTCGGCGGTCGTGCGGCAGAACAAGGAATCGCTGGGGCAGGCGCGTATCCAGGTCGACGTCAGCCGCGACCAGGTGCGCCAGGCCGTCGCCACGGCATGGTCCCAATACACCGCCGCGCAACAAAGCGCGTCCGCCAACAGGCAGGTGATCGACGCCGCGCAACTGGCCCTGAACGGCGTCATCGAGGAGCGCAATGTCGGCCAGCGCACGACGCTCGACGTGCTCAATGCGCAAGCCGCCGTCATCACCGCCAAGATCAACCACGCTGGTTACGAACACGATGTGGTGGTGGCAAGCTATGCCATCCTGTCGGCGATGGGCCGCCTCTCAGTCGACCGGCTTGGCTTGGCGGTGACGAAGTACAAGCCCGAAGAACACTACAACGCCGTCAAGGACAAGTGGATCGGCCTGCGCACGCCGGATGGCCGCTAGGCCCTTCGTTCGAACGGCGTTTCCGGGCTGAGTGGTTCGTACGGGAACACAGGATTGTCGTTGTCCTTCTGGTGGTTGCTAACGGGAACCGTCACACGGCTTTGGCGGAATCGCTCTAATCTGTTGAAATCCCACATGTCCCCAGATTGGGGATTCTCGTGCGGCGATCCGTCGGTTACGCTGTCACCATGATTCGAATCCGGCTTTTGCCGGAGCGGAAACCTGCAACGGGTCACAAGGGCGGCGGATGTGACGATGGCAACGGCAAGCAGCGCACAGCGCGAACCCTCCATGGAAGAGATACTCGCTTCCATCAGGAGGATCATCGAAGACAGCGACAACGGCCGCAAGCAGCCCGGCGACGCCGATGAGTTGCAACAGGACCTGGAGCCCGCGCCGAGTGCTGTTCCAGCTGCGGATATCGATGCGTTCCGCGCCGAACTGCATGCCGTCCCAGAGGTCAGGAAGCCTGTCGCGATGGCGGAAATCCAGACGCCAGCCATACTGCCGGCGACAGCACGCACCGAAACGCCGCCACGTGCCGATCCGGCTGCGGGCAGGACGCCGACGACATTGGCTGAGGTCAGCGCCCGGGTTGCCGCCGAGCCGGCGCCTGCCGCCAGCCGCGACGCGCCGGCGGCTCCCGTCGAGGTTGCGACAAGTGAAGCCATCGTCGCCGATTGGCGTCGCGAGATCGCGGCGGTTGGCGAGCAAGCCAAGGCGATGCCGGAGCGGAGCATCCGCCCATCGCCCCAGCCGGATGTGTCGGCGAGCGAGTCGGCGGCGGAACCTGCGATCGAGCGGTCTTCGTCAAACGATGCTCCAACGGGCACGGCTCAGGCGCGCGCGGCGGCGAACGAAGCGCATGCGGTGCGTCCCGCAATTCTTTCCGAACACACTGGACGGCAGGTTGCGGCTGCCTTCGGCGAACTGTCCGACGCCTTTGCAAGCCGCAGCAAGAAGACATTCGACGAGATGGCCGAGGAAATGCTGCGGCCGATGCTGCAGGATTGGCTGGACAACAATCTGCCGACGCTGGTCGAAAGGCTGGTGCGCGAAGAGATCGAGCGCGTGGCACGCGGGGCGCAATAGCGTCCAGGCCTAAGTTCCAGAAGAAACGCCGCCATTGAGGCGGCGTTTTTCGTTGTGACGAGGTCGGCCGTTGGTTGCAGAACTGGCGAAGGCGATCAATTGCCAGCGCGGCCTTCTGTTGAAATGAATAGGTCCGCGCCTATCTGCTTGTGATGACCCCAGGCAGCCCTCGCGGTTGACTTGGCCAAGACCTTCCGATTTACACCGAACCAGCAAAATTCCCGACAGCGCGGACCGTTTTCCCATGCTTGAAAAGACCTACGACGCCAAGACCGTCGAGCCGAAGATCGCCAAGGTGTGGGAGGAAGCCGACGCGTTCCGCGCCGGCGCAGGCGCCGAGGAGGGGGCCGAGGCCTTCACCATCGTCATTCCGCCGCCCAACGTCACCGGGTCGCTGCATATGGGCCATGCGCTCAACAACACGCTGCAGGACATTCTGGTTCGTTTCGAGCGCATGCGTGGCAAGAACGTCTTGTGGCAGCCCGGCATGGACCATGCCGGCATCGCCACGCAGATGGTGGTCGAGCGGCGGCTGATGGAAAAGCAGATCCATCGCCGCGATCTGACGCGCGAAGAATTCATCGAGAAAGTGTGGGAGTGGAAGGCCGAATCGGGTGGGTTGATCTTCAACCAGCTGAAACGTCTCGGCGCCTCCGCCGACTGGTCGCGCGAACGCTTCACCATGGACGAAGGCCTGTCCAAGGCGGTGCTCGAAGTCTTCGTCAGCCTCTACAAGGAAGGGCTGATCTACAAGGACAAGCGCCTTGTGAACTGGGACCCCAAGTTGTTGACTGCCATCTCCGACCTCGAGGTCGAGCAGCAGGAGGTCAACGGCAATCTCTGGCATTTCCGCTATCCGGTCGAAGGCGCGACCTTCGATCCGGAAAACCCAAAGACCTTCATCACCGTGGCGACGACGCGCCCCGAGACCATGCTGGGCGACACGGCTGTCGCCGTGCATCCCGACGACGAGCGGTTCCAACATCTCATCGGCAAGAATGTCGTCCTGCCGATCGTTGGCCGCAAGATACCTGTGGTGGCGGACGAGTATTCCGATCCTGAAAAGGGGTCGGGCGCGGTCAAGATCACGCCGGCGCATGACTTCAACGACTTCGAGGTCGGCAAACGCCACCAATTGCCGGCGATCAACATCCTGACGGTCGAGGCGGCGGTCAAGTTGAAGGACAACGAGGACTTCCTGGCGGGCCTCGAGGCGACGCCGGAACGGCAAGCTGTCTGGGACGAGCTCGACGGTCTCGACCGTTTCGTCGCCCGCAAGAAGATCGTCGAACTGATGGAGGCCGGCGGCTTCCTCGACAAGGTCGAGCCGCATCGCCACGCCGTGCCGCATGGCGACCGCGGCGGTGTGCCGATCGAGCCGTACCTGACCGAGCAGTGGTACGCCAACGCGGCGGAACTGGCCAAGCCGGCGATCGCCTCGGTGCGCGAGGGGCGCACCAATTTCGTGCCTAAGAACTGGGAGAAGACCTATTTCGACTGGATGGAGAACATCCAGCCCTGGTGCATTTCGCGCCAGCTGTGGTGGGGACATCAGATCCCGGCCTGGTACGGACCGGATGGGCGCGTCTTTGTCGAGAAGTCCGAGGAAGAGGCGCTGGGCGCGGCGATCGAATATTATCTGGCGCTCGAAGGCCCCTGGAAGGCCTGGGTCGAGGATAAGCTGGAGAACTTCAAGCCGGGCGAGATCCTGACGCGCGACGAAGACGTGCTCGACACCTGGTTCTCGTCGGCGCTGTGGCCTTTCTCGACGCTCGGCTGGCCGGACCAGACGCCGGAACTGAAGACCTACTACCAGACCGATGTGCTGGTGACCGGCTTCGACATCATCTTCTTCTGGGTCGCCCGCATGATGATGATGGGCCTGCACTTCATGGACGAGGAGCCGTTCCACACCGTTTATGTGCATGCGCTGGTGCGCGACAAGAACGGCGCCAAGATGTCGAAGTCGAAGGGCAACGTCATCGACCCGCTCGATCTGATCGACGAATATGGCGCCGACGCGCTGCGCTTCACCCTGACGGTGATGGCGGCGCAGGGGCGCGACGTGAAACTCGACCCGGCGCGCATCGCCGGCTATCGCAATTTCGGCACCAAGCTGTGGAACGCCACGCGCTTTGCCGAGATGAACGAAGTCGCGCGCAATGACGATTTCTGGCTGAACGACGCTAAGCTGGCGGTCAACCGCTGGATCCTGACCGAGCTGACACGCGCCGCACGCGAGGTCACCGACGGCATCACCTCATACCGCTTCAACGAGGCGGCGGGAGCCGCGTACCGCTTCGTCTGGAACCTGTTCTGCGACTGGTATCTGGAACTGCTGAAGCCGGTATTCATGGGCACGGACGAGGCCGCCAAGGCCGAGAGCCGCGCCTGCGTCGCCTTCGTGCTCGACGAGATCTACAAGCTCCTGCATCCGATGATGCCGTTCATGACCGAAGAGCTGTGGGCGCAGACGGCGGGTGAGGGCAGGGAACGCGCCTCGCTGCTGTGCCATGCCGCATGGCCGTCGCCGGATTTCGAGGATGCTGAAGCGGCCGCCGACATCAACTGGCTGGTCGATCTCGTCTCCGGTATCCGCTCGGTGCGCTCGGAGATGAACGTGCCGCCAGCGGCAATAGCGCCGCTCGTGGTGGTCGGCGCCAACGACGTGACGCGCGAACGGCTGGTTCGCGAGGACTCAGCGATCAAGCGGCTGGCGCGTGTTGGTGACATCTCGCTCGCCGATGCGGCACCCAAGGGGTCGGCACAGATCGTGCTCAACGAGGCGACGATCTGCCTGCCGCTTGGCAGCCTGATCGACCTCACGGCGGAGGCCGCGCGGCTGCAGAAGGAACTGGTCAAGGTGACCGAGGAAATCGCGCGCCTGCACAAGAAGCTGTCGAATGAGAAATTCGTTGCCAGCGCGCCGGCCGAGATCGTGGAAGGCGAGCGGGAAAAGCTGGCCGAATATCGCGCCGCGCAGGACAAGCTTTCGGTAGCGCTGACCAGGGTTCGCGACGCCGGCTGAAGGGCAGATTCGTCCATGACCCCGGAGCGAATTCCCATGCGTCACCGCCTCAAAAATGGGCATTCCGTTGCGTAAATGTTGACGTAAACGGAAACTTTTAGCCCATTGTTGCCATAATGTAACAATGGGGCCAGATCCCCTCAAAATTAGCTGTTTTCGAGCTTTTTGGGGCCATTTTCGTGCATCTTTTCGGCGTTTTGGATGTGCTCAGGGCCGTTTTTGGCCTTGGGACATTCCTTTGCATTTTGTCGAAAAAGCGTTTGGCGGACATGTACATGTACGCCCGGGAATTCGTTGTTGCGCCGTTAACTTGAATTGGTTCTAGCTTGATCCACTAGTTATTCGGGAGGACATCCATGAGCAATTTGCGTCTGAAAGCACTGCTGGGGGCAGGGTGCTTTTCGTTGGCCTTGATGGGCTCGCTTATCCACCCGGCGCATGCTGGCGGTCTGGAGCGCGGCGGCTACGATATCGACCTACTGTTCGATCCGGCCCAGGTCGCGACGGAGGCCGAAGCAACCTATGTGATGCCGGATCGCAAATACGAGAATGCCAAGGGGCCGGGCGGATTCAATCTCGGCTTGGGCACCTCGGCTGATGGAGCGGAGGGCTATTGGGTGCCGCGCATCGGTGTTAAGGCGCAGGTCGTTCCGGGCGTCGATTGCATGGTCGACTATTCCCAACCTTGGGGAGCACATTCCGCGCCAGGCATGTGGAACGGCGCAGTTTCAAACATAGAGACCGACATCAAGAGCGATAACTACGCGGGCACCTGCTCGTACAAGATGGATGCGGGCAAAGGTCAGCTTCGCTTTATCGGCGGTGTGTTCTATCAAAAGGTCTACGGCTTTAAGGAAAGTCTTGTGGCTTTCAACCCATTTGGGCCGTCACCGACGGGCCGTGTCGATCTGTCGACCACTGGCTGGGGCTGGCGCGCTGGCCTCGCTTATGAAATCCCCGACATCGCACTGCGCGCGAGCCTCGTCTATAACTCGAAGGTTAAGCTCGATAACATCGAGGGTACGCTCGATTTGACCAGTGTTGGCCAGGGCATAATTCCGATCTACGGCTCCACGCAATATATGCCGGATGTTGTTGAATTCAAATTGCAATCTGGCATCGCTCCTGGGTGGTTGGCTTTTGGCTCCGTCAAGTGGGTCAATTGGAGTGTCCTGCAGAGCGTTCCAATTTGTGCGGTGGGTACTCCCGACGCGCTCTGTGTCACGGGCGACAAACTGCACTCTGCACAGTTAACCTCACTCGATCTGATGTATCGTGATGGCTGGACGATCTCAGGCGGCGTTGGCCACAAGTTTAACGATCAGTGGAGCGCTGCTGGTCAGCTTTCATGGGATCGTGGCACTTCGCACGGCTATGGAGCGCAGACCGATACGTGGACACTTGGCGGCGGTGTTGCCTACACGCCTAAGCCCAACATTGAATTTCGCGTAGCTGGCGCAATAGGCGTCTTGACCAGCGGTCACTCAGGTATAGTGGCCGGGGACAATGGCTATGTTGCAGGTGACGACGCGAGTTACGACTTCGGCAATGATCTGGTCACGGCAATATCCGGCGGCGTCAAGATAAAGTTCTAAGCGTTTGAAAGTTTTAGTAAAAGGCCGGGCATTGCCCGGCCTTTTCGTTTGTGCCGACGTCGTCGCTGGCCCCATCATACAAGCTGCGTTGCATATAAGCCGCACTTGGGCCGCCTCGTGCGATTGTGACGTTTTGGCAACACTTTCTGAACAACCCCTGCGCTAAAGGTCAGGCCGAGGAAATTGCCCATTTCCCGCCATAAACCCGGCGCACCTCGAACTCGTCTCGGGACACGTGCCAAAAGGCTCGGCGATGGGGCAGGCCGCACCGCCCGCGGCAAGGAAGAGAATGGACGCCAAGGTCATTTCAAAGGCTAAGCTCCCTAGCCGCCATGTGACTGTCGGTCCGGCGCGTGCGCCGCACCGGTCCTATCTCTATGCCATGGGCCTGTCGGCGGCCGAAATCGCGCAGCCGCTGGTCGGCGTCGCCTCCTGCTGGAACGAGGCAGCACCCTGTAACATCTCGCTGATGCGCCAGGCGCAAGTGGTCAAGAAGGGCGTGGCAGCCGCCAACGGCACGCCCCGCGAATTCTGCACCATCACCGTCACCGACGGCATCGCCATGGGCCACCAGGGCATGAAGTCGTCGCTGGTGTCGCGCGAAGTCATCGCCGATTCGGTCGAACTCACCATGCGCGGCCATTGCTACGATGCGCTGGTCGGCCTAGCCGGCTGCGACAAGTCGCTGCCCGGCATGATGATGGCCATGGTGCGGCTCAACGTGCCGTCGATCTTCATCTATGGCGGCTCGATCCTGCCCGGCAGCTATCGCGGCCGCCAGATCACCGTGCAGGATGTGTTCGAGGCGGTCGGCCAGCACTCGGTCGGCACGATCGATGATGCCGAGCTGCTTGAAATCGAGCAGACCGCCTGTCCTTCGGCCGGTTCCTGCGGCGCCCAGTTCACCGCCAACACCATGGCCACCGTCGCCGAGGCAATCGGTCTTGCGCTGCCCTATTCCTGCGGCGCGCCGGCGCCCTACGAAATGCGCGACCGCTTCAATTTCGCCTCGGGCGAAAAGGTCATGGAACTGATTGCCAAAAACATCCGCCCGCGCGACATCGTCACCCTTAAGGCACTGGAAAACGCGGCGACCGTTGTTTCGGCCACCGGCGGCTCGACCAATGCCGCGCTGCATCTGCCGGCGATCGCGCATGAGGCGGGGATCAAGTTCGACCTGTTCGACGTGGCGAAAATCTTCGAGAAGACGCCTTACATCGCCGATCTCAAGCCGGGCGGCAAATATGTCGCCAAGGACATGTTCGAGGCCGGCGGCATTCCGCTGCTGATGAAGACGCTGCTCGACCACGGCTATCTGCATGGCGATTGCCTAACGGTCACTGGCCGTACTTTGGCCGAAAATATGGAGCACGTTGCCTGGAATGAACACCAGGATGTGGTCCGCCCGGCCAACAGACCAATTACCCAAACCGGCGGTGTCGTGGGCTTGAAGGGAAATCTTGCCCCTGAAGGCGCGATCGTGAAGGTCGCGGGCATGGCGGAGTTGAAATTCTCCGGCCCGGCGCGCTGTTTCGATTCGGAAGAGGAATGTTTTGAGGCGGTGACGAACCGCGCCTACCGCGAAGGCGAGGTTCTGGTCATCCGCTATGAAGGACCGCGCGGCGGTCCTGGCATGCGCGAGATGCTGTCGACGACGGCGGCACTCTACGGCCAGGGCATGGGCGGCAAGGTGGCGCTGATCACCGACGGCCGTTTCTCGGGCGCGACGCGCGGTTTCTGCATCGGCCATGTCGGCCCGGAAGCGGCGGTTGGCGGCCCGATCGGCCTCATCAGGGATGGCGACGTGATTTCGATCGACGCGGTGAACGGAACGATCGACGTAGCGCTGTCCGAGGCCGAACTGGCGGCACGAGCGAAGACATGGAAGGCGCGCACGACCGACTATCAGTCGGGCGCGATATGGAAATACGCACAGACGGTAGGGTCCGCCAGGGATGGCGCGGTCACCCATCCGGGCGGTGCGAAAGAAACACACTGCTATGCGGATATCTGAGTTGTTGAAGTCAACACCAGAGTTGTTGAGGTCATCTGTCCTTCCGGCACTGGTCGCGGTTGCGATCTTTGGCGCCGTGGGCCAGGCCATGGCCTTCGACGACAAGGTGTTCGACGACAAGACCGGCGTGAAGCCGCAGTCGAGCCCCTGGGCAGTGTTTCAGTTCGGGTTCTCCGCCTACAAGAGCGGCCACAAGGAGCAGGCCGCCGAGGCCTACAAATATGCCGCCGAAAACGGCCAGATCGGCGCCACCTGGAAGCTTGCCCGCATGTATGCCGAGGGCGACGGCGTGGCCCGCGACGACTATGAGGCTTTCAAGTTCTTCTCGGAGATCGTCGACCAGGACGTCGAGCCCGGCTCGCCGGAAGAAAGCTATGTCTCCGACGCGCTGGTGGCGCTCGGCGACTATCTGCGCACTGGCATTCCCGGCAGCCCGGTCACCGAGAACGAGGTGGCGGCGCAGGAATATTACATGCGCGCCGCCGCCAACTACCGCAATCCGAACGCTCAGTTCGAGATGGGCCAGATGTTCCTGAAGGGCGAGGGCGGTGTGAAGGCCAGCGTCAAGCAGGCCGGGCGCTGGTTCCAACTCGCCGCCGAGAAGGGCCATGCCGGTGCGCAAGCGACGCTTGGCCACCTGTTGTTCCAGAGCGGCAAGATCGTGCGCGGCCTGGCGATGATGACCGCGGCCCTCGAGCGTGCGTCGCCGACCGATCAGCCCTGGATCCGCGGCATGCAGGAAGAGGCGTTCGCCGCGGCCGGCGAAGCCGACCGCCGCACCGCGATCTCGCTGGCGGACGACATCCTGACCAAGGGCAGCAACGCCGATCAGTAGGCTCTTTCCCCGTCACCTGCGGCGAGCCGAGGAGCGATCCGTGTAGCGGACGAGAAGCCAACTGCTTGGCTTCTCTAGCGAAGAACGTCGGCATGGCAATGACGGACAACGCCGGCCTATCGAGGCTCGTCTCGATCCGAGGACGAGGCAATCCAGGAGAAAATTAGTTTTCGGTTGGCTCCGTCGGGACCATGCTTGGCGCGGGTGTCGAGATCGGTGTGACGTGCAGGTGCGGCGCCATGGTGTTTGCCGGGCAGCTATCGCCAACCTTGGTCCAGGATGTGTTGTTGAGCACCATGTCGCAGCGAGCCAAATGACTCTGGTCGGCAACCGTCAGGCAGGTGACCTGTCCGACCGGATAGGATTTTCCATTGGCGAGACATTCCGGGGCGGCGAAGGCCGGCACGATCGCGGTCGTGGCGAATGCCAAGCCGATCGGATAATGAGCAAATCGAACGGTCATGGAAACCCGGCCACCATGATGATTTCCCATCATGCGCGTGATTGTGGCGACACGAGGTCCAGACTACTCGGCGGCAGAAGGGTCTGCGTCAGGCCGGCTGCAGCGCGAGGTCGATCGCCACCGGGACGTGATCGGATGGTTTTTCCCAGGCGCGCACATGTTTTTCGATCGACGCCGATGAGAACCGGTTCGCGGCTTCAGGCGACAGCAGCAGATGGTCGATGCGGATGCCATTGTTCTTCTGCCAGGCGCCGGCCTGATAGTCCCAGAAGGTGTAGGTGTCCGGGGCATCGGTGACCGCGCGCACCGCTTCGGTGAAACCGAGATTGAGCAGCCGGCGGAAGGCCTGCCTTGTCTGTGGCTGGAACAGCGCGTCGCCCAGCCAGTTCTCCGGGAACCGCGCGTCGATCGGCTCGGGAATGACGTTGTAGTCGCCGGCCAGCACCAGCGCCTCTTCCAGCCTCAGGCGCTCCTGCGCCCAGCGCTCCAGCCGCGCCATCCAGGACAGCTTGTAGGGAAACTTCTTCTCGTCATCGATCGGGTTGCCGTTCGGCAGATAGAGCGAGGCGACGCGAAGCGCGCCCTTGTCGGTCGAGAACACGCCTTCGATGAAACGTGCCTGTTCGTCGGCATCGTCACCCGGCAGGCCTCTGGTGACTTCATCGAAGCGCAACTTCGACAGCAGCGCGACACCGTTGAAGCCCTTCTGGCCATGGGTTTCGACATTGTAGCCAAGCGCCTCGATCTCGGCGCGCGGGAACTGCTCGTCGACCGTCTTGATCTCCTGCAGGCAGACGATGTCGGGCGCGCTCTCGGTCAGCCAATGGGTCAGGTTGCCGATGCGGGCGCGCACGCCGTTGATGTTCCAGGTGACGATTTTCATGACGGTCTCATTGTTCCTGCGGCGGAAGGCGTTCGACTAAACCGATCGTATTGCCTGCCGGATCCTTTAGAAAGGCCATCCATTCGCTTTCCCCCGCCGGACCAAACTGCCCTTCGGTGTCGCGATGGACCAGCGTCGGCGGCGCGGTGAAGGGGATGCCGGCTGCCTTCGCCTCGGCGTGGAAGGCTTCGAGGCCTGATATGTCGAGATAGATGGTGCCGGCCGGGATGCCGTCGGTGAACAACAGCCTGACATCGCCGGCCATGATGAAGGCAATGCCGGGCGGATCGAACCGCGCATGCACCCTCATGCCGAGGACATCGCGCCAAAAGGCCAATGTCGCGTCGAGGTCGCGACCGGCGGAGAGCGCAACCTGACGAACCGCGCCGGTTGCGGGCATCTCGGTCCTAGATGGAGAAGCTGGTGCCGCAGCCGCAGGAGGCGACCGCATTCGGGTTGCGGATCTGGAACGACTGCCCCATCAAATCGTCGACGAAATCGATTACCGAGCCACCCATATAGACCAGGGACAGATCATCGATCAGCAGCGTGGCGCCGTCCTTCTCGATGGCAACGTCGTCGTCATTGCGCGCGTCGACCAGATCGAACTTGTAGGAAAAGCCTGAGCAGCCGCCGCCCTCGACGGAAACGCGCAGCGCCGTCTTGCCGGCCTCGCCAGAGACAATTTTGGCGATCCGCTTGGCGGCGGCCTCGGTCATCTCGACTTTCATGGCGGTCTTGGCATCCGCGCCCATAGGCGTCACCTTGCTTTCGGTTTCACATGATAGGTATGAAGCGCGACGGGGCAAGTCAACTGCGGCGGCATCAGCCATGACAAATGAGCTTGGCGACATCGGATTCGGCTATCGGCCGCGCGCGGCCTATGCCACGGATCCGGCGCGCTCGCGCGGCCGGCTGTTCGACGAGGTGGAAAGTCCGACCCGCACGCCTTTCCAGCGTGACCGCGACCGGATCATCCATTCGACGGCGTTTCGGCGGCTGAAGCACAAGACGCAGGTCTTCATCGCCCATGAAGGCGATCACTACCGCACAAGGCTCACCCATTCGATCGAAGTGGCACAGATCGCGCGTGCGCTGGCGCGGGCGTTGCGCGGCGACGAGGATCTCGCCGAAGCGGTGGCACTGGTGCATGATTTCGGCCACACGCCCTTTGGCCACACAGGTGAGGACGCGCTGAACGAGAAGATGGCACCGTGGGGCGGCTTCGACCACAACGCACAATCCCTGCGCATCGTGACGAGGCTGGAGGCGCGCTACGCCGAGTTCGACGGGCTCAATCTGAGTTGGGAGACGCTTGAAGGCCTGGTCAAGCACAATGGTCCGCTCACCGACGGCAGCGGCAAGGGCCTGAAAGGGCCGGTCCCGCAGGCGATCCGCGACTACTCGCAATTGCAGGATCTCGAACTCGACCGGTTCGCCGGCATCGAAGCGCAGTGCGCGGCGATTGCCGACGATATCGCCTACAACACGCATGATATCGACGATGGGCTGCGGTCAGGGCTGCTGACGCTGGACATGCTGAAGGCCGTTTCGCTGCCTGGAACGATCCTGAAGAGCGTGCGCGAGCGCTATCCCAGGCTCGACGACGTGCGCACCGGCCACGAATTGATGCGGCGGCAGATCACGGCCATGGTCGAGGATGTGATCAAGTCAACGACCGCCAATCTGGAGCGGATCAGGCCGCTGAGCGTCGAGGCGGTGAGGGCGGCGGGCGAGACGATGGTGACATTTTCGGCCGAAATGGCGGAAGCCGAGAAGGAACTGAAGGCCTTCCTCTACAAGCACCTCTATCGGCACGAAGAGGTCATGCGGGTGCGTGCGGACGCCGAGCAGATCGTCAGGGACCTGTTCGACGTCTATTTCGCCGACCCGCGCGCCATGCCCGATGGCTGGCGCGAAGGGCTGGACCGCGCCGAGGATCGCATCAAGGCACGCAGCGTCGCCGATTTCCTGGCCGGCATGACCGACACCTACGCGCTCAAGGAACACAGGCGTTTGTTTGACCGCACCCCGGATTTGAGCTAGGGCGGGCTCGATTTGCCGGCCAAAGGGCCGGATTCGTCGTAAAGCCGCCAGAGCATACACCATGAACATCTTCGCCGATTTCACCGCGCGAGTCGTAAAGGCTGTCGAAGCGCTTGACCTGAAAGACAGCAATGGCGTTTCGCCTGATCTGTCGCGCATCGCCGTCGAGCCGCCCCGCGACGCCAGCCATGGCGATCTCGCGACCAATGCGGCAATGGTGCTGGCCAAGCCCACCGGCCAGAACCCGCGCGTACTGGCCGAGAAACTGGCGGAAGCGCTGCGGGCGGACAATGACGTCGCCGCTGCCGAGGTCGCCGGTCCAGGCTTCGTCAATCTGCGGCTCAAGGACGGTTTCTGGCAGGCGCATCTGTCGGCGCTTCTAGGCGAGGGGCGCAACTATGGCCGCTCGACGATCGGCGCCGGCCGCAAAACCAACGTCGAATATGTCTCGGCCAACCCGACCGGGCCGATGCATGTCGGCCATTGCCGGGGTGCCGTCGTCGGTGACGCACTCGCCAATCTGATGGCGTTCGCCGGTTACGACGTGACCAAGGAATATGTCATCAACGACGCCGGCTCCCAGATCGACGTGCTTGGGCGCTCGGCGATGTTGCGCTACCGCGAGGCGCTTGGAGAAGATATCGGCGAGATTCCGCCGGGGCTTTATCCCGGTGACTATCTTGTCTCCGTCGGCGAGGCCCTGGTCAGGGAGTTCGGCCGTTCCTTGCTGCAGATGCCGGACGACGAGGCGCTGGCCATCGTCAAGGACCGGACCATCGATGCGATGATGGCGATGATCCGCGAGGACCTTGCGCTGCTCAACGTGCACCACGACGTGTTCTTCTCCGAACGCACGCTGCATGCCGACAATGCCAGGAAGATCCGCTCGGCGATCAACGACCTGACGCTGAAGGGCCATATCTACAAGGGCAAGCTGCCGCCGCCCAAGGGCGAGAAGCCGGACGACTGGGAAGACCGCGAACAGACGCTGTTCCGCTCGACCGCCGTCGGCGACGACATGGACCGGGCGCTGGTCAAGTCCGACGGCTCGTTCACCTATTTCGCCGCCGATGTGGCGTATCTGAAGGACAAGGTCGATCGCGGCTTCGTCGACCTGATCTATGTTCTCGGCGCCGACCATGGCGGCTACGTCAAGCGCCTGGAAGCCTTGGCGCGGGCGATTGCCGGCGACGACGTCAAGCTCACCGTCCTCTTGTGCAATCTGGTCAAGCTGTTTCGCGATGGCGAGCCGGTGCGCATGTCGAAGCGGTCCGGCGATTTCGTGACGTTGCGCGAGGTGGTGGAAGAAGTCGGACGCGATCCGATCCGCTTCATGATGCTCTATCGCAAGAACGATGCGCCGCTCGATTTCGACTTCGCCAAGGTCACCGAGCAGTCGAAGGACAATCCGGTGTTCTACGTGCAGTACGCCTCGGCGCGCTGCCATTCGGTGTTCCGGCAGGCGAGCGAACAGTTGGGGGAGGCGAATTTCGATCGCAACAACCTGGCGGCCGCGGCAACGTCGCTGGCCGACGAAGGTGAAATCGGGCTGATCCGGAAGCTTGCCGAATATCCACGCCTGATCGAGTCCGCCGCTCTTGCGCTCGAGCCGCATCGGCTGGCATTTTATCTCTATGATCTGGCTTCCAGTTTCCACGGACACTGGAACCGGGGCACGGATAATCCGGACTTACGTTTTGTTAAGGTTAACGACCGACAATTGACGCATGCCAGACTAGGGCTGGTGCAGGCTGTTTCGGATGTTCTGACGTCCGGCCTGACGTTGATCGGAGCGGCTGCGCCCACCGAAATGCGTTAGGTTTGACTAAAAAACCTGTCACCTTTTGCCCACATTGCGCTGGTAAGGGCCAACCCTGCGCGACGTCCAAGGCGTCCGAATGAGTGCGAGTTCGGGAACAATAATGGCAGACAGAACCCAACTGAGAGCAGCCGACAACAACGACATCACCGACGATGATCCGTTCGCGGAACTGACCAGGATCATGGGATTCGACCCGCGCCAGCCGGTCAAGCCGCAGGCGCCGGCCGAGCCGAAAGCCGCTGTGGCCGATCCGTCCGCGGGAGAGGGCGATTTCGACATCGACCTCGAAAAGGAGCTGATGGGCGAGTTCGACGCTGCCGACAGCGTTGCCGCTCCAGTTGTCGCAGCTCATGAGCCGGCAGTCGAGCCGGTGGCCGTCGATGTTGCGGACGACGATCTCGCATTGTCACTCGACGACGATTTCCACCTGGACATGTCGGATGCCGATGACCAGGCGGTCGCCGCCAGCCATGCGACCGCTGGCGCCGCGCAAGCCGTGCCGTCCGTTGAACCTGCCTTCGACGCCGATTTCGACAATGCCGTCGCCAGTTCGCTCGAAGACATCTCGCCCTTCGACGATGATCTGCCGATGGAGGATGAGCTTGCCGCCTCCCTCGACCAGGATTTCCATATCGAGGACGAGGCTGCCGAGGCCCGGTATGCCGTTGAATCGCCGGTGGCCGAAGTGCCGGTGGCCGTCGAGCCGGCCTCCAATCATGAATTCGACGATGCGGTCGCGATCTCGCTCGAAGACGAGCTGATGCTCGACGACCATCCGGCGGATCAGCGCCAAGCGGCTGCTGTCGACTATCCAGAACCTGTACTGGCCGCCGCGGATGAAACCCAGGTGATCTCCGACGAGGATTTCGCGGGTCACTTCGACGATGCCATGCCCGATGTCGATGTGGATTTTGACGTTCAGGCGGACGAGCCGGAGGCTTTTGATGACGAGCCGGCGCACGAACTGCGCGCCGATGCCGTCGAGACGCAGGATGAAATTCCAGGCGCTGAAGCTGTTTCGGATGACGCCTTCGACCTGAATCTGGACGAGGCGTTTGCCGAGCCTGCCGAAGAGCCCGTCGCCGAAATCGCCGCGGCTTCCTCGCAATCGGCAGCTCCCGCGGCAGCCATTGTGCCGCCGGTGCAAGCGCCCATCGCGGACGAACGAAGCCTCGAAGACGAGCTGAACGCGCTTCTCGGTGCCATGACCGCGCGCACGCTGCCGTCGGCCAAGGAACCGGCCATGGTTCAGCCCGCCGTGACCCAGCCAGCCGCGACCCAGCCAACCGCAGCGCCCGTTCAGCCGCCTCTCGCCGCGACTACAAAGATCGCGGAGCAACCCGTCGATCTTGTTGGTGACCTCGACTGGGATCTCGATGAAACAGCGTCCGAGGATGCGCATCAATCCGGCTCCGCCCAGGCCGCCGACGCCAACCTCGACGACCTGTTGCTCGATGAACTTCAGGACCAGGATTTCGGCCCGGATGCCGCTGAACAGGGTGATGTCGATCTCGACAATGATGCCTTCGACGCCGCCCTGGCCAAAAGCATCGGTTCGCGTGACGAAACGGCGTCCCGGCCGGATCAGGCCGATTCGCTCGATTGGCTGGCGGAACGTTCCGGAGCGTCGGAGTCGGCCCGTTCCTGGAGCCGCGTGACACCAGTTCCCCAACAGCCGGCGTTTGCCGCGCAGCCTGCTCCCTCCATGGCGGCCAGGATGGCGGCCCCGGAAGTGGCCACCGTGCCGTCCTACCGTTCGGCCGAGCCGGTTGCGGCTGCTCCCTATATGGCTCCGGTATCGGCGCCGCAGGCAGGGCAGTCCTCGCACTATGAAGAGATGCCCGATGTCGAGACGGTCGATGTGCCGGAGCGCGTCGTCGCGCTGGCTGACGATCTCGACATTCCGGAGTTGCATTTCGAGGAAGATGAGCCGGCAGCGGCCGGTTATGATGATCTCGACGCCGAATTCGCCAGCCTTCTGACCGAGATGAATTCGGTCGAGGTCGCGCCTGCTACTGCCGGCAACGCCGCCTATGCCGACGAATCCTACAATACCGGGTTCAATAAAGGATATGGCGCTGCCAATCCGGGATATGGCGCGGCCAATCCGGGATATGGCGAGGCCAATCCGGGATATGGCGAGGCCAATCCGGGATATGGCGGGGTCAATCCGGGATATGACGGGGTCAATCCGGGATATGAAGAGCCGAGGCAAGCCTATCAGCCGGAAGCGCGGACCTATGCGGCACGGCCGGCGGAAATGCCCGCCCGCGCGTCGGCCTCGGGCTATGCCGATGCTGCCGAAGGCTTCGATCTCGACAATCTGCCCGGCAGCCAGCCGGTCTCTCAGGCGGACGATTTTGCCGTCGATGAACTCGACTACGATCCCGAGCTGGACGAAGCGATGTCGGTTCCGGGCCTCGGCGAGCGGGAAGCCGCCAGGCCGTCGGGCCGGCGCGGCCTGTTCATTGCCGCGATTGTCGGTGCCGTTGCGGTCGCGGGCGGCCTTGGCGCCTTCGCGCTGTCTTTGGGCGGCAAGGGCGGCAGCGAAGCTCCGGTGATCGTCAAGGCGGACAATTCGCCGATCAAGGTCAAGCCGGAAAATCCGGGCGGCACGGTGGTGCCGAACCAGGACAACAAGGTCTATGACGCGGTGGTCAAGGGCGCGAAGCCCGCCGAGCCGGTCCAGCAGAAGCTTGTCACCAACACTGAGGAACCAGTGGACGTGCAGGCGAAAGACCCGGCCCGCGCCGTCAATCTTTCTCCCGATCAGAACGCCGCCGCCGGCACGGATGGCGGTGGCGAGGTTTCGACCGCTGGCGCGGCCCCGGCCGACAATGCGGCGCCCGCGCCGAAGTCGGAGGATCGCATCGCGCAGGTCCTGCAGGACGCCGACAAGGGCACCAACAACGACGTCGTTGCCGTTGCGCCGCGCAAGGTCAGGACCATGGTGGTCAAGTCCGACGGGTCACTGGTGGCGCGCGAGGATCCGGCACCGGCGGCACCGCAGGTGG
Source organism: Mesorhizobium sp. M8A.F.Ca.ET.208.01.1.1 (assembly GCF_004791315.1). Taxonomy (NCBI): domain Bacteria; kingdom Pseudomonadati; phylum Pseudomonadota; class Alphaproteobacteria; order Hyphomicrobiales; family Phyllobacteriaceae; genus Mesorhizobium; species Mesorhizobium sp. M8A.F.Ca.ET.208.01.1.1. The sequence goes on from NZ_SRUT01000001.1 coordinate 548,944, forward strand.
CCGCGGCCGAGCCGACGGATCCGGCGCCACAGCATGTGGCGCCTGCCGGAGCCGACCAGACTGGCGCCGACCAGACTGGCGCCAACGAGACTGGCACCGACCAGACTGGCACGGTGGCGCCCGCCGCCGCGCAGGCTGACGATGAGCCGGCTCTGAAGCCTGCCGCCAAGCCTGCCAAGGCTGAAGCCAAGGCGCAGTCGGCCAACACGCCAGCCAAGGTTGCGATCGCGCCGCAACGTCCGTCCGACCAGCCGGTCGACGTGGTCGGCGAGGTCAAGCCCGATCAGGTCGCTTCCATCGACCCGGCCTCGACCGCGACTGGCAGCGGTGCGTGGTCGATACAAATCGCTTCGCAGCCGACGGTGGACAGCGCCCAGTCGACCTACCAGGATCTGCAGCGCCGTTATGGCAGCGTGCTTTCCGGCCGCACGGCCAACATCGTCAAGGCCGAGATTGCCGGCAAGGGAACGTTCTACCGCGTGCGCGTTCCGGCTCAGTCGCGCAACGATGCCATCAATCTGTGCACCAGCTACAAGGCCGCGGGCGGCAACTGCTTCGTATCGCGCTAGACGTCGATCCAATCCTTCAAAGCCGGCGCGGCCCTGGGCCGCGCCGGCTTTTTATATGGCGATATTCATATGCCTGACTTTTTCATGTGGAACATGTCCTGCAGCCCGCCGCATGCGGTCAGGGATGATTCCCTTTGACAGCGCGAAGCCCTAGACTCCTGAAATGACCGAATCAAAATCCATGATCCTCGGCTGTGCCGGGAAATCGCTCACCCGCGAAGAAATCAATTTCTATCGCAATGAATGCCCGTGGGCGTTCATCCTGTTTGCCCGCAACATCGGCGAGGCCGAGCAGATCCGCGACCTGGTCGCCGAAATGCGTGACTGTATCGGGCGCCCGGACGCGCTGGTGTTCATCGACCAGGAAGGTGGCAGGGTACAGCGCCTGCGGCCGCCACTGGCGCCGAATTATCCGGCCGGCGGCGCGCTTGGGGCGCTGTGGCGCGACGATCACGACGCCGGCGCACGCGCCGCCTGGCTGATGGCGCGGCTGCATGCCTTCGACCTGCTGCGCTACGGCATATCAGCGGATTGCCTGCCGGTGCTCGACGTGCCGATCGAAGGGGCCAGCGATGTCATCGGCGCGCGCGCCTATGGCAAGGATCCGCGTCCGGTCATCGAACTTGGCCGCGCCGCGGCCGAGGGCCTGATGTCGGGCGGTGTGCTGCCCGTGATGAAGCATATTCCGGGGCACGGCCGGGCCTTTGCCGATACGCATTTCGAACTGCCTGTCGTCGACGCCTCGCTCAGCGATCTGCAGCGGCACGATTTTGCTCCGTTCCGTGAGCTCAACCATCTGCCGATGGCGATGACCGCGCATGTCGTCTACAGCGCGATCGATCCCAAGAACCCGGCGACGACTTCCGGCAAGGTCATCGACGAGATCATTCGACGCGAGATCGGCTTCGATGGACTGCTGATGAGCGACGACACCTCGATGAAGGCACTTTCTGGGGATTTCCCGACAAAGGCGGCCTCGATCCTTGCGGCGGGCTGCGATCTGGTCCTTCACTGCAACGGTGTTTTTGAGGAAATGGCGGGTATCGCATCGCGCACCACGGGGCTTGAAGGCAAGTCGCTGGAGCGTGCCAAGCGGGCGATGACCTATATAAGCAAACGCGACGCGGCCGAAGAAACCGAAATCCGTGCCGAATTCGCCACCTATTTCGACGCGGTGGCCTAGCAAAGAGGAAGTGACAGGCAGTGGCGGAAGCATTGGAAAGCAAGGCCGCGAAGGCTGCACCGATGGACCGCCTGTGGGCCGAGAACGATGAGTCACGGCTGACGGGCGACCCGTCGCTGGTCGTCGACGTGGCCGGCTTCGAAGGCCCGCTCGATCTTCTCTTGCACCTTGCCCGCACCCAGAAGGTCGATCTGGCGCGCATTTCCATCCTGGCGCTGGTCGAGCAATATTTGACCTTTGTCGAGACGGCGCGGGCGCTGCGGCTCGAACTTGCCGCCGACTATCTGGTGATGGCGGCGTGGCTGGCCTTCCTCAAATCGAAGCTCCTGATCCCCAAGCAGCCGGGCGAAGAGGGCGAAAGCGGCGAGGAACTGGCGGCGGTGCTGCAATTCCGGCTGAAGCGGCTCGAAGCCATGCGCGATGCGTCGGCGCGTCTGGTCAACCGCAACCGGCTCGGCCGCGACGTGTTCGCACGCGGCATGCCGGAAATGGTCATCATCGAGAAGCGCAACACCTATTCGGCGTCGCTTTACGATCTCCTGACCGCGTATGCGCAGCAGCGGCAGAAGCAGGCGATCACCAACGTGACGATCGCCAGGCGCGGCGTCTGGTCACTCAAGGACGCTCGCGACATCCTGACCCGGCTGATCGGCTCGCTGTGCGACTGGACGACGCTCGACAGCTTCCTCATCCGATATCTGACCAGCCCGCAAGAGCGGCGCACCGCGATCGCCAGTTCGTTCGCGGCCACACTGGAACTGGTGCGCGAGCGCAAGATGGATATGCGGCAGGACGAGGTGTTCGCACCGATCTATCTGCGCGACCACCGCGCACAGACAATCAAGGCAGTCGAGGTGGCATCATGAGCGAACGCGCCAACGCTTCGGTTATCCCATTCAAGATGGATGATGAGTCGGAAGACGGCGAGATCGACCAGGCCTCGGCCGGGAATCCGGTACAGAACCCGGCCGAGCGGCTGTATCTGGCGGAAGCCGTGCGCATGGCCGAGGCGATCGTGTTCGCCAGCGCCGAACCCGTCAGCGAAAAGCAGCTTGCCGCACGCCTTCCCGATGGCATCAATCTTACCCTCGCCATGACAGAGCTGCAGCAGATCTACGCCCGGCGCGGCGTCAATCTGGTCCGGGTCGGCGACGCCTGGGCGTTCCGCACCGCTGGCGACCTCGCCTTTCTGATGAGCCGCGATACGGTGCAGCAGCGCAAGCTGTCGCGGGCGGCGCTCGAGGTGCTGGCGATCATTGCCTATCACCAGCCGGTGACGCGCGCCGAGATCGAGGACATCAGAGGCGTCGAGACCTCGAAGGGGACGCTGGATACGCTGCTCGAGACGGAATGGGTGCGCATGCGCGGCCGGCGCAAAACGCCCGGCCGTCCCGTCACCTATGGCACCACCGAAACCTTCCTCGATCATTTCGCGCTCGAAGAGATCCGCGATCTTCCGGGTATGGAGGAACTGAAGGGCGCCGGCCTGCTGTCAGGCCGCATGCCGTCGAACTTCTCCATCCCGCAGCCGCCGGCCGATCCCGACGCGCTGACCGAGGACGAGGATCCGCTGACCGACATCGATCTCGAGGAGCTCGGTCTGCTGACGCCGCGCGTCACGGAAGATTGACCACGAGCGCCTATCAAAAGCCGTCTTGCACCTTTACATGTGCCGTTTGGTAGCGGGCCGCATCGCTGAAAATGCGTGACATCCGACACCCTTTCATAAACTCTGTCGCGGTTGTGTTTGAATCCCAACGCGAAAACGCATAGATCATCGCCAGGGAAAACATTCGAGAGAGATTTGCTATGGGTTCATTTTCGATTTGGCACTGGATGATCGTGTTGGTCATCGTGCTTCTGGTGTTCGGTCGCGGCAAGATTCCCGAGCTGATGGGCGACATGGCCAAGGGCATCAAGAGCTTCAAGAAGGGCATGGCCGACGACGACGTTGCCGACGACAAGCGCACCGTCGAACACCGTGCCGATGAGACCGTTTCGGCCGCGAAGGAAAAGGCCAGCAAGAGCTGAGCCAAGAAGTTCTAGTCGGAACGGATTGCCATGTTTGAAGTCGGCTGGACCGAAATGCTGGTGATCGCGATCGTCATGATCGTGGTCGTCGGGCCGAAGGATTTGCCCAACATGCTGCGCACCTTCGGCCGCACGACGGCGAAGCTGCGCGCCATGGCCGCCGACTTCCAGAAACAGTTCAACGAGGCATTGAAGGAAGCCGAGCTCGACGACGTGAAGAAGTCGGTCGACGAGCTCAGGGGCCTGAGCCCGGTTGCCGAAATCCGAAAGCAGCTCAATCCGTTCGAGCAGGCGGCGGCCGATGTGCGCGCCGGTGTCGATGCCGCGATGAAGCCGAAGCCGGCCGCCGATCCGTCGGCGCCTGCCGCTTCGACGCCACAGGCGGCCGAGCCGTTGAAGAACGGCGCGACTGAAATGCCTGGCGTCAACGGGCCTGAAGCCACGACACCAGCCCCGATTTTCCCGGCGATGACCGATGAATCGGTTGTGGCGGCATCCACGGATCCTGCCGTTGCGCCGAAGGCAGCTGCGGCCAAGAAAACCGCCAAGGCGGCCCCGGCCGCGAAGGCGCCGTCCATGGCCTCGACATCTGCGAAGGCGGTGACGGCAAAAGCCGCACCCGCGGTGAAGGCGAAAGCGACACCTGCACCCAAGGCGACTGCTGCCAAAGCGTCAGCAAAAGCCGAACCGAAGCCTGCTCCGGCGAAGAAGCCGGGAGCCAAAAAGACGGCTGGAGCCGCCAAGTGAGCGTTTCGGACAAGGAAAAGGACGAGATCGAGAAATCGTCCGCGCCGCTGATCGAGCATCTCATCGAGTTACGCCGACGGCTGATCTGGTCGCTCGGCGGCTTCTTCGTCGCTTTCCTGGTCTGTTTCTTCTTCGCCAAGCGGCTGTTCAACCTTCTGGTCGTCCCGTTCAAATGGGCGACGAAATGGGCGGGGCTCGACCCGCACAAGGTCGAGCTGATCTACACCGCGCCGCAGGAATTCTTCTTCACGCAGGTCAAGCTCGCCATGTTCGGCGGCATGGTCATTGCCTTTCCGCTGATCGCCACGCAGATCTACAAATTCATCGCGCCTGGCCTCTACAAGAACGAGCGCAATGCCTTCCTGCCGTTCCTGATCGCATCGCCCATCCTGTTCCTGATGGGCGCCTCGCTGGTCTATTTCTTCTTCACGCCGATGGTGATGTGGTTCTTCCTCGCCATGCAGCAGGTAGGCACGGACGACCAGGTACAGATTTCCCTGCTGCCGAAAGTGTCGGAATATCTCAGCCTGATCATGACGCTGATCTTCTCCTTCGGCCTGGTGTTCCAGTTGCCGGTGGTGACCAGCCTGATGACGCGTGTCGGCATGCTGTCGTCCAAGGCGCTGGCGGAAAAACGTAAATGGGCGATCGTCATCGCCTTCATCGTGGCCGCGGTGCTGACACCTCCGGATCCGATGAGCCAGATCGGCCTGGCCATTCCGACCATCGTTCTCTACGAGGTCTCCATCTGGGCCGCGCGATGGATCGAGCGGGATCAGGAAAAACAGCGGCTGGCGCGCGAGAAGCAGGAAGCCGGCGAGACCGTGGCGGACAAGGCGCCGGACGAGCCTCCGGCCCCGGCTGCCTCGTAAGACGCCAGCGGCGGAAAACGACAACCGCCGCCCCGCCTCATCTTGCATCGATCGAGGATGCGGTTTACGCCCTCCTGCCTAGCTTGAGGACGGATAACCATGCTTGATATCAAATGGATTCGCGACAACCCGAAGGCTCTCGTCGAGGCGCTCACCAAGCGCTCGTGGCCGTCGGCTGAGGCGCAATCCACGGTCGACGGGCTGATTGCCAAGGACGAGGCGCGGCGCGAGCACGTCACCGAACTGCAGACCAAGCAGGAGCGCCGCAACGCCGCCTCGAAGGAGATCGGCAATGCCATGCGTTCGGGCGATGCTGCCCTTGCCGAAAAGCTCAAGGCCGAAGTCGGCGAGATCAAGACCTTTATCCAGAATGGCGAGGCGCGCGAGCGAGAGCTCGACAAGGCGCTGAACGACGCGCTGGCGGTGCTGCCCAATGTGCCGCTCGACGACGTTCCGGTCGGCAAGGACGAGCACGACAATGTCGTCAGGCATATTGTCGGCAAGGCGCCGACGCGGCCGAACTGGGTGAAGGAGCATTTCGAGATCGGCGAAGCGCTCGGCATGATGGATTTCGAGCGTGCGGCAAAGCTGTCGGGCTCGCGCTTCACCGTGCTGAAGGGCGGCCTGGCGCGGATGGAACGCGCGATCGGCCAGTTCATGCTCGACCTGCACACGACCGAACACGGCTATGAGGAGGTCATCCCGCCGTTGATGGTGAAGGACGACGTGATGTTTGGCACCGGTCAGTTGCCGAAATTTGAGGAGGACCTTTTCTCAACAGGCATCCCAAAGGAGGTGCAATCACACGACATAGCACGAGGGCTTCTTGATTTTAGAGACAAGGTGTCGGCGTTCCTTCAGCCTAATCGGCAAATCACTCAGGCTGACGGTTCAGAAAGTGATCAGAAGGCCTCCACCGAAGGTCTCGCTAAGTTGGTGAGGCTTTTCTACAACGATCGCGAGCGAAGGTACCTTATCCCCACAGCAGAAGTGCCGCTGACCAATCTCGTGCGCGAAGAGATCACCGCCCACGAAAAGCTGCCGCTGCGCTACACCGCGCTGACTCCCTGCTTCCGTTCGGAGGCAGGCTCGGCGGGACGCGACACGCGCGGCATGCTGCGCCAGCATCAGTTCTACAAGGTCGAGCTGGTGTCGATCACCGACCAGGACTCCTCGCTCGCCGAGCACGAGCGGATGACGCAATGCGCCGAGGAGGTCCTGAAGCGGCTCGAGCTACCGTTCCGCACCATGGTGCTATGCACCGGCGACATGGGTTTTGGCGCGCGCAAGACCTATGACATCGAGGTCTGGCTGCCGGGCCAGAACGCCTATCGCGAAATCTCGTCCTGCTCGGTCTGCGGTGATTTCCAGGCGCGCCGCATGGATGCCCGCTACAAGGACAAGGATGGCAAGGGCAACCGTTTCGTCCATACGCTCAACGGTTCGGGCACCGCTGTCGGCCGCGCGCTTATTGCTGTCATCGAAAACTACCAGAATGAGGATGGCAGCGTAACCATTCCTGAAGTGCTGCGGCCTTACATGGGCGGTCTGGGAAAGATCGAATCGAAATAATGCGTATCCTTCTGACCAATGATGACGGCATTCATGCCGAGGGCCTGGCGTCGCTCGAACGCGTCGCCCGCACACTGTCCGACGATGTCTGGGTGGTGGCGCCGGAACAGGACCAATCGGGTTATGCGCATTCGTTGTCGATTTCGGAGCCGCTGCGGTTGCGAAAAATCGGCGAGAAGCATTTTGCCGTACGCGGCACGCCGACCGACTGCGTCATCATGGGCGTCAAGAAGATCCTGCCCGGTGCACCCGACCTGATCCTGTCCGGCATCAATTCGGGCGCCAACATCGCCGACGACGTGACCTATTCCGGCACCGTCGCCGGCGCCATGGAAGGCGCGCTGCTCGGCATCAGGTCGATCGCGCTCAGCCAGGGCTACAGCTATGTCGGCGAGGACCGGGTCGTCCCTTACGAGACCACCGAGGCGCTGGCGCCGGCGCTGCTGAAGAAGCTCGTGGCGACGCCATTGCCCGACGGCGTCCTGCTCAACGTCAATTTCCCCAACTGCCTTCCCGAGGAGGTGGCCGGCACAGTGGTCACCACGCAGGGCAAGCTGGTGCACAGCCTGTGGGTCGACGAGCGCCGAGACGGGCGCGGCCTGCCTTACTATTGGCTTCGCTTCGGCCGCGAGCCGGTCGAAGGCAAACAAGGCACCGACCTCTTTGCCTTGCGCAACCGGCTGGTGTCGGTAACGCCGTTGCAGCTTGACCTTACCGCGCATGAGATCCGTGACCAGCTGAGCAAGGCGCTTGCATGAACCAAGGCTTTCCAATCGATGATCGCGAAGGATTTGCCGCTTTCCTGCTGCGCCTGCGCGGCAGGGGAACGGTGCCGAAGGCACTGATCGCGGCTTTCGAAGCGACACCGCGGCGCGGTTTCCTGGCGGCGCAGTTCCACCAGATCGCCTGGTCGGATCGCATGCTGCCGATCGAATGCGGCGAAGCGATCGAAGGCGCCGACATGCAGGCGGCGGTGATCGCCGCACTCGCCATCGAAACGGGAAACCGTGTGCTCGAGATCGGCACCGGTTCCGGCTACACATCGGCTGTCATGTCGCGGCTGGCGGCGCGCATTGTGACCGTCGATCGCTACAAGACGCTGGTCGAGCAAGCCCGGCAGCGTTTCGAGGCGCTCGGCATCGGCAATGCCATCGTGCGCCAGGCCGATGGCTCCAACGGATTGCCCAATGAAGGGCCGTTCGACCGCATCGTGGCCTGGGCGGCGTTCGACAGCCTGCCGCGCTTCCTGCTCGACCAGTTGTCGAGCGGCGGCATCGTCATCGCGCCGATCGGGCCGGAAGAGGGCGAGCAGGTGCTGGCCAAGCTCACCAAGGTCGGCAGCCGTTTCGAACGCGAGGATATCGGCATGGTGCGGCTGCAACCAATCCTGCGCAGCATGGCAGCGGTTATCTAGTTTCGGACAGGCTGCGGATCTCATTTCGGCCCAGCTATCCGTATCGCTGACCATCCTCAAATGTTTTAAGAAAATTTTCGTCGGATTCTAATGGGTTAACCGCCCAGTAACATTAACGCGCTTTAATCCTGTCCAGTTGGTGCAGCGTTTTGTGCGGGTTAGTGCGATGCAACTCAGTGTTTTGAAGGCAAATAGTCGCAATCTGGCGCGGGGCTGCGCTGTTCTGATGATTGCGGGCGCGGCGGCCGGATGCAGTTCCCAGGCTTCGCGGTTCAACAGTGTCGATGACGTCTTCACCTCTTCGACGAACAACCAGCGCGCCATCATCAACAAGCAGGATGCCGCGCAGCCCTATCCGGGCGATGTCTCGGCTGCTCCGCTCGACGGCACCCACACGCAGTCGGTGAGCCGCTCCAGTCTCGAACCGGTTTCGAGCCGGCCATTGCCGCCGCCGGCTTCCGCGCAGGCGCAGCCGGCTCCAGCGCTCGCGCCTGCCGCCAAACCGGTGCGTGTCGCGTCGGCGCCGGCCCTGGTTCGGCCCGCTCCTCATGTCGACAGGACGACGACCGGCACCGTCGCGCCGGCCGCGAAGCCTTTCAAGAATACCCAGCCCGACGAGCCGAAGATGGCCCAGGCAGGCACGCCGCACGCCACCGAAATCGTCGTCAGGGACGGCGAGACCATTTCCGGCCTGGCGACGCATTACAAGGTGCCGGCCGATGTCATCATGAAGGTGAATGGCCTGAGCCCGACCAAGGGGCTGAAGTCCGGTCAGAAGATCGTCATCCCGGCCTATGCCTATTCAAGCAAAAGCGAGCCGAAGGTTGCCGACGCAAAGCCGGTGAAGGACGGCAAGCACGATCTCCCGGCTTCCGCGCCGGACAAGGTGGCCGTGCTGCCGCAGCAACCGAAGCTGAAGGAAGGCAAGTCCGCCGCTCAGGTCGGTGCGTCGGCCGCCGCGAGCCTGCCCAAGGAGCCCAAGCCGGCGCAGGCGGCCAAGGCAACCAGCGCCGCCGGTACCTACACGGTTCAGTCGGGCGACACGATGTCCTCGATTGCCAGGAAGACCGGTGTCGGCGTCGTCGCGCTGAAGCAGGCCAATGGCATGAAGGATGGCCTGTTGAAGATTGGCCAGACGCTGAAGGTGCCGGCCGGCGGAACGGCGACAGTCGCCAGCGCCAAGCCGGCCAAGATCGATCCGGTGACCACGGCCACCACGCAGCCCGCGGCAAAGGCCACGCCGTCGGAAACGCTGGCTTCCTACACGCCGCCGAAGAAGGACGCGAAGGTCATCCAGCAGGCTGAGGACGACGACGCGGTGGCGCCGGGTGCCACGGGGATCGGCAAGATGCGCTGGCCGGTTCGCGGCCGGGTGATTTCCGGTTTCGGATCCGGCAAGGACGGCGTCGACATCGCCGTGCCGTCAGGCACGCCGGTCAAGGCGGCCGAGAACGGCGTCGTCATCTATGCCGGCGATGGGCTCAAGGAATTCGGCAACACGGTGCTGGTGCGCCACGAGAATGGTCTGGTCACCGTCTATGGCCACGCCAGCTCGATCGAGGTGCAGCGCGGCCAGAAGGTCAAGCGCGGCCAGGAAATTGCCCTGTCCGGCATGAGCGGCACGACGGACTCGCCGAAGCTGCACTTCGAAGTGCGCAAGAACTCGGCTCCGGTCGACCCGTCAGGTTATCTCGAATAGAATAAAAAAAGCGATTTGCGGGCCGCCTGACCTCCAGTCCAGCCCGCCGGCTCAGGCCCGCCCCGAAAGGAGCGGGCTTTTTCAGTTTTGTCGGATGCCTGTTGCTCAAGGCTCAAAGGTGATCGCGCAGGGTGTCGGCGATCATGACCTCGAGGCTGCTGGCCTTGATGCCGAGAAGGACCTCCGCGTCGGAAGAATCCACCAATAAGGGGTTCTCAAAAAGATAACTCATCTCGATCAGCTCATGCATGCCCAATGCCTCCATCTCGGCGATGGAATAGGAACGCGTTTCTGAAATCTCTCGCCGAAGCATCGCAGCGGTTTTCTGGATGAGCTCCCTGGGTGAGGCGTATTGCGAGGGAACGTGAAACGCGCGCCCCCATTCGCCCGTGTAGCGGGAGGCCGCGACAAGCGTCCTGGCGACGTCCTTGGTGAAGGCCCAGGCATGCGTCGCATCGAGGTTTCCAATGAAAGCGGTGGGTTTCCCCTCGATGATGGAAGGCAGCGCAACAAGCGAGAAGTAGCTGATGGCGCCATGTCCGAGATAGTCGCTCGACCGCACTTCGATCGCCGGTACATCGGCCCGAACCGCCCGCTGCCACATGATCGTCCTAGCGGTTCCTTTCTTCGAAGTCGGGTCCAGGGAAAGGTCGGAGCGAAGCGGGCTGTCGGCATTTTCCCCATAGCCATACAGGTTTCCCAGTACGATGAGCTTGGCGCGCACCGTTTCGGCCGCGCGCACGGTACCGTCGATGATGGGGAAGAAGTCGGTCGGCCACCTGTGATAGGTGGCCATGGCACACATGAAGATGGCATCGGCGCCTTGGCAGACACGCGCGAGGTCCGAGGCATCGGTGGCGTCGGCTTGTACGGCCCGCACATTCCGCAATCCGTTCGAACCGACGCTTCGGCTGGTGAGAACGACGTCATGTCCTTCCTCGCCAAGAAGGCGAGCGGTTTCGCGACCGACCGGGCCGGCTCCGACAACAACATAGAAACTCATGGCATAGCCTCTCTTCCAGGTTTGATGGAGAGGCGTGAGTACAGGTCCACGGCATTGAAAATCGCGCGGGAATTGCCAAATCTTGAACAGGTTTTGCCATGAATCGAGAGAGCATGCGTTCGCAATACGCTTCGGCCCAAGCCGCGTCCGACGTAACAATGGCCTCCCGGCATGTCGAAGCTGGCGTCCATCGTCTGTCCCGGGCGCCACACCATCGCATCATGGTGCATGCCAGCGCGGCGACACGTTCCTACTGCAATCAGGTCGGACGGTATTTCGTCAGGCGCGCCGGTGATATCGACTTGGTGCCGGCCGGCCAGGAAGGCGGCTTCGAGGCCGAAACCCCGTTCGACACGATAGAGATTGCGTTGCAGCCGGCGCTGATGGAAAGGGTGGCGGCGGAACTTGGCGGCAAGGCACAAGCAGTGCGGTTCGACACGCGTCACCTGCTTCGTGACCAGCGCATCGAACATCTCGCCCGGGCGCTCGAGAGCGAATTGAAGTCGAACTCGCCGAGTGACCCTTTGTTTGCCGACAGCATTGGCGCCGCACTGGCGGTGAGGCTGCTTGGCCTCGGCGAACCTGATATCGGTCGAACGAACCGTTTGTCGGATACCCAGCTGAAACGCGTGCTGGAGTACATCGAGGCGGCTCTCCACGAGCCGCTTTCGACGCATCGACTAAGCCGGGTTGCCGGCGCGAGCAGCTCGCATTTGCGGACATGGTTCAAGGTGGCGACGGGCGTCACCCTGCACCGCTACGTGTTGCGACGTCGCGTCGAACGCGCACGCGTTCTGCTGTTGCGAGGCGATCTCAGCACAAGCGAAGTGGCGGAATTGACCGGCTTCGCGCACCAGTCACACCTGGCGCACTGGATGCGCCGCGAGATCGGCCAAACGCCGGGCGATCTGCGACGGGCTCAACCGCCCGGATGACGTTGCGCCCGCGACGCGATCAAACGCATCAATCCTTCAACGGCTTGCCAAGCCGGCCGGCCAAATCCTGCGTGAACTGCCAGGCGACGCGGCCGGAGCGGCTGCCGCGCGTCGTTGCCCATTCCAGCGCTTCGGCGCGCAGCTGCTCGGGATCGATGTCGAGGCCATGATGGCTGGCATAGCCGTTGACCATGTCGAGATATTCGTCCTGCGAACATTTGTGGAAGCCGAGCCAGAGGCCGAAACGGTCGGATAGCGAGACCTTTTCCTCGACCGCTTCGGACGGGTTGATGGCGGTCGAGCGCTCATTGTCGATCATGTCGCGCGGCAACAGGTGACGGCGGTTCGATGTGGCGTAGAAGATGACGTTGGCCGGGCGTCCCTCGACGCCACCTTCAAGCGCCGCCTTCAGCGACTTGTAGGACGTATCATCATGATCGAAGGACAGGTCGTCGCAAAACAGGATGACGCGGAAAGGGGCCGCCTTCAGCAAGCTCATCAGCTTCGGCAGCGTGTCGATGTCCTCGCGGTGGATTTCGATCAGCTTGAGCGGCAGGTCGGACTTGGGCTTTTGTGATTTGGCCTTGGCATTGATCTCGGCATGCACGGCCTTGACCAGCGACGATTTGCCCATGCCGCGCGCGCCCCACAACAGGACGTTATTGGCGGCGAAGCCGGCGGCGAAGCGCTCGGTGTTGTCGACGAGGATGTCGCGGACGCGGTCGACGCCGCGGATCAGGCCGATGTCGACGCGATTGACCTTGCGCACCGGCTCCAGATAGCCGGGATCGGCCTGCCAGACGAAGCAGTCGGCCACGTCGAGGTCGGTTTCAGGGACCGGCGGCGGAGCGAGGCGGCCGACCGCTTCGATCAGGCGGTCGAGTTTCTGGTTCAAGGCATCGATGCTGGTATCGGTCATATCAGGTCTTTTTGCGTTGGTTTTTGCAGTGGCAGGCGGACCCGGTTCGATTCCGGCGGTTTCGAAACCGGTTGCAACCATTTGTTCGAACGTGATCTTTTCCGAAAACCGGCTCGCGCTTTTCGCGATCCTGCTCTAACACGGCTAAACAGGCCGGAAAAGCGGCGGATTTGCCCGGTCGCGCAGTTGCATTGACAACTTTACCGACTATATTCCGGCCAAATTTCTAGGGGCCGCCAAATTCCACAAGACGGTTTGGCGGCTGTTTTCAAAATTCAGGAGTACCTCGATGTTCGTGACACCGGCATACGCCCAAGGCATCGGCGGCGCCTCTCCCGATATGTTCATCAGCATTTTGCCGTTTGTCCTGATTTTCGTGATCATGTATTTTCTGATCATCCGCCCGCAGCGCACGCAGCTGAAGAAGCGCGGCGAGATGCTGGCGGCGGTTCGCCGCGGCGACACGGTCGTCACCGGCGGCGGTTTCGTCGGCAAGGTGACGAAGGTGATCGACGACAACGAACTCGAGATCGACCTTGGTGGCGGCACCAAGGTGACGGCGCTGCGCTCGACGATTGCCGACGTGCGCGTCAAGGGCGAACCGGTCGCCAACCAGAACGCCAAGAAATAACCAAATTCCAGGCGGAGCGATCCGCGGACACGCTCTGACGGACGACGCCATATGCTTTATTTCTCGCGCTTCAAGATGATCCTGATCTGGCTGGCCGTGGCCGCCACAGTGGTCCTCGCCGCGCCGAACCTGTTCCCCGCCAGCACGCTGGCCCAGCTCCCCAGCTGGGTGCCGAAGCGGCAGATGACACTCGGCCTCGATCTCCAGGGCGGCTCGCACATCCTGCTGGAGATGAACCAGAACGATCTGATCAAGGATCGGCTCGAGACGACGCGCGATGAAATCCGCACACTGCTGCGCGATGCCAAGATCGGCTATACGGGTCTTGCCGGTACCGGCAAGACCCTGCAGGTCCGCATCACCGATCCCGCTCAGCTCGATGCCGCCAAGAAAGCGTTGAAGAGCTTGACCGATCCTGTCGCAGCCGGCTTGTTCACAGGCGGCTCCATCCAGGAAATGTCGCTCGACGATTCCGAGCCGGGGCTGCTCAAGTTCACCGTCACCGACGCCGGTATCAAGTACCGCACATCGACCGCATTGGCGCAGTCGATCGAAGTGGTCGAGCGCCGCGTCAACGAACTCGGCACGACCGAGCCCATCGTGCAGCGGCAGGGCGACGACCGCATCCTTGTCCAGGTGCCCGGCCTGCAGGATCCGCAGCGGCTGAAGGAAATCCTCGGCCAGACCGCGAAGCTGACCTTCCAGATGGTCGACCAGTCGATGCCGGTGCAGGATGCGCTCAGGGGGCGCCCGCCGGCCGGTTCTTCGGTGCTCTATTCGCAGGACGATCCGCCGGTTCCATACCTGATCGAGAACCGCGTCATCGTATCGGGTGAAAACCTCGTCGACGCACAGGCGACATACAATTCGCAGAACAACGAGCCGGTGGTTTCGTTCCGCTTCGATTCGAAGGGCGCTGCCCGCTTCGGCCAGGCCACCGCGCAGAATGTCGGCAAGCTGTTCGCCATCATCCTCGACAACCAGGTGATCTCGGCGCCGCAGATTCGCGAGCCGATCCTTGGCGGTACCGGCCAGATCTCCGGTAATTTCACTGCCCAGAGCGCCAACGACCTCGCCGTGCTGCTGCGCGCCGGCGCGCTGCCCGCGACATTGACCGTCATCGAGGAACGCACCGTCGGTCCGGGCCTGGGCCAGGATTCGATCCATGCCGGCAAGGTCGCCGGCATCATCGGTTCGATCCTCGTCGTGGCGTTCATGTTCGTCGCCTACGGCTTCCTTGGCTTCCTCGCCAACATCGCGCTGGCGGTGCACGTGGCGATGATCGTCGGGCTGCTGTCGCTGCTTGGCGCGACGCTGACTTTGCCCGGTATCGCCGGTATCGTGCTGACCATCGGCATGGCGGTCGATTCCAACGTGCTGATCTACGAGCGTATCCGCGAGGAGCGACGAGCCGGCCGCTCGGTGATCCAGGCGATCGACACCGGCTTCTCGAAGGCGCTGGCGACCATCGTCGATTCCAACGTCACGTCGCTGATTGCGACAGTGGTGCTGTTCTATCTCGGTACCGGACCGGTGAAGGGCTTTGCC
Organism: Mesorhizobium sp. M8A.F.Ca.ET.208.01.1.1; assembly: GCF_004791315.1. Lineage (NCBI taxonomy): Bacteria > Pseudomonadati > Pseudomonadota > Alphaproteobacteria > Hyphomicrobiales > Phyllobacteriaceae > Mesorhizobium > Mesorhizobium sp. M8A.F.Ca.ET.208.01.1.1. Next base: position 564,067 of record NZ_SRUT01000001.1, read on the forward strand.
ATCACCTATGCCATCGGCATCCTGACCACGGTCTTCACCGCTTTCACCTTCACCCGCCTGCTGGTGTCGATCTGGCTGCGCCGCGCCCGTCCGAAGGAATTGCCGAAGGCACCGGTGACCTTCATTCCACCCGGCACGAAAATTCCGTTCATGGGTATCCGGCGGTGGACGTTCGCGCTGTCGAGCACCTTGTCGATCCTGTCCGTGGTGCTGTTTATGAGCGCCGGCATCAATTACGGCATCGATTTCAAGGGCGGTTCGCTGATCGAGGTACAATCCAAGTCGGGCAATGCCGATCTCGCCGACATCCGCGGCAGATTGACGGAACTGAACATCGGCGAAGTCCAGGTGCAGCAGTTCGGTGCACCCAACGACGTGTTGATCCGCGTCGGCACACAAGACGCGGGTGAAAATGCCGAGCAGACCGTGATCGACAAGGTGCGCGGCGAGCTGCAGGACCAGTATAATTTCCGCCGTGTCGAAGTGGTGGGCCCGACGGTTTCCGGCGAACTTGCCAAGCAAGGCACGATAGCCATGATCGTCGCGCTGGTCGGCATCCTGGTCTATGTCTGGTTCCGCTTCGAATGGCAGTTCGCGGTCGGCGCCATTGTCGCGACGGTGCACGATGTGGTCATGACGCTCGGCTTCTTCGTCATCACCGGGCTCGAATTCAACCAGTCGTCGTTGGCGGCGATCCTGACCATCATCGGCTATTCGCTGAACGACACGATCGTCGTCTATGACCGCGTCCGTGAGGATCTGCGAAAATACAAGCGAATGCCTCTACCGCAGCTGCTGAACAACGCCATCAACGAGACGTTGTCGAGAACGACGCTGACGTCGGTGACGACCAGCTTGGCGCTGCTGGCGCTGGTGTTGTTTGGCGGCGAAGTGATCCGCTCCTTTACCTTGGCGATGCTGTTCGGCGTCGTGTTCGGTACCTATTCGTCGATCTTCATCGCGGCGCCGTTGCTGATCCTGTTCAAGCTGCGGCCGCAGGCTTCGGCCGATGAGGAAAAGCCGGTGAACGGCGGCAAGGCCGTCGCGACCTGACGCGCGGCCCGAAGGGTGACAGAGTGGTGACCGGCAAAGGCATCGTCATCCGCGAGGCGCATTTCCCCGGCCGCGCGCCGATAGAGGCCTATGGCAATGGCGGGTTTCGCTTTGCCGACATGTCGCATCGCGGCTCGCTGCTCTGCTTGCCCACGGGCATCCATGGCTGGGAGCCGGCAAATCCCCTGGCGCTGACCGTCGCGGATTTCGACAAGCTTCTGGCGGAAGCCGACAAGGTCGAGATCCTGCTGGTCGGCATGGGCAGGGATTTGCGGCCCTTGCCGGCGGCGCTGCGGGCGGCGCTGAAAGAGGCCGGCATAACGTCCGACCCGATGTCGACCGGGGCCGCGGTCCGGACCTACAATGTCCTTCTGGCGGAAGACCGCGCCGTGGCCGCGGCGCTCATCGCCGTCGATTGATATGTTGCAGAACGCCAAAATCGTCATGGACGCGGTGCGCGCCGCCGACCATGACAGGTATCTCACCGCGCTCTACGCGCCTGCCGACAAGCGCGACGCACTGTTTTCGCTCTACGCCTTCAATGCCGAGATCGCCGGCATCCGTGACCGCATCCATGAGCCGTTACCCGGCGAGGTGCGGCTGCAATGGTGGCGCGATGTCATTGCCGCCGGCGGTGAGGCGGGCGCGGGCCATCCCGTTGCCGACGCCTTGAACCTCACCATTACAGCATTCAAGCTGCCAAAACTGGCCTTCGAGAACATGCTCGAGGCGCGCATCTTCGATCTCTACGACGACCCGATGCCATCGCGCACCGATCTGGAGGGCTATTGCGGCGAGACGGCGGCCGCCCTCATCCAACTCGCGGCGATGGTACTCGATCCCGCCGACGCGCCAGGGTTTGCCGAACTGGCGGGTAGGGCGGGTTGTGCGCAGGCGATTACGGGGCTTTTGCTTCTGTTGCCGCTGCACCGCAGGCGTGGACAGTGTTTTATCCCGGCCGACATCCTGGCGGCGGCGGGCTCGTCGCCGGAAGAATTTGTTGCCGGCGACGGCGGGCCTGGTGCCCGGCGCGCGGTGGCGGCGATGATCGCGCTGGCGCGCGAACACCTGTCGGCCTTCGAGCAAGGCGCTGCGGCGCTGCCGGGGTCGTTGCGTTCGGCATTCCTGCCGCTGGCGCTGTCACGCGCCTATCTCGCCAAGATGGAAGGCTCGCGCCACTCACCGCTCGGCGGCGTGGCACGGCTGTCGGCGTTGCGCCGGCATTGGTTGCTGCTGCGTCGTGCAGGCAAGGGTTGGCCAGCACTTTGACGTAAACGTCAATCGTGTTAAGGAGTCCGCCTGCCGAGAACTGTCGCCGAAGACGACGGGCCGGCCGGGAGGAAATCCATGAGCTTGTCCGTACTGGTTGCGATCGTCGTGCTCGGCATGGCGCTGTCGGGACCGCATGTTCGGCACCTTCGTCGAGGAGCTGGAAGAAGATCGGCCGCGCTATGGGATCGTCAAGAACCTGGGCACCTTCAACCCGCTGAAGGTGGCGTTCCACGAATGGATCGGCATGTTCAGGGACGCCTTCGCACCCGATCTGACGCCGCGCGAGCGCCTGAACTACCTGATCAAGCCGCCGGGATGGAGCCATGACGGTTCGCGCGACACGTCGGAGACGCTGAAGGCAGCGTATCTGCGGAGAAATCCGGGGGAGGCGGGCAAGCCCGGACTGCCGTCGGCAGGTGTCGAGGCCGCGGAATAATATCGCCTGAGGACTGATCGGGCTGTCCGCTACTCCGCCGCCTGAGCCGTCTCCGCCGGCAAACCCAGCCACTGTCGACAGTCACTCCGCGCTCGCGACGTGATCGCATGCCGTTTGGCCACGGTTTTGTCCTTGCCGTGCATGCGCTTGCCTTCGGTCTTCGGCGCTTCGACGGGCGGGAACAGGCCGAAATTGACGTTCATCGGCTGGAAGGATCTTTTCCCGGGCTCGTCGTCGGAAACGATGTGGCCGCCGGTGATGTGGTTGAGCAGCGCGCCGAAGGCGGTGGTGAGCGGCGGCAGGGACGGTGCGTGGCCAAGCCGCTCGGCTGCGGCGAAGCGCCCGGCGAGCAGGCCGATGGCCGCACTTTCGACATAGCCTTCGCAGCCGGTGATCTGGCCGGCAAAACGCAGGCCGGGCCGCGACTTCAGCTGCAGCGAGGCGTCGAGCAAGGTCGGCGAGTTGATATAGGTGTTGCGGTGCAGGCCGCCGAGGCGGGCGAAGTCGGCGTTTTCCAGGCCCGGAATAGTGCGGAAAATACGCACCTGCTCGGCGTGCTTCAGCTTGGTCTGGAAGCCGACCATGTTGTAGAGCGTGCCCAGCGCATTGTCCTGGCGCAACTGCACCACGGCATAGGCCTTCACGGTCGGATTGTGCGCGTTGGTCAAGCCCATCGGCTTCATCGGTCCGTAGCGCAGCGTTTCGACGCCGCGCTCGGCCATGATCTCGATCGGCAGGCAGCCGTCGAAATAGGGCGTGCCTTCCCACTGCTTGAATTCGGTCTTCTGGCCGTCGATCAGCGCCTGTACGAAGGCGAGATATTGGTCCTTGTCCATCGGACAGTTGATGTAGTCCTTGCCGGTGCCGCCAGGCCCGACCTTGTCGTAGCGCGACTGGAACCAGCAGGTATCCATATCGATCGTGTCGAAATGGATGATCGGCGCGATGGCGTCGAAGAAGGCCAGCGCATCGGCGCCGGTCGCCTCGGCGATTGATTGGGCAAGCGACGGTGCGGTCAGCGGCCCGGTGGCGATGATCGCCTGGTCCCACTCCGCCGGCGGCAGCCCTGGCACTTCCTCACGCTGTATCGTGATCAGCGGATGCGCCTCGAGCTTTTTGGTCACCGCCTCGGAGAAACCGTCGCGGTCGACGGCCAGCGCGCCCCCGGCCGGCACCTGGTTGGCGTCGCCGGCACTCATGATCAAGGAGCCCGCCAGCCGCATTTCGGCGTGCAGAAGGCCAACGGCGTTGTTTTCGGCATCGTCGGAGCGGAAGGAATTGGAACAGACCAGTTCGGCCAGGCCGTCTGTCTTGTGGGCGTCGGTGCCGCGAACCGGGCGCATTTCATGCAGCATGACGGGCACGCCGGCTTGCGCCACCTGCCATGCCGCTTCGGAACCGGCGAGGCCGCCGCCGATGATATGGATTGGATTTTTGCTCATGGCCGCCGGAATAATCGCTTGCCGTCGCGATTGCAATTGTCGCGCGGCGGTAACGCGAACGCTGGTCGGGAAAGCCTCCGCCTGAAAACAACAACACCCGCCGGGGGAGGAGGTCCGGCGGGTGTCGTTTTTTGGGGCGACCCTCGGGAGGAGGTGAAGATCGACCGTATTCGTCATCGCCGGGGAGGAGGTCGGCTCAGACGAAATTCCTTTCGCATTTTTAAAGAGGGCGAAGCCTCTGGGGCAATTTCATTTTGCCCTAGGGAAACAACGCCCGCCGCGGGAGGAGGTGCGGCGGGCGCCGTTTGGGTGGCCAACCCTCGGGAGGAGGTGAAGGTTGGGCCTATTCGTCATCGCCGGGGAGGAGGTCGGCTTTGACGAAATTCTTTTCGCATTTTTAAAGAGGGCGAAGCCTCTTGGGCAAATTCGTTTGCCCCTGGGAAACAACGCCCGCCGCGGGAGGAGGTGCGGCGGGCGCCGTTTTGGTGGTCAACCCTTGGGAGGAGGTAAGGGCTGACCGTATTCGCTTGAGGTCGGGGAGGAGGTCGACCCAAGCGAAATTCTGTTAGATCGCCCTGCGGGCGACGATCTTGATTTCGTCGCGGACGATACCGAGATCATGCAGCTGGCGGTTCGAAAGGCGACCCAGCTCGGTAACCGTCTCGCGATAAACGCGCCAGTTACGATAGTTGCGGATCAGGTTCATTGTCGTTCTCTTTTTCAAAACTGGTTCGGACCATTCGCGGTCCGAAGAATTAGACCGCCTTGCGAGCGACGTAAGGAATGTCGCTGCGGCTGATGCCGAGGTCGGTCAGTTCACGGTTGCTCAGGCGGCTCAGCTCGGAAACGGTGTCCCGGTAGCGGCGCCAGTTGCGGTAGTTGCGGATCAAGTTCATGGTAGTTCTCGTTTCGTCTTTCTTGCGGATCATTCCGTTTGTGTACGAACCATAAGTAGGGGGACCCATATCGATTTAAAAGCGCTATGGCTGCATGGCAGCAATGCAAATTGTGCAATGCAACATTAACGCGCCTTCACGGACCTGACACAAAGAAGCCAGAATCAGAAAGTGCCGTGACGTCAACGGTTTGGGTGCGTCGGTTAAAATTACGACCGGGTGGGGAGAGAGGACATGGCGGGGTACTCGACACGGATCAGGGCCGACATCGAGCGGTGGCGGCAGGCCGGACTGATCGACGCCTCGACGGCCGACGTGCTGAGGCGCGACGTCGAGGCCAACGCACGCCAGTCGCTCAGCTTCGGCTCGATCCTCGCAATGATGGCGGCTCTTCTCTTTGGAGCGGCCATCCTGATCTTCGTCGCCGCCAACTGGGATGCGATTCCGCGCCTGGCGCGGGTGGCGGCGCTCTTTGCCATTATCCTCGGCGGCTATGTCGGCGGCGGGGTGCTGAAGACGCGCGACCACGCGGCAATCGGCGAAGCGCTGTGGATCGTGGCGGCGGCCGCGTTCGGCGGCTCGATCGCGCTGATCGGCCAGATGTACCATTTGTCCGGCGACGAGGCTTCGGCGCTGGTCACCTGGGGCGCCGGCACGGCGTTGGCGGCGGTGGCGCTGCGCTCAAACCCGCTGACCGTGGCAGCAGTTGGCATCGCCGACGCCTGGCTGTTCCTGAAAGGGTTCGATTATTACAGCCGCAGCGGCTTTCCGCATGCCTTCGTCGTCATGGCGATCGTGCTGTTTGCCATCTCGTTCTGGACCCGCAGCCAGCCGGCGCGGCACCTGATCATCGTGTCGCTGCTCTTCTATCTCATATTGCTGGCGACGGACCATGCGACGCTGCCGGTAGCGATCCCGCTGGTCATCGTTTCGGCGCTGCTTTTCGCGGGTTCGGTCTTTGCGCCGGAACCTGTCGACAGGATCGTGCAGCTCGGCGGCCGCTTGCCGCTGCACGCATTGCTCGGCTTCCTCACCGGCCTGGCCATCATCCAGTTCGAACTGGCCGACGAAAGTACCTACAACAGCGGCTTCGCCATCGCTTCGGTCGTCGCGCTGGCCGGCATCGTCGCGGCTATCGTGCTCGCAGGGCGCGAGAGCCGGGGCCTGCGCTGGCTTGCCTATCTCGGTTTCGCCTTCGAACTCGCCATCATCTACGTCGTGACCTTGCAGTCGATGCTCGATACGGCCGGCTTCTTCCTTGCCGCCGCGGTACTGCTCGGCGTGCTTGCGATCGTCATCATCCGCGTCGAAAAACGCATGAAGGGTCCACTCAGCGGGGGAGCCACGGCATGATGACCGGAAAGAGGCTTGTCATCTCGGCGCTGGTGCTGGCGCTCGTCCAGATCGGATTCCTGAGCTGGATCATCGCTGGACGGGCGGCGATCCTGCGCAATGGCAAGGAAGTGCTGCTGAAGATCGAGCCCGTCGACCCACGCGATCTGCTGCGCGGCGACTATATCATCCTCGGCTACGACATCTCGCGCATACCGGTGAAGATGATCGCCAACATTCCGGCCGACAAATTCTCCAGCGACGATACCTCGATCGTGGTCCGGCTGAAAAAGGGCGCCGATGGCTACTGGACACCGACCATCGCCTGGTTCGGCAAGGCGCCGACGCCGGCCGCCGCGGAGGAGGCCGACATTTCGGGCCATGTCGCCGCCGGTTGGGACCTGCGTGGCGAAGGCATGACAATCGCGCCGGATTACGGCATCGAACGCTTCTATCTGCCCGAAGGCGAGGGACTGGCGATCCAGACCGACATGCGGGTGCGGCCATTCGGGATCAAGCTGGCGCTCGCCGCCGATGGCACGGCGCAGATCAAGGCGCTGGTGGATGGCGACAAGACGCTGTTCGAGGAGCCGCTTTACTAGGTCGTGGGAGGCACGATAACGCCGGTCCTCGTTCGCCAAGGCTTCGGAGGACACTCCTTCGTCTAACGAGCTTCGTGTGGCCTGCCACCCAAAGTTCGAAGAGCGAAGGGTGGTGCGGGTAGAGGGACTCGAACCCCCACGATCTCTCGCCAGAACCTAAATCTGGTGCGTCTACCAGTTCCGCCATACCCGCGTGGCCCGGCAATCCCATGTAGCCATCATTCTGTCAATGTCGGAGACAACATGTCGGGTCAGGACCGAAATGTGGTTATTCGCCTAAACGCGAAGACTGTTGAAAATTAGGCTCGCCTGTGACAAAAGGCGTGTCAAATGTGACGGGACGCGACGATCCGCTTCTGCAGAATGTGATAAGAAGTAGGAAAAACAAGAACTTATTCACATTTTGGAACGCAGTTTGGGAGAGTTTGAGCCGCATTTCCGGTCAAATCGCCAGGTTCCGTACCAAAAGCCATTCCCGGCAAGAATTACCGGCAGGCTGTGAACGGCAGGGAGCCGTTTGGCAGTCTCATTGGTGAAAACAAAGGTTTTACGATGCAGGTCACCGAAACACTCAATTCCGGTCTCAAGCGCGAGATCAAGATCACCGTGCCGGCCGGTGATATGGAAGCCAAGCTGATGGCCCGGCTGTCGGATGCCCGCGACAAGGTCCGCATCAACGGCTTCCGTCCGGGCAAGGTGCCGGTGCAGCACCTGCGCAAGGTCTATGGCAAGTCGTTCATGGCCGAAGTGGTCAACGAGATCCTCAACGACTCGACCCGTTCCATCATCACCGGGCGCGGCGAAAAAGCCGCCATGCAGCCCGAGGTCATCATGACCGAGGACGAGAAGGAAGCCGAGAAGATCCTGGCCGGCGGCGCCGACTTCGAATTCCGCCTCAACTATGAGGTCATTCCGGCGATAGAGATCAAGGATTTCTCCGACATCAAGGTGACGCGGCAGGTGTTCGACGTTCCCGATTCGGAAATCGACGACCAGGTCAAGCGCGTCGCCGAATCGGCACGCAGCTACGAGCCGAAGGCCGGCAAGGCCGCCGAGGGCGACCGTGTCAGCATCGACTATGTCGGCAAGATCGACGGCGAGGCTTTCGCCGGCGGCGCCGGCAACGACCAGCCGCTGGTGCTGGGCTCCAAGGAGTTCATTCCGGGCTTCGAGGAACAGCTGATCGGCACCAAGGCCGGCGACGAGAAGCAGGTCACCGTAACCTTCCCGGAAAACTACCAGGCGGCGCATCTGGCCGGCAAGGAGGCGACCTTCGACGTCACCGTCAAGGAAGTGTCGAAGCCGGGCGAACTGGAAATCAATGACGAGACCGCCAAGAACCTTGGCCTGGAATCGCTTGAGCGCCTGCGTGACATCGTGCGCGGCCAGATCGAGAACCAGTTCGGCTCGATGACGCGCCAGAAGGTCAAGCGCCAGCTACTCGACCAGCTCGATGCGGCCTATTCGTTCGAAGCACCGTCGAAGCTCGTCGAGGCGGAGTTCAACAACATCTGGGCACAGGTCAACCGCGACCTGGAGGCCGCAGGCCGCACCTTCGCCGACGAAGAGACGACCGAGGAAGAGGCGCGCGCCGAGTACATGCGTCTGGCCGAGCGCCGCGTGCGCCTTGGCCTGGTGCTGGCCGAGATCGGCGAGAAGGCCGGCGTCACCGTGTCGGATGAGGAACTGCAGCGCGGCCTGTTCGAGCAGGTTCGTCGCTTCCCGGCCAACCAGCAGCAGGAAGCTTTCGAGTTCTATCGCGGCAACCCCGAGGCGCTCAACGCGCTCAGGGCGCCGATGTTCGAGGAGAAGGTTGTCGACCACCTGCTCGAGCAGATCTCGGTCACCGACGTCAAGGTCAGCAAGGAAGAGCTGATGGCCGACGACGAGGAGGCCGAAACCGCGACCAAGGCGAAGCCGGCCAAGAAGGCCGCCGCGAAGAAGGCTGACGACAAGAAAGCCGACGACGCGGAAGAGCCGAAGAAGAAGGCCGCACCGAAGAAAAAGGCGGCCAAGGACGCCGAATAGACCGGACATTCCAACGAATTCCGAAAGGCCGCCTCCGGGCGGCCTTTTTCGTTGCGAAATTGCAACATCGGATTCGTTCCTGGTGGGCACCGGTGGCGGTGCGAAGCCTTGATCATTATCTGGTTGGTTGGAAGACCAGAGGTAGTTGGCAATGTCGTTGCGGGTGTTCGTGGAACTGAGGCGCGCTGCCGCCACCGTGTTTTTCCTGGCCTTGGCCTGCGGCGCTGCCGGGGCCGGCACGGACAATTGGCGTTTCGATACCGGCAATGACGGCCTCGTCACCGCCTCTCTCTATGCCACTAACAAGTTGATCACCGGGGGCGGCGCGCTGAGCTACAGCCCGGTGCTGACAATTGCCTGCCGGGCGGACGGCGAGCCCGCCTGGACCGAATGGCTGCAGTTGAACGACGCGGTCTCCGCCAGCCGGAAAATCACCATGTCGGTCACGATCGACAGGGACAGCAAATTCGACGAGAGCTGGTCGGTCGGCACACGCGCCAGGATGCTGATGCGCGATGGCGCCGACGGCATAAAGCGCCTCGTTCCGGCAAATCGCCTGCTGCTGTCGTGGCGTTTCGGGCTGCTGTCCGGGCGCGGTCAGGCCGATTTCGACCTGGCCGGCTTCGGTGAGGCGGTCAGCCAGATTGCCGCGACTTGTCAGACGGAAGTGCCCTGAGCCACCGCAGACCGCCTAAAGCGCGTCGCGTCGCAACGGTTTGACGCGCTTTTGGCCTTTGCTTCCATGCATGTCGTTGTTCCCGAAACCGTAATCAATTTTGGGCGACATGCATCAAACCTTCGTACGGTCGACCTCTTCTACCTGCCAGCCAGATTCTGTGGTATATAGATGCCGCAATTCCATATGGGGAGAAGCGGATAATCTGTTCTCCCGTGCAAGGCGCATGGTACCGACATGCGCGCAGATCGTCTCAGGGACATTTGACGATCAGGAGGAAATGCCATGCGCTTGATCGCGTTTTTCGCCGTCGCCTCTGTTGCAACCTTCATCGCCAATCCATCGCAAGCTCAGGACGCTGCGGCTGGTGAGAAGGTCTTCACCAAATGCAAGGTTTGCCACATCGCGGACGAGGACAAGAACAAGATCGGTCCATCGCTGCATGGCGTCATCGGCCGCACCGCCGGTACGCATCCGGATTTCAAATATTCCGATGCCATGATCGCCGCCGGCAAATCCGGCGTCAAATGGGACGAACCGACATTGACGACCTACCTTCATGACCCCAAGGCCATGGTCAAGGGGACCAAGATGACGTTTCCCGGCCTCAAGACCGATGCGGACGTGGCCAACGTCATTGCCTATCTGAAACAATTCTCTCCGTAACCCTGTTCTTTCACCGGCTGATATGTCGACCCAGGAAGGCCGCCTCAAGGATACCGGCATCCGCCTCTCGGAAGCGACAGCGGGCGACTTCTTCGCGCTCTTGAAGCCGCGAGTGATGGCGCTGGCCGTATTCACCGCTTTCGTCGGCCTGATGGTGGCGCCCGGCGCGATGAATCCGGTCATTGCCGTGATTGCAATCGGTGCGATTGCAGTCGGGGCAGGGGCGGCCGGGGCCCTCAACATGTGGTACGACGCCGACATCGACGCGCTGATGTCTCGCACATCAAAGCGGCCCGTTCCGTCGGGCCGCGTCACGCCAGGCGAAGCTCTCGGCTTCGGCCTGGTGCTTTCGGCGCTTTCGGTCATGACGCTCGGCGTGCTGGTGGGGTGGCTTGCCGCGCTGCTGCTGGCCTTCACCATCTTCTTCTACATCGTCATCTATACGATGTGGCTGAAGCGCTCGACGCCGCAGAACATCGTCATCGGCGGCGCGGCGGGTGCCCTTCCTCCGGTCATTGGCTGGGCGGCCGCGACTGGCGCCATCGGCATTGAGAGCTTGATCCTGTTTCTGATCATCTTCCTGTGGACGCCGCCGCATTTCTGGGCGCTGGCGCTGTTCAAGGTCGGCGACTACGCGGCTGCCGGCATTCCGATGATGCCGAACGTGGCCGGCCAGGCCTCGACCAGAAAACAGATATTCGCCTATTCACTGTTGTTGGCGCCGATCGGCGTGCTGCCCTGGATGCTCGGATTCGCGAGCGCGTTTTATGGGATTGCGTCGGCTGCATTGGGCGCGGGTTTTATCTGGCACGCCTGGAAGGTTCTGGTCGTTGCAGACAAGGAGACGAAGCCTGCGAAAGCGTTGTTTGCCTTCTCGATTTTCTATCTTTTCGCGATCTTTGCCACACTGCTTGCCGACACCGTCGCAACACGGGCGTTCATGTCAGCCGGAGGTTGACGCCGTTGTTGCCACACCCGCCGGCTCGACACCGCCAGTCCGCAATTGTTGCGTTGAAGACCCTGCGAGCAGACCAGGATCGGCTCCGAGATCAAGATGGTATTGCCCAAAATCCCAGGATCAGCAAAGCGACTATGCCAAGGCCGAGTATGAGAAGCGTCCTTCCGTCCATGACCTTCACCTTTGACTCGGCGCATGAGCCTGAAAATCGAAATCGATCTTCAGCAGGAACCATGCGTCAATCAACGTGGTACGGCGCCCTTCGCGTGTCTAAAAAGGCACGCGGCGCTGTACCAGAATATCGAAAAAACCCCGCCGGAGCTAGCCAGACCGGCGGGTCTCCCTCTGACAAAGCGCGACAAGTCTCCGGCAAGAGAGTATGTTGTTTGCGGTGCAGGTCGCGGTTTTGCGTGGCCAGTCACACAGAACGGCAGCACCACGAAACCGCGACCTTACCGGACCAGGTCTGGAGGAACGGTCATGGCAAGCTTTCACGTGATTGCAGGTTCCAGCGAGACGCTGGAACATATCGGAATTCGAAAAATCGGTGTTTCCGACCTTTTCGACGCGCTCAAGCGGGGCGTCGACGATTTCATGGTCAAACCATCGCACATCGTTTTTCTCTGCCTGATCTATCCGCTGGTGGGAGTCGTGCTCGCCGCCTGGACTTCCGGCGCCAATGCTTTGCCGTTGTTGTTTCCACTGGTCTCGGGTTTCGCGCTGGTTGGCCCGTTCGCGGCGATAGGCCTCTATGAAATTAGCCGCAGACGGGAAGCCGGGCTCGACACTTCCTGGCGGCACGCATTCGAAGTCAGAAATTCTCCGGCGCTCCCCGCCATCGCGGCGGTCGGGATCATGCTTCTGGCAATCTTCATCACCTGGCTTTTGACGGCGAAACTCTTCTACGAATATCTCTTCGGTCCGGCTCCGCCGGAATCGATATCCAGCTTCATCAATGAGATATTCGCCACCGGACGCGGCTGGTCGCTGATTGTCCTAGGGCATGCCATAGGCTTCGTCTTCGCAGTGGTGGTTTTGTGCACAACGGTTGTCGCCTTCCCATTGCTGCTCGATCGCGACGTCGGCGCCTACGAAGCCATTCACACCTCGGTGCGTGCGGTGCTGGCGAACCCGATCACCATGGCTGTCTGGGGACTGATTGTCGCCGTCGCCCTGATCATCGGGTCGCTGCCGGTGTTCGTCGGGCTGGCCGTCGTGTTGCCGATCCTCGGTCACGCCACCTGGCATGTCTACCGCAAGGTCGTGGAGCCGCCAGCCGGGTCGGCGAGTTGAGGACGTTGCGCCTCCCTGCATCGGCGAGGTGCCGGTGCAGGGCTGATCGAAGCCATCAGGAGGCCGGGTGACTGAAGCGGCCCTGGTATGCGCCCATGGTCAGATTGCGGAAATCCTTGCCGCTGACATGCACCAGCGTTCGATGGTCGCCGCCTTCGAAGTAGACGTCGGCGGCGTCGCCAAGGCTTTCATCGACGATCACCGGCACATCGTAGGCGGCGCCGATCGGCGGGATGGCGCCAGTGTCGCAATCATCGAAGAGCAAAATCACCTCGTCTTCGGAAGCAAGGCCAAGACGCTTGTCCATGACGTCTTGCAACCTGCCAAGTTCGATCCTGTGGGTGCTCGGAACCACGGCCAGCGTATAGCCAAGCTCGTGGTGAACGACCACGGATTTCGCCATGATGCTGCCGGGCACATGCGCGGCTAGTGCCGCCTGCCGGCTTGTCGACGTGCGATGGTGAGCGACGGTGTCGTAGGAAATTCCCTTGCCGTCGATGAAGTCCTTCAATTTGTTTGCGATCGTCATCCTGGCCTCCCTTGTTTGAGCAAGTTCTTTCCGAACCGAAGATCAGCACGGCAAACCCGGGTCCATTTTTAGCAAAACTGGACCAGCGGCCGATAGTTTCAAGGCGCCGGCAAGAGGGCTGCACGCATGCGAGATCCGTGGGTTCTGCCCGGAAATGCCAAGGGCAAATCCGGTGTGCGCGTCAGGGGCCGGCTCCGAAAAACGACAGCCGGGTGAAAAGCGTGTAGTCGGCCTCAAAGACCATCATGGTCACGAACACCAGCACCAGTATCGGCGGCAGAATGATCGCATAGGCCAGCGCCAGCCGTTCCCAGGCCATGTGCATGAAGACAGCGACGATCAGCCCTGCCTTGAGGATCATGAAGATCAGGATCAGCGACCATCTGAGATAGCCGTGAAGGCCGAAATAATCGACCAGGTAGGAGCAGCTGCTGAGGATGAACAGCCATGCCCAGACCACCAGATAGAGCTTGATCGGATGTTCCTGATGCAAGTCGGCATGTACGATGGCCGCCGGCGCTTCATGTGCATGGCCAGTGTGAAGTGCGTGTTGCCCCAGGCCGTTTGCGGTTGCTTCAGCCATATCTGCCTCTCACCAAAGATAGAAGAATGCGAAGATGAACACCCAGACCAGATCGACGAAGTGCCAGTACAGCCCCATGATCTCGACATTCTCGTAGCGGCCCGTGCGGCTGGTGAAGAATCCGCGCCGGCCGGTGTCGTAGTCTCCACGCCAGACCTTGCGGGCCACGATGATCAGGAAGATCACCCCGATCGTCACATGGGTGCCGTGGAAACCGGTGATCATGAAGAAGCATGAGCCGAATTGCGCGGCGCCCCAGGGATTGCCCCAGGGCCGCACCCCTTCGGTGATAAGCTTGGTCCATTCGAAGGCTTGCATGCCGACGAAGGTCGCGCCGAGTGCCGCGGTTACAAGCATGAGGATCGCCGTCTTGCGGCGGTCGCGGCGATAGCCGAAATTGACCGCCATGGCCATCGTTCCGCTGCTTGAGATCAGCACGAAGGTCATGATGGCAATAAGGATCAGCGGGATATCGGAGCCACCGATGCGAAGCGCAAAAACCTCACTCGGATTGGGCCACGGCACACGCGTCGAAATGCGCGCGGTCATGTAGGAGAGCAGGAAGCAGCCGAAGATGAAGGTGTCGCTGAGCAGGAAGATCCACATCATGGCCTTGCCCCAGGACACGTTCTTGAACGCACGCTGATCTGAGGACCAGTCGGCGGCAATGCCTTGCCAGCCCGTGGGCCGTGGTTCCGTCTGGCCGATATGTGTCAGTGTCTCTGCCATCCGCTTGATCCTCTCAGGTCAGCAATCGTTGGCAAATGTCGACGAATGTCGCGGCCCAGCCGGCCAGCAGCGCGAAGATGGCGAGCCAGACGAAGAGCAGGAAATGCCAGTACATGGAGCACAGTTCGACGCTGAGGCGAAGCCGCTCCGGCCGCGCTCCATTCCAGGCGCCGGCGGTGGTTCTGCCGAGGCCCACAAGCCCGCCCAATATGTGCAGGCCATGCATGCCGGTGATCAGGTAGAAAAAGCTGTTGGCCGGATTGGAGCTCAGGAGATAGCCGTCGTCGGTCAGTTGCCGCCATGCCATGAGCTGTCCGATCAGGAAGGCGAGCGCCGTGAGCCCGGCGGTGACAAGACCGAGCCTGACCATGTCGACTTGGCCCCTGCGCGCCGCCACCGAGGCGCATTGCAGGGCTACGCTGCTCAGGATCAGCACGCCGGTGTTGAACCAGAGCAGCCGCGGCAGCGGCAGCGGCTGCCAGTCCGACACCGTCATCCGCATGAAATAGGCGCTGGTGAAGAGCGCGAACAGGCAGCCGACAACGGCGAGGAAGACGCCGAGGCCGATCTTGGCGGTGGGCAGCGCCGACCTGTCGAAGGCGACAAAATCGCTGGCCAGGCCTTGCTCAAGCCATGGCTTGCCCATCAGCCTCTGGTGTGAAAGCCACCATCCGGCAAAACCGGCAATGACGAGCAGGAAGACCAGGATGACGCTCATGCCGGTTCCCTCGAGGGGCCGAAGGAGCCCGGCATGTTCTGCGGGATGAAGTCCTCCTTTGCACCCGGTACGCTGTAGTCATAGGCCCAGCGGTAGACGATCGGCAGATCCTTGCCGAAATTGCCGTGGGCCGGCGGTGTATGCGGCGTCTGCCATTCGAGGGTCGTGGCCCGCCACGGATTGCCGCCGGCCTCGCGGCCATGGCGGATGCTCCAGATCAGATTGAACAGGAACACCATTTGGGCAAAGCCGACGATGAACGCCATGATGCTGATGAACGAGTTCAGGTGGTGGGCCGACTCCGTCATGATCGTCATGTCGGTCAGTTCGGCATAGCGCCGCGGCACGCCCATCAGGCCGAGATAGTGCATGGGAAAGAAGATCAGGTAGGCGCCGAGGAAGGTGACCCAGAAATGGAACCGGCCCAGCATCTCGTTGAGCATCCGGCCGGTGACCTTCGGGTACCAATGGTAGATCGCGCCAAAAACCACGAGGATCGGGGCGACACCCATGACCATATGGAAGTGGGCAACGACGAACATGGTGTCGGACAGCGGGACATCGACGACGACATTGCCGAGAAACAGCCCGGTCAGCCCGCCGTTGACGAAGGTGACGATGAAGGCCAGGGCAAAAAGCATGGGTATGGTGAGATGGATGTCACCGCGCCACAGTGTCAGCACCCAATTGTAGACCTTGATGGCCGTCGGAATGGCGATGATCAGTGTCGTGGTGGCGAAAAAGAACCCAAAATAGGGGTGCATGCCGCTGACATACATGTGGTGTGCCCAGACCACGAAGCTCAGCGCGCCGATGCCGACGATGGCCCAGACCATCATCCGGTAGCCGAAGATGTTCTTGCGGGCATGAGTGCTGATCAGGTCGGATACGATGCCGAAGGCCGGCAGCGCCACGATGTAGACCTCGGGATGGCCGAAGAACCAGAACAGGTGCTGGAACAGGATCGGGCTGCCGCCATTGTGCGGCAATTGCTCGCCCATCTCGGAGATCGCCGGCATGAAGAAGCTGGTGCCGAGCGCGCGGTCGAGCAGCATCATCACGCTGGCGACGAACAGCGCCGGAAAGGCAAGCAGCGCCATGACGGTCGCGGTGAAGATGCCCCAGACGGTCAGCGGCAGGCGCATCATCGTCATTCCGCGCGTGCGGCCCTGCAGCACCGTCACCACATAGTTCAGGCCGCCCATCGTGAAGCCGATGATGAACAGGATCAGCGACGAGAGCATCAGGATGATGCCCCAGCCCTGGCCACCCGGTGTGCCGCTCAAAATGGCTTGTGGCGGGTACAGCGTCCAGCCGGCCCCCGTCGGTCCGCCGGGCGCAAAGAAGCCCGACACCAGAACCAGCACGGCGAGCAGGTAGATCCAGTAGCTCAGCATGTTGACATAGGGAAAGACCATGTCGCGGGCGCCGACCATCAACGGGATCAGGTAGTTGCCAAAGCCGCCAAGGAAGAGGGCGGTGAGCAGGTAGATCACCATGATCATGCCGTGCATGGTGATGAACTGGTAGTAGGCCTCCGGAGTGATGAAGTCGAACGTGCCGGGGAAGCCGAGCTGCAGCCGCATCAGCCAGGACAGCACCAGGGCGACCAGACCGATGCCCGTTGCTGTCGCCGAATACTGGATCGCGATGACCTTGGCGTCCTGCGAGAAAACGTATTTCGTCCACCAGCTGCGCGGATGATAGAGTTCCACTTCCGCGACTTCGGCGGGCGGGATGCCGTCCGCAGGGGTGATGTCGACCATAGGAACACCTCCGGTCCTTCTCAGCGAGCTCCGGCCGTTTCGAGCCTTGCTGCAATTTTCAAACCCGTCGTCTTGCCCGGCGCCTGCTCTACCGAACCGGTTTGCAGTGGCGCCGACAACTGCGCGAAAGTCTGCTGCTGGCCAAGCCAGGCCACGTAGTCCTGCTGCGTGTCGACCACGACCACGCCATGCATCAAGGGATGCCCTTGGCCGCAGAGTTCGGCGCACAAGACCTGAAAGGTCCCGGTCCTGGTCGGAGTGAACCAGAAATAGGTGACCGAGCCCGGGATCATGTCCATCTTGGCGCGGAATTCCGGGATATAGAAATCATGAAGCACGTCGATGGAGCGGAGCAGCATCTTGACCGGCTTGCCGACCGGCAGATGCAGATCGGCCGCTTCGACCACGACATCGTCCTGACCATTGGGATCGCCGCCGATCACGCCCAGCGGATTGTCGGCGGAGACGTCGCGGGTGTCGGATGTGCCAAGCTTGCCGTCCTTGCCGGGCAGACGGAAACTCCACTGCCACTGCTGGCCGACGACTTCGACGTCGGTTGCGTCGCTTGGGACGTTGACAAACCGGCTCCAGACGAACAGGCCGGGAACCAGCAACGCAGTGACCCCGACCGCGGTGACGATCGTCAGCCACGATTCGAGCCGCTTGTTTTCAGGTTCGTAGGCAGCCCGGTTGCCTTCCCGATGACGGAAACGGAAGACGCAATAGGCCATGAATAGAACCACTGCGGCGAACACGATGCCGGTGATCCAGAAGGTGATGATGATGGTATTGTCGATATAGGCCCAGTTCGAGGCAATCGGCGTCCACCACCATGGGCTCAGCAGGTGAAACAACACTGAGCCCACGACGATCAAAACGAGTACAAGCGCTACGGCCATGTCCCGTTCCTCCAGGCATTCCAAGAGGCGCGAAGCCGTCCAGGGAAATACCTGGCCCATTATAGCTTATTTTGGGGTCGCAATTCTAGAGCCGACTATGTTGATTGAAAAATCCCGGCTCTTGCCCTTGGCCTGGCGCCAGTCCCGCCGTCTAGATCAGCAGCAGGCCCTTCATGCTGGAATAGCCTTTTCGCCCGATGATGATGTGGTCGTGGACTGAGATGCCCAGCCGCTTGGCCCCTTCGATGATCTCTTTCGTCATCTCGATATCGGCGCGTGACGGCGTCGGATCGCCGGAAGGGTGGTTGTGGACCACGCCGACAAAACGCGCAATGTATTGATTTTGAACGGATAAATCCAAATGCGACTGCGAATGGTGCCGGTAATTGGGATCTGTTGACCGTGCCCGTTCGTGATCATCACGCCTGATCACCCAGCCGCTCAATGAGTCGTTTGGATGCACTGCACTGCACTCTATTCCTTTCGTCCCACGCATCAAGATCATCGACCGGATATAGGACGGCCTTGCCAACCTTAACGAAAGAAGGGCCCAGACGCATCGCGCGCCAATTTCGCAGGGTCCCGACTGAAACGCCGCCACGATAACGCTCAGCCACCTCTTCCGGCGTAAGGAATTTGCTATCTGCCATTACTGCCTCCTTCGGCAGCACGATTGAGGCCGTGCCGCCGTGCTTTACGTTGCTTATCGCGGCAGCCTTTTCAACGTTTTGAGTAGTTGGTTTTGGATCACTGGTTCAATCGCCCGAGCCCAGTACCTAACGCTTCCGCATGGACATACATGCTGTGATATTCGCGACCGCGAAAGACGTTGAACGCAGGCGTCGGAGAAACGGATACCATGGGTGCCATATAGGCGGGGCTGTCGGCGCCCCCCGCCTTAGCGGAGCGCGGCCATCAGCGGGGCTAGGTGCCGCACAAGTGTTTCCAACAATGTGAAGACGATTTCCGGTACGGACTTTTACAGGCTCACTGGCACCGCAAGTTTGAAGAGGCCATCGCCGATCTCCGTTGCCACCTCTACTCGACCGCAGAGTACAAACGGCAACCTTGTTTCAATCGCTGTTTCGGCGGCTTTCTGCGGCGTCTGGAACAGTAGGCCGAATAGGACGTCGAAGCCAATGTCGCCGATGGCGGAGGCGATGACTTTGGCGCCACGGGCGTGGCCGTCCTGACCGAGCTTTGCGACCATTACCTTTGGCTTGATCCCTGACCTCTTGGCGTATTTGGCAAGCCGACCCGCCAGCACTGTCATCTCGGGTCGTCGCCACAGGCTTGCCATAGAGTGCCCCACTTCTGGCGTTGCGCAATGGTCACCGAAAGCGGCACGCATGGCGTCCGAAATCTCGCCGACGGTCGTACGTGCACGCGCCGCGTCCACCGCCGCGCTGAGCAAGGTTGCCCACGGCGTCCTTCGCCACTTGGGTAATTGTTGCGAGCCTTTTCGACGCGTTCGAATGCCGCCGGCGCCACGGTCGACCGCTGCTTGTCGCTTGGTGGCCGCAGCTTCGATCAGTTTTCGGCAGGCCGTCATCCGTCGTTGACTGTGTTGCAACACATCCCTGAACATGTGACGCAAAGCGAACCTAGTCTCGCTCCAGCCTGAAGGACTGGCCGGCTGAGATGAACCTCATGTCACGCGATCAGGCCTGCCGCTCGATCGCGACCCTTGTTTAAGCAACCTGTATGTCATCGAGCATCGGCCTGACAAGGCGCAAGCCGTCCAATACTACTTCTGACAACCGATCGATCTCGGCCTCAGTCATCGGGGTGGATAAAAGGCCCGAACATGTCTCGATCATGAGCAAGCCATTGGAGAAGAAGTGGTCGAGCAGCGCTGAGATACAGTTCTGTTCCTTAGGTCCTGCGAAGGCGCTCCGATAGCTGGTTGGCGCGGTCCCTTTTAGATGTATGCGGAACATGGAACCTGCTCCGGTAACGCACGCAGGCACATCAGCAATCTTGATAGCTTCTGCGATCCCTGCTCGGGCTCGGTCAGCCAGGCTGTTCAAGCTTGCAACGGCGTCCCGATCGAACATCTGCATCGCGACCAAGCCCGCGGTCATTGTGATAGGGTTGGCGCTAAACGTGCCAGAGTGTGGAAATGGAGCTGGGCCGTTCAATGGGTTCATGACGTCCATGACGTCAGCTCGACCGGCCAATGCACCGACAGGAAACCCACCTCCGATCATTTTTCCCATCGCGGTCAAGTCAGGCTTGATTGCATATGAACCTTGGGCGCCATCGAAATTTGTGCGGAAGGTGATCACCTCGTCCACGATTAGAAGTGCGCCGTTCTTGGTGGCCCATTTGCTAAGACCCAGGACGAACTCCTGGGTGGCCTGGATGACACCGATGCGATGTGGAAGCAGATCGATCACAATAGCGGCTAGATCAGCCTTGTGCAGATCCAGGATGGCTATTGCACGGTCCAACTCGTTGAACGGTATGACCACGACCTCGCTCAATGCCGACTCTGGGGTTCCGCGTGACACCGGTACGCTGGTGGGTGATTCCAAGCTTCCCCAGTTTGATGGCCTCGCAGTCTGACTGACTTCCGCGTAATCATATAAGCCGTGGTATGCGCCTTCGACCTTAGCGATCTTAGGGCGATCGGTAAAAGCTCTAGCGGCCTTGATGCAACTCATTACCGCTTCAGTGCCAGAGTTGACGAAGCGTATCTTCTCGAAGCTTGAGTTGCGTGACACCATCTGCTCGGCAAATACCACCTCAACTTCCGTCCCCACAGTAAAGGCTGTCCCTCTGCCGATCTGTTCGATAACAGCCCTTGTGATGTCGGGGTGTGCATGCCCGTGAATGAGCGAAGCCACGTTGTTCGCAAAATCAATCCGTTCGACGCCTTCGATGTCGGTGACGTGGCATCCCTGGGCCTTTGCCACATAGATCGGGTGAGGCTTGCGAAGGATCGTATTGCGGCTGCAGCCACCGGGCATGACTGTTTTGGCGCGTTCATACAACGCGGCGCTTTTCGACATATTATTCATGATCAGTCGTGCCGCGCCAATTTAACGAGGTTTTCCAACTTGCCAGCGATTCCTAACCATTGCTCAGCATCGGGCAATGGGTCCTTCCTTGCCGTTATCTGCGGCCAGACCAGCGACAACTCTTCGTTGATTTCAAGAAAATGCTTCTTTTCAATTGGCAACCTGTCTTCGTTGTATATCGCTTCGGCTGGACATGCCGCGACGCACGCGTCGCAATCGATGCATTCACCCGGATGGATCACCAGGAAATTTGGACCTTCATAAAAGCAGTCGACAGGGCAGACGGAAACGCAATCGGTGAACTTGCACTGGATACAGTTGTCGGTAACGACGTATGTCATCTTCACACCGGGATTAAGTTCGACGCGTATTTTCAGCGGCCAACGGATTATTCGGCGGCCAGGAGCGCCAAAGGCTTAATGTTATACATTGAATAGAGCTCGGCCTCGTCCATTATGACCCGATCGTCATAACCGCCGAACCAGATCGCGTCCGGGTTGCGACCAACGATGGTCACCTTGCAGCGATCTCGAGCATCGGCTGCCGAACGCAGCAGCTTGAAAATCACTACTCCGTTCTCGCCGCCCTTCACGCCCGGGAAGGGTTCGTTCGTCACTGCGGAGACCTCGGTCTTGCCCTTATAGTGTGTGATGGAGAGACGCGCATGTGTCTCCACGCCGGAAAGCCCTTTCTGGGATTCATTCAAAATCTGCCAGGCTCGCTCAATCGGCACATTGAATGCCTTGTGTCCCACGATGTCTCTCCCGCAGAAGAAGTAGTGGTTCTCGACGCCGTTCCGCTTGAGTTCGCGTTGCATTATCCGCAGCGCATCAGGATCGTCATTTATACCGGAAATGATCGGTGACTGATTGTCGATGTTGATCCAGTGACGGCTTCGCAGTGCCTGGACCGCAGCGAGGGTGGGCGGCAGCCATCTGAAACCCGCGTGGGCATCGGGGATGTAGCTGCCATCGGGATTCTTGGCCAGAAATTCATCGGGATGGTTGAAATGAACCATCATACGAAGACTGGCTCGCGGATATGACTTGTGGAATGAATCCAGCATTGCAAAAAACGTTGCGTCGAAACGCTCAGGATAGAAAGCTAGTTCCTTTGTTCCGATTCTGATGTTCTCAATACCGGCTTCCGACAAGGCTGCCAGCCACTGTGCGATGTTTTTGTTTCCAAGCACCATCGGATCGCCGCCAGACATCAGGATCTCGCGCAGGCGTTCTCGATTTGTGGTCGGATGACGACCGCCGTTCTCATCTACCAAGCGGTTATGTTCGCGAATATATGCAACAATCTCGGGAATTTGGGCGAGTCCTTTGGGCGCGACGGTGCCATCGGGTCGCTCGACTTCTTTCTTGGCGATGAGCTCTTCTCGGTAGCAAAACCGACAGTGGGCTGAGCAAGTCGCCGCGACGTAGATCAATCCAAGTTCGTATTTGTGTATCAGCCCTTCGACCGGGCTGTAGGACATCTGCTTTCCCGGATCGGATGCTCCATCCAGATCGTAGGTCTCCTTTGGACTGGCTTTTACCAGTGTCTGGATCGCCTTTGAATTTTTGGCCTGCTCAAAATAGTGGCGCGTTATTTTCACCGGCATGCGAGCTTGTAAATCGCGCGGAGTTCCTTCGAGTTCTTTGATCGCCTCCAGTTCCTCCTGCGAATAGAAACCCTGCATGTCCTGGGGCACGGAGCCGTCAAAAAACTTCTTGAGACCGGTGATGATCTCGCGATCGTATTTGCCATTCGAGACTTCGGCCAAGAAGGCCTGCTCCCTTGACGAGAGCTCGTATTTCTCCGCGATGGCCATAGCGATACCCAACCTTTTCGTTTTGGTGTGGCGCGGCAAATCTGGTGCTGATCCGAGCGCCTCAGACTGTCGATGAATAGACGACGTAAGCCGCGGACATTACAAACAGCGATTTCTCATCGATTCGTGAGTTTTCATCATCTAAGAAGGGAATCTCCTTGTTGACTGGGTGCTCCACGAATGGCCAACTGGTGGGCGTCCATCGTTGCCAAGCGGGTTTACATCTTGGTTGAGAGCGAGAAGTATGTCCCGGTTCCCGCGCCGTTTTCTCCCTTCAAGCTCAGCTTTGACTAGCTTTGAGGCAGCGGCGCGCCATGAGAGCTTCACACTAGCGGCAGAAGAACTGCACCTGACTCAAAGCGCCATCAGCAGGCAGGTCAAGGAACTTGAGCTTACCATCGGAACGAAGCTTTTTAGGAGGGTTGGTCGACATGTCGTGTTAACCGATGCAGGGCGTAGCTTGGCGACTGAACTTTGCGTCGATCTTGAAAATATCCAACGGACTGTAATGCGGGCCATTTCGGCAGGCGGGATGGGGGCCGCTTTGCGCATTGCGACATTACCGGCTTTTGCCAATAGCTGGTTGATACCCCGACTACCCGATTTTTTTGCAAGACACAGTGGGGTCGAGCTCAGTCTGTTCACGCGACTGGAGCCATTCGATATGACCCGGGAACGGTTCGATCTAGCAATTCATTTTGGGGTCGCGGATTGGCCGGACACCGATATGAAACCCCTATGCTCAGAGAGCCTCGTACCAGTCGCCTCTCCCGCTTTTAAGCACATGCATGGGATTGAAGACATCTCCGACCTTGCGCGGTCGCCCTTGCTGCATCTGTCGACACGCCCTATCGCCTGGAAGAACTATTTCGAGCAGGCTGGCCTGGTGGATAACCATAGTCTGGCTGGGAAGTATTTTGATCAGTTTTCGATGGTTATCTCGGCAGCCAAAGCGTCGCTCGGAGCCGGATTGATACCAAGTTACTTAGTTGAAGAGGAATTGCGGTCAGGATCTATAATAGAGATATCCAAGATCAGTATGGTCACAAGCAACAATTACTATCTTGTCACACCGGTAAATCAGCGCAACAAAAATGTCATTATTTTTTCTGACTGGATTACGAGCTGCGCGAGGGAGACTATATTATAGGGGTCCTTCCCGAAAGCTGGTCAGGTGGTCGACAAAATGTAGGGAGCCCTCCGAAGACTATGCCGCTATGGCGTCAGCTACCGTGATCTTAGCAGAGGTTGGGTGAGCGCGGCGTGCCCGTTGATCATTCCACGATTTATCGCTTGGCGCGGAAATACGCGCCGGAGATGGAAAGACGGTTGCGCTGGCAATACCAGCGAACAGCCCACGAAATCACTTCACCCTAAAAATGGCGCCATTTGAAATCCTCATCAAAAATCTCGCGGGAAATCTTTGGCGCTCTTTCAGACATCAACAGCAAAACTTTGCGACGGGCCCCTTTGTCTTCGGTTCCTATGGCGAGCTCGAGATCCGTCGCCGATCGCCGTCTTGCCGGAGCGCGCACCACGCAGGACCATCGTCCTTCTCTTCGGTGGGTTAAAAGCGCATATCAAGCGGGCGAGATCTCGTCCGAAACACTGAAGATCAGAGGGACCGCAATTTCTCAACGACTTCGTTCGCAACCTGCCGCATCACATTCACAAAAAGGTCGGCGTGAGTGGATCTCAAGGTCTTGGCCGGTCGCCACAGGTTCAACTGGTACGGAACAAGCACACTAAAGCGACGTAAAGCAACGCCTTTCGCGGCATAGTGCGAAGCTGTCAAAGGATTGACGATGGAGACGCCAACTCCGGAAGCGACCATCGAGCAGACACCCGTTGCCGTCGTTGCTTCCACGCAATATCTCCGAGAGATGCCCTCGGCCTCGAAGATCAGATCAATCTTACGGCGGTATGGATCCTCCTGAGTGAAGTAGACGAAATCAGCACCTTGGAAATCCTTCGGCTCCAACACGCTCTTGGACGTGAGGGGATGGTTGCAAGGAAGCACGCATACGACTTCACCAACATCGATGGTTTCCGTTGTCGCATCGTCAGTTTCAAGGCTGCCTTCCGTCAAACCTATATCGAACATCTGGGTGGTGATGTCGTGCCGCAATTGCACTTCCTCGAGGGAATGTATCGACAGATGGACTTGCGATTTATTATTCAGGAATCGTTGTACGACCATTGGTAGGAACGCCTCAGCGTAGGCGGGAAGGCTCGCGATCCTCAACTGAGCCGCGTTGTGTTGCTTTATAGCCAACGCCACGCGGCTAATTTCCTGCATACCTACGAAAGAGCGGCTTACGGCGGAGTGAAGAAGCAGTGCTTGTTTGGTCGGAGAAAGGCGCTTGCCGAACCGATTGAAGAGTTCAAAGCCGAGATAGGATTCGAGCTCCCGTAGCTCTCGGCTTACCGTCGGCTGGGAGGTGCCGAGCGCCTCTGCAGCCGCGGTAGCGCTCTTGTAAATCATCACAGCATTGAAAATTTCAATCTGACGCTGACTGAGCCGCATGAACCCGACCTCACATATATCAAGAATGAATGAGAGGCGGTCAAATTAGTATTTTGTCGTGGTTTTGTCATCTGCAAAGATCAGACCAAGGGCAGCTAACGATGCGAGATGCAGATGACACTCCTGGACGGAAATGAACGCGCGGCACGATCGCCAGCGCTCCACCACGGCAGCTTCTCTTATGAGAATGGTCAACTGTTTATCGAAGAGATATCGGTTGGCGAAATCGCAGATGCAATTCCAACCCCGTTCTACTGCTACAGCGCCTCTACGATCACCCACGCCTACAGACTGCTGGCCGACAAACTCGGATCGTCGCGAGCTTCGATCTGTTTTGCCGTCAAAGCGAACAGCAACGTTTCCGTGCTGCGACTGCTCTCGGATCTAGGTTGCGGCATGGACATCGTATCGGGGGGCGAGTTGGAGAGGGCGCTCGCCGCCGGCGTTCAGCCGTCTAGGATTGTTTTTTCCGGTGTTGGCAAGACCCGAGCGGAGATCTCCCGCGCCTTGGAGGTTGGCATCCATCAGATCAATGTCGAATCGCCCGCCGAGCTCGATGTTATCCGCGACATCGCTCGATTGCTCGGTCGTAGGGCGCCTATCGTCTTCCGGGTAAATCCTGACGTCGATGCAAAGACCCACGCGAAAATCAGCACTGGCAAGAAAGGCGACAAGTTTGGAATTGCCCTTGAGGAAATCCCAGAACTGTACACGAGGGCCGAAGCTTCGCCCGAACTCGATGTGGCTGGTCTTGCCGTGCACATTGGGTCACAGCTCCTGGATCTGTCGCCTTACCGGGCAGCATACGAACGGCTCGCTGACCTTGTTAAGACATTGCGGTCTCGCGGTCACCAGGTACGGCGCCTCGACCTGGGAGGTGGCTTGGGAATCTCCTACGAATTCGGAGCCGGGCCTGATGTCGGTGCGTACGCGAAGATTATCGAGGAAGCGTTCAATGGCATTGATTGCGAACTCACCGTCGAACCCGGCCGGTGGCTTGTCGGACCAGCGGGCTTGCTGGTCACCGAAGTACTATATGTGAAGAATACTGGCAATATGGCGACCGTCATCGTTGATGCCGCCATGAACGATCTCATGCGACCCTCGCTCTATAGCGCCGTCCATCCGGTACTCCCGCTACAAGATATCAAGGGCGGCGACTCTTCAACGTATCAGTTGGTCGGTCCTGTCTGCGAAACTTCCGATGTGTTCGGAAGCTATGAAGGCCTACCCAAGCTTCGTGCAGGGGCTCGCCTCGCATTCGGGTGCGCAGGCGCCTACGGGGCATCGATGGCTTCTACCTATAATTCAAGAGATCTGATCGCCGAAGTCCTTGTCGATGGCGTCCGGTTCCGGGTCATTCGGCGTCGCCAGACGATCGAGGACCTCCTCACCCTCGAGGTGGAGAGGCCTTGGCAGGCATCCAATACCTACGCTGACGCAGCAACAGCACTTTGAAAGCGGTCGCGATATGAACCACATCCAATTCCTCTCGCAAACCCCATGCGTGGATGCGCCGACGCTTTGGTCATTCGTGAAGATGCACGGGTTGGAAAACTATTTCGTGATTGTCGATCGGCGTGCGGTCGCAAAGCCGTTTGACGTCGCCGACATCGTCAGGATTTGCAGTACAAACGTCGGAGCTGGCGGCGAACAACTGCTCACGATCGAACGAGCCTCCGACGAGGGACGAAGGGCAGGCGCTTACGCGCAGATGAGGATTTTCAACATCGACGGCAAGGAAGTCGGTGCGTGTGGGAATGCTACACGCTGTATGGCTTACTTGTTGCTTGAGGAGACGGGGACTGAGGAAGTACTGATCGAGACCAAGTCCGGGGTGCTGCAATGCTACGGAGCAGGTCTTCGGCAGATCAGCGTCAAATTGGGGCCGATTAGCCTGGACTGGCAGCAAATCCCGTTGAGCCGCGAGATCGATACCCGCCATGTCCTTTTGACAAGCGGACCTCTTTCCGATGGGGTCGCGCTGAACATCGGCAATCCGCATGCTGTGTTCTTCGTCGATCAACTCGTCGTCGACGACATTCCGACCTATGCCCCGGCCGTGCAGAACGATCCGCTTTTCCCGGAAGGCGTCAACGTTGGCGTGGCCCAGATCGTCGACTCCCAAACCATACGCCTCGCCGTGTGGGAGCGTCCCGGCATTCTCACCAAAGCATGCGGGACCGGGGCTTGCGTTGCCGTCTATGCTGCGAAGATGCGCGGTCTCGTGAATTCTCCGAAGGTCACGGTACACCTTCCCGCGGGCGAACTTCAGATCGAGCTTGTCGAAAACAACATGGTGATCATGACCGGTCCTGTCGCTTTCTGCTGCCACGGTTTCATTGAAGGGAGCAACCGCAACACACCTGCGCTGGACATGGCATAAGCCGCTGGGCCGTTTCTTCAGACAACCAAAAGGGGGATGCGATGACAACTAGAACTATCAGCCTGGCACTTAGCTTCGCGGCGATGGCCGTAACACAAGTCTCTGCAGTCCGCGCCGAAGACATTCCGGAAAACTTGAAGGGTTCCGGAGAGGTCGTTGTGGCAGTCGACGGTGGAAGCTACGAGGCGGCGCTTCGAAAGGCGTTCTTCGACCCGTTCACCAAGGATACGGGAATCAAGATCGTGGTCGTTCCCTCCAATCCCGGAAAGCTGCTTGCATCAGTAAAAGTCGGTCAGCCGGATGCGGATCTGACGTCCGTTTCCGGCGGCGAGTTTCCCGGCTGGATCTCGAAGGACGCCGTTGAGCCGATGGACTACAGCTTCTTCGCGAAAGAAACTCTCGCAGCAATGCCCGAGCAACTCGTGGACAAGAACGGCGTCGGAGCCCTGCTCTATTCCGCCGTTATCGCCTTCAATACCAACAAATTCGCTGCCGATGGGAGGCATCCGGACAACTGGGTCGATTTCTACGATGTGAAGGACTTTCCGGGGAAGCGAGCGCTCCCGAAGTGTGAACGTATACTCGCGGGCGGTCTTCTGGCAGGCGCTCTGCTCGGAGACGGAGTTTCGCCGGCGAATCTGTATCCACTCGACGTCGATCGCGGCTTCGCGAAAATCAAGCAGTTTAGGCCCAACGTGGGACGTTGGTGGTCCGGTGGAGCGGAAGCTCCGCAGAGCCTCATCTCCGGAGACGCCGATATGGCAGTTTCCTTCAACGGCCGCATTGCCATTGCCAAGCAGGAAGGTGCGCCCATCGCCTTCACATGGAACCAGTCGCTTCTTCAGTATGATTACTGGGTCATTATGAAAGGCTCGCCGAACAAAGAAAATGCAAACAAGTTTCTGGCCTATATCTCGCGGCCTGTACCTCAGTCGCAGTTCGCGCTGGCCATGCGCTACGGGCCTGTCAACAAGGAAGCTTTCGGTCTTCTTCCGAAGGAAATCGCTGCGGATCTCCCCGGAGCGCCGGAAATCGCCGACAAGCAAATCTTCGAAAACTACAAATGGTGGGCTGAGATGCGTCCCGATGGCCGGACGAACTACGACGACGCAATGAGCCGTTGTGTAGAGATGCTATCGCAATAGGACCAAGCATCGGAAACCACGAGTGCTACGACAATGAAGATAACTGCATCATCGAACAGCGTTGCTTATGGAGAGCCTGGCATCTTCCGAGGCCACTTCTCCTTCGCCGACTCTCGTCTTTCAGGATACATGTGGCCTCTGTGCGAGATCCGTGGCGATCGTGATGGGCCGAGGCTTTGTATCTCGGCAGGCGTTCATGTGAATGAGGTCGCCGCTATCGAGGCTGCTGTTCGCCTTCAGAAGCTGTTCGATCCCCGAAAAATTCAGGGATCGGTTTCGATTATCCCGCTTGTGAACCAGCCCGCACTGTACAAATACAGCGAATACGTCTGTCCCCTTGATGGAAAAAACATCAATTTCTCGTTCCCAGGCGACCCCAATGGCTCGTTTTCTGAGATCCTCTGTGACGCAATAATGAACGAGTGGTGCGTGGGTGCGGACTGCTACGTAGACATGCACGGAGGTGATCTTCGAGAAAACGTTTCCAAGTTCACCATCTTCCAGCACACGGAGGACCCGGTCCTGGACGAACGTGCAAGACGGATGGCGATGTGCTTCGACGCCGAACTCGTCGTCGGGCTCCCCGTTGCTCATATGTCGAAGCCGGGCCGCCCGCCGACAGGATTTGCCTCGAAGGACAGGCTCGCAATCATGTCGGAGGCCGGCGCGAATGGATTAGTTGACGAGACCTCGGCACAATTTCATGTCGACGGCGTCCTTAATGTCGCACGGGCTCTAGGAATACTCGACACGCCGTCAACCGAATTCCAACGAGCACGGGTTCCTTGTGACGACTATATCTGGGTGGCTTGTCCGACAGACGGGGAGTTTCACTCGGACGTAGAGCCTGGCGACCGAATTCATAAAGATCAGCGGCTCGGAAATATCTGCGATCTGTTTGGGGAAACCGTCGCGGAGATTGCCGCGCCCGAAACTGGATTCTTGCTGTGGCGCATGACGCACCCCTCCATTCCGAAGGGGTCGCCGGTGCTCGCGGTCGCTGTGGAAGAACGAGCAGCGAGCCAGCGTCAGGGAGACATCCGAACACCGTAAAGCCAGACAACGACCAGGCCATGGCTCGGGCCTGACGTTTGAATATAGACCAGAGCTACTTCACAAAGGGGAATAAAAATGAAAACCACAACGATTACTCAATCACTCACCGCAGTTTTGTTGCTTGCTGCCCTGTCGGCAACCGCCAAGGCTGACGAAGTACCTGCAAATCTTAAAGGTACAGGCGAAGTCGTCATCACTTCCGGCGGCGGCACCTGGGAAGCGGCGCAGAAGAAAGCCTTCTTCGATCCTTTCACACGTGACACCGGCATCAAGGTGGTGTTGGTACCGGAAGATCACGCCAAATTGCTAGCTTCGGTGAAGCTTGGTCAGCCTGAAGCCGACCTCACATCTGTTCCCGGCGGTGCCCTCAACGGCTTCGTCGAAAAGGACGCCGTCGAGAAAATCGACTACAGCCTATTCGCAAAGGACACCCTTGCGGAAATGCCGGAGCAGCTGAAGAACGAGAACGGTGTCGGCGCGCTACTCTATTCGGTTGGTGTCGCCTACAACACCACGAAGTTTCCGAAAGGCCAAGAACCGAAAAACTGGGTCGATTTCTACGACGTAAAGAAATTCCCGGGCGCGCGAAGCCTTCCCAAATGCGAAAAGATCGTCGACGGCGGTTTGCTTGAAGGTGCGCTTATGGGCGACGGCGTTCCCGCTGACAAGGTCTATCCTATCGACATGGACCGAGCATTCGCGAAAGTGGCGGAACTGAAGCCCCATGTCGGTCGCTGGTGGGTCGCCGGTGCAGATGCCCCTCAGAGTTTGATCAGTGGCGAGGTTGATATGGCCGATGCCTACAATGGCCGCATCTTCGGCGCCAAGAAGGAAGGTGCGCCGTTGGAATTTTCCTGGGATCAATCCTTGCTTCAGTACGACTTCTGGGTCGTCATGAAGGGTTCCCCGAATAAGGAAAACGCCCAGAAATTCCTCGCATACGTTTCTCGCCCGGAACCACAGGCTGCGTTCTCGGAAGCTATCTCCTACGGCCCGGTCAACGAAAAAGCTTTCAGCCTCGTATCGAAAGAACTGCTCGATATCCTTCCAGGATCTCCCTCCATCGCAAAGAAGCAGGTCTACCAGGACTACAAATGGTGGAACGCCAAGAATGCCGATGGACGCACGAACTGGGACGTAGCACTCGAGCGTTGCGTGGCTCTCCTGTCGCAGTGAGGCGGCGCGCGACGCGCCATCTCATAACGAAGAATTCGATACACGCTGCTCGTCCTTGACGAGCAGCGAAGGAGAAAGCCATCATGGACGTGGCAACTTTTAATCTCGTCGCTTCGGCGTCTGAGGGGCTGGCCGAAAGACAAAACCCGATGAAACGATCAAACCGAAAATTGAAGATGGGCAGCATTGTCGCAGCCACTCCACTTCTCGTCTTGTTGATCGGGTTCCTTGTCATTCCGCTGTCCTACATCTTCTGGGGAAGTTTCGAAGGTACGAAGCTGAATTTCGCACATTACGGACGCGTATTTGCCAGTGCCGTGAACTTCAACATTCTCCTTCATACACTTCGCGTAGGTCTTATTGTCACCGTGGTCTCGCTTCTGCTGGGCTACCCGGTAGCCTATCTCCTGACCAAGGTTCGGTCGCTCTCTCTGTCCATTCTGAGCGTCTTCATTCTGATCCCTCTCTTCACAGCCTTTTTGATCCGGACTTATGCCTGGATGATCATTCTGGGGCGTGAAGGGATCATAAATAACGCGCTGATCTGGCTTGGCCTGATCAGCGCGCCTCTCCAGCTCCTAAACACCACCTTCGCGGTTGTAGTCGGCATGACACACGTCTTCGTGCCGATGGCCATCTTCACGATGTATTCAGCAATGGCACGTATCGACCACGATTACGCGCATGCGGCCCAGATCCTTGGCGCGAAACCCGTTCAAGCCTTCCTTCGTGTGTATCTGCCGCTGACGCTGCCAGGCGTATTTTCGGCGGGCATCCTGATTTTCATCACCGCCATCGGCTTCTACATCACGCCAGCTCTCCTCGGTGGACCGAGCGACACGATGATTTCGCAGCTCATCGTAGATCAGATGACGACGCTTCTGAACTTTGAACTCGGATATGCTTCGTCCATGGTCCTGCTTTTCGTCACGATCGCAATCCTCTTCGTCGCGAGCTTGTTCATTCCCCTCGAAATGATCTGGTCGTCGGAGACGAGCTCGCCGGATAGGGAGCCTCGTGCTGCGGCTCGCCTGCTTAAGCGCGCTAAGCGAATGCTTGGTCCGCTCGTCGCCGCTATTGAGGGAGGCACGCATGCGGTCACAAGACCCCTGCTCACCAAAAATGGCGGTTGGCTTTGGGCTTACACCGTCGCGATCCTGATGTTCCTCACAGCGCCCTTGATCGTCGTGGTGATTCTCTCATTTAGCTCTTCGCCGTTCGTGGTGTTTCCTCCCCCGGGTTTCTCGCTGCAATGGTGGCAGAAGCTGGCGAATGCTGCGGACTGGCACCAGTCCTTCTTCTTCTCGATCCAACTCGGGATCGCCGCGGCATTCGTCGCTACGATCATTGGGACCATGGGGGCCTTCTGGCTCGTGCGCACGAAGTTCATGTTTAAGAAGATGCTCTTCCTGGTCTCACTGTCTCCTCTTATGGTCCCGGTCGTAATCATCGCAACGTCTCTCTATGTATTCGAGGCTCGTCTGAAAATCCTTGGAACCTTCACGGGCTTGGTGATCGGACATGTGTTGCTGTCCGTGCCCTACGTCATAGTAGTCATGGCCGCCGCATTGAGGAACTTCGACGCCTCACTTGAACCGGCTGCCGCAGTCCACGGCGCTCGTCCGCATCAGGTGCTTCGCCTTGTGACACTTCCGATTTTGAAGCCGGCTCTTCTCACGGCAAGCCTGCTCGCGTTCCTCACATCGTTCGACGAGCTTCTTGTCGGCCTCTTCCTTCTGGGACGTCAGACACCGACCCTTCCAATCAAGTTCTGGGCCGATATCAAGTATCAGATCGATCCGCTTCTTAGCGCAGCATCCACTCTCATCGTCGTGCTCGTTACGGCATCGATAATTACAGTCCAACTGATCCGCGTGCGTTACGAAAAGCGCACTGCGGCCAGTGCGGCCGAATGATCGGAGACAGATATGTCCACTAGTCTTGAAATGAAAAACATTCAGAAGTTCTATGGCTCTCTCCATGTGGTGAAAGACTTCGATCTCCACATCCAACCCGGGGAGTTCGTTACGTTCCTGGGACCATCGGGCTCTGGCAAAACGACTGCCCTCAAGATGATCGCCGGCTTCGAAACACCGACATCAGGGGACATCTTCCTGGGCGCTCGGTCGATCGTCGATCTTCCCGCTTGTGAGCGCGGGATTGGCATGGTCTTCCAGAACTACGCGCTCTTTCCGCATATGACGGTCGCAGAAAACGTCGCCTTTCCCCTCACAGTCCGGAAGGCGCCTCGCAAAGACGTCGAGGAAAAACTCGCAAGGGCCTTGCAACTCGTCAAGATGGATCAGTACAGCAGCCGCTATCCCAACCAACTATCAGGTGGTCAGCAGCAACGCATCGCCTTGGCCAGAGCGATCGTGTTCAATCCGAGCATCCTGCTCATGGACGAGCCGCTCGGGGCATTGGATCGGAATCTGCGTGAGCACATGAAGATCGAAATCATGCGGATTCAGAAAGAACTCAACATGACGGTTGTCTTCGTAACTCACGACCAGGACGAGGCGCTAACAATGTCCGACCGCATAGCCGTGATCAACGAAGGTCGGCTCGTGCAGGTAGATGACAGCAAAAGTCTTTATAGTAAGCCCAAAAACCGCTTCGTCGCGTCATTCGTTGGAGAATCGAACATGATCCGCTGTCGCGTCGATGAGGCGGAAAACGGAGCGGGCAAGGTCACGATGGCAGGGATTTCTACCTTCTCAGCACAACTGACGGGTCAGTCTCAGGGTGACGATGGCTGGCTCTTTGTCCGTCCGGAGCATATCGACATCACTCCTGTGTCAACGTCTTCCGAGACGCTGAACTCCGTCGCCGGCGTCATCGAGAACGTGCTCTTCCTTGGTGAGATGACCCGATACCACATTCGTTGCGGTGACGAAACCATCATCGCCAAGCGGCAAAACCGCGGTCAACCCTACTATACGGGTGGCACCTCGGTAACGGTATCCTGGAAACCCGAGCATTGCGTCATGCTGAACTAACTGAGGCGGGCGGCTTCGCAATCAAGGATAACCGTCGACCTTTGATCTGGACGCGTCCGGACATTTAGCTTCGACACTTCAACGGAAGGGGTTGAGGTATGGCCGAGCTAGCTCTGCGGACGCCCTTCCACTCAGGGTCGCTTCTTCAACGGGGACTATAGTCACAATGACCTTTAAGCTTGCAGTTGGCGGCATCGAGCATGAGACGAATACGTTTCGGCTCCAAGACGCGAAGTCTTCCGACTTTGATGTGGTGCGGGGAGATGCGCTTATTCTCAAGCACGAAGGGGTGCGTTCCTATCTAGGCGGAATGCTGGATGCCGCGTCTAGTTTAGGTGCAACAGTGGTGCCAACTTTACATGCAGATGACGAGCCTTCGGGTATCATTGATGCGGACGCCTATGCACAAATGGTCGACGATCTGCTTTTACACATCAAGAGAGCCCTTCCTCTCGACGCGGTAGCTCTGGCTCTACATGGAGCAGGGGTCGCCCATGGCGTAAGCAATATTGAAGTAGACATTTGTGAGAAGGTTCGGCAACTCGTAGGCCAAGAAGTTAAAATCGTGGTAACTCTGGATCTTCATGGGAACCTAAACCCGAGATTATCAGAATTAGTTGACGCGGCATTTGGCACTCGCTACCATCCTCATACGGATATGTTCGAAAGAGGTCAGGACGCGGTAAATATCATCCCTAGATTGCTGGATGGCAGCGTTATTCCAGAACTGTATATTGAGAAGATTCCCTTCCTACTAGCGCCCGTCACAACAATGTATGGTGTTGCCGCCGCAGTGAACGATCTTTGTCGACAATGTGAAAAGGACGACGACATTGTCTCGTGCACGTTCTTTCATGGCTTCCCGTACGTCGACAACTCGGACTTGGGGGCATCGGTACTTGTGGTGGCCAATGGCAATGCGGAAAAGGCCGGTGTGGCCGCGAAGCAAGTTGCCCGTTTGGTCTGGGATTCTAGAGAGACCATTGGAGCACAATCGTTTTCCCCAGAAGCAGCCATCGAAATCGCTTTATCATCGGGCGACTGGCCTGTGGCTGTACTCGACGGGGCAGATAATCCGGGGGGAGGATGCCCTGGCGATGGGACATATCTCTTGCGCGCTATGCTTGAGGCGGATCTGCGAGAGGCTTGCTACGCTGCCGTTTGCGATCCAGCGGTTGTCAGACAGTCGCACCAGGCAGGTGTCGGTAAGACGATCCAGATAACCCTCGGCGGTAAGACCGATGAAATGCATGGTGCGCCCATCGAGGCAAACGCATATGTAAAAGCCCTAACTGATGGCCGCTTCATCCGTATGTCCGCTGAAGAAAGAGGACGGTCGATGAATGTAGGGCCGACCGTGCGGCTACAAGTAGGTGGCATCGAGATCATCGTCGTTTCCGAGCGCCATCAGGTGTACGATC
Organism: Mesorhizobium sp. M8A.F.Ca.ET.208.01.1.1; assembly: GCF_004791315.1. Classification (NCBI taxonomy): domain Bacteria; kingdom Pseudomonadati; phylum Pseudomonadota; class Alphaproteobacteria; order Hyphomicrobiales; family Phyllobacteriaceae; genus Mesorhizobium; species Mesorhizobium sp. M8A.F.Ca.ET.208.01.1.1. Next base: position 599,497 of record NZ_SRUT01000001.1, read on the forward strand.
CTGAGATATTTTTGATGCATGGGATCGATGTATCGCGCTTCAAGATCGTGGGAATTAAATCGACCAACAAGTGGAGGGACGGCTTCGCCGGCATAATCAAGCGTGATTATCTAGCGGATAGCCCTGGCCTGATGAGCCAAGACCTGACCCGCTATGACTATAAGCAGATCCGACGACCATTGTGGCCCTTAGATAAGGAGACACAATACTGACCGATTATCTAGCGTAGTTGCTGCCTTGCGCGCGCCAAGGTATACCATCGACTATAGTCGCTTACTGCTTCGAAAGATCGCGCAAGGCGCTGCGCTAATGACCGAGGCCGCAATGGCGTTCAAGCAGCTTTCGGGGGAAGCCAATCTTGTTGGGAATGCTCCGCTCGAAATGGCTACGCATCGGAACCTGCCGCACTTGGTGGGCCACAATTTGACGAAGCGCATAAAAGTTTTGCGGCCGAGAGTCAAAAGACCCTGTCGCCTACGAACATCAGGACCTCCTACGCGGAGTACAGGCTGCCGGAAAAGAATGAGGTGCTTTCAAGCGACATCTATTCGCCGCTGAACGGAAGGTTGCCTCCATCGTCGTCGACGGACGTAGGAACACTTAGTTGGGTCGTACCCACCGTCCAATGCCGTGTGTCGTGTTATGCCGTCGGAACGACGCCCCACTTGTGGCAACTCGTTGCGCAAGGCAAGGCACCAGCCGCACACAAGGGCGTAGCACTTGCAGCCAAGGCAATGGCCGCGGTCGCCTTGGACCTCTTAACGAACGAAAGCCTTTTGTCTGCTGCTAAGACCGAGTTGCAGCGTTCAGGGCCGCGAATGAATTCAGAAATCCCATGGGTCCTGAAATGACCCACCGCTTGCTATGGGTGCCTTGAAGTAAGCGCTCCTCGTTGGGTTTTGCCGCCCAGTGTCTCGATGAGAAGCCAATCCCATTGATCGCATCGGTCACGCAAACTTCTAGAGGGAACCAGATCACTCAGCGGCAAGTTGTTTTGGACTGAGACGAAGTGCGGCGGCGCGGCGATGGCCCTCGAGTTTTTCGGTTGCGCTCTGGCGAACAGCTGCGGGAGCAACGGCGGCGACGCCGCGTTCATCCAGCCATTGATGGGTGGCTATTTTCACGTAGGAACCGACCCAGAGGCCACCCGTGTAACGCCCTGCACCCATCGTCGGAAGGGTATGGTTGGTGCCACAGCACTTGTCGGAATAGACGACACTGGCAAGTTCCCCGATGAAAATCGAGCCGTAGTTGCGCAGCTTCTTCGCGGTCGCCTGTGGGTCGCGGGTGTGAACCTGCAAGTGCTCCGTTGCGATGTGATCGGAGTAGGCAATCATCGCCTCTTCGTCCTCAACAACGGTGATCTCGCCGTAGTCCTTCCACGCGACCGCTGCCACCGGTGCCGTCGGCAGGGTTTCCAACTGGTTCTCGACTTCGCGGAGAATGTCTTCAGCGAGTTTGCGGTCGGTTGTGACCACACCAACACGGGTGCGAACGTCGTGCTCGGCCTGGGCGAGCAGGTCCGTTGCGATCGTTACTGCATTGGCCGTTTCGTCAGCAACAACGAATATTTCGCTGGGACCGGCAAGCTGGTCGATACCGACCTGGCCGAACACCTGACGCTTTGCTTCGTTGACGAAGGCATTGCCGGGCCCGACGATCTTGTCGACAGCCGGGATCGTCTCGGTGCCATATGCCATGGCGGCGATTGCTTGCGCGCCGCCGACGCGGAAGATGCGATCAGCGCCCGCGAGATGGCAGCCAGCGATCATTGCAGGGTGAGCATTTGGCGGAAGGCAAGCGATGACCTGGTCGCAGCCAGCGACCTTTGCCGGTACGATGGTCATCACCGGCGCCGAAAGAAGCGGGTAACGACCGCCCGGTACGTAGCAACCAACCGTTTCAATCGGGATTACACGATGGCCGAGGTGAAGGCCGGGAAGGCTCTCGATTTCGAGGGGCAAAATAGTGCCAAGTTGCGCCTCGGCGAAGCGACGGACATTGGCAATAGCGAACTCGGTGTCCTCGCGGGTCTGCGGATCAAGATCGGCAACAGCCTTCAGCTTCTCTTCCTCGGTGACCTCGAAGTTTGCGACGTCAGCCTTGTCGAAGAAACGGGAGTATTCGCGAACCGCCGCGTCACCTCGCTTGCGGACATTTGCGATGATCTCCTTTACGGTTGTTTCGACCTGCGCTGTATCGGAGACGGCGTCCCTGGTCGGTCGCTTGAGCTGGACAAATTTGCCTTTCAACGCTTCAAGACGCGGCGTCATCAAAATCTCCTAAAATCGGGATAATCCACGCCAGCATCGTGGAAGCTCGGCGGCCCGGCAATCGCCAGTCGCTCGCCCGTTCAGTATATTCACCAGTGTTTAGCCTATATGTTGCATCTGGTCCTCCCTTCGACATGGATGGTGTCATTGTGGGCCTGGTTGAATGATACGGGGAGAGCTGTCACATGCCCAAGATCGGGAGCAAGCTGCATGAGTTGCGCCGTCGACGCAATTTGAGTGCTCGGGAACTGGCCGCCCGTTCAGGGATATCTCATTCAACAATTTCCCTTATCGAACGAGATCGCATGAGTCCCTCGGTTGACACGCTCAGCGCGGTGCTCGAAGCCCTGGGCACGACAATGCCTGGCTTCTTCTCCGATTTGCAGTCGACCCTTCCATACTCTCCATTCTACGCGTCTGTTGACCTGACCGAGATTGGAAAGGTCGATACAATTTCATATCGCGTCATCGGACTGGATCACCCAAACCGACAGTTGCTGATGTTGCACGAGCGCTATGCGCCCGGCGCTGACACAGGCGAGGAGTTTTCACACGCCGCGCAGGAGGCTGGCATGGTGCTGTCGGGGAAGGTGGAGGTCACGGTTGGAGATCAGAAACGAGTGCTGGAGCCGGGTGACGGATACTATTTCGAGAGCCGGCTGCCTCACCGCTTTCGCAACGTCGATGACGGGCAGAGCGAAATCCTCAGCGCGATCACGCCGCCCACCTACTAGCGCCGAACCGCCAACCGGATGGTGAGAATAATAACCAGGGCAGTCGGAGCTGCTTCCCAAATGCTTGAAACGTGATTTCCTATGGCTAGTCCAGAACTCAGGGGAATGGCCGCTCAAGGTTGAAGCTGCGTACGCTCAGGCGGCCGGCTCTGCCAATCAGCCGCGTACCCTTACACTGCTTGAGTGGAAGCCTTAGTCAGGGAGGAAGAAAGCATGAAGACATCAGCACTTGCCATCGCCATCAGCACCGCGCTGGGCTGGTCAATAGTGGCACCATCCGCCTGGGCACAAACTGTGCCTGAAAACCTAAAAGGATCTGGAGAGGTCATTGTTACATCTGGAGGTGGCGCTTGGGAGGCTGCTCAGCGCAAAGCCTTCTTTGAGCCGTTCACTCGTGACACGGGGATCAAAGTTGTCGTCGTGCCGCAGGACGACGGCAAGATGTTGGCTTCAGTTAAACTGGGTCAACCGGCCGCAGACATAACTGAGATAAATGGGGGTTCGTTACCTACCTGGGTCAATAAATCCGCAGCTGAAGAAATTGACTACAGCCTTTTCGGGAAAGATACACTGAAGGGTGTGCCAGATTATCTAAAGTCCAAGTATGGCGTCGGCGCTGTTATCTTCTCGTTGAACGTAGCCTATAACACTAAGGTGTTCTCTGAAACGAATGCTCCGAGGAATTGGGTAGATTTCTATAACGTTGATGCATATCCGGGTAAACGAGGCCTTCCGAAATGTGAAAGTATGTTAAACGGGGGGCTGTTAGAAACAGCACTTTTGGGTGACGGTGTTTCGCCTCAAGCGCTTTATCCTCTCGATGTGGAGCGCGCATTTGCGAAGATCACGAAAATGAAACCGAATGTTGGCCGTTGGTGGGTCGCTGGCGCGGACGCGCCTCAAAGCCTTGTGAGCGGTGAGGTCGATATGGCGGCTTCCTACAATGGTAGGATTATAAGTGCAAAAAAGCAGGGAGCGCCACTCGCCCTATCTTGGGATCAAGCCTTACTGCAATATGATTACTGGGTGGTGCTGAAAGATGCACCCAACAAGGAAAATGCTTTTAAATTCCTGGCCTATATTTCCCAAGCGAAGCCCCAGGCGGCATTTTCCACAGAAATTCCATACGGTCCAATAAATAGCGACGCATTTGCGCTATTGTCAAAGGATCTGGTTGAAGCCCTTCCGGGGGCGCCCGAGCGGAAAGGCAAAGAAATCCCGCAGAACTATGAATGGTGGGGTCAGACACAAGCTGACGGACGCACGAACTATGAGCTAGCGCTTGAGCGCTGCGTGTCAATTCTTTCCCAATGAGAGAACCCGGCACAACTTTGACGGATTGAGGCAAGGTTGTTTTTGAAAATTCGTCGACACCTTCTCGTAGGAGGTGTCGACGTCAGTGCGACTGGTTCCAAGTCAATACGAACCTCTACGTCATTGCATTGTCGGCTGCGACTTCTCGTTAGTCAGGGAAAGTCTCTAACGAGATAGCGGCTTTGCTGGTGGCAGCATCTTGTTCAGGACTCATGAAATATTTGGCCCCGGAGTGGCGATAGAGTTTGATCTATTGATTTCTCGAAGAAGCCATTCCTGAAATTCCACTGCGAGCCCCATCGTGCGCTTCTGCTCGGGGCGAACGACCCAGTACGCATTCTCCGTTTGCATTGATTGGGGGACAAACGGGGCCAGCGCGCCGGAGGCAAGCTCATCTTCAACTAAATATGTAGGGAGGAGCGCAACTCCAAGACCCGCAATCGCGGCCGAAATGATCATCGAGAATTGATCAAACCTCGGCCCCTGATACGCGCGCGGAAGCGATATGGCGTGATGTGCGGACCAGTCAGACCAGAGTTTTGGTCTTGTCGTCAAATGCAACAATTGCGCGCTGCAAAAAGGATCGTTCGTTGCCGCATGAGTTCCCTCTTGAAGGGCCGGGCTTGCAACAGGCAAAACGGTCTCGTGACACAAGAACGTGGCGGTTGCACCTGCCCATGTGGGCTGCCCGAAATGAATTGCCAGATCGAATTTCTCCTCGGCGAAACTGAACGGGCTCGAGCGTGACTCAACAGATATGGCAACGTCAGAATGATCGGCAATGAACCTTCCGAGTTTGGGAACAAGCCACTTGGCCCCGAAAGTCGGAAGCGTGGCAATTCGCAGAGACGAACTCATGGTCCCGGCTGCTACCGCTCCAATCATCAGGCGCTCAGACTGCGCTAGGAACTGTCTAACTTCAGGCAGCAGTCTCTGCCCTGCGTCGGAAAGCACGACACGACGTTTGATGCGCTCGAATAGTCTCAGTCCGGTTTGCTGCTCGAGTTCAGCTACCTGCCTGCTGATGGCACCTTGGGTGAGATTGAGTTCTTCGGCAGCCCTGGAAAAGTTCTCATGACGCGCAGCGCTTTCGAATGCCTGCAGATTTACGATGTCCGGGATCAAGGCTCTGCGCATATATATTCCGTTACCTCATTAATTTAACAGAAAACCTCACAACACGGCCACGAAAATCCGGGTTATGGTGATGAAAGTGGATGATAAGCACTAACCACAGGAATTTCCACCATGACCGGGAAGGTTTCTGCAAGCGACATCCGGGCCTCGTTTTCGAGTGCGATGTCCGCAATGTACCGAGAAGAAGTTCCGGCATATGGCACGCTTATGGAGCTGGTGGCTCGCGTGAACCAACAGGCGCTGGCCAGCGATCCAGAGCTGAAATCCCGTCTCGAAGCGACCGACAATTTGCAACGCATTTCCGAGGAGCGGCACGGGGCCATCCGGCTCGGCACCGCAGCCGAGCTTGCGATGATGCGCCGCATCTTCGCGGTGATGGGAATGTATCCGGTTGGCTACTACGACCTCTCGATGGCGGCCGTTCCAGTTCACTCAACGGCTTTCCGGCCAGTTGGTGAGGCGGCGCTCAGGCGCAATCCCTTCCGTGTTTTCACTTCGCTGCTTCGCCTCGACCTGATCGCGGATGAAGCGCTCCGGCAAGAGGCACAGACTGTTCTGGCGGAGCGCCAGATCTTCACGTCCGCCGCAGTTGCCCTGACGGAAAAGGCGGAGAGGGAAGGTGGGCTCTGCCAGGAAGCCGCGACCCGTTTCGTGGCGGAAGTGCTGGAGACGTTTCGCTGGCACGACAAGGCCAATGTCGAATTGTCCATGTACCATCGCCTGCACGACGCCCACCGGCTGATCGCGGATGTCGTGTCTTTTAAGGGGCCGCACATTAACCACCTGACACCCCGCACCCTGGACATCGACGAGGTGCAGGCGCTGATGCCGGAATATGGCATTTCGCCGAAGGCCGTGGTCGAAGGTCCTCCCACGCGCAAATGTCAGATCCTGCTGCGTCAGACCTCGTTCAAGGCTCTGGAAGAACCTGTCTCCTTCCAGGACTGTGAGGGGGGCTGGCAGGCCGGCACCCATACGGCCCGCTTCGGCGAGATCGAGCAGCGCGGTGTCGCGTTGACCCCGACTGGCCGCGCCCTTTACGACAGGCTGCTGGATGGCACGCGCAAGATCGCACGTCCAGCCGCCGATGGCTCTAATGCCGCTGCCTACGAGACCGCGCTTGCCGAGACGTTCAAGGCTTTTCCGGATGATTGGGCGTCGATCCGCTCCCAAGGTCTCGGCTACTTCGCTTACGCGCTGACCGAAAAGGCGGAGCATACGGCTCCGGCGTCGCTCGATCTCGATACATTGATCGCCGAAGGCTTTATCCGCTTCGATCCCGTCGTGTACGAAGACTTTTTGCCCGTCAGTGCCGCCGGAATCTTCCAGTCAAATCTGGGCGGCGGCGCGCAGCAGGAATTTGAAGCGAGCCCGAACCAGAAGCGGTTCGAAGCCGATCTCGGCGCCAAAGTCCTGAACGAATTCGATCACTACGCGGGTATCGAAAAGACGTCCCTCGAAGCCTGCCTCAACGCGCTTCAGAAGCGTGCCGCAGCCGAGTAGCCGGCCGAACCAACCCTCTCTTGGAGTTCCATAGATGAACATTGTTCCTGAAAGCCTCTCCCTCAAAGCGGAAGCTGCTGCCATTCTGGACCGCCTCGGGGTGGACAAATCCGCCTATACGGGCGGTAACCTTAGCTCCTTCTCTCCCGTCACCGGCGAGCAGACCGGTAGCCTGAAAACCGTTTCAGCAGCGGGGGCCACCGAGACTATCGAGCGCGCCGATACTGCATTTCGCGCATGGCGCCTGGTGCCCGCCCCGAAGCGTGGCGAACTGGTTCGGCTGTTCGGTGAGGAACTGCGCGCCGCCAAGGCTGATCTCGGACGTCTCGTGTCCATCGAAGCCGGCAAGATTCCGTCCGAAGGCCTCGGCGAAGTGCAAGAAATGATCGATATTTGCGATTTCGCGGTCGGCCTGTCCCGCCAGCTATACGGCCTGACGATCGCCACCGAACGCCCCGGTCACCGCATGATGGAAACCTGGCATCCACTTGGTGTCATCGGGATCATTTCCGCTTTCAACTTCCCCGTTGCCGTCTGGGCTTGGAATACCGCCCTTGCCTTAGTCTGCGGCAACAGCGTGGTGTGGAAACCGTCCGAAAAGACGACCCTAACCGCGCTTGCCGCGCAGGCCATCCTCGAGCGCGCCCTGAAGCGCTTCGGCGATGCGCCGGAGGGCCTGGCGCAAGTGCTGATCGGTGACCGAACCGTTGGCGAGGTTTTGGTCGATCACCCCAAAGTGCCGCTGGTTTCTGCAACCGGGTCGACCCGGATGGGCCGCGAGGTCGGACCGCGCCTTGCCAAGCGCTTTGCCCGCGCAATCCTAGAGCTTGGGGGCAACAACGGTGGCATCGTCTGCTCTTCCGCCGATCTCGACATGGCGTTGCGTGCCATTGCCTTCGGCGCGATGGGCACCGCCGGCCAGCGCTGCACCACGCTGCGCCGCCTCTTCGTCCATGAAAGCGTCTATGACCTACTCGTGCCGCGTCTGAAGAAGGCCTATGCCAGCGTTTCCGTCGGCAACCCGCTGGACGGAAGCGCTTTGGTCGGTCCGTTGATTGACAAGCTGGCTTTTGAGGGGATGCAGAAAGCGATCGCCGCGGCCAAGGCGCACGGCGGCACCGTACATGGCGGCGAGCGGATAGACGCCGGTAGCGCGAACGCCTATTATGTGAGGCCTGCCTTTGTCGAGATGCCGGCGCATGACGGCCCGGTGCGGGATGAGACTTTCGCACCCATTCTCTATGTGATGAAATACAGCGACTTCGACGCCGTTCTGGCCGATCACAATGCGGTGGGTGCAGGTCTTTCCTCGTCGATTTTTACATTGGACATGCGCGAAGCCGAGCGCTTCCTGGCGGCGGATGGTTCGGACTGCGGCATCGCCAATGTCAATATCGGCACGTCGGGCGCTGAAATCGGTGGCGCTTTCGGTGGGGAAAAGGAGACCGGCGGCGGACGTGAGTCCGGTTCCGACGCATGGAAGGCCTATATGCGCCGCGCCACCAACACCATAAACTATTCGAAATCCTTGCCGCTCGCGCAAGGTGTCTCTTTCGATATTGAATAGGGCTCGACGCCATGACGGTCTCAATCAACGTTGGGGAGGGGAGCTTTCGGGCCGCCGCGCGGCTCGCCTGTCGACGTTTCGAAAATCCTGCAAATTGGCGCCAAAGCCGCGGCGATGAAGCAAGAGGGCTTGCCCGTCATTATTCTCGGCACGGGCGAGCCGGATTTCGATACACCAGACCATATCAAGCAGACCGCGAAGGCAGCCATTGATGCCGGTGAGACCAAATACACCGCGCTCGACGGTTCTCCAGCTATGAAGCCGGCGGTCTCCACTAAGTTCAAGCGCGAGAACGGCATTGAACACGCTACCGACGAAGTGACGTCGGCGCCGGCGCCAAGCAGATCCTGTTCAACGCCTTCATGGCAACCATCATACTCACACCCTGCTATTCCGATATTGTAGAAGTGTGCGGCGGCACATCCGGTCTTGTGCCATGTGATGCTGCGGCCGGGTTTCGTCTTCAGGCGATCGCGCCGAAAACCCGCTGGCTGCTGTTGAGCTCGCCGTCCAATCCGTCCGGCTTGTAGTCCCGTAGATTACCAGCCGCTGATCGAAGTTCTACTACGCCATCTGGATGTCTGGCTGATGGTGGACAATATGTATGGGCATATCGTCAATGATAGGTTCGAGTTCGTCACACCGGTAGCACTACGTCGCGATCTGGTGGTCGGTCGGCTCAATGCCATTCCTGATCCTGAATGCCGCACACACCCGAAGGGGCCTTCTGCACCTTTTCGGGCTGCGCGGGCGTGCTGAAAAAGTTCATTCCGAAAGGGAAAGACCCTGCTGACGGATACCGATTTCACCGATTACCTCCTGCGGCTGGCTCTGAAAGGATAAATTCTCCCGCCATGATTCCACGCCTCGATCGCCTAGCTTCCGCCGCTGACGCTCCTGCAAGCTTCTTCGAGCGCCTGATCGAGGCGGGCTTTCGCGGCGATATTGAAAAGCGAGCGGCCTCCCGCACGGTTTATGCCACGGATAACTCCATCTATCAGATGGAGCCGAAGGCGATTGTCTTTCCCCGCGATGCGGAAGATCTGCAAATCATCGCCCGCACCCTCTCCGAGCCAGCTTTCCGCACCATCGTCATTGCCCCGCGTGGTGGTGGTACAGGCACCAACGGCCAGTCTCTGACCGATGGCGTAGTGGTCGATTGTTCACGGCACATGAACCGCATTCTCGAGATCGACCCTGTGCGACGAACGGCTCGCGTTGAGGCGGGCGTCGTCAAGGACCAGCTCAACAGGGCGCTAAAGCCGCATGGATTATTCTTCGCGCCGGAGCTTTCCACCTCGAACCGGGCGACGATCGGCGGTATGATTTCTACCGATGCCTGCGGGCAGGGCTCCTGCCTCTACGGCAAGACGTCGAACCATGTTCTGGGTCTGCGGCTCGTGCTGATGGACGCCTCGGATTTCTGGTCCCGCCCGCTCGAAAACGCGGAGCTTACCGAAATATGCGCGCGCGATGACCGCATCGGTGAAGTCCATCGGATCGTGGATCGCATCACGCGGGAAAAGCAGGAGCGGGTCGCCGAGGTCTTCCCAAATCTCAACCGGTACATGACCGGCTACGACCTGGCGCATGTGCGACGGCAGGACGGGCTTTTCGATCTCAACGCTGTGCTGTGCGGGTCGGAGGGAACTCTCGCCCTGATTGCTGAGGCCGAACTCAATCTCATGCCGCTTCCCGCCGAGGTGGCGCTCATCAACATCCAATATGGCGATTTCAATGCTGCGCTGGAAGATGCCCGCAACCTGGTGGCGCTCGGCGTCGCCTCGGTTGAAACGGTTGACGAGAAAGTTCTCGGTCTTGCCAAAGGCGATATTGTGTGGAGCGCTATCGGCCGTTTCTTTCCCACGGAGGGGGGGCGGGCGGCAAACGGCATCAACATCGTGGAAATCTTGGCTGACGACGGCGACGCGCTTGAGCAAAAGATCGCGGAGGTCGCTGCCTCGCTCGAGGCAAGGCCCGGTGCAAACCGGCTGAGGTTCACGGTCGCGCGCGGCCATGCCGATGCCGAGTCGATCTGGTCCATGCGCAAGCGCGCGGTGGGCCTGCTCGGCAATGTCGAAGGCTCGATTCGGCCGGTGCCTTTCGTCGAGGACACCGCCGTGCCGCCTGAGCATTTGGCTGCCTATATCCGCGAGTTTCGCGATCTTCTCGATAGGGCAGGCGTGTCCTACGGCATGTTCGGTCATGTCGATGCCGGCGTGCTGCATGTCCGCCCGGCTCTTGATCTGGTTCGACCGGATCACACAGCCCTGGTTCGCCAAATTAGCGATGCGGTGGTGGCGCTCACTCGCAAATATGGCGGCGTGCTATGGGGCGAGCATGGCAAGGGCGTGCGGTCGGAATATGTGCCCGAATTCTTCGGAGACCTTTACCCTTGCCTGCAAGACATCAAGCGCGGCTTCGATCCGCAAAACCGGCTTAATCCAGGCAAGATCACCAGCATCGACGGAAGACCGTTGCTGAAGATCGATGAGGTGCCGCTCCGCGGCGATTTCGACAGGATTATAGGGCACGAGATCCGCGCCGCGTTCGACAACGCCGCCTATTGCAACGGCAATGGTGCCTGTTTCGATTTCGATGAAAGAAGTCCCATGTGCCCGTCCTACAAGGCGACACGGGATCGGCGTCAGTCGCCCAAGGGCCGTGCGTCATTGATGCGCGAATGGCTGCGGCTTCTGGCGGAGAAGGGCACCGATCCCGGTAGGGAAGTGGAGCGTCTGCGCAAGGCCGTCGGTCTGTGGCAACTGCCGCGCCGTATCCTCAATTCATTCAACCCGACAAACGCAGGCGATTTCTCGCATGAGGTCAAGGCGGCGATGGACAGCTGCCTCGCCTGCAAAGCCTGCGCCGGGCAATGTCCTGTTAAGGTGAGTGTCCCCTCTTTCCGGGCCAAGTTTTTGGAGATCTACCATGGCCGCTATCTGCGGCCCCTCAAGGACTCGCTCGTTGCATCCATCGAGACAATGCTGCCGATGATGGCGCGTGTCCGACCGCTCTATAACCTCGTTGCAGGCACTATGCCTGGCAAGGCTCTGACGCGCATGGCTGGGCTGACGGCACTCCCACCTTTGCCCGCAGTTTCGCTGCGCAGGGAAGCCAGACGGCTGGGAGTGGCCATTGCGCATGCCGAGGATCTGACACGGTTCGCCAATGAAAAACTGGCCCGGACAGTCGTCTTCGTGCCGGATGTTTTCACCTCCTATTTCGATCCGGATGTCGCACTTGCAGCGATCAGCCTTGCCCGCAAGCTGGGGTATGAGCCTTTGCTTGCCGCTCCGCACATCAACGGGAAAGCGCTGCATGTGCATGGCTATCTGGCACGCTTCGAAAAGGCGGCAAGAGAAACGTCCGCCTACCTGCAAGGGCTTGCTGATCTTGGCGTAACATTAGTCGGCATTGATCCTTCAATGACGCTTGCCTTCCGCAGCGAATATAGCGCGCTGCCCGGCAAGCCTTTGGGGGCCGATGTCGCCCTGCCGCAAGAGTGGCTGGCAAATGTTCTAGCAGAGCTACCTCGCGCAAAAGCCATCGAAGGTACGCGTTACACGCTCATGCCCCATTGCACGGAAAGAACCAACGCGCCTGCCGCCATCGGGCAGTGGAAGGCGGTATTCGCGCAATTCGGTATTGAACTCGAAGTTGCCGAGACGGGGTGTTGCGGGATGGCGGGCACGTTTGGGCACGAGACGCGCAACAGAAGATTATCGGAAGCGCTCTACGAAATGAGTTGGAAGTCTCCGATCGCAGGTCGACAAAAAGAGGACGTTGTCATGGTCACTGGATATTCCTGCCGGTCGCAGGTCAAGATCCTTGGGGCCGTTGCTGTGGAGCATCCCCTTCAAATCATAGCACGCCTAGTCAATTCCAACGCATAGAGACTGGCGTTGTAATCAGCGGTGAGGCGCATCTAGCTGGATGTGTTCAGCGGCTTAGTCGAGTGGACATGATGATCGAGGAAAGCGTTCGCTCAACGCCATCGATCATTCCGATCCCGTCCACGAGTTGATCAAGTTCCGAAATTGACGGCGCTTCGAGAACCGCAATTAGATCGAATGTACCGCTCACCGAGTGCAGTGATTTCACACCATGGATTGCCTGCAGCGAAACGCAAACCTGTGATAAGACTTTTGGCGCGAGCGTGATCATGACATGGGCTTTCGCTAGACCTGATTGATACGCATCGGACAGTCTAACGTTATATCCGGCAATGACCCCTTCACGCTCCAGGCGATCAAGTCGGGCCTGAACGGTCGTTCTCGACAAACCGAGCTTTTTGGCAAGGCTTGCCACGGGCGCCCGTGCATTTTCGCCAAGCAAATCGAGCAGTTCCCGATCTTTTCCCGTCACATTCATTGGAACCCCGGCATTCAGTCAATCTGATACGGCGAAATGCTTAAAACAAGCAAACAAAAATAGCAATGTGACCCTATGATATGTTGCCTCATCCCTTCAAACTATCAACATTGAAATCCTGAAGCGGAGGAGACTGAAATGAAGGACGTAGTGGTCATTGGCGCAGGTAAGATCGGTGGCGCCATCGCATTGATGCTGGCCGAAACAGGCGATTACAATGTCGTCGTAACCGATCGTGACCAGGCGCAGCTCAACAAGCTCGACAAGCATCCCGGGATTTCCGGAAAAGTTGTTGATATCACCGAAAACGCGGCGATCGTGGCGCTGCTTCGCGGGAAGTTCGCCGTTCTGTCCGCGGCGCCCTTCAACCTGACCGGCAAAGTCGCCGAGGCTGCGCTGGAAGCCTCGGTGCATTACCTTGACCTGACGGAAGATGTCGCAACGACCAAGAAGGTTGAGGAGCTCTCCGAAGGTGCGGATGTTGCTTTCATCCCCCAGTGTGGCCTCGCGCCCGGCTTTATCTCGATTGTTGCCAATGAGCTCGCCAAGCGCTTTGACACGCTGGATAGCGTACGCATGCGCGTTGGAGCACTGCCGCAATATCCGTCGAACGCTCTGAACTACAATCTGACCTGGAGCACGGATGGGCTGATCAACGAATACATCGAGCCATGCGAGGCGATTGTCGAGGGCAAGTTCATTACAGTGCCGGCCATGGAAGAGCGCGAAGAATTTTCGCTGGATGGTGTTACCTACGAGGCATTCAACACATCTGGTGGTCTCGGCACGCTGGCCAAGACGCTGGAGGGCCGCGTTCGGACGATGAACTACCGCACGATCCGCTATCCAGGCCATCAGGCCATCATCAAGGCACTACTGAACGACCTCAACCTCAAAAACCGCCGGGACGTGCTCAAGGACCTGTTCGAAAACGCTCTGCCGGCCACGATGCAGGACGTGGTGGTGATCTTCGTCACCGTGTGTGGCTGGAAAGATGGCCGCTATATGCAGGAAACCTACGCCAACAAGGTTTATTCGGGTGTCGTCGCGGGCAAAACGATGAGCGCGATCCAGATCACGACGGCCGCCGGCATCACGACGGTTCTCGACCTCCTCGCCGATGGAAAACTGCCTCAGAAGGGCTTCGTTCGGCAGGAGGAAGTCGCGCTGGCAGATTTCCTGAACAATCGCTTTGGCCGGGTTTACGACCCTGAGGCCATTCGTCTGAAGAAGGCGGTCTAGTCCCTGTCATGACTTCGGGCGCCCAGCGCTGATGGTGTCGGGCGTGTCGCTCTGAACGCGGGCTGCGCTCACCCCTCGCGGGGTGGGCTTGGCAACCCGGCAGTCGTTCACAACAACAGCAGACCCCAACGAGCATTGTCCGATGAATTCCGCCAGCTTCCTTGAAAGTGTCGACCAGAACTTCCGCCATGCCATGTCCTTCCTCGACCTGCCGGAAGGACTGGCTGAACGGATCATTTAATGCAACTCAACCTACACGGTTCGCTTCGGGGTGCGCCTGCGTGGTCGAATGTACAGCTTTATCGGCTGGCGATCGGTCCACAGTGAGCACTGCGAACCGGTCAAAGAGCGTTGCCGTGGCCGTTGCAGGGCCAGCGAATACAGAGGGCTATAGCGTCGGCCTAGTTCTCATCTGGTTCCTGAGAATGCGGTCAGCCCAGTCGTTGAACCGAACGAGATCACGATGCCCGATTACGGCATGGCGCCGAAAGAGGACGAATTGGAGAGCCATAGCGTGGAATCGGATAGAGAGGCAATGTGATCATGCCGGAAGGGATGCATGCAAAAAACTGGGCTTGCGGTTCAGCGACAGGCCCTAAGCTAATATCTACTGGACAAGGTGTTTTCCTTGACGGAACTGCGTGCGTTGCAGCATTCAGCTTCCTGCTACATCGGGAATTTGCGGCGTGAAATTCGAGCTTCGCCATCTGCGATATGTTCTCGCAGCGGCTGAGCAGCGAAGCTTTCGGCGGGCTGCTCGCAGCCTTTCCGTCGAGCCATCGACGATCAGTCGCCGTATCCGCGATCTGGAAGACGACATTGGCGCTGCCCTGTTCATTCGCGCTCATGATGGCGTCAGTCTCACTGTTGCAGGTGAGCGCTTCATCCGAAGGGCACGCAAAGCGCTGAACCAGCTCACCCATGCTACCCTTGATGCCAGCGCCATAGGGCGAGGCCAAGCGGGCATCATCAGGATCGGCCTGACGTCCTCGATTGCTTCCGGTTTCATCGCCAAGCTTCTTGATGCCTATGGTGTCACTCATGCCGAGGTACAGATCGAATATGTCGAAGGTCAAGCTTCTCAACATGTTCCGGCGATCCAGCAGCACCAGCTGGATGTCGCCTTCCTGACTGGCACGCCTGCGGCCGAAGACTGCGACGTTTTGCATCTGTGGAACGAGCGGATTTTCGTGGCGATGTCGGGCAGACATGAACTGGCCGGAAAAGACGGGATCGCGTGGAGCGATCTTCGAGACCGGGAGTTCATCGTCAGCGAAGCGCAGTCGGGGCAGGAGATTCACGACTGCTTGGTGAAGCATCTTGCCGAACTCGGCCATAGTCCAAGTGTGCAGAAGCATGCGGTCTATCGAGACACACTGATGCAGATTGTCGCCGGCGGAAGCAGTCTGACGCTCACCAGCGAAGCGACGATCGCTGCGCAGTTTCCCGGTGTTGTCTATCGCCCTCTTACAGGCGAAGTGCTGCCTTTCTGTGCGGTATGGTCGCCCCGCAATGACAATCCGGCCTTCCGGCGGTTTCTCAGCTTGGCCAAAGTCATTTCAAAACGCTGTGAGGCCAGCGTTGTCACGACGGGCGTGACTGGTCCTTCGGAAAGCGGGATGAACGGTTCTGATCCGGCGCTCGCCGCACCTTTGCAAAGCCCCGATCCGTCGCAATAAACCGCTCCAGCATCGGCACGATCAGCCGCTTTGGATCGGCAGCGGGCTGACCGCTTTCCCTGGCCAGGGCCTCGGCATAGGCGGCGAGATCACGATGCAGGCTACCAGGCAAGTCTATTGTGACCTTGACTGGCTTGTCTTCGGTAATCGGGCCGAGTTTCAGTTTGGTCATTTCAGCCCTTGTATGGTTCGAGGACGAGATCGCGGGTGACGATCACGCGCACAGGGAATCCCGGGCGGATCGTGAGCGTCGGCGCAATGTTGAGCTGGCGGCTAACGATCTGCTGACCGGTCTGACTGACGCTGTCTGATGCCCCTTGGCGCAACGCGCGCACGATGTCGCTGTCCTGGCCTGACGATCCTGCCTCTGCGCCGACGCTAAGGATGGTGGAGAGCGCGGCGGCCTTGAGCAGTTCGGCCCAGTGATAGTCGACGCCGTCCTCCAGGCCGGCATACCCCTCGGAGTCGGTGCCTGGTTGGCGTTCGAGCACGATCGAGCGTCCATTCGGCATGATGAGCCGGTTCCAGACCAGCAACACGCGGCGCTGGCCAAAGCCGACGCCGTTATCATACTGGCCGATTAATCTGGTGCCTTGGGGCACAAGCAGGATGCGGCCGCTCGGGCTGTCATAGATGTTCTCTGTGACCTGAGCAGTGATCTGGCCGGGCAGATCGGAGCGGATGCCGGTGATCAGCGCGGCCGAGATTACCGCACCGGCCTGCAGGATGTTCGGCGACGCCGGCGCAGCGACGCGATCCGGGGAGACGGTCCGTCGATCGGCGGCAGCACTCAGGAACGCGAGCTGGCGGTCCTGCGCGGTCGGTGTGGCGGGCGGTGGCGCGAGGCCGAGGCTGGTCAGGTCTGGCGCCGGCAGTTGAGGACTGGCGGCTGGTGTCGCCCCAGGCGATGTCGCCGCGGGCGCGCTTGTCCTGGTTTCTGTCGAGGCGAACAGGCGCGCCGTGCGCGCGGCCTCCAATTCCTGCAGCCGACGCTGTTCCTCGGGGTTGGGTGTCGCCATGCCAGGAACGAGGACCTGCTGTCCCCGGTTCTGAGCGTCGAGGATGGGACGGCCAAGGTCGCCGGGCAGCGGAGGACCCAGCACCGGCCCCGTATAGTCCCGCGGCAGGCCGGCAAGGCCGTCGGCGGTGGCGCGATTGTCAGTGGAATACAGCTCCTCATTCGGCCGGCCGCCGTCGCGGGTCTGGAGGGCGTAGATCAGCGCGCCGCCAATACCGACGCTGGCGACCAGACCGAGACCGGTCAACACCTTCCTCGACAAGCGCGTGACACGCGGCGCCTCGGCGCGCAGCCGCATTGGCGGTGCCGGTTCGCCGGTCAGGGGCTGCTCGACGTTGTCCGGCGCAGGCCCTTCCTCTTTCCGGGGATCGATGTCACTCACGATGCTGGCCTCCCGTCAGTACGGGTGATGCGCACACGCTTCTGGCGGTCGCCCGCTCCGAAGCGCAGCTCGGCGGCGGCGAACAGGCGGTCGACGATCATGTGGTTGCCGCGAACCCGGTAGTTCACCAACTCGGACGTGTTGCCTTCAGGGCCGATGACGAAGAGCGGCGGCATCTCGCCCTGACCAATGCCGCGCGGAAACTCGATGAACACCTGACGGCCGTCGTCGAAGGCGCGGAGCGGCCGCCACGGCGCGCGGTCGCCGTCGATCTCGTAGCGGAAATTGACGCGGGAAATGTCGATGCCGGTGGCGACAGGCTGGACTGCCTGGGCCTCGGTGTTTTGACGGCGCAGCGCAATGAGCTGATCCTGCGGATACTGCCAGGAGACGGACGCCATATATGTCCGTTCGGTCGAGCGCAGCTCCATGTAGTAGGTGCGCAAGTTGGTGTTGATGACCAGGTTCGTCATCAACTCGGCACGGGTCGGCTTCACCAAAATATGGATCTGTCGCGTCGCGCCGGTTCCGCTTTCGGTGTCACCGATGATCCAGCGCACGGTGTCGCCCGCGGCGACGGGACCGGAGCCGACGAGCTGCTCGCCGGGCTGGAGCGCGATGTCGGTGATCTGCCCGACGGCGGTGTAGACCTGATACAGTGCGCCTTGTGTGAACGGATAGACCTGCATCGAGTTGATGAAGCCGTTGCGTACCGGCTGAATGCGAGCAGCGGCGTTGGCCTGGTTGACCCGCGCTGTCGGATCGGACGCCTCAGGCGCTCTCCGCGTCGTCTCGACCGGCTTCATCTGGCCAGGGAGCGGCAGTGGCCGGGGAAGTTCGACCACGGTGACCGGCGCTGGCGGATCGACCGTCTGCACGGCCGGCGCGGCGTCGTCATAGCTGATCTCGGGCGGCTTATGCGTCGTGGCGCAGCCGGCGAGGGCGGTCGTTGCGAGGAGGATGAGCGGCAACCCGGCTTTGCGCAAAACCGACGATGCGGATGAATGTGAAGCCGGGTTTCCGGCTTTACGGAAAGACGACTTCATTGTCCCAGCTCCCGTGACCAATTGATGGCGTTGACGTAGATTCCGAGCGGATTGGCCCGGAGTTTTTCGGCGTCGCGCGGCGGCTGCACGACGATGGTGAGGATGGCAGTCCAGCGTGATGTCTCGGCAAGCGCGCCGTCCTGATAGTGGCGCTCGACCCAGGCGACGCGGAAACTCGTGGGCGACGCGCGGATGACCGACGAGACATCGACCGAGATCTGCTGCTTGCCGACCTTGGTAAAGGGGTCGTTGGCGCGGGCATAGTCGTTGAGCGCCATCGCGCCAGCAGAGGTCGTGAACTCATAGGCGCGCAGCCAGTTCTGCCGCACAATGATGGCGTCGGCCGGGATCGAGCGAACCTGCTCGATGAAGCGGGCGAGATGCCAGGCCATCTGCGGATCGGTCGGTTGATAGTCGGCGGTGGCGGGCGCGACGGCCTGCGCCTGCCCGAGACGATCGACCTGCACCACCCAGGGCACGATCGTTCCGCGCGCCGACTGCCAGACCAGCGCCGAAGCGAAGCCGGCCGAGAGGATCAGCGAGCCGAACGCCATCCAACGCCAGTTCTTCGCCTGCACACGGGCCGAGCCGATGCGTTCGTCCCAGACCTGACCGGCGCGCTGGTAGGGCGTCTCGGGCTCGGGTGATTTGCCATAGTGGGTTGCCGGTCGTTTGAAGAGGCTCATCAGCGTTCGCTTTCGGAGAGGTTGATGGAAGAGCCGCCGCCATGGCTGTCGCCGGAGCGGACGGCATGCGCGGCGGCCTGGACGCCGTGCGTGATGTTCTGAGAGCGCTTCATGCGCTTGGCCCAGTCGGGCGGCCCATGACGGGAAGACGCGCTCTGACTGGTAGAGGAGTCGTTGGCTGCCTCGGTGTCGCTGCCGATCGTGCCTGCGGTCGAAGAGCCGCCGGTTGCCTCGAAAACGGACTTGGCGCCGGCGGAGAAGCTCGACTTCATACTGTCCGCCGTACGCGACGCGGCGCGCTTCAGCGGAGAGGCAGCAGCGGACGCGCCGGCGCGGGCAACGCCACCGAGGCCGGAAGCGACGCCCGCCGCACCGGACTGACCAGCCGCGCCGAGGCTGTAGGCGCTTGACGCTCCACCTGCGAGCGCGGCTCCACCGCGGGCGGCGGCGGCCGCGCCACCGATCGCGGCAGTACCTCCGGAAGCAACAGCTCCCACGGTGGCCGCGCCGGCGGCGACCATGCCCCCGGCGGCAACCCCGGTGCCAATCGCCGCGCCCGCGCCGAGCTGCGGTCCGCCCGAGACCAGGCCGTTGGCGATGCCGGGACCGAAGATGCCGAGGCCTAGCAGCGAGAGCGCTGCGAGCACGATCGCCATGGCCTGGTCGATCGTCGGTGTCGCGCCGCCGAAGCCAGCGGTGAATTCGGAGAACAAGGTGGAGCCGATACCGATGATGACGGCGAGCACGAGCACCTTGATGCCAGACGAGATGACGTTGCCGAGGACCCGCTCCGCCATGAAGGCGGATTTGCCGAAGAGGCCAAAGGGAATGAGAACAAAGCCGGCGAGCGTCGTCAGCTTGAACTCTATCAGTGTCACGAAGAGTTGGATGGCGAGGATGAAGAAGGCGAGTAGCACCAGTGCCCAAGCAAAGAACATGCAGGCGATCTGGATGAAATTCTCGAAGAAGCTCCAATAGCCCATCAGGCCGGAGATGGAATCGAGGAGCGGCCGGCCGGCATCGAGCCCGGTCTGCGCCACCTTGCCGGGACGCAGAAAATCGGCGGTCGTGAAGCCCGTACCGCTCGCCTTCAGGCCGAGCCCGGCAAAACTCTCGAAAACGATGCGGGCGAGATTGTTCCAGTTGCCGATGATGTAGGCGAAAACACCGACGAACAGGGTCTTCTTCACCAGCCGCGCAATGATGTCGTCGTCGGCACCCCAACTCCAGAACAGGGCGGCGAGCGTCACGTCGATGACGATCAGGGTCGTTGCGATGAACGCGATCTCACCGCTCAACAGGCCGAACCCGCTATCGATGTAGCGGGTGAAGACCTCCAGGAAGTGGTCGATGACGCCGGAGCCGCCCATGGTTTTACCTGACTTCTTCGCGTTGGAGCGGAACGACGGGCGCAGGGATGGTCGCCGTCGGGTGCGGCGACTGCGGCGCGTCGGGCAACCGCTCGGCGGGGCGAGATCCGGGGGCCAGGAAGTGACGACGGTTCTCGGCCCAGGCGTGCAGACAGGACGGGTCGCGCGGACCGGCCTCGCCGATCCCTGCGCAGCGGATGAGTTCGGCCCGCAGACGATCGGCGGCCTCGTTACTGGGACGATCGACACTTCGATAGATCGGCGCGTCCTCGTGTCTGGTCATCTCGACCGCCGCGGCGGTGACGGCCACTGCGATGAAGACGATGGCACCGATGCGGGCGAACATCTTTCCATCCATGATCGCACCCTCAGTTGCCGCTCTGGAACATCCGGGCGTTGCCGGGCTGATAGCCGGAGCCGGGGGTAAGGAAGCGACGGCGCTGCTCGCGGCCCTGTTCGGCAGCCGTGGCTTGCTCGGCGGACTGGAGCGCCTGCGCCCGGCCATTGGCGGCGACGACGGCCGTGAGGTCGGCGAGTTGCTGCGCCTGCAGCGCGAGGAGCTGGTTGCCGGCCTGCGTGGCCTGAAGCGCTCCGGTCGCGCCCTGGCTTTGACCGACCAGCGCCGACATCTGCGTCCGGTTGGTGTCGATGTTGCCGACGACGCCAGCTTGGACGCGCATGGAGTCCTGTAGGCCGCCGACCGTGTTCTGCCAACGCGAACGCGCGTCAGCGACAAGCTGTTGGTCGGATGCCGATAGCGAGATGTTGCCGTATTTGGTCTGGAATGCCTTGTCGATATCCTGGACGCTGTAAGCGATGTTCTGCGCTTGGGTGAGGAGCTGTTGTGTTCGCTGGACGGATTGCTGAAGCTGCTGGAGCGATGAGAAGGGCAGACTTGCGAGATTGCGGGCTTGGTTGATCAGCATCGTCGCTTGATTTTGCAACGAGGTGATCTGGTTGTTGATCTGCTCAAGCGCGCGGGCCGCCTGAAGGACATTTTGCGCGTAGTTGGTGGGGTCGTAGACGATGATGGCGTGTGCAGGCGAGGTCAGCAGCGGCGCCAGCGCCAACGGCGCCGCCAGGATGGAGAAGACGAGCCGAGCGGCGCGCGTGCGGGATCGAATACGGGTCATGACGAAACCTCTTGGCTGGTGGGGATGGCGGTCTGGGGAATGACGTTGGTGAGATCGGCGATGACATCCGCCGCCCAGCCGAGCGAACATTCGGCGAGCCACTCGTGCAGGAAGCCATCACGGCCGGACCGGGCGAACACTTCGGCGATCAGAGTCTGGTGCTGCTTCGAGGACGCGGCGCAGAGCGCCAGCGCGACGTCGGACAGGCCCAGCTCGAACAGTCGGTTGCCGCGCCGCGACTGGCAGTAGTAGTCGCGCTTCGGCATGGCCCGCGCGAGGATTTCGATCTGGCGGTCGTTGAGGCCGAAGCGACGATAGATGGCGGTGATCTGTGGCTCGATCGCACGCTCGTTCGGCAGCAGCAGGCGGGTCAGGCAGCTCTCGATGATGGCGGGTGCGATGGCCGAATTATCGATGTCCGACAGCGACTGGGTGGCGAAGATGACGCTGGCGTTCTTCTTGCGCAGCGTCTTCAGCCACTCACGCAGCTGACCAGCGAAGCCCTCGTCATCAAGCGCGAGCCAGCCCTCGTCTATGATCAGCAACGTCGGCCGGCCGTCGAGCCGGTCCTCGATGCGATGGAACAGATAGGCGAGCACGGCGGGCGCGGCGCCGGTGCCGATCAGGCCCTCGGTCTCGAAAGCCTGCACCGAGGCTTCACCCAGATACTCGGCCTCGGCGTCGAGCAGCCGGCCGTAGGGGCCGCCGATGCAATAGGGGCGCAGCGCCTGTTTCAGGTCGTTCGATTGCAGGAGGACGGCGAGGCCGGTGATGGTGCGCTCGTTGATCGGGGCGGAGGCCAATGAGGTCAGCGCCGACCACAGATGTTCTTTCACGTCAGGCGTGATCGGCACGCCCTCGCGCATCAGGATCGCGATAATCCAGTCGGACGCCCAGGCGCGTTCCGGAACCTCGTCGATGCCGGCCAGCGGCTGAAGCGAGACTGAGGTGGCCGATCCCTCGGTCAGGCCGCCGCCGAGATCGTGCCAGTCGCCGCGCATGGCGAGCGCCGCCGCGCGGATCGAGCCGCCGAAGTCGAAAGCGAACACCTGAGATTCGGCGTAACGGCGGAACTGCAACGCCATCAGCGCCAACAGGACGGATTTGCCCGCGCCCGTCGGGCCGACGACAAGCGTGTGGCCAACATCGCCGACATGAAGGGAAAACCGGAACGGGGTACTTCCCTCGGTCTTGCCGTAGAGCAAGGGGGGCGACCCGAAGTGCTCATCCCGTTCCGGCCCCGCCCACACCGCCGACAGCGGGATCATGTGGGCGAGATTGAGCGTGGAGATCGGCGGTTGCCGGACATTGGCGTAGACGTGGCCGGGCAGCGAGCCGAGCCAGGCGTCGACGGCGTTGATCGTCTCGGGCATTGCCGTGAAGTCGCGACCCTGGACGATTTTCTCGACCAGCCGCAGCTTCTCGGCGGCGATGCGCGGATCCTCATCCCAGACCGTTACGGTCGCCGTCACATAGGCCTGGCCGGCATAATCGGCGCCGAGTTCCTGAAGCGCTAGATCGGCGTCAGCTGCCTTGTTGGCGGCATCGGTGTCGACGAGAGCCGAGGCTTCGTTGGTCATCACCTCCTTCAGGATGGCGGCGATCGATTTGCGCTTGGCGAACCATTGCCGCCGGATCTTCGTCAGCAGCTTGGTCGCATCGGTCTTGTCGAGCAGGATCGCCCGGGTTGACCAACGATAGGAAAAGGCCAGCCGATTGAGATCGTCGAGCAATCCAGGCGTGGTTGCCGTCGGAAAGCCGACGACGGTGAGGATGCGCAGATGCGCCGTTCCCAATCTCGGCTCCAGCCCGCCGGTGAGCGTCTGGTCGGCGATCAGGGCATCGAGATACATCGGCGTCTCGGGAACGCGCACGCGGTGGCGTTTGGTCGAGACGCAGGAATGGAGGTAGGTCAGCGTCTCGCCGTCGTCGAGCCAGAGGCATTCGGGCATGAAACCTTCGACGAGCTGCAGCACGCGATCGGTGCGGTCGATGAAGCCGCGCAGGATCTCATGGGCATCGACGCCCGATTGTTCGCGGCCTTCGTAGAGCCAGGCTTCGGTGCGCGCGGCATCCTCGGCAGGCGGGAGATGGAGGAAGGTCAAGAAGTAGCTTGACTCGAAATGCGTGCCCGCCTGCTCGAAGTCGGCCTTGCGCTCGGCATCCAACAGACCCGACGCTGAATCCGGGAACATGCTGGAGGGATAGGTCCCGGCCGCATGGCGCTGCGCTTCGACGAAGATCGACCAGCCGGAGCCGAGACGCCGGAAGGCGTTGTTGAGCCGGCCGGCGACGGCGACCAGTTCGGCCGGCACGGCGGAATCCATATCGGGGCCGCGGAAACGGGCCGTGCGCTGGAACGATCCGTCCTTGTTGAGAACGACGCCTTCGCCGACCAGGGCGACCCAGGGCAGGAAGTCGGCAAGCCGGGTGTTGCGATTGCGATATTCAGCTAGGTTCAACATCGATGCCGCTCCTCAGACCGCCAAGTGGCCCGGGATGCGCAGATGGCGGCGCATCACATCGACGAATTGGGGATCGCGCTTGGCCGCCCAGACGGCGGCGAAGTGCCCGATGGCCCAAAGGCCGAGGCCGACCAGCCAAAGACGCAGCCCGAGACCGAGCGCCGCCGCCAGCGTGCCGTTGAGGATGGCGATCGCGCGCGGGGCGCCGCCGAGCAGGATGTGCTCGGTCAGCGCCCGGTGGACCGGAACGGAGAAGCCCGGCACCTCGCCGGCATGTTCGGTCGGACCGGCCATCAGACGAGCGCCCCACCGCCGAACGAGAAGAACGACAGGAAGAACGAGCTGGCGGCGAACGCGATCGACAGACCGAAGACGATTTGGATCAGTCGGCGGAAGCCACCCGACGTATCACCGAAGGCCAGCGTCAGACCGGTGACGATTATGATGATCACCGCGAGAATCTTCGCCACCGGGCCTTCAATCGACTGGAGGATCTGCTGGAGCGGCTGCTCCCATGGCATGGACGAGCCCGACGCATAGGCGGCGGGCGTCAGGGCGATCGACAGGAAGGTGACGGCCGCCGCAGTTGCGATGTGACGGCGTATATGGTGCGAATAACGGATCATGCTGGATCTCCCGAAGGTTCGGATGCTGCGAGGGTGATGGCGTAGTCGCCGGTCGGGCCGAGCCCATCGACACAGGCGAGTTCGGTTAGGCGTCGCTGGGTGCCGCGGCCGGAAAGGACGGCGACGAGATCGATGGTCTCGGCGATCAGCGCGCGCGGGACGGTGACGACGGCTTCCTGGATGAGTTGCTCGAGGCGGCGCACCGCGCCGATCGCGGTGCCGGCGTGGATGGTGCCGATACCGCCCGGATGGCCGGTGCCCCAAGCTTTCAAAAGGTCGAGGGCTTCAGCGCCGCGGACCTCGCCGATCGGAATCCGGTCTGGTCGGAGCCGCAGGCTGGAGCGCACCAGATCGGAGAGCGAGACGACGCCGTCCTTGGTGCGCAGCGCGACGAGGTTGGGCGCGGCGCATTGCAACTCGCGCGTGTCCTCGATCAGGACGACGCGATCGTCCGTCTTGGCGACTTCGGCCAGGAGCGCGTTGGTGAGTGTCGTCTTGCCGGTCGAGGTGCCGCCGGCGACGAGGATGTTTTTCCGGGACGCGACGGCGTCGCGTAGCGCCTCGGATTGTGCCTTCGTCATGATGCCGGCGGCGACATAATCATCGAGAGTAAAGACGGCGACGGCGGGTTTGCGGATTGCAAATGCAGGCGACGAGACGACAGGAGGCAGCAGGCCTTCGAACCGCTCCCCTGTCTCGGGCAGTTCGGCCGAAACGCGCGGGCTGCCTGCATGCACCTCGGCGCCGACATGGTGCGCGACCAGGCGCACGATCCGTTCGCCGTCGGCGGGCGAGAGCCGCTCACCCGTATCGGAAAGCCCCTCGGAAAGTCGGTCGATCCAGAGCCGTCCGTCGGGGTTGAGCATCACCTCAACGATCGCGGGATCTTCCAGAAACCGGGCGATGGCGGGGCCAAGGGCGGTGCGCAACATACGCGCGCCCCGCACGATCGCTTCGGATTTCTGGTGAGTTGTCGCCACGTCGTCCCCGTTCTATCGCGGGCGCGCACGACACGCGGCCCTGGATCGGGGAGATTAAAAGAGCCAGAACTCAGGCCGCTTCAACAAGATTAGATCGTCGTAGTAGCCTAGCGTGCAAATACAGGAGAACGGCGGAATCGACTCTGATTAATCGATGACAAGCGGAAACTACCGGTCTTCTGCTGGCGAGTCGTCGTCATCGCCGCGAACCCTGCCGGCGATATCGTTCGGGATTTCCCGCAGAAAGCTCTGACTCTTCTGAAGCCTTTTGCCGAGCGTCTCGACAAAGCCTTCGAAGCGCTCCCGACCTTTGATTTGGGCTGCGGCCTGCGCGTCACCGGGCAACGGCGGCGTGATCGTCAGCCAGAAGCGGACGAATAGCGCGAGTGTCTCGGCTGTAACGCCGAGATCGCGCTCGATCCGCTGGGCCTGCCGGGAGAGCCGATCCATCCGGCGGGTGAAGGCGGCCTCGCGTCGATCGGCGGCATCAGGCGACAGGAACGACGCCACAGCCGCCTCGACGATGGCCGATCGCGGGATCTTCTTGCGTTCCGACAACTCGTTGATCCGCGTGATCATTTCGACAGGCAAGGTGAGGTTCAGGCGGTCTCGCATCATCGCCTCCTACAGGTCCATGCCGTCGTTGGGATCGAGCGAGACCTGACGGGCCACGCCGCTCATCTGGCGGCGCAGCGCCTGCCGCTGGCGGGCGACATCTTCGGGCTCCTCGTCGAGCAGAACCGCGAACTCCTCCGCCGGCTGCTGGTCGGTCGTCTCCTTGACGATGGCCACATGATCGGGAAGCTCGGGCTCGCGGCGCAGGCCGCTATTGGCCGGATCGCCTTCCGCCTTCTCCATTTCGGCGAGCAGCAGCGCGTCGGGTTTCTGTGGGGAGCGCGCCGACCAGCCGTCCGCGCGGGACGTACGTCCGGACGTCTGCGGATCGGGTGGCGACAGCACCCGCTCCTTGAAGCGGGAGTCCTCATAATAGCGCGCCTTTTGCGCGCGGATCGGCGGGGTTCCGGCGATCATGACGATTTCTTCGGTCGGCGGAAGCTGCATCACCTCGCCTGGGGTCATCAGCGGGCGAGCGGTCTCCGAGCGCGACACCATCAGATGGCCGAGCCAAGGCGAAAGCCGGTGCCCTGCATAGTTCTTCATCGCCTTCATTTCGGTCGCGGTGCCGAGTGCATCGGAGACGCGTTTCGCTGTCCGCTCGTCGTTAGTCGCGAAGCTGACACGGACATGGCAGTTGTCGAGGATCGAGTTGTTCGCCCCGTACGCCTTCTCGATCTGGTTCAGCGACTGCGCGATCAGGAAGCTCTTGATGCCGTAGCCGGCCATGAAGGCGAGTGCGGACTCGAAAAAGTCGAGACGGCCGAGCGCCGGGAACTCGTCCAGCATCATCAGCACGCGATGCTTTCGCTCCTTGGCGTGCAGGTCCTCCGTCAGACGGCGGCCGATCTGATTGAGCACGAGGCGGATGAGCGGCTTGGTCCGTGAGATGTCGGATGGCGGCACCACGAGGTAGAGCGTCGCCGGACGCGGATCGGCGATCAGGTCGGCGATGCGCCAGTCGCAGCGCCGCGTCACCTGGGCGACGACGGGATCGCGATAGAGGCCAAGAAACGACATGGCGGTCGAGAGCACGCCGGAGCGCTCGTTGTCGGATTTATTGAGGAGTTCGCGCGCCGTGGAGGCGACGACGGGATGCGGCCCCTTCGCCCCAAGATGCGGCGTCGTCATCATCGCCTTCAGCGTCGTCTCGATCGGCCGCTTCGGGTCCGAGAGGAAGCCGGCGACGCCGGCAAGTGTCTTGTCTGCTTCCGCGTAGAGGACATGCAGGATCGCGCCGACCAGCAGCGAGTGGCTGGTCTTCTCCCAGTGATTGCGCTTGTCGAGCGAGCCTTCCGGATCGACCAGCACGTCGGCGACATTCTGGACGTCGCGGACTTCCCAATCACCGCGGCGCACTTCGAGCAGCGGATTGTATGCGGCGGATTTCGGATTGGTCGGGTCGAAAAGCAACACGCGGCCACGCTTCGCCCTGAAGCCGGCGGTGAGCTGCCAATTCTCGCCCTTGATGTCATGGACGATGGCCGAACCCGGCCAGGTCAGCAGCGACGGCACAACCAGCCCAACGCCCTTGCCGGAGCGTGTCGGCGCGAAGCACAGCACATGCTCGGGCCCATCATGTCGGAGATAGTCGCGCTCCAGTTTGCCAAGCACTACGCCATCCGGGCCGAGCAGCCCTGCCGCCTTCACCTCTCCCTTATCGGCCCAACGCGCCGAGCCGTAGGTCTCGACGTTCTTGGCTTCCCGCGCCCGCCAGACCGACATGCCGATGGCGACCGCGATCGAAATGAAGCCGCCCGACGAGGCGATGAAGGCGCCGTGTGTGAATATCTCCGGCGCATAGGCGTCATAGGAGAACCACCAGGCGAAGAAGGCGGGCGGGAAATAGATGGGCATGCCGGCGAGCCTGAACCAAGGCGCTCCGAGCTGGGCCTGAAATCCAAGCTGCCAGGCGACATACTGCGTCGCGCCCCAAGTCGTGATCAAGACGATCAGGAACACAATAATGATCTGGCCCCAGAGGATTTTGGTCGCGGACATAGGCGTCCTCCTTGTCTCTTGTTCGTGGCTAAAGGCCGAGGTCGCGCTGGCGCCCCAGGCTCCACTCGATGCCGCCGCCATCGCGGGCGACGCCGGCGATGTGCTGGCCTAGCTTGCGTTCGATCTCGCGCGACCAGGGCACGAGCTGGAAGCCAAGCCCGTTGTCGATCATGGCGAAGCGGCCCGAGGAGAGCGTCAGCCGCTGGCTATAGGTGCCCGAGACATGCTCGCCGGCCGCAGCCTTCACTTGAGGCAGGCCAGTCTCGGCCGACAGCTTCTCGCCCACGGCGTCCAGCTCGCGGCGGCGCAGCGAGCTGAGGAGATCGCGCTGGAGCATGATGCGCTGGCCCTGGCGGCGACCGAGCCCTTCGTCAGCGAGATGTTCGGCCCGGGCCTGCATAGCGTCGCGCGCCTCGCGGCCGAATCCACCCATGGAGAGGGGCATCTGGTCGCGCTCGACCAGACGGTGGTCGAGCCAGGTGGCGCCCGGCGCGGTGATCTGGCTGCGCAGATCGAAGTCAGAACGGGTGGCGAGCACCAACGTCGGCCGCTGGTCCTCCGGGCCGCCGAACCGTCGAACCTCGACGATGCCGCCGACTGGCGGCGCATGCTCGAAGGCCTCGATGCCATGGAAGCGGACGTGGTGGGCGCGGCCGTCGGTCCCGTCGATTACGGCATAGGCTTCACCGGTCAGCTCGTCGTGGAGACCCTTGTCGACCAGCCGGCCGATGATCGGCGAGCCGGCCCCGCCGTCGATCACATCGGCGACGCTACGATCCTGGCCGCGCTCGGTGAAGGCGCGGTGCATGGTCTTGATGACGTCGCCGCGCATGCCGAGGTCGCGAAGATGGCGTTCAGCTTCCATGCCGACCATCCACTCCCCGGAGCCGGTCGAGGTGGCGAGCCCCATCTTCTCGAGACGCTGAAGACGGCCGATCATCAGGCGGCGGATCTCCGGGTTAGGGGCGTCGCTGGAGTCGGGGCGCAGGTCGATGGCGCCGACGTCGTCGGCCTGGCCGCGGATCTCGACATCGAGGCGGGTCCACCGCTCGGCGGTGACCTCCTTCTCCAGGGCGCTACGGATTTCGTGCTCAGGTTTTGGGCCAAGCTCGATCGCCACCAGATCCTCGGCGCGTGACCGAAGACCGCGGCTGATATAGTCGCGCGAGATCACGAGATCGGCGCCGGTCTCATCCACACCGCGCACGAGCAGATGGACGTGCGGATTGTCGGTGTTCCAGTGGTCGACTGCGACCCAGTCGAGCCGCGTCCCCAGATCGGCTTCCATTTGGCTCGCGAGTTCGCGCGTAAAGGCCTTGAGGTCGGTCATCTCGCCGGTGTCCTCGGGCGAGACGATGAAGCGGAAATGGTGCCGGTCGTCCTTAGACCGGTCGGCAAAGGCGAGATCCTCAGTGCGATCGGAGCCGGCGTCGAACATCACGCCCTTTTCTCCGTCCCGGCTGACGCCTTCGCGCTTGAGGTAAGACAGATGCGCCGACAGCGGCGCGGAGCGGAAGGATCGGCCCTGATGCCGCACGACGCGCGCCTTGACGACGACGCGGCGGGTCGAGTTGAACAGGCGGCTGCGGCTGAAGCTGCCGCGCCCCCGGCCAAAGGTCGAGCGGCCATAACCGGACGCGCGTCTGCCTGACGCCGAGGCGCCGGTATGGCCCGCCTTTTTTGCGGCCCGCAGCACCTGGCTAAGGAAGCTCTTCGCCTTCGGCGCACGCGTGGTGTTGATGCGCGCAGGCCGGACCCGAAAATCGCTATCGCCCTTGGTCATGACGCAGCTCCGAGGAGCAGCATTTCGGGGCCGTGCATATGGAGGCTTTGAAATTCCTCAATAAAAACGGGCTTCATGCCCGCGACCGACCGCCATGCACGCCAAAACGCGAGCCTCTTCAGAGGCTTACAGCGTTTCGGGCATGCGCTTTTATCTCGCCGTCTGTTGGTCGTGTTTCCCTGCCGTCCCCATCCTCCTGCCCAACCTGATCGGAAGCCCGCTACACCGCGCCAAAGTGCGAATGCCGTCATTGTGGCTCTCCCATACGATTGCGGGCGACGAACAGGCCGCCCGACTGAGGCGCGATGGCAGAGACATCGCGTGCGATCGTTGCTATTGGCGCATCGTCCCGCGTACCGCCGCGCTGCACAGGATCGGCAGTCGTGGTGCGCTCGAACTGCGCGATGAACAGCGGCGCTCTGGTCCAGGCGTGCGGATTGGCGGCGGCGGCGACGGTCGCCGAAGCGGTTAGTTCACCGCCGCCGAAGATAGGGAGGAGCGCGGCCACATAGGCGCGTGTTTCCGCCGGCAAGGGACGGCCGGCGAGATATTCCTCATATCGGCCTGGTCCCGCATTATACGCGGCGAGAAAACCCGGCGAGCCGTAGTGATCGTGCAGTTCGCGCAGATACGCCGCGCCCGCCAGGATGTTGTCGCGCGGATTGAAGGGATCCGTGCCGAGCGAATGACGGACGCGCAGCTCCGCCCAGGTTCCGGGCATGAGCTGCATCAAGCCGATCGCGCCCTTCCGCGAGACAGCGCGCAGGTCGTTCGCGCTCTCGACACGCATGACCGCCCTGATCCAGGCCGCCGGAATGCCAAAGCGCCGTGCTGCCTCGGCGATGTGGGCTGCATAGGGATCGATGGAAGTCGCATGGTCGCCCGGCACACTCTGCGCCAGCGTGATGCCCGATGGCGCGCCGACGAGAAGCAAGCCGGAAAGGAGAAGGAGGCCTGCATGCAGGGCGGCACGATGACGCCCGGCAGCAGTGCTTTTGCGACGAGGGAGGAAGGGCCAGGGCATCGGCTCATTCCCGCTCGGAGCGTCTTGGCGCGCGGTTCCAGTGCAGGCCCCAGGCGGTCTTATCGTCGCCTGACTGGAACAGGTTAGCGCGGATCGGCTGCACGAAGACGGGATCGTCGAGCTGCAATGAGACGTAGTCGCCGGCGCGTTCGCCAGTGCGTTTCCAGCCAGCGCCGACCTCCGGTCCGTCTTCGTCGCCGAGGTGGATACGATAGTCTGGGGCGTTCTCAGCGTTCGACGGTTCGGCCGAAACCAGCGTCAGTTCAACGTCGAGCGAGAGCGTGCGGACGCGGCCGGAGTAGCCCGATTTCGTGTGGGTGAATTCTCCGATCTGGGGCATGGGAAGGCTCCTTTGCTATGCGGTGGAGGACGGGATGGACGTGCGTGTCACCGCGTTGGCGCGCGCCATTCGAAGCGGCCGTTGCCCCCTTCATCGGTGTAGAGAGGCGTCGCCCGGCCGATGATCGTGTCGGTCGAAACGGGGCCGAAGTAGCGGCCGTCGAGGCTGTCGCGGACCTGCCAGTTCATCAGAAAGATCTCGCCCACGGCGATGACGCGGCAGCCTTGCCAACTCGGCAGGGCTCGGCCCAATCGGTCGCGATCGAGCGCCTCGGCCATGTCGATGCCATCGACCGAAATCGTGCGGCCCGCGCGACAGACGCGCTGCCCGGCAACGCCGGCGACGCGCTTCATCAAAGGCACGCCGTGCGGCAGGTAACCGCGCTCGGCCAGGAAGGTCGCGAGCGGTTCGGGGGCATCGACGGCGAGGAGGTCCGCGGTCTGGGGCAGTTCGTCGGAGTCGATCGCGTAGAGCCCAAGCGGGGCACTCGCGGAGGCGTTCCAGATGAATTTGAGCGGCAACGGAAGGAAGGCCGCGATGGCGACACCCATTGTCGCGAAATACGTCGCCATGACGTAACCGAAGCGGCTCATGGCTCGGCCCTCCGGCGCAGAAGGAAGGCTTGATGCTGATCGGCGCTGTAGGCGCGGGGTGTCTCGCCCGCGGTCAGGCGATTGTGGACGTGGCGCCAGTGATCGGGCGAAACGTCGACCGGATCCACGCCGATCGCCTCGATGGCGTCGATCGCCTGCAGCACGCGCTCGACCTTTGGCCAGCCTTCGATCTTCAACAGGATGTCGCCACCAGGCCGCACGAAGGGCAGCGTCTGGAACGGCGCACCGGCGCCAACCGCGCGCACGATGTCGATGCGCGAGATGACCGTTCCGAACTCGTTCGCCGCCCAGCGGACGAAGGCGAAGGCGCTGTTCGGCGCAAAGCCCATGACACGGCGGCAGCGATCGATGATCTGCTCGTAGGTGTCGTGGCCGAAGCGGATCCAGTTTTCGGTTTTCTTCTCGATCCACGTTAGTTCAACCAGCGTTGTGAACGGGGGCGGGCCGGCCGGCGCGGGGCCGCCGCGCACGCGGGGAGCCGCAGTGCCGGTCATGATGGCTCTCCCTCGGTGCTCGGAAATTCGCGCGCGAGCAACTCGCGCAGCATGTCGGCGACAGTGACGCCGCGCTGGAAGGCGGCGATCTTGATGCGCCCGCGCAGGTCCGGGGTGACGTCGATGGTCAGCCGGGCGGTGAAGCCGCCATCGGCCATCCCGCGCGTTGCGGACGCAGCGGATGCCTTGACCCAGCCCTCGGGATCGGCGGGGCGCGTGGCGAAACTGCGCTTCGGGGATCGCTCGCTCATAGCGCGACCCTCCCGATCTCGGCGCAGAGCGCGGCGATCTCACGGGCAGCGGGGCTGTCTTCATCCAGTTCGGAAACTAGGCGGCCGGATTGCGCAGCGTCAGCGAAGGCGACGCGCTGGCCGATGGTGGCGCTCAGCACCGGCGGATCGTGATCGGCAAGCGTCTCGGCCGTCGCGCGGGCGATGACAGTGCGCGCACCACAGCGGTTCAGCACGAAGCGGGCGGCGAGCTGCGGCCTATAGATGCGCGCCTCGCTGAGCAGCGATAGCATCTCGGCCGAGGCCCAACCGTCGAACGGAGAAGGCTGCACCGGGATCAACACCAAATCGGCAGCGAGCAGCGCCGAGCGCATCAGCCCGGCGACACGCGGCGGGCCGTCGATAACAATGTGATCGGCGTCTCGCGCCAGCTCCGGAGCCTCGCGATGCAGCGTGTCGCGCGCCAGACCAACGATGCCGAAAAGCCTCGGGAGCGCTTCGCGAGCGCGCTGCTGCGACCAGTCGAGAGCGGAGCCTTGTGGGTCCGCGTCGATCAGCGTGACGCGCTTTCCCCCGGCGGCCCATTCGCCGGCGAGATGCAGGGCCAGCGTCGTCTTGCCGACGCCACCTTTCTGATTGAGGAGCGCGACGATCATTTCGCCTCTCCCGATGCTGGATCGAGAGGCAGGGAGGTCGCGTTTTCGGGCCGGCCGGCGATGTTTTCCACATCGCGCGCGCGTCTTCTAAAGTTAGATTCTTGGTTAGACTCTAAGTTAAGGGCGCCATTCCGGGTTTGTTTTCCGTGACTTATGCCCTGTTTGGGTTCCCGATAGCACGAGCCTGCGGTTCCCGATGGCACGATAGTCCCGGTTCCCGATAGCACGAGGCCGTCCACAGCTTGTCCACAGGGGGCCGACGGTTCGAAGGCGAGCAGCACTCGGCCGCCGATTTCGACTTCGATGAACAGCGTGTAGCCTGGGAGCGGCTGACGGCGGATGATGTCGCGCAGCTCGAAGGCGAAGCGTTTGAAAGGGGAGAGGCTTCCGGATTTCTGATGGAGGTGACGGAAGTCGAAGCGCCAGCCGTTGCGTTGCTTGCCGCCGTGCTTGCGCACTAGGCGATAGAGCCAGCGGTCGAGCCCGCCGGTGAGATCGAAATACGCCCGGTCGATCGTGAGCACGAGCGCGTCATCGAGGACGGCGCGATAGAACCAGTCGGGGACGATCAACTCGATGCCGGCCGGCCTACCGTTGCGGTCGATGCGCTCCTGCCATTCGTTGATCCAGGAAAATCGATGCCGGCGACCTTCCGCCGGCTGGCGGATCGAGGTGGCGACGGTGGTCGACTGAAGCCTGTCGAGGGCGGCCTTCAGCCGCTGGTAGTCACGCAGGCCGACGCCGCGGCCGATGAAGTTCAAAATCTCATAGGGCGTCGCCGCCATCAGGCGCGATGTGCGCAGACCCGCGTCGCGTGCCTCGACGATCTGGCTCGCCGCCCAGATCAGGATGTCAGCATCCCAGATGGTCGCCATGCCGTGATCGGGCACCGCCTCGACACGGATCGACACGTCGCCGGCGACGAAGTCGATCGGCGCGGTGCGATGTGATTTGGAGAGGGAGAAAAACGGATAGGCCATGAGATCCTGCGTGTCGCGAGGCGCGAAGTCGCCGGGAAGTGCGTGGAACAGATCGAGTTGTCCGCGCTCCGAGAGTGGGCGATGTCGAGCCGTCATTGAGAGGGAACCCGAAGCGGTCAGCGCGCGTGGCGGCTGGCATGCGCGGGCGGCGCGGTGTCTTGGCGCTTGGCGGGAAGCACTGTGCCGCGCGGATCAGAGGTCGAGGTAACGGCGCCGCGTTCGGTCCAGGCCTGCAGGTCGTCGACAGCGTAGACGACACGGCCACCGAGCTTGCGATAGGAGGGGCCAGTTCCGTAGGTGCGGTGCTTTTCGAGGGTGCGAGCGGAGAGACTGAGGAATTCGGCGGCTTCCTTGGTGCGTAGAAAGCGCGGCGGCAAAACAGCGAGATCAGGTCTCATGGATAGGGCCTCCGTGGTGTTCGTTGAGGCCGCTGGCGTTCAGCGGCTGACGAAGGCCACGATGGCGAAGGGAAACCGCGTAGATGCAGTGGGGAGTTGGTGGGTGCTAAGTTCCCACACCGCTGGCCACGTATGATCCGGCTAGGGTCGGCGACGATGACGAAGCAGCTTGCGATAGCCGCCCGCGATCATGGCGAGGCCGTCCTTGATCAGGTCCATGGTCGCGTAGCGTTCCGGCGCGTTTTGCCAGTCGTCGCGACGGATGGGCTTGAGCCGGAAGATCACTTGCGCGATCTCAAGCTGGCTCGCGCCGTAACGATGTCCGTCAACGGCCTGCAACATGCGCCGCGCGCGGGCCAGTTGCTGACGGGTGAGGCGCGTGTCTGGTGGAATGGCGCGGCCATGGAGGGACGCGAGAAGTCGCGCGACCGCCTCCATGCGATCGAAGCCCTCGATACCAAGCGGGATCACGGCCACGAGTGGCGCGCCGGCCGATCCGTCAGCGGGAAACGCAAGGTGCAGACGTTGCCCATTGCTCAAATCGTGCAGGACGTGGGGGCCGTATTCTGATGCCTGATCGCCTACGTGTCCCGGCTGCGGGAGGGGCGTCCTATCCGCAGCGAAGGACGCTGGCGCCGGTGTCAGTATCACCGAGCCGGTGTCTTCTTCCGGAAGCCAGAACACTCGCGTTTCGGTGGATTTCCGAGCAGGGGCGACAAGGAAATCGCAAACCCCACCGTCGGCCAACGCGTTCGATCAGTGGTGGTGAATCTGTCGAAGCGCTGCTGAATTCGGCATAATCGCGCTGATACTCATCGTTTCGTCGCAACCATTCCCAACCGATATCGGGGGCAGTGAGCTGATCGACGTAATCGTAGCTTGATGACGATCGCCACCGGGATCTGTCGTGCGACATGGAAATCCTCCTAGCTCGCAATATTCACGCGTTTCGAGCTGGCTACAATTCCCGGTTGAGCGATGAGAAGGAAGTCCCTGGCCCGGCAACAGGTGTTGCCGCCGCGGCATCACCACGGCTCAGTGACGATAGCCTTCGCGGACAAGCTCGCGATAGCCGTGGGTCGTCATCCAGCGGGCACGGGCGAGATGGGTGCCATAGACCCGCCGGGCACGCTCGGGGTCTCGGTCTGGATCAAGGCCGAAGAGAATACGGACGGCCTCGCGCCAATCGGCGCCGTCCGTCTCCGCGTCGAGCAGGCGCAGATAGAGCTTCATGTGCTCACGATCATAGGACGTGAGCACCACGCTAGCCGGCGGCTCGTCTAGAAAATCTACCTTGGTCACAGTTCTCCCCTGGAATTATTCTTATCCATTCCGGAGCGAATTGTTAACCATACGCCGGTTGCCGCGCAGCAAAACCTGCGTCGTTGACGGCAACGTCCCGACCAAGGCCTGAAGCTTGCAGATTCGGCTCTATCGTTTGTCGATCTTCCCACGGACCACCATCACGCCTTCGCCTTGGTCGGTGGTCAGGAGGAGGATGCCATGGCCTTCAAGTGCCCGCCGGACCTGATCGCGCGTGGTCTCATACACATCGAGCCCGCTCGCGGATTCGAGGCGCTTCAGCGCGGTCAGTGATACCTGGGCCTTGTCAGCGAGCGTCTCCTGGTTCCATCCGAGCAACGCGCGTGCGGCCCGTGATTGTCGGGCGGTGATCATGCATGATCACCTCCCACCAACACCAACCAACACGCTAGAACTACGACTATTATAGTCGTTCTGCGTGGTCGGCGCTAGCCGATACTGCCTTAGATAGTTGGCGCGGCAGCCATTCGGGTGTCAACTGATTCGGTCGCCCACAAAGCGGAAGGCCCCGCCCGGTTCGATCCGGGCGGGGCCATGGTCGGGGGTCTCACTCCCCGTTGCGGCGGCCGTTGGGGCGGGACCAGATGAGGCTGTAACCTTCGCCTTCCTCGTCGTCGAAGAGGTTGGCGTAGATTGGAGCGGTGAAGCTCGGATCGTCCAGCTTCAGGCCCAGATAGTCGCGACCCTCATTGGAGCGCTTCGACCAGGCGGCGCCGATTTCGACCCGGCCGACGAAGACGCGGTGGCTGGGGGCGTTGTCGCCGGAGCGGTTGGCCTCGGGCACGACGCGGACGTTCTTGGTCTGCAGGCTGAGGGTGACGATTTCGCCGGTGAACTCGTTGTTGCCGGTCTTCTTGAAGGTGCCGATAGTCGCCATGGTAGTTCTCCTTGAACTCTGTTCCGAGCCCGCACCATTGCGGCCTCGATGGCGATCGGTGGGCCGGAGGCGATCGACGCGGCATCGCTTGCGACCGCAGCGTCAGCGGAGGATGGCAGCCAGGCGAGTTTCTTGTTTCGCGAGGAATGTCGGCGCAGCCGGCAGGGGAAGAAAGTCGATCGGCGCCATTGCGGCATAGGCGATCGAGGCGCAGCCGACCTTCGGCCAGATCAGCCCATTGAAGAGGCCGTTTTGGAGCGGTCGACCTGATAGAGATGCATCAACGGAGAACGTGGCGACACCGCGTCCCGCGGAGATCTGGCTATGACGTCCGCCGGTGTCGATGCTTCCGTCGCCCAGGCCTTCGGGGATTCGGAAATTGTTGCCAAACACCGAGTTCAAGACACGGACAGCAACAGACCTTCGTCAGCCGAGAAGCGTGCGCCACTGGATCTCAATCATCGCTCCAATGAGGCGACAGGCGGTGATCGGTCCGAGCTGCCTGTTCGTGCCCTCGCTGCGTCCCCCAACGCTCGTGACGATCCAGGCGGAAGGGTCCCGCCCAGCGCCTAGTCTACCCCCGCCGCTTCGGTGCGTTCAACCCTGCGCTAGGCCCTGTCCGGTCGAACCGGGCGTCGCCATTGCAGCCATTCGCATCAGCGCCGTCACGCCAACCGCGACCGCGCCAACAACGGAAAAGGCGATCTGCCAACCCTCTGACGGCATGGTGTGTTTCACGATGCCATGTGTGGCGTGGTAGCCGGCGAGCGCGGCGGGAGCGACGAATGCGAGCGCGATTGCTATGCGTGCCCAGATCGGCCGGACGAAAACGAGCAGGAGTTGGCCGATGCCGAAGGTGAGCCCGGCTGCGAGCGCGCCGACGAGGATGGCGCCGAGCCACCCGGCGCCGGTGTCATAGGCCCACATTCCGGCGGTGACGCCCGCGAAGAAGGGCAAAGCGAAGATGGCGAGCGTGAACAGCAACCAGCAGAGGAAGCCGATGGCCGCGATGCTGAAGAGAATGCCGATGAAGATCATGGTGGTTGTCTCCGCGAGAAAGGTCTGACGGTCGCGCCTTCCACCACCACCACAGCGCGATCTTGAGTATAAATGAAGAAGTGCGGCGGCGGGAGCGGAAATCCAGCAGGATCTCCGCCTCGCCAGAGCAACGCCCGTTAGGGGGCGAAGGGATCGATCTCCGCCACGACCTCGGCGTCGCCGTCGAACTCGGTGATGGGCGTGACCGAATGCGTGCCGTCGCCGGCCTTGAAGATGACGATGGCGACCATGAGGGTGGCGGCGAGGCTGAAAGCGTATGCGTGTGCATCGTTGAGGGACATCGTTCCGGCTCCTGTCTTGGAGGCGGGAGACCATCTCCCGCGCGACAGGCGCCCGATGTGTCTGGCCGAGGGCCGCAATCACCGCGGAGGCAAAGCCGCAGCGGCGGCATGCGTGCATAGCCGACCCTTCACGGGTTGATGGCGTCAGGCCCTCGGCCGGACCAAGGACGAGCGCGATGGAAGCGGGAGATGGTGTCTCGCTTTGACCGGAGCTAGGGTCGCTCCTCAACAGCCTCGCTGCGTTGGATTCGAGCCGTGTCCTGGTCGTCCGCGTCGGAGGACACGGGGGCGAATGATGGAAGCCGGATTTCACATTCCAGACGGTAACGAGGCTCTGCGGGATGATATCCCGGCGGTGGTCGAGCTGATCGAGCGGACAGCCCGATGGGTCAACCCAGAGACTTTCCGCCGTCTGCCGATCTGGGCGCCACATACTGCGCGCGGTCGAGCGCTCTACGATGCAGCATGGTCGCGTCGCTATACGAACACGCGCAAGGCGACGAAGATCACGGCCGAAAAGTTCGAGGGAAATGTCGCCGCGCTCAACGCTCTGGTTGCCGCTCTGGGTGGCGCGTCGCCAAAGCCGAAGAATTGGACTGTCTGTCACATCTGGGGTTACGACGATCCGTCATTCGCGCAGCAAAGCAGCGTCGTGCAGGATCCGCGCTTCTTCTCCTGCGTCGCTAACATGGTGTGGTTGCCGACCCCGCTGAAGGGGTTCACCGACACCCTCCCTGAGATCAAGGCGATGTTGCGCGTATGCTCTTTCCATCTGTACGGATGGGCGTGTGAGCACCAGTCGGTTGCGGCGCAGGCGGAGCAGGTGCGATCCGGTTGGACCCCGCCCGACTACCCAAAGAGTTGGCCTAGTGCGGAACGGCGTGGCGTCCTGCCACCAGGAACAGCGCCGTTCACATCGCGTATCGAGGGCGAGATCGCCAAGCGAAAATCGAAGATCCGATCCGATCTCGTCAACGCCGATTTTCTGCACTACCCTAAGGCCGAGGTCGAAAGTGTGCTGAAGTTCTGGAAGGTGGATCTGGGCTAGCCGGCGCTCACGCGCCGCCGAACTTCCACACCGGGATTCCGAGCTTCTTGGCCTTGTCGGCGAGGTTGTCGTTGATGCCGGTGCCGGGGAAGTGCATCACGCCCTTCGGCAGGATTTCCAGCATCTCGTCGTTGCGCTTGAAGGGCGCTGCGCGGCCGTGCTTCGTCCAGTCCGGTGCGAAACCGATCTGCGGCACGTTCCGGTTCGTCGCCCAAAAGGATGCGATCTTCTCGGCGCCCTTCGGCGACTTGCCGTGCATCAGCACCATGTCCGGGTGCTTTTCGTGGACCTGGTCGAGCTTGGCCCAGATCAGCCGGTAGTCGTTGAAGTCGAGCCCGCCGGTGACAAGGATTTTCGGACCAGGGGGAAGAAGGATCGTCTGCTCGGCGCGCCGTTTCGCTGCCAGGAAGTCGCGGCTGTCGATCATCGCCGAGGTGAGATTGCGGTGGCTGACCCTTGATCCGCTGCGCGGAAGCCAGGTCTTGCCGACGTGGCGTTCGTAATGTTCGGCTGCCTGGTCGCGCATCAGTTCGAAGGCGTTCTGGCG
Source organism: Mesorhizobium sp. M8A.F.Ca.ET.208.01.1.1 (assembly GCF_004791315.1). NCBI lineage: Bacteria > Pseudomonadati > Pseudomonadota > Alphaproteobacteria > Hyphomicrobiales > Phyllobacteriaceae > Mesorhizobium > Mesorhizobium sp. M8A.F.Ca.ET.208.01.1.1. The sequence continues at coordinate 639,296 of NZ_SRUT01000001.1, forward strand.
CTCGATCAGCGTCATGCCCTCGGCGGTCAGGCGCTCCAGCTCGACCGACTTCACCTCGCTGCCGTCCTGTTCCCGCTGCGCCCGCTTCTGGGCCTGCTCGTTATCGTCCAGTTCCCGGCTGATCCGGTCGGTGGCGCGGTGGAAGACGTTGACGGTCGACCAGAGGAGATCGCCGAGGTCGGGTTCGAGGCGCGTGTCCTCCAGGGTGCTAATCAGGGCGTCGAAGATGTCGGCGACGGCGCCCGCGACCTGGTTGCCATCGGGCAGAAGCCGCTGGTCGGGCTCGTCGGTGAAGGGGCGATAGCCGTAGAGCTGGAGTTCGTTGAGGACAGGGTCTGTGGGTGAGGGTTCGTGATGCGGTTCGTAGTCGTCGTGCTCGCGCATGGGATGCTCTGTCGGTTGGACCGCGACCGTCGCGGCCTTCATGGCGACGAAGCCCACGGGCCGGACGGCCGGGCACCCGGAGTGCGAGCGGAGGGCTCGATGGCTAAGGCCGGCTATTTTGTCTCGCGATGGAAAGGCCCGCAGGGCCGCCGGAAAATAGTCGGCCGCCGCCATTGCCCGGCTGGCCGGCTTGTGGGCCGATCGCCCCCTAGAAGGCCGAGGCGCGGTCCGCCTTCGACGGATTGACGCGTCCGCCGAGCACGGCGGCGTCCCGCACTCCCGTTCTCCTGCCGGCTATGCCGCCAACGCCATGAAGCGAGCCACGTCCTGCGGTGCGACCTGCAATCGGGTTCCCATCCGCAGCGCATCCAGGCCGAGGGTGCGGAGATCCTCGTTGAAGTCGCCCAGTTCGGGCGAGATGACGATCGCCTCGATCCCCGCCGCATTGGCCCGTTCGATCAGGCTGTCGCGCGCCCCGTCACCGGCGGGATCGTTATCGCGGACGATGTAGAGCCGCCGCAGTGTGTCGGGGAACAGGATGGCGGCGAGATGGGCTGCCGAGAGCGCCGCCAACATCGGCATGTCGGGAAGGACTTGCCGGAGCGACAGCACGGTCTCGATGCCTTCGCCGGCCGCCATCACCTCGCCACCGATGCCGAAGCGGACCGCATGCCTGAGAAGATCACCCATCGCCCGCCTTGGCGTGTCGATCGGAGCCTTGTCGCGACGGCGCGGATCGAGCCAGGTGCGATGCGCCCCGGTGATCTTGCCGTCGAGGTCGGTGACGGCCGCGATCATTGCCGGCCAGGTTTCGGTCGGCGAATGCTCGTCGGGGCGATAATAGCAGCGCGGGTGGTAATGCAGGCTTCCGGTTCCGCGTAAATCCGTAATGCCGCGTTCCCGGAGATACGCCTGTACGAGCGTGCCGTGGATCGCTTGCGACATGCGGATCAGCCGTCGGGCCGCTTCGGGCGAGCCGTGCGGCGTCGTGGTCTGCACCTGCGGTTCGCGAGGTCCCCGCTCGGGTGTGGGCATGCTGAGAAAGGTCCGGGCCTCGTCCGCGACGTCCTTGAAATCGATGAGGCCGCAACTCTCGCGGATGACGTCGAGGAGATCGCCATGCTCGCCGGTCGCGGCATCGGTCCATTTGCCGGCGAGGCCCTTCGGCGAGTCCTTCAGCCGCACGTACATCGACCGGCCCGGCGTGTTGCGCACGTCGCCCACCAGCCAGTAGCCGCCCTCGCGGCGACCGCTGGGGAGGTAGTGCCGGCACACCGCCTCGGCCTGCCGGCCGAGACGATGGGCAAGATCGGAAGGGTCCTGACGTGCCATCACGCAGCCTCCCGCTCGGAGATGCGCGCCACCGGGAAGGTTTCGAGCAACTTGGCGAGGACGCCAGGCCCGGTCGCGTCGACCGGCACGAAGAAGCGGAGCTTCCACGAGATGATCTCGCTGAACAGGCCATAGGCCCGCAGACGATCCCGCATGGCCTCGGCGAAATTGGTCAGTTCCAGTCGGTGGGCGCTCATGACCCGAGCGCGGCGGAGCTGGAGCCCATCGGCGAGATCGAGGATCGTCGTGCCGTCCATCAAGGCGGCGAAAGCCTGCTCCGGGGTCAGCGACGCGGCGTCCGTCGTCACGGCGTTCGCCGCCCAGGCGGGCGAGACGCGGCGGCCGATGATGCGCTCGCCTGCATCGGTCTGGAGCCGATAGACCCGCGTCGACTCGTGCGGCAGACGCTTCCAGATCGGCAACAGCAGGCCGGCGACGATATGGATCGTGCTGTCGGAGAACTCCGGCACCTCGTTCAGTTCCGCACACCACGCTGCCGCGAAGGTGCCGTGATCGGCTTCCTCCCAGTGGCTCTCGTCCATCATGCGCAGCGGGGCATATTGCTGTTCCATAGGCCGGACCAGGCAGACGCGCCGCTCGATCTCGCCATCGTCGAGCATCATTGATGGGGCGGGGATCTGCACGGCGGCGCGGCCGGAGCGGCCGTTGACCAAGAGCTGCGCCCGTGGATCGGAGAGAAGGTCGAGCGCGTCTGCTAGCGTCGTCGGCCGATTGCACTGCCGGCGCGTGATGGTGAGCAGCCGCGTCTCCGCGCCGGTGCCGGCATGCGTGTGGATCATCTGGCTGTCGGTGACGACGAAGCTCTCGGCATGCAATGTCTCGAGCCCGATGTCATAGACGCCGCTGCGGATCGCGCCCTCGACCTTGGCGGTAAGGAGCTGCTCGAAGGCGGTGAAGAGCACGCCCTGCAGGTCGATGGTGAGGGCCAGCAGGCGATTGAGGAAGGTGGTGATCGGTGGCAGTTCGTCCTTGATGCCGTTGTCGTCCATTAGCTTCAGCCCGGTGGCGGACTCGAAGCGGTCGAGCGAGCAGCCCTCGACCTTGCCGCGGACGAGCAGTAGGTAGAGCTGGCGCAGCGCATCGCGGGCATACGGACTTTCGAGATTGTCCTCGGGCCGGAACAGGCCCTGGCCGCCGGTCTGGCGTTGGCCGCGCGTGATAGCGCCGAGCGTGTCAAGCCGGCGCGCGATCGTCGAGAGGAAGCGCTTCTCGGCCTTCACGTCGGTGGCGATCGGCCGGAAGAGCGGCGGCTGCGCCTGGTTGGTTCGGTTGGTGCGGCCGAGGCCCTGGATCGCGGCGTCGGCCTTCCAGCCGGCCTCCAGTAGATAGTGGATGCGCAGGCGCTGGTTCCTGGCGGCAAGGTCCGCGTGATAGCTGCGGCCGGTGCCGCCGGCGTCCGAGAAAACGAGAACGCGCTTCTGGTCATCCATGAAAGCGGCCGCCTCGCCGAGATTGGCCGACGCTGCCCGGTTCTCGACGACAAGGCGCTCGCCCTTGCGCACCACGCGCCGCGAACGGCCGGTCACCTCGGCGACGACATCGGTGCCGAAGCGCTGGACGATCTGGTCGAGGGCGCCGGGAACAGGCTCCAGAGAGGCGAGCCGCTCGATCAGCTTGTCGCGGCGGGCGACGGCTTCCCGGCTCTCGACGGGTTGGCCGTCCCGGTAGACCGGCCGCGACGACAGATTGCCCTCGCTGTCGGAGAACGGTTCGTAGAGCTGCACCGGGAAGGAATGGGCGAGGTAGTCGAGGACATATTCGCGCGGCGTGATGTCGACGCGCACGTCGTTCCATTCCTCGGTGGGGATCTCGGCGAGGCGTCGTTCCATCAGCGCTTCGCCGGTGGAGACAATCTGGATGACGGCGGTGTGCCCGTCGGCTAGGTCCTGCTCAATGGAGCGGACGAGCGTCGGGGTCTTCATGCTTGTCAGCAGATGGCCGAAGAAGCGCTGCTTGGCGCTCTCGAAGGCCGAGCGCGCCGCCGACTTCGCCTGTCGGTTCAGTGTGCCGCTGTCGCCGGTGATGTTGGCGGCCTGCATCGCCGCATCGAGATGATTGTGGATGATGGCGAAGGCGCCGGCATAGGCGTCGTAGATGCGGGTCTGCTCGGGCGTGAGCTGATGCTCGACCAACTCGTATTCGATGCCGTCATAGGAAAGCGACCGGGCCGTGTGGAGCCCGAGCGAGCGCAGATCGCGGGCGAGCACCTCCATGGCCGCGACGCCGCCATTCTCCACCGCCTCGACGAACTCGGCGCGATTGGCGAAGGGGAAGTCGTCGCCGCCCCAGAGACCGAGCCGCTGGGCATAAGCGAGATTGTGGACGGTGGTGGCGCCGGTCGCCGAGACGTAGACGATGCGGGCGTTGGGGAGCGCGTGCTGGAGCCGGAGCCCGGCACGGCCCTGCTGCGACGGGGCCACGTCGCCCCGTTCTCCCTTGCCGCCGCCGGCATTCTGCATCGCGTGGGACTCGTCGAAAATGATCGCTCCGTCGAAGTCGGAGCCCAACCATTCGACGATCTGCTTGACGCGCGAAAGCTTCTCCCCGCGGTCATCGGACCGTAGCGTAGCATAGGTGGTGAATAGGACGCCTTCGTGCAGCCGGATGGAAGTCCCTTGCGGGAAGCGCGACAGCGGCGTGACTAGCAGGCGCTCCATGCCGAGGGCTGACCAATCGCGCTGGGCGTCTTCGAGCAACTTGTCGGACTTGGAAATCCAGACGGCCTTGCGGCGCCCCTGGAGCCAATTGTCGAGAATGATGCCGGCGGACTGGCGGCCCTTGCCGGCGCCCGTGCCGTCGCCGAGCATGAAGCCCCGGCGGAAGCGGATGACGTTCGGCGCATCATCCGGCGCAGCGGTGACGAGATCGCCGGTCTCGTCCACGGTCCAGGCGCCGCTGAGAAATTCGCCGTGGGCTTCGCCAACATAGATGATCGTTTCGAGCTGAGCGTCGGACAGCACGCCGTCGGTGACGATAGCCACCGGAAGCGTCGGACGGTAGCTCGGCTTCGGAGGCGCGATTGACGCCATGGCGGCCGATTGCACCAGTTTGGTGGGATGCGGCTGCGCGCCCGGGATGCGGATCGACTGGAGCGTATAGACCTCGTAGATCGAGTCCGACAGGCGGCCACCCTCGGGCGGCGTCCAGTCCACGGTCTCATAGTCGAGCGGCACGCCCTCGATCTCAGCCGTGCGCCGGGCGGGCGCTGCGGCTGCCGCCCGGGCGAGATAGCCGCGAACGGTGCGCGGTGCGGCGTCGGGCCTTGCCTTCGGCAGCGTGACGGCGAGCCGTGGTGGGACGTCCCGCTCGATCCAGGCGAGCAGCGTCGCCACGTCCGCTGCAACACCAGGGGATTCGGGAAAGCGAGCCGCATCCTTGGCCGGCGCTTTGTCGATGACGGTCAGGCGCGTTTCGATGCTCGTGCCGTGCTTGGCATAGACCGAGCCCGCGATCGCCGCGGTGAACACGACGCGGCTGCGCTCCTGCAGCCGGACGAATCTGTCTCGCCAGGCCGGCAGCTCGGGCGAGAGATTGGCGCCGGTGATCGCGACCAACCGACCGCCCGGAGCGAGCCGCGCAAGCGCCGAGGCGATGTGGCGATAGGCGGCGTCCGCCACACGCCCGGAGACGTTCGCCATGACGGAGAATGGCGGGTTCATGATGACGACGCTGGGGATGGCGGCGCGATCGAGGTGATCGTGGATCTGGACTGCGTCGAAGCGCGTGACCGAAACGGCCGGAAAGAGGGCTGCGAGCAGATCGGCGCGAGCCTCGGCCAGCTCGTTGAGGATGAGATCGGAGCCGGCGACCTCCGCCAGGATCGCGATTAGGCCGGTGCCGGCCGAGGGCTCCAGCACCCGATCTGAGGGTGTAAGCGACGTGGCGGTCAATGCCGCCAGGCCGAGAGGGATCGGCGTCGAGAACTGCTGGAAAGCCTGAGCTTCCTCAGACCGGCGCGTATGGGTCGGTAGCAGGCTCGCGATCTTGGTGAGCGCGGAGAGACGTGCAGCCGGAGACGCGGCTTTGCGGAAAAGCGGCTTTCCGTATTTGTGCAGGAACAGGACGGTGGCTGCCTCACAGGCGTCGTAAGCCGTCTTCCAGTCCCAGGCGCCGCTGGCGTCGGACGCACCGAAGGCCTGTTCCATGGCGGAGCGAAGGACCGCGGCGTCGACGGGGCGGCCCTTTTCCAGATGAGGGAGGAGGTGGCCGACAGCAGCAAGGATGGCGGAGGCTGGAGGCGCTTTGAGTGCGGGCTGAGGCGGGGTCGCGGGCTCGACCGCGGGGAGCAGGGAGTAAGGCATGGAGGAAACCTCGGAGAGCAGGACACGGTGAGCGGGCCCGGCGCTCTCTCTCGACCGGACGGGCTCAAACCCGTCCCGGCCGTCCTCTTGCTCTCGAACTTCCCGCGTTGGGCAGCGCCCGACGCGGGCATTAAAAAAGCCCGGCTTTCGCCGGGCCTCCTTTGGGGGTGTGAAGCAGTCAGTGAGGGCGCTTCATTTCCTGCGCCATGGCCTCGACGACCAGCTCGAACCGTTCCGGATCGCGAACCGCCTCCTTGAGGCGGTCGGTCCATTCGGGATGAGTGTGGGTCCAGTTCATCATCATACGCGCGTCGACGCCCCGATGTTTGACGAGAAAGTTGCTGATCTTCGCCGGTATGAAGCTCGCGACCGATGCGGCATTAGTCGGCTTTGCGCGCGCCAGGATGATGAAGGCACGCGAGAAGCTCTGGAGATCGTCCTCGTCGGCGAGCTTCGTCATCAGATCGAGGACTGCCCCGGAAGAGTGAGTGTAGGCGGCCGAGCCGTGCTCGGCAATCGCATGGGCGATGCGGGTCTGGGTTTCTAGTGTCACTGTTTTCACCTCGTGGTGGAGGCCTTCGAGCGCTTCGGCTTTTTTTCGACGCTCCTCGGCCAGGTTACGGATATCTTCGGCGTCCTTTTCAGTGGGGACCCACACCTTCACCTCCTGCCATCCGGCGGCGACGCGGATCTCGCGTTGCTTCTGGACACGGGAGAGTGGCTTCTTGTCGGTCATGGGCGCTCCTCGCGATCTAGACATCATAGGGTGGTACGTCGTATGGTGGTACGAAATAAGGTGGTACGTTAATCTGAATTTGTCAAGGGCGCGATTCGAGAAGAGTGGACGGGGCGGCCGAAGCCGCCCCGCGAACGTCACTCCGCGGCGACTAAGGCGACCGGATCGTCCTCGGCGTCGGCCATCTCCGAGTCCTCCTCATTGGAGGAGAGGAATTGCGGCAGCTCGACTGCCGCGCCGGCCTCGCCCGTAGAGAGCTGAGCAGCGCTCGGCTCGTCGACGACCAGCCGCAGGGGCTCCGGCAGCCATCCGGTGTCGGCCAGCAGGCGCTCGGCCTCCTTGGCCATATCACCCTTCTTCAGGTGGTCGATGAGCTGGGCGGCCTGCGCGCCGGCGCCTTCGCGAACTGCTTCGAGAATGCGGATCTTGGTGACGCGGCCGAGGTAATTGCCGGAGGTTGGGCGCCAGCCGGCGTCGACCATGTCGAGACCCACTGCCTGCGCAAGCCTGTCGGCCTGGCCGACGCGGCGATCCAGGTTATGCTGCGACAGGCCGGCGCCGCCGTACCGATCGACCTTCTCGACCAGCGCGTTGACGCCATAGCTGACGCAGTGCGCAAGCAGCGCCATCCTACTGGTGTCGTCGAGGCCCGCGATCCAGTCCCATAGCGCGTCATCGTCGGTCGGCACGTCGGCCTTCCAAGCCTCATGGCGCTCGGCGACCGACTTGGCGGACGGGCTGTCCTTGAGGTCGTCCGGCTGGGCGGGAAAGAAAACGTGGCGGACCGACGCTTCTAGGCAGGCGCCGCTCGCAGACGTTCGAAGGAAGGTGTCGGTTACGAGCTTGTGGAACAGCGCCGTCATGGCGACGTGCGGATTGCCGGCGACTGCGTCACGGAGCGCGAGGGTTCGATAGGCGGTGAGTTCGGTCACCAGACGCTCGGGGAGCGGCTTGATGACATCGTCATCGTCTTCCTCCTGCTCAACGGGCGCACCGCCCATGGTGATGACGGCGCGTCGGACCGTGGTCTCGGCGGCTCCGGTCTCCGTGCCGGGCTCGACGGGCTCTCCTACGGGCTCTGCGGGCGCTTCGTCCTCGGGTCGGATATAACCTCGGTCGATATCGAGCGTGCCGTTGGCGTCTATGCTGACGAAGACGCCGGCGCGCACGACCTCGGTCGCGTCGTAGAGGGTGGGGCGGTTGTCGAAGGTCGCAAGGGACGTCTTGATCTCGCCAAGGCGCTGGTCGACCTCGTCGGGCAACTCGTCGGCCCCTTCAAACTCGGCTTCGAGCTTGTCGTATTCCGCCTTCAGGGCCTCGATCGCCACCTGTTCATCGACAGTCAGATCGGTGGGGTGGCCGACCAGCTCACGCAGGCCGTTCGCGGCGCCATAGGGAAAGCTGACGGCGACCGCGACCCACTTCCAGCCCTCGCGCGCGATCTCCTCGCCTGCGACCTTGAGGTTCTCGGTGACAAGCTGATCGAGAAGCGAGACATCCTGCAGCCAGCCGCCGTCATCGTCCTCGAACAAATCCCGCATGATCGCGCCGCCGGCGGCCTCGTAAGCATCGAGGCCGACGAACACGGCCCGCTTGTCGGAAGCGCGCGCGGTTTGCTCGGTCAGCATGCGCCGGATCTGGTATGGCTCCTTTGACCAAGCGTTCTTGATGGCGTCCCAGACCTGCTCCTGTCGGGCGTGATCGCTGGAGACGGTGAAAGCCATAAGCTGTTCGAGCGTCATGTCGTCGGCCTCGTAGACCTCCAACAGCGCCGGCGAGACAGTGAGGAGCCGGAGACGCTGCTTGACCACCGGCACCTGAACTAGGAAGGCCGAAGCGATCTCTTCTTCCGACATGCCCTTCGACAGCATCGCGGCGAATGCGCGGAACTGCTCGAGAGGTGTCAGCGGCAGCCGTTCGATATTTTCGGCGAGGGAAACCTCTTCTGCCAGGATCGGGCTCTTGGCGTCGCCGACAACACATGGGACCGGCGCGGTCTTGGCGAGTCGCTTCTGCTTCACCAGAAGGTCGAGAGCGCGGTAGCGACGGCCCCCGGCGGGGACGTCGAACATGCCGGTCTCGGCGCCATCGGCGTCGAGAACTGGGCGCACGTGAATGCTCTGGATCAGTCCACGACGGGCGATCGACGCCGCCAGGTCCTCGATCGAGATGCCGTCTTTTCTGGTCCGAACGTTGGTCTGGGAGAGAATGAGCTTGTTGAAGGGAATGTCGCGCGAGGACGACAGGACGATCTTCTGAACAGCAGTAGCCATCGGGATTTACTCCGCGACGGGCGGTCGGGAGACTCTCTCTCGACCTCCAACCCGTCACGAAAATCCCGTCACTCCTCTCCCTCTATCGCGCGGCGACGCCTGTTCGGGCGCGCTGCGGCTCGGCGTCGGATTCGGCCGGTTGGGTTTCCGTCTTCCCTTCGTCGGGCTTCACTTCAAGACGAAGTCCGACCGAGGACAGCACCTTCAGGATCGTGGTGAATTCGGGATTTCCCTTGGAATCGAGCGATCGATAGAGGCTCTCGCGAGCGAGGCCGGTTTCACGCGCGACCTGGCTCATGCCCCGATCGCGTGCGAATTGGCCGAGCGTCTCCTTGATCGCGCTCGTATCCGCGCGAGCGAGCGCGTCATTGAGCGCCTTCACGACATCGTCGAGTGAGGGCCCTTGAGGAAGCGAGGCCGGGCCGGCCTCGGCCGCGATGTCCTTAGGTGCTTCGGCCAGGGGGGCTCCCTCCGCTTCAGCCGTAGGTGCTTCCTCCATGGAGGACAGGAAAGTGGGCTGATTGCTGGTTTCGACCAGCCGCCACTCATCGGGGGTCGCGCGCTCCTTCACATCCTTGCGCAGATCGTCGCTGCACTGCGCGATGAAGTTCTTCCACGCATCCACGGACTTGATATTCAAGACATCCTTGTCGGGAACGTTGAAGAGGACGGCGATCTTTCCGGCGAGTGCGAGGCGAAGGACGTTGAGGACGGTGCCCGGGCTCTTGCCATCCCAGATCATCAGGCCGAAGTCGGCTTCGCGCGCCATCTCCCGGTCCTTGGCCGCGTAGAACTGGAAGCCTTTGGCGCTCTTGGGCGCATCGACCTGATGGATGACCCACGGTCCGAGATTGTTGCGTGGCGCGCTACCCGAGCAGAACACCGTGACCTTGTCATAGTGCTTGTCGAGGAAGTGCTTCTGAACCGCTTTGTCGGCGCCGTTGGCGTCTCCGACGATGACGCGGTGGCCGCTCGCGACGACATTGTCGAGCCGCTTCTTAACCTCGGGGGGAAGCCGGGAAACGTGTCGCGAGCCGCCTATGAAGATCGTGTTCAATGGTTGCTCCGTGTTTTTGTGATGGTGAGGGCACGGACCGACGCGGCCTTGCCTGGGCCGAGCAGCTCATCCGTGATGGCGTTCATCGTGGTTCCGGACCGAAAGAGATCGTCGAAGAGCAGGATACTGCGCCCCTGGGTCTGCGTTGCGTCGACCTGATAGAGACCCTCGACCTGCTTCTTTCGCTCCTCGGGATCAGTCACATTCTTCAGCTGGGACGTCGAGCGTGTCGTGGTGATGCAGGACAGCACCGGAACGCCAAGTGCCGCTCCGATCCCCTCGGCGAGGACAATGACCGGCTGCAAAGCGCGCTGATGCGACGGTGGGACCGGAACGATGCAATCGAACTTGTCGCGATATTGCGCGAGGAAGTTCGCGGTGCTTTCGATGATGGGTCCAGCGGCGTCCTTGTCCGCGCGGTTCTTCAAGCGGAACAGCAGTTCCGCAATTTCCGGCCGCACAGTATCGAACTGCATATGTCCGAATTCATTTGGCCCGGTCGGGGTGCTGCTGGTCGTATGAAGATCCAGCGCAATTCCCGAGTGCCAGCGGCCCTCGATTTTGATCGGATTGATTTTGACTATAGCCATCCGCGCTCCCGAGCCTCCCCCGTTGTAACCTATGGGCTACAGATGGGCAAGGTCCGGTCGCGATTCAAGCCTGTGGAAAGTCAGGCTGCTCGGGAAAACGCGGCTGAGGCCTCGTCCTCCGGGGGGAGGAAGCTCAGCAGATAGTCGGCCGCCTTGCTGGCCTGGCTGGCGGCGCGCACGATGGCGCGGTTGTCCTCGCGCAGGACCTCAAGCCAGGAGCCGACATAATCGGCATGCCTGACGGTCGGCACGATGCCGATCGAGGCGCAGCAGAAGGCTGCGTTGATCTCGGCGACCAACTCCTCGAAGGCGTACTTCTTGGTGCCGAACGAGCCCGAGAGATCGCGCCCGACGCGGGATGCGTGGCCGGTAGCATGGCCGAGTTCGTGAAGCGCCGTGCGGTGCCAGTTAATGGGCTCGAAATAGGCCTGCGGTGGGGGGACCTGCACGAAGTCGGGACCGGGCGCATAGAATGCGCGATTGCCACCAATCCGGAATTCGATCCCGGTCGCTTTGATAAGCGCTTCCACACGAGGCTCGATGAGGTCGGGCGTCGGCGCCGCCGCCTGTGTCGTGAGTTCGTCGGGAAGCCCGTCGCATTGGGCTGTGTTGAAGACGGTAAAGCGCTTCAGGAACGGGATCGCCTGGGCATCCTCACCGGTTTCGCGGGCGCGCCGCTTCTCGCCGTCCGGCACGAAACGGTCGGCGTAGACAACCGTTGTGCCGCGTTCGCCCTTTCGGACGTTGGCGCCAAGCGAGAGCGCCTGGCGGAAGGTGAGCCAGGTCTGGCTCGGATAGCCGCGGTCGATGACCGCGCCCCAAAGGATCAGGACGTTGATGCCGGAATATGCCCTTCCGGTCGAGGCGTTCCGCGGCAGCGCGAGCGGCGCTTTGGCGGCCGCTGTGCCCCAAGGCTGAACCCACGGAAGCCGGCCGGCTTCGAGTTCGCCGATGATCTTGGTCGTGATGTCGTCGTAGAGGCTCGCCCGATCTGGGGCCGCCTGGCGCTGATGCTTGGTCATCGCGGGTCTCCGCGACGGGCGCCGGAAGCCTCTCTCCCAGCCCTCAACCCGTCACGGCAAACCCGTCCGCACTCTCACTCTGCGGGGCGTTGCGGGGCAGCCGGCCCCGCAGAAGGGGTCGACCGAGACCGCGGGGCTCGGGCGCAGGGGAAGGCTTTCCCCCGCAAAACCGTAGAACCGTAAAAGCGGACATCCGGATTTCAGAACGCGAGTGCGTCCTGGGCGTAGTGCTCTTGCAGGCGTGCGACCTTGAAGCTTCCGGCAGGCAGCGGTCGCAGGAGTTCATTCTCGGGCACGGTGAGATCGAGCCAATCCATTCGCTGGTCTCGCCGCAAGACCGCCATTTGCCGATCATGGTACGGGGAGACATCGTCATTCGCCGTCGTCGTAAGGATCGCATAGGCCTCTGGCCATTGACGTGTTGCAGGCTGCCAGATCCCCGCGAAGTAGAACCAGTCACCGTTGGAGAGGGAGAGGCAATAGTGTTTGCCGTGACTACGATGGCGGAATTCGGAAGCCGGTATCAGGCAGCGATGACTGGGAAACGTTCTGCCTTCTGCGCGCACGACAGAGAAGGGGCGGCCCTCAGCTTCGCGGGGTTGAAGTCCCCAGGGCAGCTCCACCATCTCAACATCGCCGTCGTCGCGCCTTATGATGATACGGCGTTCGTCGAGCGATGCATCGGAGTCGAATACAGTTGCGCTCATGATCTGCGAACATACCAAGAACATGGTCGCACGGCAAGCGCGACGGAAACGGAGGACCCATGTGCAATGATTATCGACTGAAGGTGGACATTGCCTCGATCGTCGAGGACTTCGCCGACCTGAAGATCAAAATCCGCTTTGGCGAAGGCGCACCGAACATCGAGGCGCGCGACGACATCAAGATTACTGATATCGGGCCGATCATCCGGACCGTCGACGGCGCACGCGGTGAAGGCGACCTTGTGCAGCGGCGATGGAGTTGGCCGGGCCAGAACAAGCGGCCCGTCTATAATTTTCGATCGGAGGGCCGGGAGTTCACCTCGAACCGCTGCCTGATCGTCACCGACGGTTTCTATGAATTCACCGATCCCACCGAGAAGGGGAAGAAACGCAAGGACAAGTGGCTTTTCACGAAAAGCGACGAGCGCCTGATGTGCATCGCGGGCATCTGGCGCGAGACCAAGGATGTCGGCGAAGCCTTTACCATGCTGACCATGGAGCCCGGGCCCGATATCGCGCCATATCATGATCGGCAGATTGTTGTTCTCGAGCGCGAGGCTTGGTCTGACTGGCTCGATCCGTCCGTTTCAGCACGCGACCTTATCAAGCCCTTACGGCCAGGATCGCTCAAGGTCGAGCAGGTAGGCTAATGGTGCGACGTGGTAGCATCGACTAGCGCGATGGGATGGTCCGGGGGGAATAGAGATTGGGAACTGAGATTACACTCGACGTCGCCGGGGTGTCGGTTACGTACAGCAAGAACCACCGCGGAATTGATCACGGATCTATTTTCCAGGAGCAAGATCGGAAGGCGATCAAGAGTGATCAACTCAACTATGATTGGTACGAGACGGAAGGCGAGGATCCCACGCCTTCTGAAATGGCGTTCACGCGGCAGCTCAGAGATGTCGTTCCCCGACTAGAACTCCTGGGCTTTGATTTGGAGCGGGTACGGCGCGAATACGACGCCGTCGTACAAAACTGGCTGGAGGAGAGGCAGTCTTTTCAGGACGAGGAGGATGGACCAGCTCCAGATGCGATGAGCTTTGTGGAGTTCGCGGAGTTTGTGAACGCGCATCCCCTCGATCGTCTCGACGACACATTCGTCTTAGGTTCCGACGACGCAAGCGAAGCGAAGATTCGGGGTCGGTTTGCCGAGATGCAGCTTGAGCGGCTTCCCCTTTATCGACCTCACGGCAGCCAAGCTTATTCGGAGCGGACCTTTTTCGGCGGTTTAGTCGATATCCTGCACCCGTATTCGGTCCTGCGAATACTGGCGGAGGCGAACGGTGATGCGCCGGTCGTCTGGCAGTATGGGCCGTTGGTCGAAGGCGGCTATGCGCCGGAGCGCGAGTTCGTGCCGCACGCCCGGCGGACCGAGACGTTCCTGATCGCGACAGAAGGCAGTTCGGACGTGCATATCTTGAAGCACGCCCTCGCGCTCTTGCGCCCAGGCGTCGCGGACTTCTTTCGGTTTATCGACGTAAGCGAGAGCCATCCGTTTTCCGGCACCGGCAATCTGGTGAAGTTTGCCGAAGGCCTCGCGAAAATCGACGTCCAGAACCAGGTTGTCTTTGTTTTCGATAACGATGCCGAGGGGCTCGACGCTCATCAGAAGCTTTCGGCTCTCACCCTTCCTGCCAATATGCGCCGGATCATGCTGCCCGAGCTCGACGCGTTTCGCGCGTTTCCGGCTGAGGGGCCGGAGGGCCTGCACAGTTCGGACATCAATCGTCGTGCTGCAGCGATCGAATGCTATCTCGATCTTGAGGTCGGCGGTCACCCGCCAGCCAAGGTGCTCTGGACCAACTACAAGAAGGGCCTCGGCATCTATCAGGGGGCGTTGGAATTCAAGGAGTCCTACGTCAAGGAGTTCTTGAAACAAACCCCTGAGACATTGAGCGATGGCTCATATGACGTTCGCAAGATCGAGGCAGTCCTTAATCTGCTTATTGCCGAATGTACGGCTATGGCTGTCGATCAGTGGGATCCGGCCGAGGTTGAATTGAGAGATACCTACTGATGACTGAAAAAAGCGCGTTTCAAGAGACATATATGCGCGCGGCAGGAGCCGTAGCGTTCGTCACCATCATTGATGGAAAGGGGGACGAGGGGATCGGGTCGGCGTTCCACATCGGCAAGGGCATTTTCGTCACGGCCCGGCATGTGATCGAAGGGGCCACGATCAAGGAGATTGCGACCACAAAGTCGGCGCATCTGAGCGAAGAAGCTGGTGGCAAGACGGCCCCGCCACGTCGGCTGGAAATTGTCGATGGACCCTATTTTGGTCCTGACGGCCTTGATGTCGCGGTTTTCCGCGTCGATCTTGGCGATACGCCGCTGCCGGCGATCGCTGTCAGCCAACACACGGACGCGTCGCTGGGAGAGAATGACCTCGTGCTGTCCGATATTCTCGTGATCGGCTATCCGCCGATCCCGTTCACAACGATTCCGAGCCAGGTCGTCACGCTTGGACAGATCAATGCCGTGGTGCGCGTGCGTCATTCTCCGGTCCTGCATTTCATCGCATCGGCTATGGCGCGCGGTGGATTCAGCGGAGGAGCGGCGCTCGATCAGTCCGGCACCGCGCTGGCGCTGGTGACCGAGAGCCTGGGCCAGGGCGATATGCCCGTGGAGACCGGCTATATGAGTCTGTTGTCGATCGAGCCGGCAGTGGATCTCGCTGCGGAGAAGTTCGGGTTCAGCACTCACGGCGCCTACCCCGGCCGCTACAGCGACACGCTGTTCGCGGCGAAATTCTCGAATCCGTCGAGCGACTCACTCAGTTCATTCATCTACGACGCAAGCCTGTACGTCTATGATGACGATCGTGACCTATTCGTTGAAATCAATTGCACGGACGAAGCGCTGCTTGCCGAGGCGATCGCGACCTTCCATGCGATCACGCCGGTGACTCGAAACGACGTTGACGACGGATATGTCCTCTACATCCCCAATGAAAATCCCCCGGCGACGCTGCTGCTCGAGGCTGGGGAAGCTGTCGCCGCGCTGCTCGAGCGGTCCGGCTATCGGCGCATGGCGTCGGAACGCAGCCAATGGCAGCTCAAGAACAATGCGTAGAGGGCATCGACGCTCTGAGGCGGTTGCCGTGCTCAGCGCCTCGTCCGTCCTTGGGCGTCAGTGGAAGTTGCGGCTCTTCACCCTGATCGTGTCGATGTGCAGGTCGGGAATATAGATGTCGCGCGTGCGCAGCCCCTTTGGAGGCAGCTCGCGCGGATCTGGAGCGGAACCTCCATTGCGGACCTGGTCGCCGCGACCGTGGGGAAGAGGAAAGGCCGCATCGCGGCTGCCGACGCTGGCGAGATCGGCCGAGAGGTCCATGATGCGTTGAGCAACCAGATGAACGACGTCGCCCTCACGCTGAATACGCCCCCGTACCGCCATCATGCTGGCCGATAGGACGGCACGCCGATTGGCCTCGAAGACCTTGGCCCAGACAACGAGATTGGCGATGCCGGTCTCATCCTCCAGCGTGATGAACATGACGCCTTTGGCGCTGCCCGGCCGCTGACGGACGAGGACGATGCCGGCGGCCTCGAGCCAGCGGCCGTCGCGCGTTGCCATGGCGTCGGCGCACGTCACGATGCGGCGGCGCCGCAGGTCCTCGCGGAGGAATAAAAGCGGATGATCACGCAAGGTCAGCCCGACATGGCCGTAATCCTCGACCACCTCGCTGCCGGCGGTCATTGGCCGCAGCGCAACGGAGGGCTCGTTTACCTCGGGCACGATTTCATTCTCACAAGCGGCGGCGGCTGCAAAAAGCGGCAACGGTTCATCCCGCAAGGCCTTGATCGCCCATAACGCCTCGCGGCGGGCGAGCCCGAAGGAAGGCCGAAATCCGTCAGCCTCCGCGAGTTGCACAAGGGCTGCGGACGGAACGCCGGCGCGGCGCCAGAGATCATCGATCGACGCGAACGGCTGGTCGGCGCGCGCCGCAACCATCGCCGCACCATGGGCATTGGCAAGGTTCTTGACCATGCGCAGTCCGAGACGGACGGCAAAGCGGCTATCGTCCTCGGTCGGCTCCAGCGTGCAATCCCATCTTGACGCATTGGCGCAAACGGGACGGACCTTGACGCCGTGCTCGATCGCGTCGCGCACGATCTGGGCAGTCGCATAGAAGCCCATCGGCTGGGCGTTGAGGAGCGCTGCGCAGAAGATGTCGGGATGCCAGCATTTCAGCCAGGCGCTGGCGTAGGCGATCAGCGCAAAAGAGGCTGCGTGCGATTCCGGAAATCCGTAACTTCCAAAGCCTTCGAGTTGCTTGAAGGTCGCCTCGGCGAAATCGCGCTCGTACCCGTTAGCGACCATGCCGTCGATCAGCTTGGCCTTGAACGATGAGACACCGCCCGTGAATTTGAATGTCGCCATCGACTTGCGCAGCAAATCGGCTTCGCCAGGCGTGAAGCCGGCGCACTCGATCGCCACCCTCATGGCCTGCTCCTGAAAGAGCGGAACGCCGAGGGTTTTTCCGAGCACCTTTTCCAGCTCCGGCTTGGGATAGACGACGGGCTCCAAACCTTCGCGGCGGCGCAGATACGGATGGACCATGTCGCCCTGGATTGGGCCGGGTCTGACGATCGCGACTTGAACCACGAGGTCGTAATAGGTTCGGGGCTTCAGCCGCGGCAGCATCGACATCTGCGCTCTGCTTTCGATCTGGAAGGTCCCTAGAGTGTCGGCCTTTCTGATCATCGCGTAGGTGCGCGGGTCCTCGGCCGGGATGGAAGCGAGGTCGAGATTGATCCCTTTGTGATCGGCAAGCATGTCGAAGCCGAGCTTCATGCAGGTGAGCATTCCCAGGGCCAGAACATCGACCTTCATGAAGCGGAGCGAGTCGATGTCGTCCTTGTCCCATTCGATCACTTGCCTGTCGGCCATCGCCGCGGGCTCGATCGGGACCAACTCGTCCAGGCGGTCATGGGTCAGGACGAAGCCGCCGGGATGCTGTGACAGATGACGGGGCGCGCCCATGAGCTGCCGCGCGAGATCTAGCGCCAGGCGCAGGCGGCGGTCGCCAAGATTGAGGTTGAGAGCTTCGACGTGCTTGGCTTCGACCCCTTCCGACCAGCCCCAAACCTGGCTCGATAGCGTCTTGATAAGGTCGTCGGTGAGGCCGAGCGCCTTGCCGACATCGCGCATCGCGCCCTTGGTTCCGTAGCGGATGACGGTCGAGCACAGCGCGGCGTGGTCGCGGCCATAGGTCTCGAACACCCACTGCATGACAATTTCGCGCCTGGCATGCTCAAAGTCGACGTCGATGTCCGGCGGTTCGCGACGCTCTTCGCTGACGAACCTTTCGAACAGCAGGTCGTTGCGACCGGGATCGATGGAGGTGATGCCGAGGACGTAGCACACGGCCGAATTGGCTGCCGATCCGCGTCCCTGACACAGGATGTCTTTGGATCTCGCAAAGCGGACGATGCTGTTTACGGTCAGGAAGTAGGGCGCATACTCAAGCTTCGCGATGAGGCGAAGCTCGTGTTCGAGCGAAGCCCGTACGCTGTCAGGCAACCCTTCAGGATAACGCGCCTCCGCGCCCTCCCTGGTCAGTTTTTCCAGCGTCTCCTGTGGGGTGAGCGTCGGGTCGTCGCGTTCCTCAGGATACTGATAGGCCAACTCCTTCAAATCGAAGCGGCAACGCGCGGCGATCTCGATCGAGCGAGCGACCGCCTCGGGATTGCGGGGGAAGAGCCGGTACATTTCCTCCGGCGGCTTGAGGTAGCGGTCGCCAAATTCACGGCGATCACCGAGCTCGTCGATGGTTATGCCGTGGCGGATGCACGTCACCACATCCTGGAGAATGCGCCGTGCCGGCTCGTGGTAGAGCACGTCGTTGGTAACGACGGCTGGCACCCGCATCTGCGTCGCCATGTTCGATAACTCGTGAACGCGCAGCTGATCGTTCGGCCGACGGCGAAGGGTCAGCGCCATGTAGGCCCGGTCACCGAAAGCGTCCCGGAGGCGTCGCAAATGGAGGCCGCAGGTTTCGTCGGCCTCGTCCGGCACGAGAATGGCGATCAGCCCGTCGCCGTAAGCGACAACATCCTCCCAGGTGAGAATGCACTTGGCCTTGCCGCCGCGCTTCTTGCCGAGGGAAAGCAGCCGGCAGAGCCGTCCATAGGCCGAGCGGTCGGTTGGATAGACCATGATCGACATGCCATCGGCGAGATCGAGGCGACAGCCGACGATCAGCCGCACGCCGGTCGCCTTGGCGGCCTCGAAGGCGCGTACGATGCCGGCAAGCGAGTTGCGGTCGACGATGGCCAGCGCTTCGATGCCTTGCGCAGCGGCCTGCGCGAATAATTCGTCGCAAGAGGACGCGCCCCTCAAGAAAGAGAAATGCGACGTCGCCTGCAGCTCGGCATAGCGCTGCGCGGTCATCCGAACACCCCATGCATGAACCAGCGCTGCGAGCCGGTGTTGGGGTCCTCGCCGTCGCCTGAGCGGAAAATCCAGTAGCGCTCGCCCGCATCGTCCTCGACCCTGAAATAGTCGCGAACTGCGGCCAGCTCGGCGTCGCGCCGCCACCATTCGCCGCGGATGCGCTCGGGGCCATCGGCGCGTCGGACGCGGCGACGGATACCGCGCCAGGTGAAGGAAACGGGCGGGTGGTCTGGGAGAAGCGCGACGGTGTCGATCAACTCGGGAGGCGCCAGCAGCCGCGAGGGCCGCGGCCAGCGGCTTGGCCAGGTCGCTCCTGTTTCCGGAGCCATCGGCGCAATCCGGCAGACCGAGCGCTCCGGCACCTCGGTTGCGACGGGCGCAGCACGATAGAGGCTTCGCTCGCCCACGCGGTTGATAAGGGTGTCGACCAGGTCAGAGACATCCGGAACCCCTTCATCGACCATAACGGTCAGGGTCTGCTTCTCGGCGAGAGGTTCGGCCAGAGTCGCGGTCAGGCTGAGGGTCTCGATGCCGAAGCCTGGCTCAATGGTTTCGATCTTGTCGGTAAGCAGCCGGGACAGGCGTTTGACGTCGCGCACGGGCAGCGCCGTTCCGACGCGGATGGCCTGTTTCAGCTTGTCGACGCGATGGCAGATGAAGTCGAGCCGTTTGGCCCCGAGACCTTTTGCCTCAAGCTCAGCGCAGAGCTGGACGACCAGTTTGCCGATGTAGCGAGCGATGGTTTCAGCCGCGCTGATCGGCTCAGCGAAATTCCGTTTCACCTCGATCAACTCGTCTGGCCGCACGGGCTCGATGGGCTCACTGAGCATACCGAGCGCCTGATCGATGCGACGGCCGAGCTGCGGGCCGAAGCGCAGCGTAAACGGCGCGCGCGGTTGCGCGAGGAGATCTCCAATCCGCTCGAAGCCGAGGATCTGCAGCCCGGAGACGGTTTCGGTCGGCAGTCGCAGGGCTGCGAGCGGCAGCCCTGCGAGGACGGATGCGCCGTGGCCGATGGGGGCCACCAGGACCGGCCGGGCATCAAAGCGCGCCAAGGCGTGAGCCGCACCCCAAGTGTCGGCGATCGCGGCCCGGGCGCGCACGCCTGATGCCGCGAGCCTGTCGATCAAGCCCGCGAGCATGACCTCTTCGCCGCCATGGAGATGGTCTGCGCCGGTGGAATCGATCACGAGCCCGTCGCCGGCGTCGGCAGCGACGATCGGCGCATACCGCTGAAGCACCCAGAGCGCGAGCCGGTCGAGAGCATCTGCATCGCCGGCCGCGTCATGATCATGAACGATAAGGTCGGGCACGATGACACGCGCCTGCGTGGCGGGCATTCCTACGCGCACGCCGGCTCGATGGGCCGCAGCGTCCGCCGCCAGCACCACCTGCTTTCTCCCGTCACGGCCTATCAGAGCGAGCGGTGCCTCAGCCGGAGGCGCCGCGCCGCCAGCCTTCCGCCTGTGCCGGTCGACGGACCAGCTCGGCAGGAACAGCGAGACGACCCGAGTCATCACATGCCTCCACTTCAAAATCTCCGCTTTCGCCCGCGCGGGCCCGAATCAGTTCCAGCAGCCAACGGTGTCGGCCGACGCCTGGCACCGGCAGCACTGCCGACGGCATGACCGAGACGCGCCATCGCGTTGAAGCGGCCGTGGGCTGGCCGAAATCGGCTGCTTCGGTTTGTCGCCGCCAGCGCCGTAGGGCGAGGCCGATCGTGCCACTTTCTTCGGCGCAAAGCTGAAGCCGCCGGGACGCGGTCATGTCGAGCCTTGCGACTTCGCCGACCACGGCTCCGAGGCCGCCATGCCGCAAACCTTCCTCAATGCAGGCGAGCACGGTCTTGTCGTTGCCGGCCTCGACGTAGATGACCCGGTCGGGGGGCAGGCCTGCCTGGGCCAGCGCTGGTGCGAACAGGTCCGGGCGAGTGATAACCCAGAGCACCTTGCCCTTGGTGCGGGCGGCAACGCCGGCTGCAAACAGGGCGGCGGCAGCGCCGTCGATAGCGCCGTTACCGCCGCCTGCGATTTCGTGCAGCGCGCCGAGTGCTAGGCCACCGCCTGGCAGGCGCGAGTCGACCTCGGCGATTCCGAATGGGAGCACCGATTTTGCGCGCCGGCTTCGGCCTTTGATCTTTTCGATCTGAGCGCGCAACAACTCTATGGCGGGCTCGGGCCGCAACTTCTTTGTCGACCTCCAGGGACGGGTTCAACATCATGTTCGCTATTTGTTCTTCTTTCGACAGCCAGAGTCAAGGTGGATCTCGATGCGTGCTTACCTGAACTCTCGCAAAACGTGGACTTCGCGGAGGCGTGGGAACGCCGTGCCCGCGATCGGTGCCTTGTTTTGCGGGATCGCACAGTGTTACGCTGTCACTGTGACAGAGTGATAGGATATACGTGGATCAATCCGCAGCAGTCAGGCGCATCGCGCAGGAACTCAACGACGGTGAAGCCAGTGGCCGCAGCGCCCGGCTTGCCCGGTTGACCGGATCGAGCGCCGTAACTGTTCGCTCCTGGGGAGCGGCCGGAGCGAGCGAGGGGCGGAAAAGGGCGATGAGCCCGACGGCTCGTCGGTTGCTGTTCGTCTTACTCGTGCTTCACCGATCTGGTCACGACCTTGATCGCCTGCGCGCTGACGCGCGGAGGCTAGAGAACGAATTTCTTGACGAGGACGATGATGCCTAAGAGGGGAGTCTCGGGAGCTCAGCCGACTGAGGTGGACGCGCGACCTGAGCGGAGGTTTACGCGAGTAACCGCCCTTGTTGTCGCGATCGAGAACTATCGAAAGCCGCCCAAGGGCGAGCCGTTGCCATCCGTCGATTTCGCACATGCCGACGGGGACGCCTTCGCTGACGTTATCAAGAGAATCTATGCCGATCTACCGGACGAGGACGTGTCGGTACATGTCCTTAAGGACACCGATGCCAGTCTGACGGCTTTGCGAGACGATCTGAAGTACACGATCAAGACTCTCGCTGATGATGAGCTCTTCATCTTCTACTATGCTGGACATGGGTTTCACGGTGCTGGCGGCAACCGCCTCAGTACCTACGATACCAACCGCCACACCGTCGAGGATACGTCGCTGTCGATGCGCGACGATCTTCTGGAACCGCTGATGGATAGCGAGTGCCGTCAGGCGCTGGTGTTTGTCGATGCGTGCGCAGAGAGATTCAGCGGTGTCGTCAGATCGCGCGATGTTATCACCAATCTCGATGCTGATGAGGTCAGGGAGTTTCTCGACAGCGGGTGGTACCTCGGCGTCTTCTTGTCATGCTCGCCGGGCGAAAAGTCATATCCCGCGGCAACGCTAAAACACGGCATTTGGACGCACTTCCTGCTTGAAGCGATGGAAGGTCGGGCGCCGAAAGCCTTGACGCGCGATCGCTGGCTGACCGACTTCGGATTGCGCGATTATCTTCAAAAGGAAGTTCCGGGGTTCATCACGCGCCAAATGCAGGTGCGAGGTACTCAAACGCCTCAAGCGATTCTCTCGGGAAGCAGCAGCTTCCAGATTCGCCATATTCCGAAACCGCCCACCGTGCCGGCCGATGCGGCGTTGGCGGGCATCTCGCTGCGCAACAACAGCGAGTTTCTGGAAGGCACGGAAACGGGAGAGATCCGCCGGCTTCCTGGGTTTACGCGAACCAAAAAGCACACCGTGCCGACCGAAATAAGCGAGTCAGTGGAATCGTGGTGCCAGCGTCTGCTCACCGAGCGCGTCGCGGAAGAGTTACAGGAGCTCTACGAGTCCGCGCGCAAGGCGCTCAACGCGCGGCGGAAGGACGTCCAGAAGGCCGGCGATGGTGGTGGCGGTGACCTGGACACGGCGGCCTTCCGTTATTCGATCGAGACGGGCCAGAACCCTGATGACCCCGCAGAGTATATCATCCGGCGTCGACTGGAGCTGCGCGATGGCTGGGACGCGCATCGCGCCGCGATCGACGAAATATTCGGCAATGAGTTCGACCGCTTGGTAATAGAGTTCGAGCGGATGGACGACACGTTCGACGCATTGGTTGAAAAGCTTGAAGACATCCAGGAAAGCCAGGGTGGTGAGGTCCACGACGACGATCGGACCAAACGAGCGACGTACGACAGAGACGGCGTGACGTTTACTTTCGATCTGAGTAAGCGACGTCTAGAAATTTCGTTCGGTCGATCGGGCACGCTCGAACTCGTCGATGCTGCGCAAAAATTCCAACTAGGCACGAGCCGAGCAAGCCCAATGCTGGCGGCGCCGACCAGGCAAGCCGTGTCTGCATCTTCACCTGCACCCGTTCGCCGCGATGCACGAGGTCGGTAAATCCGCCGAGCCGATCAGATTTGATGGAGACGGACCTCACACCCACCATTGGTGAGAAGTGTCTGGAGCCGTGCGGCCCGGCTTTTCGGGACAGCAATCGCGAGCAGGCGCTCGGCCCGCGAGGCTCCGACGTAAATCTTACGGGCCTCTTCGTCGGCGTCCGACGGTTGGCCTTCGAGGAGGTCAATGATCGCGCCGGCGGTCTTCGTCGTCATGACCACGCACACCGCAGGAAACTCCTGGCCCTTTACGGAGTGGATCGTGCGGGCCGGCGGAGAGTTTGTGGGGGCGCGGGCAAGCGCCGTCGTCAGGTCTGCGTGCGCTTTCAGGCGCTGGTTGATGGTGGAGTTTGCGACGAGACCAGCGACGAGAAGATTGCGCGCCCTGGCCAGCCATTCATCAACGGTGTCGCCTTGACCGAAACGGAGGCCATTGGCGAGCGCGATGATCTCCGGTCGCCAACGGCCGTCCTCAAGTGCCTCGCTCAGCAGGTAGCTATGATAGCCTCCCAGCGCACCGAGGCGGCCTTGAACCAGCAGGACAACGCGGTGCAGGTTGACGAGTGCGTCACGACGATTTCCAACGGCGAACGCGAAATGATAGTTCATGGCCGCTTCCGCCAGAAGGAACGTCATGTGGGCGGTCGGCTCGATCGTCGGCTGACCGATGGCTTTTGAAGCACTGGCCCGCGTGGAGGCTAGAACCGGCGCGAGATGTAAGGGGATGCTCAGTCCCTCGACCAGGCCCCGGAAGGTTGAACCGATGGCCGGCGAGACGGCGCTTCCGCCATACGACAGGATGTGGACCGGCGTCGTATCGGCGCGATGCGGACCCAACGGTTTGTCCGGATCGGAGCGCGAGGACGGTGGTCGAAGCGTCACGATCGCGGCACAGATTGCTGGGCTGGATCTGAAATTGCCGCTCATCGGCAAACGATCCGTTGCCTCGAACGTCGCGGCGAACCGTTGAAGTTCGTCGGTCACGCCGCCCCGGAATTCGTAAATCGACTGGTGGGGGTCGCAG
The DNA here is from genome assembly GCF_004791315.1 of Mesorhizobium sp. M8A.F.Ca.ET.208.01.1.1. Classification (NCBI taxonomy): domain Bacteria; kingdom Pseudomonadati; phylum Pseudomonadota; class Alphaproteobacteria; order Hyphomicrobiales; family Phyllobacteriaceae; genus Mesorhizobium; species Mesorhizobium sp. M8A.F.Ca.ET.208.01.1.1. The sequence goes on from NZ_SRUT01000001.1 coordinate 663,461, forward strand.
ATGACCTTCACTCTGATCCCGGATGCCCGCAGCCAGTCGACAATCTCGAGATCAGCAGGGTTACAGTCCTGGGCTTCATCGACAATGATCTCCCGAAATCGGGCCGCGAGCGCAGCACCGAGACGCTTGGCGAAGGCCAGGTCGGTCAGCCTTTCACGGACACAGACGCGGACATCTTCGAAGTCGATTTGGCCTTGGCTTCGCGCACGTCTGATCGTGGAGAGCGCGGTGGTCTCATGCGCCGCGATCTGGCGCTTGTCGACGTCGAAGCCCTCGTCCTTTGCGAGCGCGGGAATAACCTTGCCCGTTGCTCGGTCAAAGCATCGCAACCGGAGCGCCTGCGCGCCGTCGTAGGGCGGCTTCACCTCCCAATTGCTTTTGTCGGGGACAAGCCTCGGCAGTTGGTGGCAGTCCGGAATGCCGAAGGGTGCGATCAAGAACTGCCAAAGGAATCGATCGAACGTTCCGATGAAACTGGGAAACACTGGCGCCGGCAGCACACCGAAGGTGCGGAGGCGTGCCTCCAGCTCATCGACCGCGGCGTTTGTGAACGACAGGAACGCGACGCCGCGTCGGTCGTCGGGATGATTTAGCAATTGACGGGCGCGCTCGACCATCGTCCTGGTCTTACCCGCGCCAGGGCAAGCCGTTACGAACGCCGTGCCGACGTGATCGATAACGTCCTGCTGCTCTTGGGTCGGAACATACGAGGAGAGGGTCACGGGACGACGACCTCTTCGATGGCCTTTGCGATGTAGGCGGGGACTACGAACGTGTCGCCATCCTCGATCAGCCGCGCGAGAATCTGAGCGAAATCGCCCTTGCGGGTCTTCTTGAATATCTCGTGGATTTTCTTCGCGCGCTCGTCGCCGCTGAGCGCAACGGCGTTGTCCCACTTCTTCTTCGATCTTGGGTGAAGCGTCAGGTAGGCCTTGCGAAGGATAGCGGAATTGCCCGCCTCCAGCAGCTCGGTCTCCAGCGAGTAGATGCTCGTGACCGCCGCAAGATGCTCGCTCGCGCCGAGTGAGCTAGCCAGGCTCATCAATGCAGCCTTGCGCATCTCACCTGGAATAGATGGCTCCTCTGGGACGGCCTCATCATCCTCGTCGGAGACCAGGGGTACGTCTTGCTCCGATGCGGGGCTGGCGGGGACTCCGTCCGAGGCGTCGCTTGGCAGTTCCTCGTCATCATCCTCGTCATCGTCGCTGTCGCCGGTCCCTTTGTCTCCGTCCGTCAGGATGACGACGCGGTCCGCTATGCGAGCACCATTGACCGTCGTCAGCAACAGCGTCGCGTAGGGACTGAAATCGACGCCATCGATGGGCACAAACACCGTTGATTTGAACAGACGAAGTTGGTCGGGATGATCCTTCAGCGTGTGATGCTTTGCGATGGCCGGGAGGAGAAGCGCTTCTGCAATTCCTTCGACGAGCAAGACTCGTCCGCCGAATAGTAGCGCCGCCTTCGTCACATCGAGATAGCGATCGACCTTGCGCCGCTCCAGCGAATCAAGCGGCATCAGCGACAAGGGAATGCAGCGGGTAGACCTGCGAAGTGCCGCCGCTGTCATGGTGGCGGTGAGTGCATCGGTACCTGCCACGTCGGTCTTGGCGTGGTCAGTGCCTAACCCGCCTCCAATGACCGCTGCATCCGCCAAAGTCGGCTCGATACCTGGTTCGCCGGCCTGCGCTTGTTTGGTGCTCGCGACGACGGATTTGAACACCACCAAACGGTCGCTGCTGACCCATGCAGAAAGGTTCGGCGAATGCGTGGCGACTATCACTTGGAGCTCGCCAGATGGAGCGTGGTCGGCGGGCGCGTCTTTGCGTGATTGCTCGGCCTGGTCTCTCAAGAAGGAGAGGACGGCCGCCTGAAGCTGGGGATGGAGATGGGCCTCTGGTTCCTCAACGAGGAAAAGCGTGAGGTCGGCTGATCGGACCTTCTCAAGCTCAACGGCGATGATCGCCATGAACAGGAGATTTGCGTATCCGTGCCCAGAATACCGAAGGTCTTCGGGATCAACGCCGTGGTCGGCGAGCTTGAAACGCAGGTCTCGGGCGATATCGACTAAAGCTTCCTCGGTAGCGAACCCGAGTGAAGCCGTTTGTCGGCGAACCCCGGACGTCAGGGCTGATAGACCCTTCTCGACTGCACCGTCTACCTTGACGAGGATATCATGCGAGTGGGTCCTCGCGAGTTCTTTCGCGAGTTGCGCTGGAGTGGTCCCCTCGAGAAAATGATTTAATAGCGCCATGATCCGCGTTGGGTTTCCGGACGCCAAAGAACGCTTCGCATCGCGCAGCGGCGGTAGATAGACGTGCCGGACCATGTCGTGGCAGCCTGGTTCTGGAGAGTTTCCTTCTTTGCCGGCCCAGAGCACCGGTTTGACGCCGGCTCGCGTGCCATCGAAACGCAAGCCGAAGCGCGCTTGGGTCAGCGACGCATCCGTCGCAGCCGAAATGAAGCGGCCTTGCTGCCCCGTCGAAAGCTCTGCGAAGCACCCCTCCAGCTCGAAGTAGCTGGTCGCGCTTTGAAAGCGAACGTCCGTCGACTCGCAATATATTTCCCGTCGTCCACCGAGAGGGGTCGTAAGCAGGCGAACTGCGTCGATCGCGTTGCTTTTGCCGCCGTTGTTTTCACCCACGAAGACCGTCAAGTCTTTTTGGAGTTCGATCTCTCCTTCGTCGAAAGAGCGAAAGCTGTTGAGCTTTATATTCCTGAGATACATTGAACCCCTCGCAGAATCAGGAAGCATAGAGCAACGGCAGGGATTTCTCGATAGAGGCAGATCCCGAGTGCCCACATTGCACAGGGGTTTGAAGGAGGAGCGATGTTCACGGAATTAGAGAACGCATTTGAAGCGATCGCAGAGGCGATGAAACATGCCGCTGGGGACTGTTCGGCTTCAACCGCCTCTGCGGAAGCAGAGCGTCATGGGTTGCTTGAGCAGGGAGATGGAAAGCCTTCCCAATTACATGTCTGGGAGAGGAGTGAGGGAGGAAAGACTCTGCGGTTTCAGTGGCGTTGGTACGACCAGTCGAAGGCTTTCTCGATCCAACCTGACATGAATATCCTCTCCTTGGAGCTTCGAGAGGCTGACGGGCTTCTTCGAAGTACTGAGAAGCGATATGAAGACTGAGAATTTGGTTTATGTTCACACGAGAGGGCTGTGAACGAACATGAACGGGCTGAGTTTGAACTACGTCTGGGGGCAGGAGGTCATACCGGTCGTGCTGCGGCGAACGGGTAAAGGTCAGCTTTTACGTGTTCGTCTTCCGTATGTGGAGACAAACCGCCAGTGGCTTCAAAATGGAAGGCGAACGTCGCCGGCTTGGATCGCGGGCAAGAAATATTGGGAATTGCCGAAGTCCTGGTTCAACGACTTCGTTGATCGGGCGCTTCTGCGCTTCAGCAAGGTCTACATCATCCAGCCCTACCGCGAGCAGGAGATCTGCGCGCGGGCGTGCCAGGAAGCGCAGGGTCACGAATGCCAGTGTTCTTGCATGGGCGCCAACCATGGCGTCGGCAATGACGGAAGCTGGTTCGAGGTTTCCGACACCTTCTCGACCCGCTGGGGCGAGCGCGAGCTCGCGTGTCGTCTACTCACGGCCCGGTAGAGACGAGTGCCCGATCAGACGCTTACGTCATCGGACACCGGATGAATCTCTCGACTGTGCCGTCGAGAAACACTCGCTCGATGTGATGCCCGGCGCCTTCGACAAGACTGCGTGCCACCATCGGCAGCTCCCGGATCGAGCGCTGAACGTCATCCATCGCGATCGGCGCGTCGCTTTCCGGCACATCGATCCTTGTGACGTTGTTCTTGCCGACCAGCAGATAGGCTTGTCCCAGGGCATTGCGGGATTGCGCGCGGGCGGCCGCAGTGAAAGAGCGCATGAACGCCCAATCCTTGATGCCGCCGGTGCGCGCCCGCTCATCGACAGTGAAAATGGACTCACCCGTTCCCAGGCTCAGGATACGCACGTCCTCGCGCGCGATGTCGAAGCAGGCGAGGGCGTCGATCAGCGCGTTCATGACCGGATTGTTGGCCCAAATGCCGCCATCGATCATGACGTAGCCGTCGTCCTCGACACCGGGGTAATAGGACGGGGCCGCCGTCGTGTGGAGCGCCACATGCGCAAACTTCTTATGGCGGTCCTTCTGGTAGTCCGGGTGGTGCGGCGTCTTGTAGAGGAACGGCTCTCCGTGGCGCCCTTCGAAGCTCGGGATGACCAGCCGGGTGACGGCATCGTCCAGCACCTTGTCGCCAAAAATCCGCAGCAGCTCCTCCTTGAGGGCTGCCTGGTCGTGCTTTGGCTTGAACAGCCAGCGCAGCGCCCTCGACATCTTGCGGAGCCCCGCCGCCGGCGGAAAGATGCGCTCGCCGCGCTCGAGATAGATGTTCAAGGCCTGTCCGGCCGTCATCCCGTGGGCAAGGGCGAGCGCGATGATGCCGCCCGTTGAGGTGCCGGCAATCATGTCGAAGTGATTGGCGATGGAAGCGCCGCCCAGGAAGCGGCTTTCGAGTTCGGCCAGGACCGCCGCAGGAAACACGCCGCGAATTCCGCCACCGTCGATCGACAGGATGCGCAACGGGCGGCCCTGCGGCCATGACTGCTTTAGTCGAGCATGTTGGATCGTGCCGTCAGACCGGCGCGGCGGAATATAGTTCATTGGCTAGCCTCCGTTACCTCGGCGAATTCTGATCCGGCGTGCCGCCCGCCGCCGGTCCAGCGCCCGGTCATCAACCAAAGTTCGTAGCAGGCGAGCCAGTCGAGCGCCCAAGGGATGGTCGTGTTGGCGATAGTCATCGTCGATGACCATTCCCTCTCGCGAGGATCGAACAGGCAAAGAGTCGGATCCTCGGCAGGCGGATAGACATGGGGCAGTTGCCCCTCGGAATTGCCGGGCAACCGAACCAGCTCGGGTGAGAGCACCCGCACCCCGGGGAACGTCCCGAGCTCATAACGGATTTCCAGTGAGTAGCTTGAATATTGCGGCCTCAGGCTTCCCACCCACCGAGCGGACTGCGTGCGGCGGTCGATGCGGCGCGCAGCGAACTGTGGCCAGGTCGCCTTCATCGCGGCGATCTGCTGGTCGATGGAGAGGGGCGCCGCCCGCATCAGATCTTGCGCCCGAAGAAAGTGTGGGGCCGCGCCGCCGAGACCGCCGGGTTGACGGTCGACGCCGCGACCGCGGCGGCAGTAGGAAACAGGACGCCGCCGCGTCGCGTGTAGAGCTGACGGGACTGCTGGATCCCGCCACCAACCTCGATGGCGATCTGGTCTGCGGCACGGGTCACGACCCGTTCGCCGAAGTCGTCGCGCAACGTGTCCATCATCGCGTTGGGGAACATTTCGCCCTTGCGCATCGCCTCGAGCGAACGGACGAGCTCGTGCAGGTGTTCGGCGAACTCATCCTGCTGAGCAATGGATTCCGGCCAGCGGTCGGTGAAGACATCGGTCGCGCAGACCGGATTGGCGACATGTAGGAGCCGCCCGTAGAGCGAGGCCTGCTCGACTTCGCGGATGATCCAACTCGCGAGGCGAACGAGCATGGCGCTGAGCGACATGTTCGGCTGCGCGGCGAGCCCGGCGTAGTAGGAGAGCATCACCGACGGCGGAATACGCCCGGCAGAGTTGGCGTAGCGAATGTTCCGGACGCGCTTGAGGAGCTGGAGGGCGAGCGTCGCCGTGTTCTTGACGATGAAGTCGCACTGATCTGGAACATCGTCCACATCGGCGTCGGCGCGAGCCGCAAGGCCCGCATGGTCAAGCCACCGCCGGTGGAACTCCTTCGCCATCCGCAGTTCGAGCGGCGTCCTGTTCGCATACCACTGCGCGAACCCATAGGCATTCATGTCGACCAGGCGGTCGTCGTCCGAACGCCTCGGACCCTTGGCATGGGTGATCCGGCTTTCGCGATCGAGCCTGCTGTAGACGCGCAGCGACGGCGTGACGTCGAGATGCATCTTGTCGGCGTAGAACAGAGTGACGCAGCGCGTCTGCCGCAACACACGCTGCACGGGATAGTCACTGAGCGCGGATTCCAGCTCGGTCAGGATTTCAAGAGGCGCCATACCGCGAAAGCGGCCGCCGAGCTGCGAGACGATGTCGAGATCATACTCGTCGTCGGTGCCGCGCGTCGAAATCGTCGCATCAATCGCCATGGAGCCCTGCGGGTAGAAGTGCTCGATCTGGTCGAAGAAGGCGGTGGTGGCCTCTAGATGGCGCCGCACCGCCTCATAACGCGACTTCGCCTTGTCATGGAGCGAGGGCGGCAGCTGAACGCTGAGCGCAATCTCGGCGAGGATGCGGTCGAGAGGGTCGTCGAAAGGATTGAGGCCGGTCGGCGCAAGCTGGATATTCACATCTATCTCCACGGCGGGCTGGGCTGTATCTGTGCATCTCGCCACCGCCCGCGCAGTGTTCGGGGTGATGCAAATATAAGTGCGTCTACTCCGAACAAGATGGGGAGCTTGAATGCGTCTGTCAAGGGACCTACAATATAGCTACTCCGAACGCGGGTCGGGCGGATCGAGTGGAAGGGCCAGCTATGAAATTTGGTGAGCGGATCAAAGACTTACGAACGCAGAAGGGCTTAACGCTCGATCAGCTTGCGCAGGAGACCGGCTCGTCGAAGAGCTATATTTGGGAGCTCGAAAACAAGAATCCGCCCCGGCCGTCGGCCGAGAAGCTATCCGCGATCGCAGCCGCGCTGGGGGTTACCGTCGACTATCTATTCGGGGCCGACACGCAAACGCTCAGCGAGGCTGAGGACACCGCCTTCTTTCGACAATATAGCGGTCTGCCAGAGGAGACGCGTCGGCAGCTTCGAGAAATGGCCCGCATCCTCGATACAAAGACCCGCAAATGAGCGATCCGAGCCGTCCCCAGCCGCTGAAGGAGGCAGCGCGAATTACCCAGATGCTCGACTTGGTCCTCGGAGCGGATCGGTTTGATCGCGCGCCCGTCGACGTGATCGGTCTTGCGCTGGAGTATTCCCGAAAGGTCGCGCCCCAGAGTCCCATCCACGAAGTCGTCGAGCGCAACATCCCAGGCTGCGTTGGGGCCTTGGTCTATGGCGAGGCGCGGCCGCGCCAATGGGCGATTATGTACCATCTCGGCCAGTCTGCGGGGCGCCGCTCGTTCACCGTGGGGCACGAGTTTGCCCACTACGTCCTGCACCGCGAGTTAATCGAGGAGGACGGGCGTTTCGACGGCGGGATCTATTGCGACGAGAACGCGGTAGTTCGTCGCGACGGGTCCGGTATTGAGCAGGAAGCCGACGAGTTTGCCGCCGCGTTGCTCATGCCGTTTCATGACGCCCGTCGCCAGCTGCCAGCCAAGGCTAGCGCCGATTTCGACGCGCTCGGTCGAGTGGCAAAGCGCTACGGCGTCTCGCTGACTGCGGCGATCTTGCGCTGGCTCGAATACACCGAGACGCGGGCAATCATGGTGGTGTCGAATGAGGGGTTTGCCCATTGGGCGAAACCCAGCAAGGCGGCGCTTAAATCGGGACGCTACATCCGCACGAGAGACACCGTATTCGAACTCCCCCTGCAGGCCTTTGCGGCACGACGCGATTATTCCGATGCGGCGCTTGCCGGCGTCACGCAGCAAGCTGGCGTCTGGTTTCCCGAGCCGGTGCACGAGATGTGCCTCCGCTCCGACCGCTACGATCAGGAAATCACGGTGCTGCAATTTGAAGCGGAAGGCCCACGCTTTCAGGAGGAGGAAGAGGAGAGTGACGTCTTCGACCATTTTGTTCGGAACGGACAGGTTTCGGATCGCTAGCGCACAGACGGATCACTCCATGGATTTTGTTCATATAGCCATTTCTGCCCGCCTGGCCCACGGCGATCTCGTCGCCGCCGACGCTGCCCTTGAGACCGACCCCAGCGATGATGGCGTCAGACTCATCCTGGTGAAACAGCTTCTGGTATCTTGTGCAAACGTGACTGATCTCGAGCTAATTTGTCGTGCTCTTTACAAGGACCATCCGGCCATTTCGGAGATCATCACGCCGCATTGGCGGAACTTCGAATTCGCGAAATACATCCGGAACATCGCGGTTGGTCATGTCAACCCAGCGCTCAGCCAGAAGACTCTCGAATGGCGCCCCGAACTCAACGTCGTTCTGACGCAACCCGGTGCGCCGGCCGAGGCGTTTCTGGGTTACGCGGTGTTGGAGAGCGCGATCAACACCTTCGTGGATGGCGAACGGCACCGTATCTTCGAAAGCGATACCGACCTGGCTTACCCGCCGGACTTGACCCGATTTCTCAATTTCTTGGGGTCGACCGTGCATGTCGGGATCGCCTATTGCGCTGCGGTGGCCGCCGCGGCGCTCGAGCATACCAATCTGCCCAACTTCAACGAGCACTGGCTGGAGTTGTCCGCGAAAGCAGGCGCCACTGACTTCGCCTTCATTACGCGCAAGGGGTAGGGAATGATTTTGGCCTATCCGAACGCCGCCGATCGCCCTCTATGGCCATGAGGAAACCGATCGCGGTCACCTTCGACACCAACACATACAGCACGATCGCCGATCCGAAGATCGCCCGTCTCCTGGAAAAGTGGTGGCCGCTCGATAGGGACCGCTGGGAGTCGAAGAAGCGGCGGATCGCCTGGTGGTACATCCAGCGCTGCATCCGCAAGGGCCGCATCCACGCCGGCATTCCCGAAGCGGCCTTCGCCGCCGAGAGCCTCAGGAACTCCGACCGCGTAGACCTCCTGCTGACGGTCGGCACGAAAACGCAGCCGCCAGCCATTCCGCCGACGCGGCAGGAGATCATCGCTGCCGCACTCGCGACCGGCTTCCGGATCATGCGTGGTCCGCGTATTGGCTATGGCGCGCTGCCAACGTTCGGCCCGGCCGACTGGGCTTCTGACACGCGCTACGCGATCGGCGAGCGGCAGGACCGCATGAGCGCCTTCATCCGGCATTTCGGCGAATATCCGTTGCGCGCCCTGCAGAGTTTCGGCGAGCAGCTCTCGGCCGCCCACGGTCTTGCCGCGTCGAATCAGCAATACGCGCAGGCGGCGGCACTGAACAACATCACGCTCGATCGCTATCTCTGGCGTGAAGGGATCGGCGCCGAGGCAGCCAGTCCACGCAATCACGCGACGCAAGCGTCTTTCCTGAAGGTATTGCGCAAGCTTATGGCCGATTGGGCGGATTTCGACATCGGCGCGGTGCATTATTCTTATGGATACGACCTGCTTTGCACTGACGACCAGGGCAAGCTCGTCTCGAATTCCATCTTCGGGGCACAGCACGCGACCGATGCCCAGGGTGTGTTCGCCCTCCGCTCAATCACCGTCATGGATCTCGCCGCACTCTGCTGGAAACGGTTCTGGTTTCCGCTGTGCAGGTGGGGAACGCCATGATGGTCTTAAGTGAGCAACTCCCTCGGATATTTCAGGCGAACCTGGCCCGGCTCTACGAGCGCATCATCGAGCCCGCGATGGATGGCCTGGTGGTCCATCCCATCCTCGAAGACGGCGAGGCAAGATCGATGGACGAATTTCTGGACCGCGCAGGGGCCCAGGTCGATAATTATACGTCAAACGAGGCCGCCAAATCCTTCGTGCTGACGCTGGCCGCAGTCTTCGAGCGGCAGCTCAGCAGTTGGGCGAGGGCCATGGGACTGGTCGACTTGGCAAAGCTCCGCGGCTTCCAGGAGCATTTGCTTGCCTGTGCAAACCTTGCGAGTATCGATCTGGCGATCGGCGATCTCGGCACTGAGCTGACTGAGATTTTCACGGTAGCCAATGTCGTGCGCCATGGCGAAGGAGCGTCCTGCGAGCGGCTTCGCGCGATGGCACCGGCGCTGTGGTCCGACACCGCTAGCGACTATGTCGACCTGATGCCCGGGCCCCGGCTGCCAAGCGAGAATCTCAGGATCAGAAGGAACGACCTCGTCCGCTATATCAGGGCGACGACGAGGTTCTGGGGCCGGGCGGACCCTTTGCCGATGGCGGTAACCGATCCGCCATACTGGCTGTCTTGAACGTGCGGGGGCGAATGCTTAGAAGACGACCATATCGATGAAGACTGTATGATCAGCTTGGGAGCTGGAACCTTAAGAACAGCAAGCTACTGCTCCTTCTCGGCCGCATTCAGCCTTCGGACGGCGTGAAGGCTTCCACTAGTGATTGAGGTCCGTCCGTCTCAACACGACAATCAGTCATTCCATTCAAAGCAGGCGCTGCGCGCGATAAACATCCGAAGGATGTGATCGCTGGCTACGACAAGCTCATGATCGCGGAAATTCTCCGGCGATTTGGAACCGTGAAAGAGATTACATCGGATGGTATAAACGGTTCGAAGGAGCTGAGGCCAGGTCGGTGTGTCGCCGGCTGTCCAACCGACTGGCTGAAGCTTGACACCCTGACGTAAGACTTCGGACATAAGCTCTCCACGAGAAAATCGCCAGAATGCGTCGCGCCGGAGTTTTCGGCGCACGTCGCGGACATTGAGTACCGGCCACATCGTCGCGAAATCCTCGACCTTCTCGCGAAAGTCAGGCGAATTCCTCACCAGCTCGTTATAAGCCTCCGTGAGACGCTGGTGGTTGGCCAGTGCGGTGATCATCTCCGCGTCGGTCGCGGCATCCGTCACACATTCCATCCACCCGTTGAAGCCCATCCATAGGTTTACGAAAGAGGAGAAGGCGGATCGTTGGACGTTGGAGGCGTCAATGAGCTCGCGCGCAAGATCCGCTGTCTCCGGATCGAGCGTTCTAAAGTGACTAAAGCAAACCACGGCAATCGGCCTTCCAAACGAGAGTTCAATATTGCTTTTCGGAGCGTCACAGTAATTCTTATTTTTCTTTGGTTTGAGGCCAATTACTGCCAACTCGAATCTCATTGACGCCTTGGGCGTCTGATTGTGCTTGCAAAGATATGCGCCAGTCTTGCGTCCGCTGAGACGAAAACTCTACCCGATGAACAGAACTACCATCGGGATCCGAGTACGACACCTTAAGCGCCTCCTCGATCGGGACCATCTCCGGCTCGATCCACATCGCCATGCTCAAGAAGACATGGCCGAGTGTCCACGGCCCATGTGGAGTGTCGATGGAGACCGTTCCGGGTTGGGAATACGCGCTGTCCGCGTGATAGGGGGTTGGCCCTTCGCAATTTCGGCATACGGGTTTAAGGTTTCCTGGACCTTCCGCCAAACGTCATTCAGCGTCCAACTCGAGCCGTCTTCGGTGTCGTGAAAGATCGGGGCAAACAAGTCTGTATCAGGCGGAAGTATGTACTCCACCTCGTCGGGCTCAGGAACTTTATCGTCCACGGCTCGATACGCGCGAATGCCGACCCTGCCGATGGCACATGCCTTATGCCAGAACATAACCAGGTCGAGGCCGAGGATTGGATTAATGTCCGCGACCGTTAGATCGGAGATGTTGCGAAGCGAAATGCCTGCGTGAGATGCTGCAATCTGAGCTGCGGCGGAGAAGCCGGACGCACTGACGGCAATGGTGCGATCTGCTCCAATCGAAGACTTCTTCGTGGCTAGCTGCTCGATCCAGGTGACGTCCTGAAGCTTTGATCTGCATCGACATTGGATCGTGACAAGCATTTCAGTCGTGCCGACTTTGGCACGAATGCTGGCATCCACTTCCCTGAGCCGGCCTGTGACCTTGCAGCGCAGACGATCCGGTGACTTGACGACCAGCCCTCGGGGGCCCGCGTCGGCCTCGATCCGCGCAATCAGGCGTTCGAATTCGCGCCATTCGGGATCCCGACGTCGGTGCGAGGTCATTCTTTTGGACCGCCTCCTGTCCCGGCATTCAGGAACATAGGGAAGAAGCTGATCTGCTTCTTCATTTTGATGACGTCATCAACGCCAATCGTATTGGCCTTTCGTCGCTCCCCGCCTGTGGGGGTTATTACCTCAAGGTCTGGGTTTTCGATGATCGCTGCATGGACATCGTCGGCGTGCGCAGGGGTAATATTGTATATGCTTTCGTAGAAATCCATGACAGGCATGGCATCACCGGATTCCATGATCAGGCGCGGAATGTCCCCGAGAAGCTGGTTCTTCGCCGACGCTCGGCCGCTGATATCGAAGAGGTAGAGCATGCCTTCATCATGCTTTGGATCGTAGGAGAGCATGTTGAGGCCGGATCGACCGAAGTGTGCCTGTAAGCTGGCGTTGTCGTGAAGAATGTTATTGTAGACCTGCCTTGCCCGATAGGCATTCGCAAAGTGGATCAGCCAGTACCGCCATCCGCCGGGATTATTGATCGAGAACGGGCTGACATAAGGGGCGCACAATCGGAAAGCGTCGAAGACGATTTTCTCGGCTGTGCCGAGCCAGTCCTTTTGGCTCATTAGCGCATCGAGCGCCTGGATATCGTTGCTCGTCAGTCCGAGATGATCGAGCTGGGCGCGAAGCCGCTCCGGCTGGTCCTTTTGAAGGAATGCGAGCAGTGAACTGATGACGAAGGTGTAGAAAATCTCAGCCGCGGGATAAGAGTGCATGATGTCGAGGATAGTGTTCCGCTCGACATGGCTATGACCACATTGATCGAGGTTGAAGATGACGCTCCGATAGCGGCCTTGCCCTAATAGGCGCTTGATATCAGGATAAGCAGCTTCGAAGAACTCGTTCAGATATTCGACCCGCAAATGCAGCTTTGGGCAGCTCTGGCTGGCCCTTGCTTGCATCGGTGCGACATGCGTCTTCAGAAGCTCGATCGCATCGCGACTGGCATCGTTGAATATGAGGAGGCATTCGACTTCGACGGCGCCAAGTCCTTGGACGGCGCGTTGTGTGTTCACGGCGTCGACGGCTCGCTTCAATTCTTCAATGAAAATCAGAGGCGATCCCGGCGAGCCACATTGATATCGTCCACCGCCGGCAAAACCATCGACAATTGCGAGGCGAAACCGCTCCTGCTGAGGGAGCCTGCAGCGGACGGTGAGATAGTCGAAGACATACTCACGTAGAATTTTGTGTTTGCGGCGTGAATGCTCCTCAAGCTTTGCGCCGTCGGCCCATTCGTATCTTTTCTCGACCACCTTGCGCCCCCACCCAACAAGTATTGTTTCTTACATTACAGTCGCTTCCGCTGGGGCGACTGGCATCTCGTCCCAAGTGCGGCCGCGATACTCACGTCCGTTGGCTTTCTTGGAGCGTTTTTTGTTGTCCTTGCCCCATGTCCCCCACTGTTTGAAGAAGAAGGCGGTTCTCGCCGTCAGGCATTGGCCGTGGATCTCGTCGATCCATTCTTCTTTGATCGGCCGAGCCGATTTGCCGCTTTCGCCGCCGACGATCGCCCAATGGATATCGCGGAGGTCGACGGTGCCAACCGATCCAATCAGAGGTTCGAAGGAGATGAACCGGATGGCCGCAGGCGCTTGGCGGAGATTGTCGGCACGGCTCACCACATCTGCGTTTTCAATGCTGGTGCCGAGCCAGACGTTAGGAAGGACGTCACCCATCCGGGAAGCGACGAGTGCCGCCATTCGTTCGGGCCGCTTGGTTAGGATTTGATAATTGTGACGCGGGGTCTCGCGCATGACCCTCCAAACTCGGAGGATGAATTCGTCGCTGACACCCTCGTGGAACAGATCGCTCATCGAGTTGACGAAAATCTTCCGCGGCTTCTTCCAGCTGTAGGGAATGGAAAGGGCCTGATGATCCTCCCGCACGACGCCGTTCCACACCGTGCGGTTGCCCGTCTTTCGGGTCAGTCCTGCATACTTTTCGATACCCATGGCCTCAAGGCGTTTGGCCATTTCCATCGCATAGCAGTGTGTGCAGCCGGCGGTGATGATTGAACATCCTGCCACGGGATTCCAGGTGGAATCCGTCCACTCGATTTGAGTTTCAGCCATTAGATCCCCCCACGCATTCGTTGAGCCGGCGCTGCATTAGATCGCTCCGCGCATAGGATTGACGATCTCAACTCCGACAAAATCGTTTTCATTGTCAGTTACTACCACGCAGTCGTTTGCACCGGCGACAGCAGCAAATGGCAAAAGCACGATTTTTACAAATGGTCAAAAAAAGCCAATGATTTCAACAGCGCTGTTTTTTGACCGTCTACGTGACGGTATATCGAAGAATGAAAAATATTATTCATCGGAAAAACAACGCCTTATGGCCGCAGTAAACAATCGAGTGGGATGCTTTGAAGCTGGCGAGATAGAACTAACCGCCTGAGCGGTTCCGTCGGCTTCGATGTTTCTGCGCCGATCTTAGGTCTGGTGTTCCTTCCACTGCCGGTGTTGCTCGCGCAGTGCAGCCTCGATTGCGGCGAGTCGGGCACTGTAATCCAGTCCGTTCGGGCTCTTGGTGGCGACTTCGGCTGACGCGATAATGAGGCGCCACGCGCCGTACTCGTGAAAGGGATTGAGTCCGATGACGTTGCCGAGCGCAAGGTCGCTAGGTTCCGGCGCGGACAACAGCTTGGCGAAGGCTGCGATCGCAGCGTTCATGTCCCAATCGGAGACGAACAACATCAGCGCGCATAGGGCAAGCAATGCCGTTGGCGCGCCTTTCCATCGATAAATTTCGGGCTGCCGCTTGCCGAAATCGATGCCGCCGTTCGCGGTGACGAAGGTGCAAAGCGAGATCGCGGCCTCGTAGTACGGCTGGAGCTTGGTGACGTCGAACACCTCGCGCCCATGATTTTTCTGGGCGAGTTCGCTCGCTTGTCGCCACGTCGCGTCCTCGAACGGTAGCAATCGGCCCTTCACCAGTTCGAACAGATGAAAATGCTCTTCGGTGAACTGCTTTTTTGCGGCGGCTTTCCAGTCGAAGGCGGGCATCTCCGCCTGGGATGGGTGGAACTGCCAGCGCTGGTGGTGGGGATGGCGCTGAAGTGCATAGGCCCAAGAGATAGCCTCCAACGGCATCGAAACGGTTAAGCGGGAGGCGGATTTGAGATCGAAGAACCACTGCCGCATGTCTCGGATACGACGTTGGTCAAATATGCTTTGTTCGATGCCCTTGCATACCAGGAGCCGTATGGCTCTTGTTTCAGCGCTTTTTTCCGATCCGAAGTCGAGGAGGCTGTCTTGGGTCGAACGAGTTTCGTCGTTCCCGTGGAATTCGCAAAATGGATGGTGGGCGTCGCCGCCGTTCGGATCGACAAATCTGAAGTGGGCTTGCCGGAGGACTGCCTTAGATGCTCGCGACTTTGCGGGCCGTACGATGTGAGCGCCGAATTTACCGCAGGATGAGCATTGAACGTCTGCGCGGATCGCATCGCCGTATACGCTGAGAAGTTCGGCCCCATCGCGGTCCTGCGTCGGCTTTGTGCCGGTCATCAGGATCGCGAGTTGGTCGACGTCGAGTTCGCGCTCGAACCTCACGGAAAATGCAGTTGCTGGCATTTGCTCCCCTAAGCGTATTGATCGTCATGCGTCGGACGAGCGATCGAACGACGCGGCAATCCACTAATTATCAGTATTGCTATTCGAATCGGCGCCAGTGACGATTTCAAGCATTCCTTCTGCCGCCATCAAGTCTATTGCAAGATTCAGCGCCTCGTTTTCTGCGTCGGTAAACGCTGCTGATTTATGCCGAGCGCTAAGATCAACGCTCAATTCCTCAACGAGGCGGATGATCATGTAAATGTGGAGGGCGTAGGATCGTCTTGCGAGCCCTTCGTCGGTCTCCGGGAAATAGCGGGTCATGTTTGTCGGGCCGGGCAGGCCGTCCAGTTTGCCGTCCCACGCGGTCGCGCTTTGGACGATGTCGTGCCTGGACACATGGGCGGCTGCGGAAAGCCCACCATAGAGACGGCCTAGCGACTGTTCGAGAGCTGCGACGTAGGGAGCGCCGTTGGGCTTTCGCCGGTTTGCACCAACCGCCTTGAGCTGGGCGAGGATCTCGAGCTCCTGGCGCAGCAGCGCGTGGGCCTGTAGGTAGCGGGCCTCGGCGATGGCGCGCTCGCAGGGATCAAGGCCGATGATGAAGGCGGCGAACAGCGCGTCGCGCTCGAAGGTGGTCTGATCGCCCTCAACGACGGCGCCATTGATACGCAAAATGCCGCTTGCGAGGACGCCGGTCACCAGCATGTGGGCGTCGATTAGCCGTCCGTATGTGGCCATCGACTTGGCCTTGGCTTGATCTCCGAAAACCTTCTGGACGGCATACAGGGTGGCAGCCGGCTCGATCAGCGCCTCCTTGTGGCGCTCGATGGCGTCCTCGTCGAGTGTATCAGCCATCGGCGCTCAAATCCCTGATTTCGGCGAGAAAGGCCGTCCCGATATTCCGGACGTCAATCGGCGTCGTGCTCATTCGGCCGCCGATGGTTCGGTTTCAGGCTGCGGTGCGAGGATGTCGGTGGCTTCCCAATCCTCGCCATCGACGACGGTCACGAATTCTCGGTCCCAGACACCCCAGCGGACCGGCAACGGATGCGTAGCGAGAGGATTGTGGACATAGGTCAGCGGCCTGGTTCCGCGGGACAGATTGCCCAGGCTGACGCGAGACCACAGAACGCCGGAGACATCGGCAAAAGCCGGATCGAGGAAGGCGGTGCGCGGGATCGGCCCGCCCTGACGCGCGATCTCCGGCGCGGCGTGAAAACCTTGATCCACCACTTCGTCCGTCTCGCGATCGATGGTGATGTAGGCGTCGCCGATTGGGAACAGGGAGGTCATAATCAGCGGTGGGCGCTCGGATACATAAACCCCAAACCGGCTCGCGCTGATCGCAATGATGCGAACGTCATTCTCGCCGATGACACCTTCTCGCAGGTAGTCCTGAACTCGTTGGAATTTGGTCCAGAAGGCGCTGGTGGTGCGAAGTTGCGCCTGACGGATTGGGGCGGCGCTGAGGCCGCCGCCCTGGTTCATCGGCACAGGCCGGATAACCTGATCCGGGCCAGCGTCGCCTTCGTCCGGCGCGATGGCTTCGATCCAGATTCGGCCTTCGTCGGTCAGAACGCAGAGGTCGGGTTGACCGCCCTCGCGCAGGCGTTCGGAAACCGGCAGCAGACTGCGGCCGGCGTCGAGGAGGGTGCAGCCAAGATACATTTCCCAGAAACGGCCGTCGACGTCGCGCGCAAAGCCATGGCGGAAATCCGGATCGGCATACGGCTCGTAGCGCTCCCACATTCGCTCGATGAGGTCGTGCAATTCCCTCTCGACTGGATGGTCAGCAGTCCTGAGGTTGACGAAGCCACGATCAAGGTTTGGTCCATCGAAGTCGAAAATGCGGGTCACAGTCGTCTCTTTTGAGTTTTACACTACGCCTCGGCTGACGCGTTCGTGCTCCGCGATCAGAAACGTCAGGTAGCTGCGGATGAGGTTGCAATAAAGACGCGCCTCGTCGATGCCGAGAGCGAGGCCCTCTTTAAGATCGACGCCATGACGCACCCCGCCGCCCGTGGGCGACGAAAGGTATCCATGCAGCGTCATCATCCAGTTCAGGATCTGCTCTTGGTGCCCTCGGCCGCGCTGGCGCAATTCGAGGATGATCTTGTTGAAGTAGCGGCCCTGGATGCTTCCCTCGGCAACGTCGAGGCTCCGAAAGGCGGTTGCGATGGTTTCCAGCAGCCAGAGTACTTCCTGGACCGCCTGACGGCCGTTGCCCTCGCTCAGGAACCGCTGAGACGCGTCGAGGGACTCGTGGATGAGGGCTCGCGCCTGGAGATCGAGGGACGGGGGCGCGTCCGGAACGGTGATCGGAATGTGGACGCGGGTGGCGACCAGCATCGGAGGATTGAGCTGATAGCCGGCGTTGGCGTCGGCGAGGATGCGATTGATCCTTCCCGCTTCCGGTATCACCATCGCCGGATTGCGAGCCCAAAGTTCCTGGCATGCGTTCCAGAACGCTTCGATGAAGACCGGAGCGTTCTCACCGGCGCGTTCCATGTCTCGGTCGAGATCTTCGGAGGCGAACCGCTCGTTGGAGCTCGGCCAATACTCGGCGCTGGCAGCCGCACAGAATCGCGCTTTGAAATGCTCGAAAATGGCCTTCCGTTGCCCTTGTCCGCTGATGCGGTTGATAAGGTCGCGAAAGCCCTCTTGTACGGCGGGCTCTATCGCGCCGGGACTGTCGAACCGCCAATTGCCGTCGAACTGAAGCATCAAGAGCGGGCTCTGGCGGCCTTCCGCACGCGGGCGGGGCCGCGCGTGGGCGTATTCGATGCAATCACGTCGCCCAGGCTGTGAAGCTTGAGGGGCGGATGCGACGGCAGCTTCACGGTGAGTTCAAGCTTGCCGCCGATCGCCTCGACGTAGCTGCGCAACGTCGATAGATACATATCCGCCTGCTTTTCGATCTTCGAGACCGAGGGCTGTTTAATGTTCAACGCACCGGCGACATCTTCCTGTGCCTTCCCGGCGATCTGCCGCAGCTCGCGCAGACCCTCGACCTCCTGCCGAAGCTCCTTGTAGCGGGCCTCGACCTGCTCCTGCTGGTCGCGGGGCAGCGAAGCGATGACGTCCGTGATGCTGCGTACCATCGGGCTATCCCTTCTTTACGGATTTCAGGTTTTCCAGATGGTCGGAAAACCGCTTGTCCGCCTTTGCGATAAGCTGCTTGTAAAAGCGCTTCTGACTTCCGCCCGACTTGTCACCTGCTACAAGCAGGATTGCGTTTCGCTCCGGGTCGAAGGCAAAGGCGGTTCGCCACTCGCCATCGGCCGCTGAAAAGCGCATTTCCTTCATGTTGGCATGCTTCGAGCCCTTCAACGTATCGACGTAAGGTCGACCAAGTTGCGGCCCGAATTCGGCCAGCAGCTTTGCGAGGGCGAGCATTTCGATCTGCACCTCGTTCGCGAAAGCCTGAAACTCCGCCTCGAAGGCATCGTGCAGTCTGACGTCCCAATTCATATAGCTTCCAGGCTATGTTAAGTCAATGGTGGAGGCCCGCATCAGTTGCCGCCCTCGGGCGCTCCGGCTTGGCGCAGCATGTCACCAATGGGCTGAGAGCCGACACGGCAGCGGGCAATGACGCGGTCGAATGAGATCACGCGTCTGCTGCGGCCACGCTCCGTTGTGCACGTCACCTCACGGTGAAGCGCAATGCGTTCGAGCACGACCTTTCCTTGAGCCCCGCGGTCTTCGTGGAGCTCGGGGGCGTCGAAGTCGGCAAGCCTGACCTCGATCCAGGCGTTGGGGTCGGCCGTCTTGCCTACGCAAAGGCTGTCGCCATCACCGACATAGCGAACCGTGCCAGAGAACCGCACGCCAGCTTGGGCTGGCAGCGGTGCTTTGCACGGATCTGCATAGGCGGGGATGACCGGGCAGAGGAAAACAAGCATGCAGGCAAGAAGGAGAGGGCGGTGGCTCACGCGGCAGCCTCCAACGCGCTGCAGACGCTATGGCCCGAGCGCAATTGTGCAACGACCCGTTGCGCAAATTCGGCGTCGGGCTGGCTCATGCCGCCGCCTTCATGCGCTTCTTCGCAAGCATGGCGCGGACGAATTTGTCCCATTTCGCCATGCCGGCACGCTTCTCCACCATGTAGTTCCAGCGGTCGTAGTGCTTTGAGCTGACGTCCTGCAAGGCGTGGTTCTGCAGGCGGTCGCGGATCTCCTTCGGCACACCTGCTTTGCCGGCCAGTGTCTTGAAGGTTCGACGCAGATCGCGGTTCGTCACGTAGGGAATCACGCCACGATCACGCTGGCGCCACATGAACGAATAGAGCGTGCCATGGCTGACGGGCTTGGAGGGATCCTTGGCCGACGGGAAGAACCAGCCGTACTCGTTGACGTTGATTGACGAGATTAGCTCTGCGGCCAGATCCGGCACCGGAACGGCATGGGGCTGGTCGTTCTTGGTCTTGGACCAGTCGATAATCTTCTCCTTAGCGTCCCATTGCTCGATGTGAAGGTTCGCGATCTCCTCGACCCGCTGACCGGTCAGCATGAGGATTCGGACCGCACGCGTATAGGGAGGATGGACAGGCGTATCGGGGCACTCCAACCAGCGATAGAGCTGGATCCACTCGTCCTCATCGAGCCAGCGCGTGCCCTGGACCTTGGGCTCGGTCGGGATGCCTGCTGCTGGATTGAACGGGATGCGGAAGCGCCGAGCGGATTGCTGCCGATAATCGTTGTCGGACTTCATGCCCCAGCTAAAAGCGGCGTGGATATAGGATCGTACGTGATCGGCCATCGACCTGGCGCCGCGGTCATAGATCGGGCGGATCAGTTCGATGATTTCCTCGGACTCGATCTCGCGGGCGAGACGGTTGCGCCCGAGCGTGTCGGCAATCTTGTTGAGACCCTTCTCGGTTTCCTTCCAGGAGGGTTTGTTCGCGGCCTTCAACGATGCGACGTAACCCTCGAAAAGATCGGCGACGGTGCCGGGGCGCGTGTCGGTGGCGATCTTTATGCTGCGACCTTTTTGGATGACGTCGGCGAAGTCGCGCTTGAAGATTTCGCGGGCCTGGCCGAGCGTCATTGACGGATAGGCCCCGAGCTTCTTCTTGGTGCGCTTTCCGTCGCGCCACTGCTGCGCCATCCAGTCGGCCGTCACGCGCTTCGGCATGGGCTTGAGGACAAGGACGAGACGTCCCGTGCCACGGCCTTCGCCATCGGCGAGGTTTTCTTGCTTCTGGCTCACTTCGACCCGCTTCAATGCATGTCGGATCGCGGTATCGGTTAGGCTTGGCATTGCGTTTTTCCTGTTCCGCAACTGGGATCGGTCGAGGAGAAACGGGGATCGTTTTCTGGGAGCGGAAAGCCGTTTTCTATCCCTTCAACCGCGCCCAATTTGCCATAACCGCCCCCAGTACGCAATCCGCAAAAAACCGCCGAAGCTATTGATGATTCAGTGGTATCGAGCGTGATCCAGCGTGATCGAAACGGGGGTAGTGGGGTGGTTGTGCACCAGGATGATCGCCGTGGCGGACAGTTCGAGCGCGCGCTTGACCACTTCCCTGGGATAGACGGGCGTGTGGTCGACCGTGCCGGTCTGCTGCACTTCGTCTGATATCAGCGCGTTCTTCTTGTCGAGGAACAGGATGCGGATGTGTTTCCCTCCTCAAATTTTTATCGGATTTACAACCGCTTACGGGAGACGTCCCTTAAACGTCCCCAGCGCGTCCCTTATGGTTTGTTCGTGTTGCGTTTCGCCATGCGAAGTTGTGCGACGCGACTCGTCTGCTCGATCGTGCCGCGGTTGTATCGGGCGCTCGTCTGTCGGTTCTTGTGACCGGCAGATTTCATCACGTCGGTTTCCGTCGCACCGAGGTCGTAAGCCTCTGTGATGGCGCCGGCCCGCGCGTCCATGTTCCACACGTTTGAGGGTACACCAGCCTTGTCGGCGATCTTTCGCCACCGCTCCGTGAACTTCCGGTGCTTGTACGGCTCGCCGGTCGTTTCGGCCAATATCATCGGACCCACACGTTTCTCCAGCGGCACCAGAGCAATTTCTTCAAGCACCATAGGATGCAGTTTCAGATCGTGCTCAACCTCAAATCCGGTCTTGGTGTGGACCTTCCGTAAGACCATGTTCGAATCGATATCCGACCACACCATGCCGTTCGCCCACCTTGTCTCTCGATGGATGATACCGCCCTTGGCGCCTGCAGTTGGCTCCCATTCGCCGATGACGTCCTTCTGACGCATCGCGAGTTCGAACTGCAAAACCGTTGCCAGAGCAATGGACGGCCAGCCTTGTACGTGCGCCGTCTTCCGAACTGCCTCGACGTGCTCTGCTGTCATGATCGATTTGCGTGCCGGAGGCGTCTTAAAGCGGATCTTGGAAAGGATGGTATCGGCACGAAAACAGTCATCGTAACCAAGCGTCACTCCATAGCCGATCAATTGGCGAACGGCGTCCATGCAGTGCTTTGCGCGCCATGGACGGGCAGGGGGATTCGGTACTTTCTCGGTCGGCTCTTTCGGTGCGCCCCATTTACTGTGCCAGCCTTTGAAGTCGGGGCCGAGCAGTTTGCTGATCTGGCGGGCGCCTACAGTGTGCTCGATAATTGCCAAGCACTTGGTGACGTTCTCCCGGCTATTCCATTTCATCGAGAGATAAGGGGAATCCTCATTCGTCTGGAACAGGCGGGACAGGCTTTTCAGCGTTCCGTCATAGGTTGGCGCGGCGTTTCCGTCCCGCGTCGCCCAAGCAAGCATTTCGGCCTGCAAAATCTTGCAGCGGGCGGACAACTCTTGGCGCCCCTCTGGGGAGTTTGGATAATGCAGGCGGATGGACGAGGGGCGGAAACCCCGTGCGGCTAAATCGCCGCGAGCTTCCCAATACTCGCGTACTGTGCCGTCCTTGTTGCGCTTGCGCTTGAGCCCTGGGAAATCGGTCAATTCCAATTCTCCAAGCCGTCAGCGGCTGAGGGTAGGTGGGTTTGATGAAGGCCGTGGCGGCGGTCGAGGAAAGACCTGACCGCTGGCCAGTAGCGATATCCTATTACCGGGTCTATTCGCGGAAGACCCTCACGTTCCCACACGGCAGCAATCGCCGTCCATCGCGCCTTGGCTCGCGTCCCGAGCACCCGTTGCGCGATAGCCTCCTCTGACAGGTAGAGAGGTGAGTTGTCGTTATCCGCCTTCATTCCCCCTCCTGAAACACATAGCGCCCGCCGATGGATTCGGCAGGCGCACCAAATAGGACCGCTTTACCATCGGAATGTCAATGAGTGGATTGACAAACGGGTAAACTTGTGAGCCGGGCCCTGCTGTCTGTGATGCCGCAGATATACCGCTCGTCCTCGTCCAGTTCGGCTGGCTGTAGATCCTTTTCGGCGACAATGGCGAACGCACCCTCATCGTCGTATACGTTTTCGACCTGCCAAAAACCGCTGAAGTGTGCCGGTGCGATTACGAACGCCTTGGTCGTTCCGTACTGCACGACCTGGCCGGGTTGGACATTAAGCATTTGGGCGACTCCGTGTTGCGTTGAATCGAATTACACTTTATGGGTAATCCGTGACCCGCAAGGTGTCAACATCTGACGTGCATAATTTTACACTTGAGGTGCAATTTGCTATCCGCCGAACAGATACGTGCCGCGCGAGCTTTAATCCGCTGGGATCAAATCCGCCTCGCTAGTGAGGCTGCGGTGTCGGTCGAAACGATCAAACGCCTGGAAAAGATGGATGGCCCTTTGCTAGCGGCCACAGGAACCACCATCGCCAAGATTGAAGCGGCGCTCACTGCCGCAGGCATCGAGTTCATCAATGGAACGGGCGTTAAATTGCAGGTACGATAATGCTACCGCTTCTATCTCGCCGTTAAGCCGGTAAAGCGGT
Organism: Mesorhizobium sp. M8A.F.Ca.ET.208.01.1.1; assembly: GCF_004791315.1. Classification (NCBI taxonomy): domain Bacteria; kingdom Pseudomonadati; phylum Pseudomonadota; class Alphaproteobacteria; order Hyphomicrobiales; family Phyllobacteriaceae; genus Mesorhizobium; species Mesorhizobium sp. M8A.F.Ca.ET.208.01.1.1. Next base: position 686,660 of record NZ_SRUT01000001.1, read on the forward strand.
AAAAAATACTGCAAAAACAGTATGTTGACTCCGTAGCGTTTTTGCGGAATTCATGCGTTATGACTGATATCCCCGCACCAACTCACCTTGGCACCATCTACACCGCGAAGGAGGCTGCGGCTCGTCTTAAAATGACGCAAAGAGGCGTCATCACACTCGGCAAGCGGTACGGATGCTGCTCCGTGCACGGAGGTCGAACGGTGCTGTTTTCCGAGCAGGACCTTGTCGACATCTGGCAAATCATGCGAGCGCCGGCTACGGAGAGCAAGCTGGCCACTGCCCGTGCACTTTCGTCCTATTCGACAGACGTCTTCTTCCGCGACCTTCTTCGGAAAGAGCAAGCGAAGAAAGACGAGCGCAGACGGTTTCGGAAAGCGCAAGAGGCTGAGACTCGCGAGAAGCGACTCGAAGAGAAGCGCCAGGCGACACGTGCAAAACTTGATGCTCGGATAGCCAAACGCGAAGCCAAAGCGCAAGAGATGGCTGCGCGGCGGGCGGCGCGATCAGTGCCGGCCTCGGAGTTAGACCTCAAAAATCGGGATCCCGCCTACTGGACGGATGAGCGAAAGAAGGCGCTCCGGCGTGAGCGCGCAGCGAGAATACAAGAACATGTTGGTGAAGATCGATGAGCGAGCCCCGCACCGTCACAAACACCGCCCTCGACAAGCTGCCGTTGTTCGCCAGCGACTTGGAAATCGCAATCGCGATCGTCGGGAAGAAGTACGCTTCACTCTGGAAACGCGATGCTCTCCCGATCCTGGAGCGTAGCGGATTTCCACGCTTTGACGCACTCCACCAGGGTCGACCAATTCCGCAGGTGCGGCAGTTTTATGCGCGTTACCTCGGGATCGCCCAAGGCTTCGTAATAGCGCCACCACCGGACGGCAAAGAGAAAGTGTGGGTGCCCAAACGCGAGCGCAAAAAGCTCGAGGCGGAACAACGGCAAGCCGCCAACGTTGACGCCGCCAATGACCAACCCTGATTGCCCCCATTGCCTCGGCGCCACCACTATCTTCGTCTGCCCGCAGTGGGAGCGCTCGGGCGGCACGTGCTGTCCGGAAGGCGCTGTCCGTATGGGCTGCCCCGGCAAGACCGTGGAGTGCGAAGGCTGCCGAGCAAGCGAACTTGCGCCTCCGCCGGCACTACCCAACAACTTGTTTGACCGGCCCAGTCGTATTCCACTGGATGAACGCGACTTCTTTGCCGGTCACTTCCCTTACCGCCTTCAGCAGCACCTCATGCAGGACGCGTGTCTGCCTGTAGTGGTCGCAATGTGGCGATATTAACGGCTTGATGATGCTTAGATGCAGCGCTTCCGCCGCCACCAAGAAGCGATCAATTTCAGCCTGCGACAACTGTTTCGACGGTTTTGACCTAGCCATTGCGATCTCCCATACCTGTAAAGAGGATCTAGGAATAAATTCCTCCTATGGTCAAGCGAGGAAATTGCCTACATTCCGCGATCACACCGCTTGACCGTCCCCCGTCTAGCGCTACATCTGCCCCGCGGCGGATCCGAGCGAACCGCCCGGCCGGCGCTCATTTAAACCCCAAGCCCCCCGCCCAATGAGCGTCGGCCGACTCTATCAAAGGCAGTGTAGAAAAGCCCGCGTGCGTTGGCGGGCACGCGGGCCGATCAGGCTGTCGCCGATCTTCGGCGGGTGACACCGCCCCGCCGCCAAAAGAAAGCTTTAGAGGCGCCTAATGTTCCGCCCAATCGCTGCGCTACAGTTTTGCAGCGGCCGAAAAAAATGCATCGACCTGCTCAGGCGTAAAGCCCATGGCGGCAAAGCCTTCCGCCAATCATATGTACAGTCCATAAGGTGAGGCGCTTGGGTTCGTTCCTGTGCCGGCCGTCGAGCCGGGGATGTAGGATGTGCCAGCCCCGGTGGTGTTAATTATCCCGAGATTGCTTGCCGCGTAACGAGACCCGGTTATTGCTCCGGCAGTCGTTGTGAAAGTCACGGATGGCAATTCGATGATCCCGCCATTCAAGGCATTCACGGTGGCTGTGAAGGTTCTTGCGGCAGTCGTCAGTACGCCAGCGCTAGAGCCTATGAAGATGTGACCGAAAGCGGCTGCATAGAAGGCATATGCGGAGTTCGCATCAAGATAGATGTTGTTACCCGATCCGGCGCACTCGAGATACCCACCATTATCTACGCCGATCAATCTGGCGCTTCCACCACCGAGCGCCACATTTCCGATCAGGAAGACTTGAGCGCCGTAGCGCGACCAAATTGCAACGGTCCCGCCCGTTGCCTTCAAATCTTTGACAGTGAGAGAAAGCCCGCCGGTCGCCAGCAGTCCATAGGTTGAGCCGCTTATCACGGTTGACGTGTACCCGGCGCCCAGCAGAGTGATGCGCGCGTTTCCATTGCCCGAGATGTTGAGGTATATCCCCTCGCTAAACGTGCCGCTGCCAACATCGACCGTCACGGCATAGATGCTCATGTCGAGCGCGATCGCAACGTTGATTGCCTTCTGAACGGTCAAAAATGCAGTGCCAGCTGTAAGGCCGTCGTTGCTGTCCGACCCGGTAGTGCGAACGTAGTACGTGCGGTTAGCCGTGAGGACTTCACGCGCGGATGCCCATTCTGGTGCCGTGAGGGCCGTGTTTTGACGCAGCACCTGTAGAGCCGTACCCTTGGCCAACCGGGACCATGTTGAAGAACCGCGGTACAGGATGTCTCCTTGTGCCGCCGACCCAACCATGTCGAGAACCTGGGTCAGGCTCAGGTCTTCCGGCGCGCCAGTGCCCGCGGTTGCGCGCCCCTTGATCGTGGCGTTGGCCATATTCGCCAGCTTGGCATTGGTAACGGACCCATCGGAGAGCGTGACGGTCAACTGGCTGAAGGCAATTGCCGTTGTGCCTAGCGTGCCGCCGACATTCGATGTGCAGTACCAAAACGTATCGGCGAGCGTTGTGCCTTCCTGCACGACAAGCAGGGCGCCGGGATGCTCGTTGTAAGTGTCGTATTCGCTTGAGCGCACAGGCGTGACGCCGACGAGATACACGCCGTTTTGCTCTGGAGCGGTCTGGCTTTTCACCAATACAAGGTCGCCCGTAGCCAGCGTAACCCCATCGATAACGTCAGCATTGTTGAGTGCGGTAGAGATCGTCACGTTGGCCGTAGTGGCTGCGCGCACAGTGCCGCGCTTTGCGACGTTGGCAGCCGCGAGGGCGATAGACGAGCTTAGACTGTCAAGCGCGTCCTTGGTGGTCGCGCCCGAAACACCGCTGTCGTTGCTAATGGCGCTTGCGGCGGGCGTGGCCCATGCGGAATCGCCATCCGTGCCACTGGCCTTGCGGAGGAACTGGCCGGTCGTGCCGCCAGTTGGAAGCCCGTAACCGCCAGTGCCGACGCCGGCTGGCCCTTGTACCGCAAACGGCCCGTCCCAAGACGTACCCGTCCAGCGATAGAACGCGAACGCAACGCCGATCTCGGCGCGCAGGAAGAGATAGCCCTTATCGGCCATCGTCAGCGTAAGCGCAGCGCGGTCAGTTAGGCTGCCAGATGAGTTGGGCGTGATGCCGGCCAGACTGAGCGTGACCAGTAGTCGGGACACGATACTGTTCATCCCGACAACGCTGGCCGCGGACGAATTCTCCAGCGCGATCGAATAAGCCGCGCCACTCGCCGTGGTGCCTGGCCATGGGTAGTCAAGCGTAATGGATGTGTCGCTGCCCACCGAAGCGATCGGCACGGCTATGCCGGCGCTCGAGAACATGCCGCCAGCCACAAGCGCGACCGACCAAGCCGTGCCGCTGCCAGTAACCACAGCGCTGCCATTCGTCACGGATACCGTGCCGGTTTTGTAAGTCGACAATGTAGGGATTCCTTATTTCTGACGGGCAGCCCGCTCGGCCGCAACGCGCTCAATGAAAGCGTCCAGCAGTTCGTTAATGGATTTGATTGCTTCAGCTGCCGACATGGGTGGCGGCTTGTTTTCGGTTGTCATGCCATCCCTCGCGTTTTAGCCTGCCGCAGGGCCGCAACGGTGCGCGGGACGGTTCCGCGGTCGTATTCGGCAAGGGCCTTCTTGATCTCTTCGCCAACTCCCTGTTGGGCGCCTCGGGCGTCGATGCTGATTGTGCGGTTGTCTTGGTAGCCGCCGTTGTCGTTTGCGGGTGCCAGTAAGCGCGGCATTGTCGGAACCTTCGGCATCACCTGCGCACCGCGCGGCAGATTGAGCAGTTCCGGACCGCGTTCGCCTACAATGGCTAAGCCGCCAGGATGGTTGGATGTGCCGCTCGCGTAGCCGGGGATGCCCAGCATCTGCGCAAAGCCGCCAGGCGTACCGAACGACGATGAGCTACCGCCACCGCCCGTAACGGCGCCCAAGATGCTGCCAAGCCAGCCGCCACCGCCGCCACCGCTTGATGAGGCTTGCATGATGGCGTCGACCAAATCATTCTCGATCTTGTCAATGATCTTATCGAGCACGCCCTCGGCTATCTTGCCGAAGTCCTGCCAATCCAGCTTGCCGTCGTCCAGTGCCGAACGCAGATCATCAAACGCGCCCTTAATGACGTCCTTCTGCAGGTCGTACATTTCTTGCGCTTTGCGCAATTCGTCAGCCTGCCGAGCGTAGGCGTCCGACACGTCATCAATCGCCTTGACCTGTGCCGGCGTCAGTTGCGCGTTCTGCCAGTCCGCATCGCCCTTCTTGCGGGCCTCTTCGCGGACCTGCTTGAGCGCAGTCGTTTCAAGGTCAAACGCGACTTTGCGTTTAGTCTGCGCCTCAAACGACAAACCCAACGCAGACTGCTCCTGAGCCAGGGCAATGGTTCGCTGGCGAATAGCCTCGATGTCTTCGAAGAAGCGATCGTCCGCGGTCTTGGCCGGTGCGCGTGATGCCCGAGTTTTCCTGGCGGCTTTTGGCTTATTAGGGTCAATGCCGCTATCATTGTCGTAGCCAAACCGGCGGAACATCTCCAACTGCTCATTGAACGACGCCTGAGCGCGGTCCATAGAGCCTTTCCCGCCAATTGCGTCGCCACGTGCGCCTTCGCCTGAGCCTAGCCGGGACATGTCGGCCAACATTGCCTTCAGCGCGCCGACCGCGCCCTGCGCGCCCTGCGCAGCTTCCTCGATGTTAGCCAACTGCGCTGCGATGTGGCCCGTGTCGATCTGTGCTTGCGTCAACTGGCCGAGCGCAACCGAAAGGTTGTCAATCTCTTCTCGTCCGCGCGCAGCAGGATCAATGATGCCCGAGATTTGATCGGCAATCGGCCTCAACCTGGCGGGATCCGTCGCCGCTATCGCATCAAGGGATTGCTGGAACGCGTCGAAGTCCGGCTTGCCAGCCTTGATCTGCTCCCTCAATGTATTGATCGGCTCGGCAAATGCCGCAAACTTGGTCTTCACTGCGTTGAGGTCATTGTCTCCCAGCAGACCCATCTGCTGAAGCAAGCCGAAGCCGCTGTAGCCGCCATTGTCAGACAGACCTGCCTTGACGGTCTTTTCCGCCGCCGCGACCGACTCGCGAAGTGCTGCCAGTGCGCGGCGTTGCGCCGACTCCAACGACGACACCGACCGGCGCGCATAATCCTCTGCGCCGTCGCCAGCGATACCATAGGCCTCGCGAAGGGCCTTGATCGTCTTAGCATGCTCTGTCAGCGCTTCGTCTACTGTTGCGACAGTCTTGCCGCCAATGGCTTCGTAGGCGACGAACGCCACACCCGCCGCGGCCACCGCTGCTGTCACCCACGGGAACTTGGTAACAATGCCAAGCGCCATGTCGCCAACGCCCTTCAGCGCGGCAGTGATGCCGCCTGGCTGACTGGCGACGTACGACAGATGCGACAGCTGTCCGGTAAGCGCCTGTGCCGGCGATACACCGAGTGCAAGCTGCTCGCTGACGGATCGGATGGAATGCAGCATCGCCTGCATTGACGTAGATACGCCCTCCGCAGCATGCCCTGTCTTTCCCATTTCGCCGCCCGCGTTGGCAAGCGCGCCGGTCCACTCCTTAAGCTTCGGGCCGACCGGCAAACCGACCATTGTATTGATGCGCTTCTGCATCGGCGTCATCGACTTATCGATGGACGCGCCCATCGTTGCAAACTGGTTGCTGATTTTGCTTGTGGTCTGACCGATATCCTGGCCGAGTTGCGCGAGCTGGCGCTTTATGGTCGACGTGTCTGTGCTTACCGATATAACGAGATCGTCGCCGTTAGCGGCCATTGCTAGTCTCCGTGGCCATGTTCGCGAGCAATGCCGCCCATGGGGCTGGATTCGGCTGGGTGCGGATGAGGCTCTTTGCGGCGGCAAGTAGGCTGGCCGCTACGTAGGCATCGCTGAAGCCTCGGTTGCGGAGGTCGTCCACAAGGCCGGTAACGGCGGCCGATGCAACGATGTTCTCTAGGGTGTCGAGGAGTGCCTGCTCGCGGGCATGGCTGTGCAGTCGCGCCGAGGCGTACTTATGGTCATGCGGCAGCGATCCCGCCGCAGCTGGTTGGTTGGTCATTGTTGTGAATCCTTGGAAATCAGAGGAGCCGGACTAAGCAAAAACAAGCATAGTGCGGCGGCTTCGAGTCGAGATTCTCTCAGCCCACTGTGCGGAGGCGTTGATGGTTGCTATTCCGGTTTACTGTCCGACCTGCGGTAACGTATTCGCGTCACGAGCTATAAAAGTTTCCGGAAACGTGCGGAGCCTTACTCTTCGAGGAAACAAAGAGAACTGCCCCCGTTGCGGTCATATGGCTGACATTGCCAGCGGCGTTTTTGATGTCGTGGATGGCGCCCTGCAAGAGATAAAAGAAGCGCAGTTACCGAAGATTGCCCTGGAGCGGTTCCACAAGCTGATGGGCCGAGCGCAATTGAGGGAGATTTCTGAAGACGATCTAGAGAAACAGGCTGCACAGATAGATCCCAAGCTAGGCCTTCTCGTCAAAACGATGAGAGGTAAAGGCCTTGGTTTTTTTGGCGCGGTTCTCCTTGTTCTTATGCTTGCTCTGTCTCACTGCCAGTTTAACGTGAATGTGTCGTTGGACATCAACAAACTTGTCGACCAGGCTGTTGGACACGCGGAAGAGGCAGAGGAGCCGGATCTACGCAACAAGCCGCAGGATACCAAGGGCAATCATGAGCGCACAGGCCCCCATTCCACCAGCAATAGCACCGGCAGCGAAAGTCATAAGATAGAGCATAACAAAGCACCTTCTAGGCGACGAAGTGACGTTAATAGCGGACGAAGGGCGGCGCTTCGAAAGAGACGGGAGCAGTTCCCACGGCGAAAACGACGGTCATAGACCAATGCCACGTGACAACTTTCCGCGCGATGTAGTCGACCGGCTCGCTAGGCGAGTGGGCATGAAGTGCTCCAATCCAGATTGCCGGCTACCAACGGCTGGGCCTGATGCGGCCGAAGGCACAACAAACACTGGCGTCGCCGCCCATATCGCCGCGGCCTCGCCAGGAGGCGCTCGGTACGATGAAGTTATGACGCCAGAGCAGCGGTCCGCCATCACCAACGGGATCTGGCTTTGTCAAACACATGCCAAGCTGATTGACGATGACGAACTGACTTACACGCCCGCAGTCCTGCAGGAATGGAAGTCGACCGCTTAAGCTATGGCCAAAGTTGAGGCCGCTGGGTTTGTCATCCGCCGCGGTAGGTCATTCGCCGATCTGGAAAAGAAGGCACCTGCTCTTGTCGCGGAGATGCGTCAAGACCTAACGAAAAATCCGCTTGTTCGTGAATTTATAATCCTGTCCAAGAAGGTGACATACATGGGCAGCGGCAAGCTAATCTTCATGTATTTCTTGGAGGAACACGAGAACTTGCGGGGTATCGTCGATGTGATGCTCAATTACGGCGCCATCTTCGATGTCTCATTCAACAAAGTGCCTCGCTACAATTTCCGCGAGGATTTTGTCGAATATCTCGTCAGTCCGGCTTAGGCTATTTCCAGGCTATGCGCCACCATGCGCGCCGCATGGCTTGTGTAGTCTTGGGCTATCCAAAACGAGACCGCTTCACCGTCACGAAACGAGCCACACGGCCCGGCAATCTTCACCCGAGTGCCGTCCGGCAGTGCGACCTTCGGGTCGGCTACCGCTACGAACTGTCCATGTTCGCGTGGTCTCATCGGATCCCCCTTAACCGTTGGTCCCGCTCCATTTTCTCGATCGTGCGGCGCCTGGCGTTGGCTGCGTTGTCGGTGGATGACAGGCTAGCCGACGTCGCTTTGCCGTAAGCACCCCAAAGCACTAGACTAATCTCGATCAGACCGGCCTGTGTGATGAGGCGCTGCGGGATGTCGCCGCTGTCGTCCCATTCCTCGATCTCGCTCCAAAAGCCAACGCTAACCTCGGCAACATCACCGCGGCCGACCGAGGCTAGCGCCTCCTGGCCGTTGGGCGAGTCTGGATTTGGGGTGACGGCATACCAAAGCCCGATCGAGTCCGACCGTAGGGTGAGCGTGCCGTTGCCTACGCGACCCAAAGGGCGACTGACATCGTGCGCCCAGAGGCACGCAACGTCCGGATTTTCGATCTGCGATCTATCGAAGGCCCCACGCGCGAACCGCTCAAGAAAAAGCCCGCCAATATTAGCGGGCTGCTGCCATTGAATCGCATAACCGGAGATGAACGGGTCAGCCATCCTTGAGCGCCTCGATCTGTTTGTCGATCTTGGCCAGTGAAAGCTTGAGCGCGATTTCCTTCGCAGTTTCGTGGCGAATCTCGTGCTTGCGTTCACCAGGCAGTTTTACCCGCTTGGAGGGACGGTCGCTCTTGCCATCGGCCTTTTCGTATTCGCGACGCTCAGCCATTGCCACCACCATGGTCCGAGATGTACCGGGCAGCCTGGCCATTCGTCAGGAAGAACGGCACCTTGGCGGAACGCACCGCGTCAGTCTCGACGCCTTCGCTTTCCAAGTCGCGCAGCAGCGATTCAAGGTCGGCCTGCGTAGCAAGTGCAACGTCTGTTGCGGCAACGATGGCGCCTACGCGCTTGTCAATCTCACTCTGCACAGCCGCGATAACGGCGCGGGAGGCAAAGCCTCGCCGCGCGTAAATGCGCTTCTGAATCTCATCGAGCGCTTCCGAATGATTGTGCTCATCATGACGCAAATCACGTAACTTCTTGCGGCGATCCACAGCGGCCGAGTCAGCATCGCCGACAAGTTCAGCGACTGCCGACCGCAGCCGCGGGCCGCCCGTTTTTGCTTCTGCGGCAATGGCCGCTTCGGTTTCGGCGATCTCGCGGCGGATTTCTCCGATCCGGACATTGAGGGAGGCCGAGCGCTCGACAAGATCCTTGTATTCGGCATCGACGTCGACAAGCGCGGGGATGGTGATCTGTGCGGGTTTTGCCATTTAGTTGGCCTCCGAAAAGAGATTGTGTGCAGCCAGGACAATTGCTGTTGCTGGAATGCGCGTGGAGCGTCGCTGCTTGCTCGTACCAACGCGAGGTACGTCTGCGCCGACAGGGCGGAAGATTGAAATCCACTTGTTGTCGAGGTGAAGGACGATTTCGGGATAAGTTTCGACCACCTCTACGTCGGAAACGATCGCCTTGATGTTTCGCGCCGCGTTGAAAAGCTGGCCATGTAGAATTTCAAATGCGGTTGCGCTTTCAGGCCGCAGGTGAGCGGGCATGACTCTGGTGTCGAACCGATCGGACACGGCCTCAGCAAGCTCAGCGGTTTTGTCGGCGACGCGAGACAGTGGTGCGCCAGATGCCACACCAAGGAGAAGCAGTGCAAAGTCCGCTTCGTTGAGATCGACCGCGACACCAGGGGCGCCGGGTGTGAGGATTTCTTCCTCGAGAAGACGGCGCGCGACTGTGCGCGTGCGAGACGCGGGAAAGCCGCAGTATTTTTCAAGCGCCGCCGAGGCGGCAGCAAGGGTAGCCATGAGTTGTCCTTTTGGAATTTTCGCAAATTGCGAATGTTGAGCGTAAAAAAGCCCGCGCCGAAGCGCGAGCTTGATTGTCCCGCCTGCTGAACTGCAGCAATGACGGGATGCCGACACGACGAGGGACCCGTGTGGCCGGCGATCAGGAATCGAGCAAAAAACCTAGCCGCCGAAATGAAAGAGGCCGCAATTGAGCGGCCCCTGTTTCTGTCTTCGTTGCCCTATAGGCTTTTGCCGTCCACGATTTGGCACACTAGGCAGCAAGTGCCTTTGTCGCCCATCGTCCGGCCTCACGCAGCGCTTTCCCACCCTTGCGATCGGCACCGCCTCCCTTAGCTCCTAGCGCCTTTCCCACATCGGCAACATTCGCCCGCGCCAGGATCGCTTCAATGACGATATCGATCTCTTCAGTAGGTGTCGGCATTTCAGCTTCATCCTGTCGGCGAACGTCGCCTCGTCGTTTGCCCATCTTCGGCTGCCCGAGACCGCCGATCGAGCCAAGAAAGATCGCGCCGTATGCGATCTGAGCGGGATGGAAACTGAAGCGGGTTGCGTCGGTGAACACTGCGTCAGGGTGTATCCATTCCTGTGATTTGATAGTCATGCCACGGGTTCTTCCGTCCCACCCGCCAGGGCTCGCCGGCAGCGGGGCGGCGTCACCCAAGCGAAGTTGAACGGCAGGCAGCGCTAGGTATCCGTCTAGGGAGCGGGGATCGGGATTCTTACCGCGAGGTTTGCCGTCTTTTCGGCTCCGGTCGACGCTCATACCCTCGGCACCTGCCTGATTGTCATTGGCGGCTGCTGGTTGACGCTCTCTTGCGATGCGCCACAGCGAGGCGGCGCCAACTGCGTCGTGCTTCGCTAGCCAATTCATCGCCGGCAGTCCGCCGCGGTAACGGATCCTTGCCTTAGGTCGTTTTGTGTCGGGATTCGCTGCTAGAATGGCATTAGCGTCGCGCCAAAGGTCGTCCCTTTGGGTAGAACGCATGTTGTCATTGGCCGCAATGCGACCTGCCGCCGAGGCGGTCTTCTCAATCTGTTCCAGAGGATTGCTCGATTTTCGGGGTCTACGTAAGGAGCCCCTCGGCTCCCGGCTTGCCGCCTCGACGGCGGTCTTGCTTGGTGAGTTCGCACATAAGGCACGACTCACATCCATACATTATACCGTTTTACCGGTATGTTGTCAAGATATAGATATGATCGCCTCATCATACGCTATATCTAGTATTTTGACAACGTATTCCCTGACCGTTCTCCACAGAAGCTTGAGGCCTGTGGGTAGCGGGCATTAGCGATCGTCAAATCTAGATATGGTATTCAGTTCCGCAAATGTTCTGTTACAATGCACCAATTGTAGTCGGAGCCTTCCGGCGGGGAGGAGGTGATTGGAATGAGCAAGAATCAGAAGATTGGACGCAACGCAGGAAACGGGCAGTTCACCACGGTAAAAACCGCAACGAACAAACCCGCTACCCACATCGTTGAGACGATTAAGCGCAAGTAGGCGGCAATGCCGACCTAGAGAGCCGGGCGGATTCGCTTTGCCGGTGATACCGCCCGGTTTCTTTTTAGCACCATCGCGACGGCATGCGTCAAATCACGAATAGACACGCTGCGCGCTAGCCGCTCGCCAACCTCCGATACACCGCAACCTCTTCCGGCATCGCCATGCCACCCTCGCGCGGGTGCCAACACATGCAACCCCCGAGGAGCGGCTCAACTGGCGCGCGAGCCTGTTCGAGCAGGTCGGCCAGGCGCCAATATTCCGGCCACACTGCAACCGGGTTGACCGGTTCGCTCGCGATGTAGTTACGGAACGCTTCCATCAACTCTGGCGTCACAGGGAAGTCCGCACGCTCGGCCCGCTTGTTCACGCGTCGCTTAATGGGCATGACGGCGCCTCCCGTTCGGTGCGCCGAACACGGCGAGAGCATGCGGCGGTTCCGTGCGCGGGTAACGTTCCCGAGCTTGTTCGGCGGCATATTCCACTAGAAAGGCCTCGCCACATCGTTGCCATGCGGCCAGCGCTGTAGCCTCGTCAGGCTGCTGGATTCGTTCATTGGTAATGCCAGCGTCTAGCAAGTTGCCAAAGTAGCAATGCCCCCACGCAAACCAATCCCTCCAGATGGTGAGTTCGGCTGGCCGGTATCGGTCAATGCGTCTTCTAACCGGCATATCAGTACCTCCTACTGCCCTGGTAATCCGCGGTTCTCGGCACGCGCGGCGCTTCCGGAGAGTCAACGCCATCTAGCGCCAGTTCGCGGATCAACCTCGCAAAGGCGATGCGTGCTGCGTTGAGGATGGAAACTTGTGGTCGCTCTTTCGGCTGCGAGAAGCGGTCAAGAAACGTTTGGCCGTCGCGGTCTAGAACCTCACGGGCCGTCTGCGCTTGATCCCACGCCTCCGCAGCAAGCGTCAAAAGGCGGATATGGTGGCCGTCCAGCGCGTAGTCTTCGACAACCGACTTGAACCATTTTTTGGTCGATGGACGCAGATGCGTGGGCGGTTTCGGGGCATTTATGCTGTCTTTCATGATGTAATTTCATCCTGTTTCTGGCCGCAAAGCCTTGGCTAGCAAAGGAGAAGGCCGAATATATTTTGAACCGGGGCAAGGCGAATGCGCACTGTGGGGGCCCGCCGGTCCCCGGCGGCGACGGTCCTAAGCCTTGAGGTACCCCCACCCTTGGGGGCTGGTCGGAACCGGTGCGGCGCGGCGACGTTGACCGGCTCAACTAGGAGACGGATCGATGTTTCGATGGATGTTGTTTGGCCTAGCGCTCTATGGCGCCTATCGGTATGGCCGCGCCGTGGCTGAGGTGGAGGCTGAACAAGCACCTGTGGCGCTTCTAACCCCGCCGCCAAAACGGACATCGCGGTCGTCCTGATCGTCGTTCGCGGGCCGCAAGTCAGGGCGGATCTTGTAGAACGCCTCCCAACTAATGGGGCGACCGCGCACCGCGCCATCGAATTTGGCTATGGCAGCGTCGGTCGGTGTGTCGAAGAGGTTCATGCTGCTTCCTTAGTCAATGGCCAAACGCTGCTTTCTGTGGCGGGCGTCATCTCGCCGCCCTCAAGTGTCTTGATGACCACAAAGTCAAGGACATCCATGCCTGGGTTTCTGATGACTCCGACAACCTTGACGCGCTCATCATCGAACGTCTCAGCATCGAACGGCGCGATTGGCATCATCTGGCCAAGGCTCGGCGCGTCTTCGTTGCGCTGCCTCTGGTGCTCTGTGAGTGCGGCAAGCATGGCATGATAGACATCTTCCTGTTCCAGCATCATGCGGCCTCCGACACAGGTTGGTTGTCGTTGGCCGGCACCGGCTCGTATTCGTATTCGGCAAACTTGCCGCGTAGCAGTCGTATGAATTGCGTGTCGTGAAGCTCGCTGCTGTCGTTGATGCTGTGCACCCCTGCAGCGTTACACAGTGATGAGAATTGCTTCTGACCGCGCTCCTGTTTGTCTTTGCTCTGCGCCTCGAGAAAGATATTGATGTCGCTTGGCTGGCCGGTGTCGTCCACCACGTCAAGCGACAGAACCGTATCGCCTCCGTTGCTCCATACCTGAGACCCTACGATGGTGAGGCGTTGGCGGGTGGGGTACTTCTCCACAGGCACGGCCGGCTTGGCTGCCGCAGGCTTTGCTTTCCGCTCGCCCTTCGGATCCTCGCGATAGCGTTCCTCGCGCAGCCATCTGGCTAGATGCATTCGCTCGATGCCGCCAGCTGCCTCCCGCCAGGCTTTTGCAGCCATCACGATCTCAGCGTGTAGGGTCTTGGTTGGCGCTAGCTTCTCATACTGCACCTTGGCTGCTGCGTATTCTTTTCGCAGGCCATATGCAGCGTAAAGCTCGTCAAGCCCCTCTTGCCCCACTGCGGTGGCCGACAGGCCAACCGCGGGGCTGGGGCAATCAATATCCTCATTCCCCGTCATCGGCTCAGTAGCCGTGTCGGGTATGAGGGTCTTTGGCCCGGTGACGTGGGCCACTTGGGCATCAACTGGCCCGGTGACGTGGGCCACCACTGGCCCATTATCGTGGGCCGGTTCAACTGGCCCGGTGGTGTGGGCCGGTTCGGGGAATTTGCCCTGTGCGGCAAGCTCGAGCACGTTGAGCACCGGCACGTATCGGCTGGCACCTTTACCCTTGCCTCGCCCTTGGAATGTACGCACGACCCAACCAGTATCCATCAGGGCAATGATGGCGCGCTGTACGGCGTTGCGAGAGGGTACGGTTGCGCCGGCAGGAGCGCGCTGCTTCATCACCTTAGCGACGTGGCGTTGTGACAGGAGGGCATCGCCATGGTCATCGTGATACCAGCCGACGAGAAAGCGGTAGACGATCCTAGCCGTCTCGTAGAGGCGATCGTCGAGGTCGATAAGCTGCGCCATGCGAAACTGCGCAACCGGGCTGGGAAAGGTGTCGACCTTGTGAGTCCAATAGGCTTGAGACTCACCAACTTTGTTAGGCTGCGGCTTTGACATGCGGCTTCTGCTCCTCAAGCGCGGCAAGTGCGGCGCGGGCCATCTGGTCGACTAGGTTGTATGAAAACGTCACCGTCCGCCCGCCATGGGCATTAGGTCCGTAGATTGAATATCCGCCCGCGGTGCGCTCTGTGATGCGTAAGCCGAATAGGCGGATGTCGTCATTGAGCGCGATGTCGAAGCGCGCGATGACGTTCCCGTTGCCTGGTGGCTCGGGTGTTATTCGCAGAATCTGCAAAGTCGTTATTTCCAGTTGGAAGTTGGGTTGCGGCGTCGGTTGGCTCGATCCAACGGGCAAGAACGCTATTCCGCTGTGCGGGACGTCCTTCAATTAAATCAATGGTTTGTCAAAGGATGCGGAATTGCTCGCGCGCCTCGAACGCCATGGCCGAGCGGCAATAGTCGAGAAGCTGCTGCCATGAGGCCAGGACTTCGCGGCCGTGGATCTCGCCGCGCGCCATGCGCTGGGCGGTCGCCGCGACGACCTTCAGTTCGAGCGCCACGGCCGGGCCGATGCCCTTGACCTCCTGCAACAGGCCGACGGGCGCGCCGAGCACCTCGGCCAAGGTGCCGAAGCGGGCGAGCAGCGCCTTGGCCACCGGTTTGGTGTCGGCGCGCGGGATCAGGCGGAAGAGCAGGAGTTCCAGAAGCTCATAGTCGGGCAAGGCATCCGGACCGGCCGACGCAAAGCGCTCGCGCAGACGATCGCGATGGCCGAGATAATGCGGCTTTTCATCGGCTGCCGCCTTGGCTCTCGCCGCCGGCCGCACCGGCACCTCGGAGAAGAAACTCCGCTCATCGTCGTCGCCTTGTGTCGCCATGTGCCGCCCATATCCAGCCCGCAGCTGAGCAATGATCGCTGATCCCCACGAAATACTAGGACGGCGGACAGGGGCGGTCGAGGTCTTTTGTCTTTTCAACGCTGTCAATCAGCCCACAGCCGTCGAGCAGCCGGAATTGCTCCCCAGTCGGCAAGGAATGAGTAGTCTCCAACTTTCGCGCAATGTTGCGGCAATGGGGGGCGCGCAAGCCGGGAGATCCTGCGCATGCTGGATCGCCGCGAGCGTTATCGGGAAAGGCACGACTATTACCCGCGCGAACGCTTCGATCCATGCACCGATGGCAGGGTCAGCGATGGCCGTCCGCGCAGTTGCCGGGAAATAATGCGCTGGTCCCAGACCAGGACGAGGACGAAGACTGGCGGCCACGCTAACACTGGAAATAGGCGCGAAACAAACCAGATGATGGAGGGCGGCGGCCTCCTAGGCTGGCAAGCCGGGGCGGTCGAGCTTTTTGGGCGACAGCGTGAAGATCTCGCAGCCGGTGTCGGTCACGCCGACAGTGTGCTCATATTGCGCCGACAACGAGCGGTCGCGTGTCACCGCCGTCCAGCCATCCGACAGCACCTTCACATGCGGCCGGCCGAGATTGATCATCGGCTCGATGGTGAAGATCATGCCGGGGCGCATTTCCACGCCTTCATTGGCATTGCCGTAGTGCAGGATGTTGGGGGCGTCGTGGAACAGCTGGCCGACTCCGTGGCCGCAGAAATCGCGCACCACCGAGCAGCGCTCGGCTTCGGCATAAGTCTGGATGGCGGCGCCGATGGCGCCGGTGCGCGCGCCTGGCCTGACAGCGGCGATGCCGCGCATCAGGCATTCGTGGGTGACCTCGAGAAGGCGTTCGGCCGCCCGCTTGATCGTGCCGACCGGATACATGCGCGAGGAATCGCCGTGCCAGCCATCGAGGATGTAGGTCACGTCGATGTTGACGATATCGCCATCCTTCAGCGGCTTGTTGTCGGGAATGCCGTGACAGACGACGTGGTTGATCGAGGTGCAGGACGATTTCGTATAGCCGCGATAGTTGAGCGTGGCCGGCAGTGCGCCGTGGTCCATGCCGAACTCGAAGACGAAACGGTCGATCGTGTCGGTGGTGACGCCGGGGCCGACCATCGGCACCAGTTCGTCAAGGCAGCGCGCGGTGAGGTCGCATGCCTTGCGCATGCCGGCAAAGCCTTCCTCGCCATAAAGGCGGATCTGGCCGGTGTTTCTGAGCGGTGCCGTGGCGGCGTCGAGATAGGTGACCATTTTGTCCGTATAGAAGGTGGCGCGCCGCAGGAGTGCTGGCGCTAAGATGTCACCAGATTTGGCACTTGGGGGCGAAAGGTTCAAGGAAGAACTGCCTGATGCGGCTCCAGCGCCGGGATATTCGCATGCCGAGGCGATCCTTTTCCCGGTTTTGCATGGCGTTCGCTTTCCTTTGTGGCCATCGTGCGTTAGGCGGATTGATGTTTTGGAGATCGCATCCGTTCCCGGCGGTCAGGCGCATCAAGTCCCTTGAATCGCCACTGACGGCAGCCTGCTCATGTCTGATGGGCCTGGTGCTGCTAGCGATGCTGTGTCTCGGCCGGCCGGACACGCCCATTTCCTGGGATGCCGCGCAAGGCGGTGCCAGCGTTGGCCTTGAACGGTCGGGTGAGGTCGCAGCGCTGCTGCGTGTCGCCAACAAGGCCCACGCGCTGGAGGTTCGCGGCGCCCGGCCGGTGCTTGCGAAGTTCGCCGGCGGCCATCCGGCCCTCCCGGTTCCGCAGGCTGTCTTCCGTCGCCCCGCCCCGACGTCGCCGGAGATGTTTGTCGCCGGCCATGGGCCGGTCTGCCCGCCCCGTGTCAGCACCAACCAGCCGCGTGCGCCTCCCTCCACGCGAGCCTGAGCGGTCCGGGACCGCACGTTCACCTCCATTCCAAGCCATTCGCGTCGCAACCCGTGCGGCGGCCGAGAGCCGCGCATTGGTGGCGCGGCGCGTCATTTTCGGATCAATGCAATGCAACAGCGTATCAAGACATTCAAAAGCCTGTCACGCGCGGCCTCGGCTGCTTCATTTCTTTCCGTCCAGGCGCTCATCGGTATCGGAACCGTTTATTGGGCGATCGCCGAGACGCTCTATTTGTCGAGAACCGGAGCGCTCGTCCTCGGCGCCCTGTTCGCCTTGCCGTCAGCCTACGTTCTGCTGACGGTGGCGCGGATGGCCTTCGACGCGGAGACCGATCCGGCTAACCAGTGACCGAAGGGTTCAAGACGCCCGTGTTCGAAAGTTCACGGGCGTCTGAGTCCTTGCCGTAGCAAACGGCCGCGGTTGACCGCGGCAAAACGTCCGCTTCCGCAGTAGCGACACATTCTCACGGCATAAGATGCTTCGAGCAACTTTTTACGACGAGCGGCGTTGCATGGGACTATGCCGGTTCGGGAGATGTCGGATGGACAGATTGCAATTCGAGGTGCCGGTGCGCATTGCACCAGGCCCCGGCTTGCCCGTCGAGGAAATCTACGGCGTCGAGCAGGCGCTCGATTTTCTGCAGGACTGGCCGGCACGCCGGCAGGGGCCCGTGTATCAGAAAGCCTTCAATGCCTGTTTTGGCGCGACCGTCGATGTGGTCAAGACCGAAGACGCCTGCCGGGCGTTCATGGCGTTCTGCCGCGTCACCGGACTTATGGCGGGCGACATGATGGCGCCACGCAAGCGCGGCGGTGAGGCGCGAGCACTGCAGGCTTGAGAGCCGCGCCGAATGGCGTAAACCAGTTCAGCTTCGAGTGCGTATGACAATTCGCGTGCGGGGAATGCATTGGCCGGCGCCGTTAAGCTTCCGTTTCCACTTTCGCGGTTAGCCATTGCTTGTTCGGCAATGGTTGATTCGTTGCGTCAGTTTCATGGTTCGGAAGATGTCCCCAGAAAAAGTCCGTGCGTTCCCGATCGATCGTCAGTTATTCTTGGTCAGGGAAGTTGCCGCCAGGCTCGGCAATCTGCATGGCGAGACCGCCACCTCGTTCTGGAAGGCAAAAGCGGCGGAGTTGCTCGATCTCGTTGTCGGGACGGGCAGGGACAGAACGGCGGCCAGTGACGAAGTACGCAGGTTTTTCGTTGCCGTACAAAGAGAACTGTTGGCTGGGTCGGTTGCTGAGCCAGCTCCAGTTCTTTCCGCCTGAAGCAGATATCATCCCAAAGATCGCGCTACTGGTTCGAGTTTTCTTGGCTCATCCTTCGAGTCGGCCACTGCCGGTGCCGTCGCATGTTGTTGGGGCCAGACGGCGCTGATCCCAGTTCGCGGTGATAGGTCCTAAGCCGGGCCGCTTGATCCTGTCCCCATACCGGCTCCCCCATGCAGCGCGGCGTGGTCGTTTCGTCCGGGAACGGTAAACAGCCGGCGCCCCGTCCGTTGGCCCCCTGTTCGTCCAGATGGCCGCGTGCACCCATTAAGAATGGCGGCCTTCATCAAAAATGAGCCAAAGTTTTTAGCGTTCATTCATACATGCGTGTTTTCTAATGGATTATGGCGTTCAACTGCTTCACCCGAATCCGGCTCATGGCGGCCAGCATGCGCCGCAGCAGATCGGCGAATGTCGCCACCATCTTTGCCCTCACCTTGCCGATCGTTGTCGGTGCGGCGGGTTTTGGCGTGGAAACCTCCTATTGGTACTATAACAGCTTGAGACTGCAGGCCACGGCGGATGCCGCGGCCTATGCCGGCGCACTGGAGCAGATCTCGGGTTCGGATACGCCGACGATCGTCGCTGCCGCGACCCAGTCTGCTGCAACGAATGGTCTTGGCGCCGGCACGATCGTCGTCAATACACCGCCGGCATCCGGGCCGAACACGGCCAAGAAAGCGGTTGAAGTTATCGTCGGCCAAAAGCTCAATCGTATGTTCACCCTGATCTTCACCCAGAGTCAGGTTCCAGAACAGGCGAGGGCGGTGGCGCTCATCACTGACGCATCCAAGGCCTGCCTCCGGGCGCTCGATCCCTCGGCCTCGCAGTCGGTGCTCGTCTCCGGCAGCGCCAGCATGAAGCTCACCGGCTGCGTCATCATGACGAATTCGATCGCCCAAGACGCCATTAAGGTGCAGGGATCGGCGGCTCTCCAGGCCGACTGCCTGATCTCGGCGGGCGGCGTCGTGCTGAACAATCCGGTGACCACGATCTGCAAGGCGCCGATCACCCAGGCCTTGCCCATACCCGATCCGTTCGCCAGCGTGCCAGCGCCTGCCGCCAGCAACCCATGCCAGACTCTCAAAAATAATAAGACGACGCAAACAATCCAGCCCGGGACTTATTGCAGTGGCATGGACCTCTCCGGAAATGTCACGCTTTCGCCCGGCGTCTATGTCGTTCAGGGGAATTTGAAGATCAACGCGGGAGCGGTCGTCACGGGCAGCGGCGTCACCATCTTCATGGCGGGCAGCAGCACCGTCAGCATGAACGGGAATGCGACCGTGACGCTCAGCGCGCCTCAGTCGGGCACCTATTCCGGTATGCTGTTCTACGGTGACAGGACAGGCATGGCGGCGCAGAGCACCTTCAACGGTACTGCAGATTCCTTGCTGACAGGCGCCATCTATTTCTCCAAGCAGCAAGTCAACTACCTGGGCAACTTCTCAGGCAAGAATGGCTGCACACAGGTTGTCGCCGACACTATCCAGTGGTCCGGCCATTCCACGATCAATCAGGACTGCTCGAGTCTGGGAATGAAGGACCTCCCGGCGGCGGCGTCAGTCGCGATTGTCGAATGAAGCCCGGGGCCTATCGATTGATTCCAGCCATTCGCGAAGACGCGGGCACTGCCGCGGTTGAGTTCGCGATGGTCTTGCCCATCCTGTGTCTGGTACTGCTCGGCATAGCCGACGGCTGGTCATACGTCACGAGTTCGCTGTCGATGCGCGCCAGCGTGAAGACGGCAGCGAACATGCTCTTGGCGGGCTCGGCCGACGACAGCGCGACGCAGGCCGCAGCACTGGCGAACTGGGAGAGGATGCCGGACGACGGTCAGGTCACGCTGAGCCGGATCTACAAATGCGGAACGACCGTGGTCGACGCTTCGACCTTGTGCAGCGGGCCGAAGGCACCGTCGGTCTTTGTCCAGATCGACGCATCGGCGACATGGACACCTCCCTTCACCTTCGGCGTCTTTTCCGCCCCCAGCACGATCGGCCAGCAGGAGCTGATCCGTGTTCGGTAATGCGGGAGGCTTCAAGGCCGATCGATCGGGCGGAGCCGCGCTCGAATTCGCGCTCATCGCACCGTTCCTTATCATGCTGCTATTCGGAATCTTCGCCTTCGGCTGGTCGATGAATTCGGCCTCCAGCGTTCGCTACACGCTGGAGGCGTCCGCACGGTCCCTGCAACTTAACAACACGTTGTCCCAAACTGCCCTCCAGTCGATCGCGACGCAGAAATTGCAGGCCCTGGGCCTTCACGATGTCAACGTCACGATCGCCATCGATCCGGCGAGCGGCGGCTTTCGCATGGCGCATCTGACCGCCACCTATGCCTTCGTCATAGACTTCCCATACTTCGACGACTTCCCGATCAATTACGCGACGACGGTGACCGTGCCGCTGGTCGGCAGTTAGACACGCAGTCTGACCACGAAGCTGCTGGCCTCGAGCCCCGTGGTCAGGCTCTTTTCCGCAATGGGGTGTTGCCGAAACTTTTACCCAAGACATGAAGAATCTTTAAACTTCTGCACGTTACCAAAGCACGCATGGCCTCGTGGCGGAGCGGCTACGCTAGAGACTGCAAATCTCGGAAGCCTCGGTTCGATTCCGAGGCGAGGCCTCCAAAATTCCGAAGCAATGGACTGGCTCGGGCGGAAGTAAATCCCATTCCCGGTTCATTTCCGCGTCACGCCGAGCGATTCCGCGTGGCCGCAAAAAGCTCTATCGGAACAGATATTTCGAGACCTCGGGATTGCCGCGGCGCCACATCACATTGTCCAGGAAATAGTGGTGCACGTTGATGAAAATCAACACGATGAAGAAGAACAGCGACGATCCCAGCACCTCCTGGTCATAGGGGATAAGGGCCGTCAGCGCGGTCGGAATCAGCCAGAAACCCAGACCGCCGAGGAGGAGGCCAGCACTGATGAACTCCAGAAGCCGCACCCTGTAGGCCGGACCAAGAATGGACAGGATTCCGGACGGCGGAACTTTCTCGGCATCGCGCCCGTCACGCTCGACATTGCTCTGGTAGCGCCATACCACCGCCAGGTACTGCAAGGAATGGAGCGCCGGCACCACGAGCAGCCAGAGCGGATTTGTCCTTACAATCAGAATCCAGAGATAGAGCGACGCGACGTAGGCGATGACGCCGTTATATGGCAGGCTGCCGCCATTCCTGCCCCAACGATTGATCAGCATCACGGCAGTGGCGGCCGTTGACGCGGCCGCGGCCGACAGCGCAATCGCATTGAGCCATGCAGGGGTGGCAAACGTATAATACTCCAGTCCCAGGTACTTTCCCCGGCTGACCGCCGTGTTGGTCTGAAGCCATGCGAACAGCCAGACGGCATAGCTGTTGATCAGCAGGATTTTCTTGTCCGGATCGGTGAAGAACCTGCGCTTCAGGACGGCATCCACCATCAACATGCCGTAGCCTTGCTTGACGTAGTGCCAGCCGACGAAAAAGAACATCGCGTTGGTTGCGTTTCCCAGCAGCCGGGCGTTCGCCGTGATCGAGCCGTAGGCAAAAAATGCGCCCATGAGCAGGGGAACGACGATGCCGGCGAAGATGTAGCGGAGCTGGAGGTTCCTGTCGTAGCCGTCGCCGCGCAGCTTCCGTCCGAAATTGCGGTAGAAGAGTTGGTATGAGTGGGCGAAGTGCGGATAGTTGATCACATAAGCCAGGAAGAGCATCGTCGCCGCCACCAGACTTTCGTACCTCAGTGGCACGAAGTACAGCGCCGGCAATATCAGGAATGCGCTGCCGCCAAGCATCAGAAAATCCGCGAGCGGACCAAAGAGATATTTTGGGGGCGTTGCCGCGGGAGCGCGTACATCGGCCGAAAGGTGAACCGTCATATGAGCGCTCCTTTCGCATCCATTTAATCACCGGCCCGCCCGCTCGACAAGATAGAGGAGCCGAGCGGTCAGCGCGAAGGCATGGCTGCAGCCGACGTCGTAACCCGCGATATTATCGACATGGTGCCGCCCCCGCCAAATCGCATCGGCCAGGCATTCGCCGCGTAGGATCGGGAGAGAGACCGAGGTCTGATAGACTGGCGTTGGTGGCCATGAGGAGCGCGCCGTTGCGGCCTCGCAAGCTCGTTTTTGCCGCGCCGATCGACCATCCCGCCACGAGCGAAAGAGCCGAGACCCGGGTTGTCATTTGAGGATGAAGTAGATTGGGATGAGGATGGAAAAAGCGGCGACGCCAGTGAGAAATAGGTCTGTGGTCATGCGCCGCCGCGGTGCGCGACGTACACGAAATGTCGGTATCTACGCAAAACCCGCCCCCATTTGCCCCAACTGAGCATCGCGTAATCACGGCAGGAGCGCAAGCATCGTCTAAATTAGGAGTGCGCAATCATCTAACCGTAGCGCAAGCTTCACGGTTCCGACCGCGGTCTATCCCCGGTCGTGACCGCCTTGCGCGGTACCAGGGGATAACCGATCTGGCCAAAGATGTTTGAGGGGATCGGATCGTCGACGCCGTACTTGGCCGGCATTGAGGCTGTAGGCACGCGATAGGTGCCAAACACCAGGTCGATGAGCGCCAGTTGGCCGGCGAAGTTGCGGTCATAGGCGGCTCGCTCGCCGGCATGGTGCCAGTGATGGAACTGCGGACCGGCGATCAGCCAGGTCAGCGGCCCGAAGCCGATCTTGGTGTTGGAATGGACCAGCATCGTGTGCCCCATATAAATCACCGAATAGAGCGCGATGGCCTCGCCGCTGAAGCCGAGCAGGAACACCGGCAGCAGCGCCGTTGCCTTGGTGACGATCTGGTCGACGGGGTGGACGTGGAAGGCGGCGAGGCAGTCCATTTCCTCGACGCTGTGATGGATGGCATGGAAGCGCCAGAGGATCGGGACGGCATGAAAGGTGCGGTGCGCGGCGTAGACGCCAAGGTCGGTCAGCACGATGATTTCCAGTACCTGCATCCAGGTCTGCTGGCCCGCCACCCCCGTCGTCACCCTGTCCGGCACCAGCAAGGCGAGCGCGCTGAAGATCGGCACGAAGATCAGGCCGCCGACGAAGTTGACGACGAAGCCGTTGAAGGCCGCGTAGGACAGGTCGTTGAAAAAGCCCTTGCGAAAAATCCGTTGCAGCCGCCGCAACGGAAACAGCCGTTCCAGCGGAATGAAGATCAGCAGGCCGATCGCGACCGCCTTCAGGCCGAACAGGTCGGCGATCTGCTGTATCGCATCCACGCCCCCAACCCTCCCAACGGACAGAGAGGATATCCAAAGCACCGCGATCACTGCCGTGCAAGGCGGAAGGTGTATAGGAGGTTAATTCCTGTTCGGCGCTAGGTCAGCCAAAGCGCGTAACGCTTTATCCATGCCTCGTCTCTTTGACGCCTCAGTTCGTATTCCGGCACCAATGCCGAGTTTACGACGGCGGCTGGATGCCTCGGCCATATATGATCGCCGGCTTTCTGCACGCCCCAAATGGCGATCAGCACGACGGTCGTTACACCGCAGACTCGTCCAAAAGATAGTCGTTCCATCGGCACCGGTCCCCTCTGCCGCCAGGGATGATGAGCAAATAGTCCCAACAAAGCATGAACGAGCGGTCCGCTGAACGGTCCCTCGCAAACGTCAACCTCTCTTTGCACGGCTTTCATGGATAATCAGCGCGATTACCAGACGTTCGAATTGGAGGCACTGCGTGCGCGACCACGGACTGAAGGACCGCCGACCAAGGGCTGGACACCATGGAAAGCCGGCGCCGGTATTCCTCCGTCCGCAGCCGAACTGTTCAAGCAAATTCACTGGCGTTATTCGTCGGATATTCGACGCATCGTCTCAAAACGGAGCTCAGTGCTTGAAAGATCTGGTACGCCCAAGGGGCGTGACGGTTTCCAAGCTTTTCAACAACTTAGCTTGTCCAACCGCCCCGACCAGTGCAATTGAAAACATTAGCGTTTTCTCGGCGATGTCCAACCACCTTCGCTCATTGCGAGGGGAATTCCTGACGGCTATTTGCTCGGCCGAATATCGAAAAGGTTCGCTGCGTCCCCTCGGCGCCAGTCTGCGGGCGTTGGAAAGCGCTCAAGCGAACCGTGAGCTGGATCATGGCGATCCGCTCCCGTCGGCGAAGGCTTCCGGGCCGTTCGCTGGCGGGGGTCCGTCCATTTGCAGGGGTGCCTGATGTTCATCGTGACCAGGCTCACTGACGCCGAGATCGTCAGCAACTTCGAAGAAGTTGCGATGGACTTCCGAGAGGTGCTCCGCATTGTCCGTTGGATGGCCGCGAAATGCGACCAGCGTGCGGCTGGCGAGGAAGCAGCCGACCGCATGCTCGATGCACTTGGCCGCGTGCGCGATGTAGTCACCGAGGCTATCGGAAGGCCATCTGCATGAGCGCTCCCGCCTCTCGCTCTTGGACATGGCGCCACGCAATCATCAAGTCGGACCTGCCGCCGACTACACGGCATTTGCTGCTGAGCCTCTCTTGCTTCATGAACGATGTCGGTGGTGGTTGCTACCCAACGCAAGAGCAGCTGGCAGTTGCCACTGGCCTTACAGACCGGGCCATCCGCAAGCACACGGAAATCGCCGTTGAAAATGGATGGCTTGAACGCCGTCTGCACGGCTTCAAGGGTCGCCGTTGGAGCAATTACGAATACTTCGCGATTTGGCCTGACGACCGGAACGACGTTCCGGCCTTGCCCGCCGAAGGGCCGGAACCACGTTCCGGTAAGACCGGAACCACGTTCCTCAAGGACCGGAACGACGTTCCGACTACCACTCCATCTTCTTCCAACACCACTCCAGAGCGCGCGCGGGGCGCGCGTCCCCCTCATTCGAAGAAGGGATCGGGAAAAGAAAGCAACCCAATGATGAACGCGCTCGACGAGGTGTTCGGGTCATGACCACCGTCAAAGATCATCTGGCGACCTTGTTCGCGAACTACGACGTTCCTTTCGGCCAGGGAAGCGAGACCGCAAAGGAGAAGGTTGCCGGCTACAAGATGGCCTGTGCCGATCGTTCTGCGAACCTCGTTGGCAAGGTTGTCGCCGACTTCCTGACCGGCGCCGTCGATCGCCCGGCAGGTCGGCGTTCAAAGCTTCCGACTGCAGAGGAGTTCGCTGCCCGTCTCAGGGCGGTTGCGAACGGCGATGGCACTGCGGCCAGTCCCCGGGCCTATGCGCCTCCGTTCGGTCCGCTGTGGGGCGTGAAGCTCTATGCGCTCCTGATCGCGGGACCTGACAAGGATCTATGCGCCCCGTCCCGCTTTGTGGCTGCCGAGATCGCAAAGGGCGGTGACCTCGCCGAGCGCTACCGACTCGAGCATCAGGCCAACAATGGCTTCAAGGCGGTGTCGTTCATGTTGCAGGACGCGGCCGACGCGAAGGGCTGCACGGTCGACGAGAGGCTGCAGCGGCTCGTTTCGATGTTCGAGCCCGTTCCATCCCACGCGGTCGCCTTCAGTTAATGGAAGACGATCCATGCCGAGCGTGGTTGGCCATGGCTTCCGCATCTCGGAAAGCAGCGTGTCGCCTACTTCCCAAAGGACGGTGGCGAGGGTTTGGAGCGCCTGCGCATCGCGATTGCCGAGCTGCCCGCGGGTCCTCCCGACGACAAAACCGTATGCGGGACGGCGTAGCCCGACACTCCTCCAGTCTGACGTTTTTTAACAAGCCTAAACAGCAGTCTAAACAACCCGCTAAAGTTGCAAAGGAGACCTAAAGTGAAGATCGACCTTTCGCGGATGGATCACATCCGCAGGATCAGAACCCGCGAGTTGGGGGGGCTCACCAAAATGACCGACGAACACAACGCGCTGATCGGCCAGCGGACCGACATTAAGCGCCAGATCGCCG
The DNA here is from genome assembly GCF_004791315.1 of Mesorhizobium sp. M8A.F.Ca.ET.208.01.1.1. NCBI lineage: Bacteria > Pseudomonadati > Pseudomonadota > Alphaproteobacteria > Hyphomicrobiales > Phyllobacteriaceae > Mesorhizobium > Mesorhizobium sp. M8A.F.Ca.ET.208.01.1.1. The sequence goes on from NZ_SRUT01000001.1 coordinate 712,833, forward strand.
ATCTTGAGGATAACGCCCGGCACGTCCGCGATCCGGAGACGTTCCAGCCACGCCTGACGCAGGCCAAGGCAGCCCTGGCGATGGTGGAAACAAAGCTCATCTCTCTGTCTGCGGCTCTCGAATCCGCCAGGGAGCGCTCCAACACGGCAGGGAATCTATTGGTCCGTTGCGAACGCTTCGCGGAAACAGGGAGGATCGCATGAACGCCTTGGTAGCCAAGCTTGCCGGGATGGTGAAGGCGACGCGCAGCGCGGCGGTCGAAATCAGAGGCGGGCTCGATGCCCTCCAAAATCAGATCGCCGAGTTGAAGTCGAAACGCGCGACGATCGAATTTGCGCCTGTGCCGAAAGCCGAAGCGCTCAAGCGACCTCTTCGTGGCCAACATGACCGAGCGCGCTTTCAGCGCCCGCGTTTTTACCGAGCGCGACGGCTACAGGGCGCCGGCCGTGATCGAAAGCGCCGCGGGTTTCTTCGCCCTTGCCTTTGCGGCTCCTCTGATGCGCGAGCGCCTGGCTGCAGAGATCAGCGCAGAATATTCCGCCGGCGACGGTCCGACTGCTGAAGCACACAAGCAGATGCTGGCCAAGCTCGACGCCGAGCTCCTCGAGCTCGAAATGGCCGAGGAAGCGCTTCTGCGTGCCGCCGAGGCTGCGGGCATCGAAATACTGCGCCGGATCGACGCGGATCCACGTGCCGTTCTTGCGGCCGACAGCGCGCTGCCGGCCTAAACTTTCCAAGGAGGAATCAGAAAATGGATGTGCTCATCAAAGGCGAAATCGTTCTCTTCGGCACCGTCGGCGCCAAGCTCCTGCCGGACGAGGAGTTCTTCACCGACATCGACGTCAAGAACGCCCTGGCAAAGGTCGGGACGAGGGACATCAGCGTCCGCATCAATTCGGGCGGCGGTTATGCTGACCACGGCGTTGCCATCTACAACATGCTGAAGGATCATCCCGGCAAGGTGGATGTCACCATTGACGGCGTCGCAGCCTCGGCGGGTTCGCTCATTGCGATGGCCGGCGACACCATAACGATGAACACCGGCACGCTGATGATGGTCCACCGGGCGAGTATGGTTTCGATCGGCAATGTCGACGACCATGAGAAGAATCTCGAGAGCCTCAAGGCAACCGACAACAACATGGTCGACATTTACACGGCACGCACGGGCCGCGCCCGCGCCGAGATCGAGGCCGAGGTCACGGCTGAGACCTGGATGAACCCCGAACAGGCGGTAGCGAAAAAGTACGCCACCAAAGTGCTGGCCGCGCCGGCGGTGCGTGCCGCGGCATTTGACTATTCCCGCTATTCCAATCCGATCGCCAGCATGCTGGCCGGGGGATGGGCTCCGCCGCCGCCGCCGCCGATCCTGGAAACCCCGGCCACGATGGCAATGAAGTTCTGGCAGTTCGTCCGGTCGCACGACAAGGCCGTCGAGGCGTTGGCCGCTTCATTCGATGCACAGTTCAAGGGCCAGCAGATGGCGTCGAACCTGGCTTTCGCCGAAATCTGGAACGCGGCGCAGCTGGATGATATGCCGGCCGCCGATTGGGCGCCTTCACTCCAGCATTTCTCGGCCATCGACGCCACATGGGCCGTCCAGGCAGAAGCCATTCGCCGCGAGATGACCGACATGGCTGCCACCTGCGCGATGATGGGAAAACCGGAGCGGGTACTTGCGTTTATCAAAGCCGGAACTACCCAAAAGGCGGCATTTGCTCAGCTTCAGGCGGAGCGCGTCTCTGCCTACGAAGCGACGGCCCTAAGGACTTATGGCGGCGGCGCGAGCGTCGAGAGCCATTTTCAAGGCGCATCGGCGACAGCCCGCGACCAGGCTGCCATCGATAAGTCGTGGGAAGCCGCGATCGACAAGGCGAACGCTCGCCTCGGTCTTCAAGTGAGGCCCTGAAAAAGCATGGACCTCCGCGAAATGACCGGGCAGGAGATGGCCGCCTTCGCGTTCCTCTGCTGCTTCGACGTCCTTGGCCGCCGGGAGAGCGATCCGAACGCCAAGCAAGTTAGCGCCACGATCCGGCTGGAAACGCCGAGGGCCTACCGCTTGGCAGTACGCCGCCTTGCCTCGCTGCATCCTCAGTCTGAAACGGAGCATTGAGAGACATTTGCACTGGCTCGTCTTCGCTCTGGCCTGCGGCGTCATCCTCGCGGTGACGATGCTCTGATGCTGGCGCCTTGGAGCGCAACGGAATTCGCCTTCGCCGGCCCTATCGTTGGCGCGGCACTAAAGGATCAACGGAAGGAAAGGGGCTCGACATGTCCAGTATCAACCGTAGTGCAGCAACAGCACCATGACCGCGCGCTTCCGGTACAGCTATGGCAAGGGCGAGTTCGCCTCCGCGATGGCGTCGATCAAGGACCCGATCGCCGCTGCCGGCACTGGCGCCATGAAGGAACTCGCCGACATCGTGAAGCGTGAAGGCCGGCAGAACATGGCCTCTGCCGGCTTCTCCAACCGTTTCCAGAACACGTTTCGCGGGCAGATCTATCCGACCGACCGGAACTCGATAGACGCCGCCGCGGTGCTTTATTCGAAAGTCCGTCACAGCAATATTTTCGAGACTGGCGGTGAGATCGGCGGCAAGCCGCTCCTGTGGCTACCTCTGCCGTCGACACCGAAGAGGATCGGCCGGCAGAAAATGACGCCGGCTTTGTACGTCCGGCAGATAGGTCCGCTATTCACAATCGAACGCCCTGGCAAGGCGCCACTCCTGGCGGCCAATATAGGGGTCTCGGCACGACAGCGCGCGGCTGGCAACGTCGGCAAGGTTTCCAACGCGAGATTGCGCAAGGGTGCGTCAGGCACTGGCGCCAAACAGGCGGTGCCGTTGTTCATCGGCATCCCGAGCGCATCGATCAAAGACAAACTGCAAATCCGCGAGATCACCGAGCGCGCCGCGGGCCGCTTGGGCGATCTCTATTTCAAGCATCTAAATCCGGAGGGCTGACACATGGCCAAAGCACCAATTGTCCAAAGAGTGGCATTGGAAGGCGGCGCCGCGATCGAGGCGCAGCTCAAGAGCATGGGCGAAGCCGGCGAGCGAGCTTTCCGCGACCTGCAGAAGATCGCGGCATCAGTGAATTTCCAAAAGCTGTCGGCATCGCTCAGCAAGGCGCGCACCGACCTCGTCGCATTCGGCCAGAACGTCGCCATCCTGGGAACGGCCATCACCGCCGCTGCGGCGGGCGCCGGCGCCGCTGTGTTGGAATTGGCGTCTTCGGCTGGCGAAGCCGCCGACCAGGCTGGCAAGGCTGCGCAAAGCGCTGGTGTCACCACCCAGGCATATACCGAACTCGCCTTTGCTGCGAAAATGAGCAACCTCGAACAGGCCGACCTCGACGCCGGCATGTCGAAGTTGAACAAGACGCTTGGTGCGGCTGCCAACGGTTCGAAGTCGGCAATCGAGTTGTTCAAGAAACTCGGCGTTTCCATCCGCGATTCGGCGGGCAATTTGCGCACCCCGGACGTCGTCCTGCTCGACCTCGCCGACGCTTTTTCCAAACTACCAGACGGTGCATTGAAATCGGCCCTGGCAATTCAGCTATTCGGAAAGAGCGGCGCGAAGTTGCTGCCGTTTCTCAACGAAGGCAAGAAGGGCCTCATCGACCTTGGCGCGGAAGCGAAGGCGCTCGGCGTCACGCTTACCGATGCCCAGGCAAAGATTGGTGACAATCTCGGCGACGCGCTCGACAGCGTGTCTGCTGCAGCCGGCGGCGTGAAACTTCAGCTTGGTCTGCTGTTTGCGCCTGCCATCACTCAAGCCGCCACGGCGTTGACAGAACGGATCAAGCAGCTTCGGCCCGCCATCCAAGGCTTTGCCCAAGACATCGCCACCAAGGCTCTTCCGCTCATGCTCGATTTCGTCAACGCCCTGACCGGCAATGACGCGGATGTGTCGAACAAATGGGTTTTGGAATGGAGAGACGGCGCCATCGCCTTCGGGCAATCGATGGCCCAAGCGTCCACCATCGTTCTTGCCGCGATCGACAAGTTGCGCGCCGGGCTCGACCTGACGGCAACGGCGCTCAACGGCATTTTCGGCACCCACGTTTCTGGCGACGCTATCGGGCTGGTGCTTATTGCCGGGCAGATCACGGGCGGCTTCAAGGCGCTCTACTCTGCCGTCATCGCGGCGAAGGATGCCGTTGTCTTGCTGTTCGGCTTGGCCAGGGCAAATCCTTGGATCGCGGCAATCACCCTCATCGGCAGCGGCATCCTGCTTTGGGCGACGCGCACAGACCAGGCTACGGCAGCACTCCAGCGTCACGAGGGCTTGGTCGAGGGCGTTAAGGACGCCTACGGGCGGGCCGGCAATGCCGTCAAAAACATGACCGACGAGATTCGCAACGGTCTGATCATTCAACAGCGTGCGGCCTTGCAAGACTTGGTGCCGGCATTCGAAGCCGAGATCAAGCGCCTGCGCGACCTGGCCGCCGCGCCAGCCAAGGAAAACCCCTTCAGCCAAGCCCTTCGGGACTTCGCCGCCGGTGGGAGCCTCGAGGCCTATCTCGCCGCGATTAAGAAGATCGGCGCCGCCAATCCCGAACTCAACGCCGCAGCGGATGCCTTTGTGCACTTGACCGACAAGGCCACCGGTTTGCAGGACAAGATCAAGCCGTCGGCGGACTTCCTCGATCTGCTCACCGGTAAGATCACCGATGCCGCCTTCCAGGCGCGCCAGGCTGGTGCCGGCTTCCAGGCTCTTGGCACCGATGCCAACGCGGGACTCACCAATGCGGGAGCCGCTGCCGACACGACGAAGGCCAAGGTTGAGGCGTTGGGCCAGACGATTACGGTCATCCGAGGCGGCGGCGACAAGCTTACCGCCGAGACTTTCAACGTCGTCAACGGTATCGCCCAGCGCACCGAACAGGGGAAGCAGGCTCTCGACAGCTTGAAGTCCAGCGTCGACGACACCAGCAATGCTGTGGGCGGTGTCTCGGATGAAATCACCAACAGCATCAGCGCAATCGCGCCGGCTGCACAGGAGGCCGCCAGCGGGTTCAACAGTTCGCTCGGCAATCTTGACGCTGGTGCCGCTCAGGCCGCCGCAGAGGCTATCGTGGCACCGTTCACGACGCTGCCCGGAAAGTTCAGCGCCATCCTCAACGGCATCCGGGCACTGCTGCAAGGCGGCTTTACGGGCCTGCAAGGCATTGTCACCAGCCTCGCCAGTCAGATCGAGTCCGCGATCGCGCGCATCCTGTCGGCATTGCGGGAGGCCGCAGCGGCAGCCTCGTCGTTGCGCGCACAGGCCGGCTCCTCGTCGGCTTCGCAGTCCGGTGGCTCACATGGTGGCTTTGCCGGCGGCGGCTTCGTCAGCGGTCCCGGCGGTCCGACGAGCGATTCCATCTTGGCTTGGTTGTCCGACACCGAATTCGTCATGCAAGCGCGAGCTGTGCGGAAGTACGGCCTCAACTTCTTCAATGCGCTCAACCAAGGGGCTATCCCGCTCGACGCGCTGCGCGGGTTCTCGCTTGGCGGCTTCGTCGACAACTTCAATCGCTCAATGGCGATCCCGAGATACGCTGGCGGCGGGCTGGTTTCGTCTGTTGCACCGTCGGGCGCAGGCAACCAGCGCACACCTATCGTCCTGCAGTTGCCGGGCGGGGAACAGATCTCCGACTTGACCATCGGTGATATCGCGCTCACCCGACTGCAGCAGTTCTTGCAGCGAGAGGCTACGACGCGGAACGGTCGGAGGCCAAAATGACCTTCCCGAACCCAGGACTCGGCCCATTCGAGGCCGAGAATGCGGACTGGTCAGCGCACGTCACGCGCGGCTTTGTGCGCGAGATATCGATGGACCAATTGAACGCACCCGGATGCGATCCGGCACACGCGGCCATGGCGCATCTGACCGGCTTCATTATCTGCGCCATGACTGACGCCAACAAGCGCGGCGACGGAAGTCAGCAGATCATGCCGGACCTGGCCGAACAGGTTCGGGTGCGCTTAGAGCCGTTGTTTGCCGGCTCAATCGTGGTCAGCTTTCTGCAGGACGCCAAGCCCTTGTTGACGGTGGTGCCCGGCGGCAAGCTACCGGACGACGCGGCATGACCGCCTATCTCACGTTCACCTTGGCCGCTGGCGTCGTGCTGGCGCTGGCCTGGCCGTTTTAAGGAAAAGGAATTCCCATGTTCGTCCACATGCTCAATGACAGAAAGACATGGCAACGGGGAGCCGTGCCGCCACCCGCTGCATGGACGCCAGCAAATCTCACAGGGCTGCTGGCCTGGCACGACGCCAAGGATCTGGCGACGATCACCGCCGCGAGCAGCCTGATCTCGGCCTGGAACGACAAGAGCGGCAACAACAACCACCTTACCGAAGCGACCAACAAGCCCAATTACTCCTCGTCGGCACAGCTGGGCGGAGTAAATGTCATAGATTGCGGGCCGGTGGGCAATCCTCCTGTTTCGAGCGGGAGGAAGATGTCGTGGACAAGCGCGATCACCACGGCCAAAGCGATATTTGCGGTGGTTGGCACCGGCGCTAATGCAAGCTTGGAGGGCGGCGGGTTCCTGTTCGGCAGTACCGGGTCAACCTACCCATTCCATCGTGGCGGGACTTCACATCAGGAAGGCTATCTGGTGGCTGACCCCCTCGTGAATGTCCTGTACGGCGATGCTGACTGGCGGGATACGGCAGCACGTCGCAACGGTGCCACGGTAAATCCCAGCATTCAGGGTTTTACGGGCCAAAGCACCTGGAACATCGTAGGACTCAAGACAGCCGGTTCTGCTGCTGGATCATTCGACAGCATCAATTTTGACCGTGGAACTTCGCGTGGCGGGGCCGATTGGGCGGAGATAATAGTCCTCAATGCGGTGCCCTCCGACAATGACATTAAGCGCATCGAGGGGTATCTGAAGAACCGCTGGGCCACGGTGACGCTTCCCGAAATTCACCCCTACGCAAGCGCTCGCCCGCATATCGGTGACACACCCGTAGACAACCCCCTGACCAGTCACAGATGGTGGCGGATGGTGAATTTTACTGTCATGACGCGTGGCGAGAATTATTCAGGCATGTCAGAGCTGGAGGTCTATGAGACCATCGGTGGAGCCAACGCGATGAGTTCGGCGACCCTGTCAACGTCTGTCGCACTTAGAGACGGTGCACTTAGCGACCTCACGAATGGTAACCTGTCAGCAGACCGTGCTCAATGGGACGGCCAGTCGTTCGATGTCATCATGGATTTTGGCTCAGGTCAGAGCAAGATCCTGAACCAGGTTGGCATCGCGCCGAACAAAGATGCTGTAGGGCGCTCGCCTCAATGGTTTGTCATGCAGTATTCTGATGACGGCACAAATTTCCATGACAGTTGGCTGGGTATCGTGTCCTCCGCCTACACGCTCGGCACGATCAAGAAGGTGTCGCCAGCCTCGATCTAAGCGGCTCGGCCGGCGGGCCGCCAACGCGCCGCCGAGCCGGTTGCGCTAGCCAGCCATAGGCGTCCTAACCGGCCCCGTGGTGTTCCATTGAATGAACTCGACTTCCTTACCGGTGACGTCCCGCACGGTTTTCAGCAGAACCTCATGCAAGACACGGGTAGACCGGTAATGGTCGCAGTGAGGCGATATGAACGGCTTGACGATGCTCTTATGCAGCGCTTCCGCTGCTGCCAGGAAGCGCTCGATTTCAGCCTGGGATAACTGCTTTGACGGCTTTGACCTAGCCATTGCGATCTCTCTCGTTTGAGGAATCGCCCCACCTAGAGGACATAATTCCTAACAAGCACAAAAGTTGCAAACGAGGGATTCACAGCCGAATCACGTCGGTTTATGGTGCCCGACCATGGAAACCGCTCTCGACGAGCTTGCCCGCCTCCTGAAAGCCCCGCAGCCCAGCCTGCGAGACCGCTACGGCCTTTTCGTCCTGAAGTTCGCCGGCAACCTCGCCACCGGCGTGGCTATCGGCCTCGGCATCGGTGTCGGCCTGGCGCTCGCCGGCTGATCGTGTGCGGCAGATCATTGTAGAAGCCGATCCAGCGATTGCAGCACCACGGCGACGGCGGCGGCCGAAGCTGCCCAGCTCGCCCATTTCCCTTGCCGGGCTATGTCCGGCATCATGTCGTCGATACTGTCCCGAATCTTGACAGTCGAGGCTCGAAAGCCGAGCGCCGCCGCGACAATGCTTGCGATGATTGAAAGATACGGAAGCCACATAGGCCAATCCCCACACGTCCCACTTGAATACTGCGCTGACATTTTTACGCGCGCAAGACCAGGTCGAAAGACTTGTGGCGGATGAAAACTCTTCCCGTCTGGAATAGTTTTCGGCCCGTCTGTTTTCCCCCGGGAGGGGAGTTGACGATCTTGGCGAATAAGCGGAATCTGATCGCGGGTTTGAACACCCTGACCGCGATACTGCAGAAAACTACGGTTTGGCGCCGTAAGGCTCTGCTGAGGCGCGTTCGCGGGCCTTGGCGGGCTTGCGATGCGCATGGCCGCCCTAGCGGGCGTCCGACTTCGGCCACGTTATCGCGGCCGGGGGCAGGACGCAATATGTCCAGGGCGAGAGCCTAAAGGCGTTCTGACTGGTCTCGCGGCCAGTGTTCAACCCCCGGCTCCGGCGCCGCCCGCCGGATGTTGGGAAACCGTTCTGTCCCAGAACGGTTTTCCCGCCGGCTTTGAACAGCCGGTTCGAACCGCGAGAGGAAAATCCATCATGTCGAACATCAAGCCTGTGGCGGCCGATGGCCAGCGCAAGCACGCCTTCGTCACCTTGCTTTCAGAATACCTCAAGGCTCCGCCCGATCTTCAGCAGCTCGTCCTCGACCACGCACGGCGATCCGCCGAGGAAAACCAGCGCAGAGTTGAGAAAGTAGAAACCACGTCGGCCGGCGCCGGGGGATACGCCCAAAAAGCAGAGGGGCATGGTCTCGTCGCTGGGACGCGACGGCTTATGATTCCACTGGCGGTAGGAGGCCAACCGATGGAGGGTTTTTTGAACCAACACGTGTCCCGCCGGACCATCATGGGCGCATCAGCCGGCCTCGCGGCGATCTCTATGCCTACTGCCGTCGCGGTCGCGGCCGATGGAAATTTGCAGACTCGCCAAGCTGGCGGCGTGGCTCTCGAGCTGCAGGCATTGCAGAAAGCGTTCAACGTCGAATTTCGAACGCTCAACAAGCACCGGAAGATTTTCACCGCGGCCGAGCAGCGGTTTTTTGCGATGCGTCCGGCTCAACCGAAACGGACATCATTGGAAGAAGTCAACAGAGCCCAGGATGAGGCCTGGGACGCTGCCTATGAGGTGGCGCGACACAAGAGCGGCTTTGCTGCCGTCGACAAAGCGTTCGTGGCTCAGTTCAGGCGAACTGATCGGGCGGCCGGCAGAATCCTGCGCTTCAAGGCCGTGTCGTTGGAAGACATCCAGATCAAGCTCGAAGTGCATGGCAGGTGGGTATTCGATGAAGGCGACAAGATCACGCAGGTCTTGGGCAGCGATATCCGCCGGGTCGCCAAGGCGCAACGCTCAAATGTTTCACGGGGAACGGCTGCTGTAACAGGTTAATTGGGTGGCTAAATTGGCCTCCCTTTGTCGAAACTACTGCGGAAATTCCGCAGTTCGCCAAGCGGTGGGGAATTTCCCCACCGCACCGTGTCGGTGCGGATTCCGCACCTTTGTCATGTGGGTCAGCAAATTGCAGACCCGGCTGTGGTGGCGACAGACCGTTCCGTCCCGGAACGCTGCAAAAGCCGCCGACTGTCGGCAGCTTTACCCTGAGGAATGTCACCAGTTTCTATTTTTGCTACGCTTGTATCGTCTGCGAATCTGCGCTACACCTGTAGCGTGAGTTTTTCGGAGGCGACCAAGGTGATTGCGGCTAGCGGCAAGCAATTTTCTGCCCCTCAGGTGTGCGAGGCGGCTGGATGCAAGCAGGTGACGCTGCGTGCGTGGCGCCGGCGCAACGGCCTTTTTCCAGAGACCCAAACTGATCGGAGACAGAACCATTTCTATTCGTTGACTGACGTCTGCATCGTTCGCGCCATAGTCGTGCTTACCCATCATGGGCTAGCCGCCGAAGACGCTATTGAGTTCGCCCAAGACCAGTATTTTGGCATGGGTCTCGGCCATTACATTGAAGAGTTTTTCCTAAACGACGGTCGCTCCATTAGGGACAGCATTGTCGGCTTTTTCATGGGGGATGGGACAAAGCCGGGCGACCGGATATTCGATTTTGATTCGAATGAAACCGTCGATGCCGCGGATCGCCCTAAATCGAGGCTGACTTTTCTCATTTTCGGAGCTGGCGAAGATCCCTTGATCTCGTGTCTGTCGAACCCGACAGGTGCGGTCACTTTCGTCAATTTGAAGACGATAGTGCAGCACGTCATGGATGCGTTGGCTCTGGTCAGGGTGGGCTGAGAAGGCGATGGCAAACCGCGCTGCGCTGATCACCCAGGCTGACGCGACCCGCCTTTTCAAGGCGGCAAAGCTCGCTGGCTATGATCGTGCGCGCTTCGTCTCTCATCCTGATGGCCGCATCGAAGTCTTGGTCGAGACGGCCGCCGTCGAACGCGGTCCCTCCGTCGATGCCAAACCCAACGAATGGGACGACGTGCTCAAATGAAGCGGCGCGCGCAGAACCCTTTCCCTGGCATTGCACGCGTGTTCGATCGCCACGGCAAAGCCCGCTGGCGCTTCCGTAGGAAGGGCAGGGCGAGCGCCTACATCCCCGGCGAATATGGCTCGGAGGAATTCCGTTCGGCCTATCTGAAAGCCGCCAGCGGCGACCCCGCGGAGGCCTCGGTGCGCCATCACCAGCACGGCACCTTCAATTGGCTGATCGAGCACTACAAGCGGACGCCGAAATGGAAGAAGCTCGCGCCGATCTCCCAGAAGAATCTCGGTAACGAGTTCGACCGCTTCAGCCGGGAATACGGCACGCGCCACCTCTCGACCCTTCGACCCGAACACGTCGAAGCCATCATCGCGAAGAAGGCGGATTCGCCTGCTGCCGCCAACCGGCTGCTGAAGCTGCTTCGTCGCCTGTCACGATTCGGGATCAAGAAGGGCCTGCGGTCCGATGACCCTACTATTGGCGCTGAGCGCTACAAGGAGAACCCGGACGGCTTCCACACATGGACCGAGCCGGAGGTGCTGCACTTTGAAGAGCATCACGGGATTGCAAGCAAGCCCGTACTGGCCCTGCGGCTGATCCTCAACACCGGCGCTGCGCGCCAGGATGTTGCCTCTCTCGGCCGTCAGAACGTCAGGGACGGGCGCATCAGCTATCGCAGGAAGAAGACCGGAGGTGAAGTCGATCTGCCGATCCTGGAGGAATTGCTGGAGGTGCTCCGGAATCTCCCGGTCGACCGCCTTCTCTTCCTTACCCATACCGGGGACAGGCCTTATAAGGCGACGTCATTCGGCAATTGGTTTCACGACCAGTGCGTCGCCGCGGGTCTGCCACACTGCTCGTCGCATGGCCTTCGCAAAGCTGGTGCTACGCGCCTTGCCAACGCCGGCGCTAGCGAGCTCGAAATCATGGCTTTCCTCGGCCATCGCACACCGGACGAGGCGCGGACCTATGTCAAGAAGTTCAATCGCAGCCGCCTCGGCGATACCGGCATGGAGAAGGTCGCGAGGGCAAAAAGCGAACAAGGTTTGTCCAACCGTGTCGAAAGGTTGGACATTCACCGCCGTAAGGCTTTGAAGAAAAAGGGTAATTAAATGAAGGTGGTACGCCCAAGGGGAATCGAACCCCTGTTACCGCCGTGAAAGGGCGGTGTCCTAACCGCTAGACGATGGGCGCGCTCAGACGAAGCGGCTTATACTGACGTTGCGCGCAACCGGCAACCCGTTAGGTGCCGCCTTGGACAACTTTTTTCCGGCCCGCCAGATCAGCGATTTCGCGAGGGTTGGCAGGGCCTGGCAATTTGCGGTGACGTCAGTCGCTTCGTCGTCCTCGGGCCGTCGCGACAAGGCTTCGCGTCTGCTTCGCACAGGAGTGACGAAGTCGAGCCGGCTTCGGCCAATCTTGAAGGTTCACGGGAGCGCTATTGGCGGAGCCCAACAGGCTCAGGTCCATTGACGCTGTCAGCCGTCGCCACCGCCACTGCGCCGGCGGCAGCGCCAGTTCCAGTCGCGCTCGGGGCCGACGTCGACATGGACCGATTCGGTGTGGCAATAAGTGCCGACGCCGCCGCGGCCTGGCATGGTCCTGATGTAGTTCGCCAGCTCCCATTTGGAGACGCCGGGCACCTGGATGTCGGCGGCGGCGCAATACATGTGCAGCGAATTCTTGGCGCCGTTGGCGCGGCGGTTGCGGGCCGGGTCGCGATAGCCGGAGGTCACCATCATCTTGCGGCCGTAGTGGCCTTCGATCGTCTTCAGCACGCGCACGAGGGACGGCTTCAGGCAGGCGACGTCCACGCTCTCATTCTGCTTCAGGAGACCGTTGGGCGCCAGGCGGGCCATGCCGGCGGCCGACGCAACCTGATAGCTGCCGCCCGAGCCTTCGTCCTCGTTGAGGTCGACGTCGCTTTCGTCGTCGAGGCCGGATTTGCGCTTGATCTCGAACAGGGCCGTCTGGCGCACGCCGGGCAAGGCATCGCTACCGGTGATGTGACCGGCTTCGTCACCGGTCGAAGCCAACTGTATCGGCTTTGCCGTGGAATCGGCCGAGGCCAAAGTGATGATCGGCTTTGCCGGAGCGGGCTTGGCCTGCACGGTCGGCTGTTCGCCCGATCGTGGGTTGAGCAGCGGCGCGGGCGTCGCCGAAGCGGGGGTGGCGCCGAACATCGAGGCCAGGAAGCCTTTCTTCTTCGGAGCCTCGGCTTGCGGCGCCTCGCCGGCGGTCACATAGACCGGATTGTTCATCACCGGTGCCGCAGCCGGCTTCGGCGCCGTCGCGGCGGCATCGGCGGCGGCGATCTTCTGGGCGACCGCGTCGGTCTGCTGCGCCGTCTGTACCGGCTGCTGCAGGGCCTGCGGCGTCTGTCCCGCGATCGTTTCCGCGCCGGCCGGCGTGGGAAGCGGGAAAGCGGCCTGGGGCTTGGCCACGGGTACGTAGGCAACTGTCTCGGGGAGTGCCGCGTCGCTTTCGCTCATCACGGTCGTCTGCTCCGTCGCCACCTGCGACGACGAATCGGTGGCGGCTGGGGGCTTGCCCGTGGAGGCGGCGTGGATGTCCGATGCGGAAGCATTATAGCCCGGCATTCCAACCGACATCGTCGGGTCGCCAGCCGATGTGCAGGAGGCCAGAAGCACGGAGCAGAGCGCTGCCACAATGGCGCGGCGTTCTCCCTTTGCGAGGCTCCATCCTGCTGATTTCAAAGTCAAATTCCCCCTCGACGTCCGGTCGGTACATCCGTGTCGCTGACTGGCATGTCCGCGTCAGGGTGACCTTTGTCTCCGATCCGGAAACGAGACCTGTGTCAAATCAGCAAGCCTGTAAGTATTTTTGCAGCGATTGCCGAATTGCGGCTGCTTGATGGTTGACGACACCATTTCGCCCGCTTTTAGGGGGCCGTCAACTCACCACACATTACAGTCCGTTACACACGCACCTTGACATAGGTACCGGGAGCATCGCCCAAGGTTTTCATATGCTTGCCGGGTTTGCGGGCAGGTACGCGGGTGTTGTCCTTGGCCTCTATCCAGCTTTGCCAATGCGGCCACCAGGATCCGGGATGGTCCGTGGCCCTTTCTATCCACTGATCGAAGTCGCCTTTCGGCGGGCCGCCGGTCCAGTACTGGTACTTGTTGGATGCGGGCGGATTGACGACGCCCGCTATATGTCCCGATCCCGCCATCACGTACTCGACCGGGCCGCCGAAATATTTCGAGCCGAGGAAGACGGACAAAGCCGGCGCGATGTGATCTTCCCGGGAGGCGAGATTGTAGACCGGGATGGTGACATCGCCGAGCGAGACCGTGTGGCCCGCCAGCTCCATCGTGCCGCGCGAGAGGTTGTTCTCGAGATAGCAGTTGCGCAGGTAGAAGGAATGGTTGGCCGCCGCCATGCGGGTCGAATCGGCGTTCCAGTAGAGCAGGTCGAAGGGCAGGGGATCCTTGCCGCGCATGTAGTTGTTGACGACATAGGGCCAGATCAGGTCACCCGAGCGCAGCATGTTGAAGGCGGTGGCCATCTTGGTGCCGTCGAGATAGCCTTTTTCGTTCATCGACTTTTCCACCGCCGCGACCTGTTCCTCGTCGACGAACACTTTCAAATCGCCGGCATGGGTGAAGTCGACCTGCGTGGTGAAAAAGGTCGCCGACTTGATGCGGTCGTCGCCTTCCCCAGCCATCAGCGCCAGTGCCGCCGCCAGCAGCGTGCCGCCGACGCAGTAGCCGATCGCGTTGACGTCGCGTTCGCCGGTCGCCTTCTCGATCGTGTCGAGGCCGTATTGCAGGCCCTCCCGGATATAGGCTTCCCAGTTCTTGGCGCCGTGACGTTCGTCCGGATTGATCCAGGAGATGACGAAAACGGTGTGGCCTTGCTCGATCGCCCAGCGGATGAAGGATTTCTGCGGGTTGAGATCGAGGATGTAGAACTTGTTGATCCAGGGCGGGCAGATCAGCAGTGGGCGCTTCAGCACCGTCTCGGTCGCCGCATCATACTGGATGATCTCGGCGACATCGCTGCGCCCGACCACCTTGCCGGGCGTGGTGGCGATGTTCCTGCCGATCTCGAAGGGCGAATAGTCGGCCTGGCGCAATTTCAGGTCGCCCTTGCCTGCGGCGATGTCCTCGGCCAGCATCTTCATGCCGCGCACCAGGTTCTCGCCGTTGGAGGCGACGGTTTCGCGAAACAATTCGGGATTGGTCAGGATGAAATTGGACGGCGAGATGGCGTTGGATACCTGCTTGACGTAGAAGCTCGCCTTGTGGCGGGTATGCTCGTCCAGGCCTTCGGCGTGGTCGACCAGTTCGGACGCCCAGCGCGAGGTGACGAGATAGGCCTGCTTGAGGAAATCGAAGAAGGCGTTGCGGCCCCATTCCGGATCCTGGAAGCGCTTGTCGCCGCGCTCCGGCTTGACGGCATCGTCGGCACCCTCGGCGTTGGGGCTGACGCGCTGGATGGCGTTCGCCCAAACCGTCATATAGCCGGCGAACAGCCGCGTCTGCGCTTCGAGCGCGCGCTGCGGATCGGCAAGCCAGTATTCACTGAGCTTGGAGAAAGTCTTGACCATGTCGACGACAGGCTCGGCGACGTGGTCGCGCACCTCACCCTTTTCGCGCGGTTCAGCCCAGGCGGATGCCGCCTTGCCGGCCTGTTCGATCATCCGCGCCATGTTCAGCGCGAAGCGTTCCGGGTCCTTCACCAGATATTGCTCGACCGTCGAAGGTCCGCCATCTTCCGCTTTGCCCGAATCGGGTGTTTTGGACATGGTTCGCGGGGTTCCTCCGGAAGCGTTTTCTTGACATATTAACATGGGACATCCGACAGGGTCCAATCTCGCTCTACCCCGGCTGCCAAGGAAACAATATGACGATTAAGTTTGGCGAGACTGTTTTTTTCGGTGCGGGCCATTTTTTCCGCATCGGCGCTGCGATCATGTTCGTGGCCATCGCCGGGTGCTCGAGCACGAATACCGGCGGTCCGGTGCCGATGGCCACCGACGCGGGGCCGAAGGATACCGGCACCTTTCCGAACCTCAACATCCCGCCGCAAGTGGCGGCGAAACAGTTCACCGAGGCCGAGAAGAACGCCAAGCTGGCCCAGTTGAAGGCCGACGAGAACGCGCAGCGTGCCAAAAGAGGCGGCGCTGCCGTCACCAACCAGGCGGCGCTAACCGATCTCGCGAAGAAACATGGTCCGCAGACGCTGACGCAGATCGAAGGCAAATGCGACCCCGCCCTCGACCCTACCTGCAAATGAGTATATAGCGCGCGCCCAATGCCCTAACATATCCGGGGCTCCCTTTGCTGTCTGGAACTGCCATGGAAGAATTTCACAAGGTCCGCCGGCTTCCGCCTTATGTGTTCGAGCAGGTCAACCGGCTCAAGGCCAGCGCCCGTTCGCGCGGCGCCGACATCGTCGACCTCGGCATGGGCAATCCGGACCTGCCGACGCCCAAGGCCATCGTCGACAAATTATGCGAGGTCGTGCGCGATCCGCGCACGCACCGCTATTCCTCATCGCGCGGCATTCCCGGCCTGCGCCGCGCCCAGGCAAACTACTATGCCCGCCGCTTCGGCGTGAAGCTCAACCCCGACACCCAGGTGGTGGCCACGCTTGGCTCGAAGGAAGGCTTCGCCAACATGGCGCAGGCGATCACCGCGCCCGGCGACGTGATCCTGTGCCCCAATCCGACCTATCCGATCCACGCCTTCGGCTTCATCATGTCGGGCGGCGTCATCCGTTCGCTGCAGGTCGAGCCCGATGACGGCTTCATCCCGGCGCTCGAGCGCGGCGTCCGCCATTCGATCCCGAAGCCGCTGGCGCTGATCCTCAACTATCCGTCGAACCCGACGGCGCTGGTGGCCTCGCTCGATTTCTACAAGGACGTGGTGGCCTTCGCCAAGAAGAACGACATCATCATCCTGTCCGACCTTGCCTATTCGGAAATCTACTTCGACGGCAATCCGCCGCCTTCCGTGCTGCAGGTGCCGGGCGCCATGGACGTCTGCGTCGAGTTCACCTCGATGTCGAAGACCTTCTCCATGCCCGGTTGGCGCATGGGCTTCGCCGTCGGCAATGAGCGGCTGATCTCGGCGCTGACCCGGGTCAAATCCTATCTCGATTACGGTGCCTTCACGCCGATCCAGGTGGCGGCCGCGCACGCGCTCAATGGCGACGGTGCCGATATCGCCGAGGTGCGTGACATCTATCACAAGCGCCGCGACGTGATGGTCGATGCCTTCGGCCGCGCCGGATGGACCGTTCCCGCACCAGCGGCCTCGATGTTCGCCTGGGCGCCGATCCCGGAGCCGTTCCGTCATCTCGGCTCGCTCGAATTCTCCAAGCTGCTCATCGAACACGCCGATGTGGCGGTGGCGCCTGGTGTCGGTTTCGGCGAGCATGGCGATGATTTCGTGCGCGTGGCGCTGGTCGAGAACGAGCACCGGATCCGCCAGGCGGCGCGCAACATCAAGCGCTTCCTGTCGACCAGCGCCAAGCAGCCCAACAATGTGGTGCCGCTTTCCGCCCACCGGTAAATACAAATTCGATCTGATTTGAGGGGCGTCGCCTTCCATGGCTGAAGCACTGCGTGTTGGAATTGCCGGACTCGGCACGGTCGGCGCATCGGTGGCGCGCGTGTTGCGCGACAAGGCGACGGAACTGACCCGCCAATGCGGGCGCGACATCATCGTGTCGGCGGTTTCGGCGCGCGACCGGAAACGCGACCGTGGCATCGATCTAAGCGCCGCGAACTGGTTCGACGATCCGGTTAAGATGGCGCAGACCGCCGAGCTCGACGTTTTCGTCGAGCTGATCGGCGGCGATGAGGGGCCGGCGCGGGCCTCGGTGAAAGCCGCGCTCGAAGCCGGCCGTCATGTCGTCACCGCCAACAAGGCGCTGCTTGCCAAGCATGGCGTGGCGCTTGCCGAAATCGCCGAGAAGAAGGGCGTGCTGCTCAACTACGAGGCCGCTGTAGCCGGTGGCATTCCCGTCATTAAGACGATGCGTGAAGCGATGGCCGGCAACTCGGTCAACCGTGTGTTCGGCATTCTCAACGGCACCTGCAACTATATCCTGACCCGCATGGAGGCCGAGGGAGTCTCCTTCGACGTCGTGCTGAAGGACGCGCAGCGGCTGGGCTATGCCGAAGCCGATCCGACCTTCGACATCGAGGGCCATGACACCGCGCACAAGCTGTCGATTCTGACCAGCCTAGCCTTCGGCACCAGGATCGCGGCGAACGACATCTACATGGAAGGCATTTCCAACATTACCCAGGCCGACATCCGTGCGGCAGGCGATCTCGGCTACCGGATCAAGCTGCTCGGCGTCGCCCAGCGCACAGAGAGCGGCATCGAGCAGCGCGTCCATCCGACCATGGTGCCGACGGCTTCCGTCATCGCGCAGGTGCACGGCGTCACCAATGCGGTGGCCATCGAGACCGATATTCTGGGCGAGTTGCTGCTCTCCGGCCCCGGCGCCGGCGGCAATGCCACCGCCTCGGCGGTCATCGGCGACGTCGCCGACATCGCCAAGAGCCGGCCCGGCTTCCAGCATGGTCCTGTCTTCGGTCGGCCGGCGAAGGAGTTGAAACCCTACAGGAAGGCGCAGATGCGCAGCCATGCCGGCGGCTACTTCATCCGGCTGACCGTGCATGACCGCATCGGCGTGTTCGCGGCGATCGCAAAGCGTATGGCCGACAATGATATTTCGCTGGAATCGATCGTCCAGCATGCGGTCAGCGGCGAGGCGGCGGCGCAGAAGACAGTGATCCTCGTCACCCACGAGACCACCGAGGCCGCCGTGCGCAAGGCCGTCGACGGCATCACCAAGGACGGCCATCTGACCGACAAGCCGCAGGTCATCCGCATCGAGCGGGCAGGGTAGCAGGCCCCCGGAATCTCTGGGCATAACCACTGCCGGCGCATTTCGGTTCGATGAGGATATCCCGGAACGAATTGGCGTCGGCGCCGTTCTCTTGGTCAGCAACCAAGGGAGCCGCTTCATGGCCGATACCAACAAATCCGACAGCCCTGACATCGGCGACATCCAGAAGACGCTGGAAAAGCAGATCGCAGACCTGCGCAAGGAGATCACCAAGATCAACAAGAGCATTTCGGCGCGCAGCGCGGAAATGCTCGATGATGCCAGCGAACAGGCATCGGATTTCTACGAGACAGCCGCTTCGCGTGCCTCGCGGACGGCACAACAGTTGCGCAGCCAGGCCCAGGCGGTTTCGGACGTCGCGCGCGAAAATCCGGGCACGACGACCGCCGTGGTTGGCCTTATCGGCCTGCTCGGCTTTCTGGCCGGGATCGCCGTCGGCCAGTCGATGAACGACACGTCGCGCCGCTGGTACTGAGCGCGTCGGTATTGAGCCGGCTATGCCGGCTCGTTTCTTTTCAGGACATCATTGAAGGAGGGCACCATGGCTTCGTCCGTGTTGATCGGCATCCTGATCACGTTTCTCGTCATCATTCTCGTTCTCTATCTGGTGCAGCGGCTGCCGCTCGACGCCAGGATGAGGCAGATCGTGCAGATCATCGTCATCATCATCGGCATTATTTCGCTGCTCAAATACCTCGCGGTTTTCTAGGCCGCCAAGAACTGCAATTTCCCGTTTCGTGCCGGCCCGGTTCGTCTCGAACCGGGCCGGCATTGTTTCAAGAATAAGGTTCAATCGATTGATATTGCTATCCTTTCGATAAATCCACCGGCAGGTCTTGCCGTTGTCATGCTCGTTTGACAAAACAGGCGCGCCTCCGGCGGGAGGCGGCGTCAAACGAGGATTTGCCGAAATGAATGTGGCCCAGAATATCGTCGCCGGCCTTGACCGGATACTCACCATGGAACTGGTGCGCGTCACCGAACGGGCTGCCGTCGCGGCCGCCAGGCTGCGCGGCCGCGGCGACGAAAAGGCTGCCGACCAAGTCGCCGTCGACGCCATGCGCGAGGAGCTCAACCGCCTTGCCATCAAGGGCACGGTGGTGATCGGCGAGGGCGAGCGGGACGAGGCGCCGATGCTCTATATCGGCGAAGAGGTCGGTACCGGCAAAGGCCCGGCGGTCGATATCGCGCTTGATCCGCTCGAAGGCACGACGATTTGCGCCAAGAACCTGCCGAACGCGCTCGCCGTGATCGCGATCGCCGAGAAGGGCAGCCTGCTGTTCGCACCCGACGTCTACATGGACAAGATCGCGATCGGCCCTGGTTATGCAGAAGGCGTCATCGACATCGATGCCTCGCCGGCCGACAACATCGCCAGTGTCGCCCGGGCGAAGGGCGCCGCCGTATCCGACATCACGGCCTGCATCCTCGACCGGCCGCGCCACGCCAAGCTGATCGACGCCGTGCGTGCCACCGGCGCCGCGATCCGCCTGATCGGCGACGGCGACGTCGCCGGCGTCATTCACACCACCGACCCGGAAGAAACCGGCATCGACATCTATCTCGGTACCGGAGGCGCGCCGGAAGGCGTTCTGGCCGCGGCCGCGCTGCGCTGCACCGGCGGCCAGATGCAAGGCAGGCTGATCCTCGATACGCCGGAGAAGATCGCCCGTGCGGCAAAGATGGGCATTGCCGATCCGAAGCGGGTTTATCGGGCCGAGGACATGGCGCGCGGCGACGTGCTGTTCGCGGCCACCGGCGTCACCGACGGCAACATGCTGGCCGGCGTCAGGTTCGGCCGCACCTACATCACCACGCATACGATCGTGCTGCGCTCCTCGTCGCGCACCGTGCGGGAGATCAAGGCCCGGCACCAGGATTTGGATAAGTTCTAGACCTGCTTGCGGAGCCGGGTCGCAGTTGTTAGCCATTGGCGGTATCTGAACCTGGCCGCGCAAGGATTGACGATGAAGGCGTTTGACTGGCACGCGGATCCGATCCTGCGTGCCACTCCCATCACAAAATCCTATCGCAACACCCAGAACGCGGGCCGCTTTCTCACCCGTGAATGCGGCGTCACGTTCAGGTTCGATCGACTCTTCATGGCCTGGCTCAAGGACGGTCGGGAAAAGACGAAGGGAGATGCAGCCGACGACAGGCTGAAAAGCGGAAAGCGTAGTTGTTCTTGAATTCTTCTGCGACGCCTACTGCCGCGAACCGCTTGGCTTTGCCGGCCTTTGGCCCTAAAGCGCGTCGCGTTAACGCGACGCGCTTTCGGGTGTTGTTTGTGCATGTGGTTATCCCAAAACCACTGCACACTTTTTGGCGACATGCATTATTCTGCGGCCAACCATGAGTTGGCAAAGCGCATGACAGGCGAAAGGCGCCTCTTCCTCGATGTCAGGCAGTCGGCTACGGGTCTCTCCTGGGAGCACCGGCTGACCGAACGGCAGGACATGATCGCGCTCGCCATCGCGCAAGGCCATGGCGTGCCGGACATCGTCGCGCGCGTTCTTGCCGGACGCGGCGTGACCGCTGATGAGACCGAGCGGTTTCTCGACCCGACGATCCGCGACCTGTTGCCGAACCCGGCCTCATTGACCGACATGGACAAGGCCGCCATCCGCATCGCCGCCGCCGTCGTGGCCCGGGAAAAAATAGCGATCTTCGGTGACTACGACGTCGATGGCGCGGCCTCGTCGGCCTTGCTGAAGCGGTTTCTCGCGCATTTCTCGGTGCCGTCGGAAATCTATATCCCGGATCGTATTTTCGAAGGCTACGGTCCCAATCCCGATGCCATGCGCGAACTGGTCTCGCGCGGCGCGACGCTGATCGTCACCGTCGATTGCGGCACCAACAGCGCCGCTTCCGTCGAGGCAGCCAAGGAGGCGGGCGCCGATGTCGTGGTGCTGGACCACCACCAGGTTGGCGGCGCGCTACCGGCGGCGCATGCCGTCGTCAATCCCAATCGCGACGACGACCTTTCCGGGCAGGGCCATCTCTGTGCCGCCGGCGTGGTCTTTCTCGCTCTGGTGCAGACTGCGAAGGTGCTGCGCGCGATGACCGACGCCGCGCCGCCGGACCTGCTTTCCCTGCTCGATCTCGTGGCGCTTGCGACCGTCTGCGACGTGGTGCCGCTCACCGGCGTCAATCGCGCCTTCGTCGTCAAGGGCCTGCAAATGGCGCGGCAGCAGAAGAATGAAGGGATGGCTGCCCTTGCGCGGGTGTCGCGCATCGGCGAGCCGATCAGCACCTTCCATCTCGCCTATCTGATCGGCCCGCGCATCAATGCGGGCGGACGCATCGGCGATGCGGCGCTCGGCAGCCGGCTGCTTGCAACGGACGATCCGGTCGAGGCGCAGACCATCGCCGAGACGCTCGACCGGCTGAACCAGGAGCGGCAGCTGATGGAGCAGGAGATGCTTGCCGCCGCGCGCGCCGAGGCCGATGCCGAGCTGGCGGGCGGCAGCGGCCCGGCGATCGTCGTCACCGCCAGCAACAACTGGCATCCCGGCATTGTCGGCCTGCTGGCCTCGCGATTGAAGGATCATGCGCGCCGGCCGGCTTTTGCCATCGCCTTCAACGCTGTGGGCATCGGTACCGGTTCGGGCCGTTCGGTGTCGGGTTTCGATCTTGGCCGGCTGGTACGCGAGGCGGCCATTGCCGGGCTCATCGTCAAGGGCGGCGGCCATGGCATGGCCGCCGGCATCACCGTCGAGCGCGCAAGGCTGGGCGAACTCAGGGCCTTCTTCGAGGAGCGCGCGGCTGCCGACGTTTTCCGGTTGCAGGATGAGGAAAGCCTGGCGATCGACGGCGCGCTTGCCGCGGAAGGCGCGACGCTCGGCCTGCTCGACGCGCTGGAAAAGGCAGGCCCCTTCGGCGCCGGGCATGTCGCGCCGGTTTTCGTGCTGCCGCGCCATCGGCTGGTCGATATCAGGCCGGTCGGCACCAACCATATTCGGGCTGATTTGCAGTCGGAGAGCGGCGGCCGCATCCAGGCGATCGCCTTTCGCGCCGTCGACACCGTGCTCGGCGAATTCCTGTTCAAGAACCGAGGCAAGACCGTGCATGTCGCCGGCTCGCTGTCGGGCAATCACTGGAACGGCAACCGCACGGTGCAGTTTCGCATCATCGATGCTGCGCGGGCATAGCCGCGCGGCGGAAACCGGGCAATTCAGCTGGCCGGTGCATAACGCAGCAACGTCACGCCCTGGGTAAGACTTTCCGTGCCGAGCGGTTTCAGCGTCAGCGACAGGCCGGATTGGAAGTATGGCTTGCCGCCACCCACCACCACAGGATGCATGTAGAGCCGGTATTCATCAATGAGACCGGCTCGTGCCAGGGACGCCGCAAGATCGGCGCCGCCGAGGATGACGAGGCCATCGGCCCGTGCCTTGAGAGACTTTACCGTGTTCTCGGCATCGTCATCCACCAGCCGGGCATTGGCCCCGACTTGCTGAAGCGTGGTCGAGAAGACGATCTTCGGCGTCTCCCGCCATGCACGGGCAAAATCCCGCTCGACCTCGGTGGCGCCGGTCTCGCGCTCAGGGTTGTCCCAGAAGCGCATGGTCTCGTACATGCGCCGTCCCGCGAGCACGGCGGAGGCCTGTCTCATCATGTCGTTGAAATGCTGGTGCAGCTCTGCTTCGGGTACCGGCAAGCCGATGTCCTCGTCCGATCGGGCGATGTAGCCGTCCAACGACGTCAGCATGGAATAGACAATCCTGGCCATCGGCACCTCCGCTTCAATTGGCGCAGATCACCATGACCAATTGCATCTTGCAATCAGTTTGTGCGCAAGCGAATAGAGTTAGATGATCTAGGCGAGAACCGTCTGCAGCCGCGTCAGTTCGCCGATCTGCGCCATCGTCGCCTGGTAACCGAGCTGGATCGCTTCGTCGGCCCGGTGGAATTCGGTCAGGCCGATATGGCTGAGCTTGGGCTGCAGCGACATGTCGGGCGGATCCCCGGCAAGCCTGGCGCGCGAAATGCGGTCCTGGATGATGTTGAAGGCTTCGACCATCACGCCGGTGATGCCCAGACGCGTCTGGTGCGATTGGTGCTGGGCGTTGACCTGGCCGGGCCTTGGGGCGTCCTTTTCGATAACCAGTTCGCCGGCACTGTGCTTGATCACGGCGGCGCGGCCGAACAGGTCGTAGTGCAGGTTGACCGCCACGACGAGCGGCTGCTCGTAGG
Organism: Mesorhizobium sp. M8A.F.Ca.ET.208.01.1.1; assembly: GCF_004791315.1. Taxonomy (NCBI): domain Bacteria; kingdom Pseudomonadati; phylum Pseudomonadota; class Alphaproteobacteria; order Hyphomicrobiales; family Phyllobacteriaceae; genus Mesorhizobium; species Mesorhizobium sp. M8A.F.Ca.ET.208.01.1.1. Next base: position 736,514 of record NZ_SRUT01000001.1, read on the forward strand.
CGCGGCAGACCGAAACGGGCACCGGATTGACCAGCGCGCCGTCGACCAGCACACGACCGTTGCAATCGACCGGCTCGAACACGCCGGGCAGTGCGTAGGATGCGCGCATGGCCGTGATCAGCGAACCGCTCGACAGCCAGATCTCGTGGCCGGTGCGGATTTCCGATGCGACGCAGACAAATGGCTTTGACAGATCGTCGAAGCGGATACCGGCCACGTGCTCGCGCAGGCGCGCGTCCAGTTTCATGCCGCCGAAGAGGCCGCTGCCGCGCAGGTTGAGATCGAGCAGGCCGAAGATGCGCCGTCTGGTGAGGCTGCGGGCGAACTCTTCCAACTCATCCAGTTTGCCGGCAAGATAACAGCCGCCGACCAGAGCACCGATCGAGGTACCGGCAATCATCGAAACTTCGATGCCGGCTTCATCGAGCGCGCGCAGCACGCCGATATGCGCCCAGCCTCTGGCGCAACCGCCGCCGAGCGCCAGCGAAATACCTGTTTTCTTGGGGGATTTTGTTTCGGATGCGCCGCCGGTCGAGGACAGGCCGTTGGCCTCCCTGACGTCTGGTCTGCTACGCAATGACGCCCATTCGAGCATCATGATCTCCCTTGTCCCAAAGCTAATATACGGATGGGCCGTATCGAAATGATGAATCTGTGTGGTTGATGTGAGGCAGAAGGTTCAAGCTGATGGCTTCCGATACGTGTTTTCCGCATCGAACAGCGGCTTGCTGCCGTCGTCGGCAAGCGTCCCCTTGCCGTCGATCAGCCCCACCGTCCGATAAAAGCATGAACGTCGGCCAGTGTGACAAGTTGCGTCGTGGCCCAACACTTTCACGCGCAACCACAACGCATCCTGGTCACAATCCGTGAGCATCTCGACGACATGCTGGAAATTGCCAGAGGTTTCGCCCTTCTTCCAGAGCGTGTTGCGCGAGCGCGACCAGTAGTGGGCGATGCCTGTCTCCAGCGTCAGTGCCAGCGCTTGCGCATTCATATGCGCGACCATCAGCAGCATGCCGTCGGCGGCATCGCTGACGACGACGGTGACCAGGCCGTTGGCGTCGAAGCGCGGCGAGAACACCGCGCCTTCTTCCAGGGTCTTCTTGTCTGACGGAGCTTTCGGGAATTCCAGTGCCGACATATCAGGTCTATTTTCCTGTTGACCGTGACGTCGGCAAGGGGCTCACGCCCCGCCGCCGCGCACCATGGTGACAAAACGAACCTGCTCTTCAGGCGTATCCTTGAAGACGCCGGTGAAGGTTGAGGTCAGCGTGGTTGAGCCCTGCTTGCGGATGCCGCGCATGGCCATGCACATGTGCTCGGCCTCGATCATGACGGCGACGCCGCGCGGGTTGAGTACGTCCTGGATGACACCGGCAATCTGCGCGGTCAACGCTTCCTGCGTCTGCAGGCGATGGGCGAAGATATCGACGACGCGAGCGATCTTCGACAGGCCGACCACCTTGCCGTCGGGCAGATAGCCGACATGCGCCTTGCCGATGATCGGCACCATGTGATGCTCGCAATGCGAATGGAACTGGATGTCCTTGACGATGACCAGGTCATCGTAGCCGGCGACCTCCTCGAAGGTGCGGCCGAGCTCGTCCGCCGGGCACATGTCGTAGCCGCCGAACATTTCACGGTAGGCCTTGGCCACGCGCTTGGGGGTGTCGATCAAACCCTCGCGATCCGGATTGTCGCCGGTCCAACGTAGCAAGGTGTGCACGGCAGCCTCGACTTCGGCTTCGCTCGGGCGGTCGGTGACCGGCTTTTCCATGTAGGCGGACTGGGGCATGAGCTTCTTGATGACGGCATCCATAAAAGGCGTCTCCCGTAGTTCCTCTCTCAGGAGGAACGAGTTGAACGGACCACGACCTTTCGGTGTCGGAAACTCGCCCCGTTTCCAGCCCCGTAAGCGGCGTGAACTTCCCGGCAACGACGGTGGCGTTCGCCGCCTTGTCGATACCGGACTGCCAGCATTATATATGGTCGTGCCGAGCGAATGAAAGACGCAACAACGGCAATCGCTGTTCGCTTGGCGGCGACGGATTGGAAAATAATGATCAACGACGTCTACAACGCGAAAATTCTCGGTTTTGCCGGAAACATCGCCCGCATCGGCCGGCTCGATCATCCCGACGCGACCGCGAAGGCGCATTCCAAGCTGTGCGGTTCGACCGTTATCGTCGATCTCAAGATGGAGGACGGCGTGGTTACCGACTTCGCCCACGACGTGAAAGCCTGCGCGCTCGGCCAGGCATCGTCCTCGATCATGGCGCAAAATGTCGTCGGCGCCAGCGCCGAGGAATTGCGGGCGGTGCGCGAGACCATGCTGAAGATGCTGAAGGAGAACGGCGCGCCGCCGGAAGGCCGCTTCGCCGACCTCGGCTATTTGGAGCCGGTGCGCGACTACAAGGCGCGCCATGCGTCCACCATGCTGACCTTCGACGCGGTGGTCGACGCGATCGGCCAGATCGAGAAGAAGCGCGCCGACGAAGCGGCCTGAGCGTGGGCTTTGGCCTTACGGCGGCAGGCGGGTCCAGCCAGGGCACAGCCGGTCATTCATGCAATAACCTCATGTTCGCCGGCATTCTTGCCGCTTCACTTGTGTCGAGCGGCGGCTCGTGCGGGGCGGAACCAGCGGTCCAGCGCGATATCGGCGACTATCTCATGAAGGCTATCCAAGCCTGTTGGAGCATGCCCACAAGCATTGCACGCGTTCGGATCAGCCTGAACAAGGACGGATCGCTCTCCGGCCCGCCAAAAATCGTCGGCCCCGTGACACCGCCACGGGACAAGGTAGCCGAAGCCGCCATTCGGGCAATCACACGCTGCGCGCCGTTTCCCGGGCTGGCATCCTACGCCGCCCACTATGATTTGTGGCGGGACATCGTCGTCACATTCAACCCGGCAGACGACCCTGCGGCGGGACATCCGCCCCTGGACGTCAACGATCTCGACAAACTTTTCGAAAATACAAAGCAAAGTAGCGGAATCTTGCCAGGGCAATGGCTCAGGCCGGCGCTTTCAGCGCCAGCCTGCTGTCGGCAAATTCGCCCCTCAGCCAATCGGCGAAGGCCGCTGCCGGTTCGGAGAGATCGTGCAAACTCCTGGCCACCAGCCAATAAGCGCCGGACGCGACATCGATGTCGAACGGCTTGACCAGTGCCCCGGTCGCCAATTCTTCGCCAATCTGAAGGATATCGCCCAGCGCCACCCCATGTCCAAGCAGCGCGGCCTGCTTCGAGAGCGAGGCGTCCGCAAGCATCGGCCCGCGCGCGGGCACGGCATCGGCAGGCACGCCCGCCGCCTCGAACCAGCGCGCCCAACCCTGGCGGTTTTCCTCGTGCAAAAGCGTGAAGCGAGCAAGATCGGCCGGCTTCTCGAGGGTTGGGCCCGATGAAAGCAGCGCCGGCGACAGAACCGGCGAATCGACCGTTGAAGCCAGCCGTTCGGCCTCGCTACGGGGCCATGACGTCGAGCGTGAGCTGAAACGCAAGGCAAGTTCGGGCTGGTCGCTGCGGAACTCGATCAGCCTTGGGTCGACTTCGAGGGAAACGTCGATGTCGGGCCGCAACTGCCGGAACCGGTTGAGCCTCGGCACCAGCCACACCGCTGCGAGCGAAGGTTCGACGCTGACGCGAACCACGAACTGGGCCGGGCTGGCGGCCAGATCGTCGAGCAGGCGGTCAATCGCATCGAAACTCCTGACCAGTTGAGCAAGCAGCCGGCGGCCCGCATCCGTCAGTTCGACGCGGCGATGGTGCCGTTCGAAAAGCGGTTGGCGCAGGAAGGTTTCGAGTTCGCGGATCTGCCGGCTGATCGCCGCCTGCGAGACGAAAAGCTCCTCGGCGGCCTTGCTGAAGCTCACATGCCGCCCAGCCGCCTCGAAGCTCCTCAATGCCGTCAGAGGCAGGCGTCCACGCTTCATTTTCGCATAACCCAGGATTATCCGAAGGGGAAATTATACTCGTTTGAAGGCGAAGGCCAGCAGCGGTCTAATCCGGTCAAAGGAGACACGGCCATGGTCCAGTTCCTGAACATCCTCGGCGATGTCATGCGGATCGCGACGTTTCAATGGCGTGACGAAAGACGCGATGCAAGGCATCACGAAGAGTGGCTCCACCACCCTGGCCGGTGGGCACCTCCGGTCGACCGGCAGCCATTTCGCCGTTACCGCCCGTGACGGCGGGGCGAGCGGGATTGCGTTCTCCGGCGCAAGCGCACATCTATCAGCTGGAAACGCGGAGATCGCAGTGGGCGACCAGCACGGGCATGCGCATACAGCCGGAGCGTCGATGCGCGGCCGCAATTGGCCCGGCCCTTGGCGCAAGACGCCCGGCCGCGTGCTCGGCACCTCGCTCGTGCGGCTTTACCAACTGACGCTGTCCGGCTTTGTCGGCAATTCCTGCCGGCATCTGCCGACCTGTTCGGAATATGCGCATGAGGCAATCGCCCGTCATGGTCTTTGGGCCGGTGGCTGGATGGGGTTGTTCCGCGTGCTGCGCTGCGGTCCATTCGGCACGCACGGCATCGACCTCGTGCCGGAGGTTCTGGCGCCCCGTTATGCCTGGTTCATGCCATGGCGGTACTGGGGGATCGGCCGTAAGCGAGGCGAAGCGCAGGGATGAGGAAGCTGCTCACGCGGCGCCAGCCGCGCCGGTTTACGATCCGGTAGGGTTAACGCAAGCCTGCACAACAACTGCGCATTTGAGACAAAATCGAGACAAGAGCCCTCGCTAAGCCCGCTCGCGAACCCCTCCTGGAGCGAGCATCCCATGCGCAACATCGACCGTCTTCCCTTCATCTTTGCCGGAATCCTGTTCCTGCTTGCCTGGCTGTTGGGGTTTCCGATGCGCGCTCAATCGGCGCCGCTCGCGGATGTGCACTGCACGCTCATCGCCGACGCCCAGAGCGGCAAGACGCTTTACCAGGACGGTACCTGCGACCAGCGCTTCAGCCCGGCATCGACGTTCAAGGTGCCGCTTTCGCTGATCGGCTACGACGCAGGCATCCTCACCGATCAACACACTCCGGCATGGGACTACAAGCCTGAGTTCAAGGCGGTGAAGCGCGACCAGAAAACCGTCGATCCGACGATCTGGGAACGTGATTCCATCATCTGGTTCTCACGCGAGATCACCCGCAGGCTTGGAGCCGAGAAGTTTGCCGGCTACGTATCGAAGCTCAACTACGGCAACGGCGACGTTTCCGGCAAACCCGGCAAGGATGACGGACTGACCCATTCCTGGGTGAACTCCTCGCTCGAGATCACGCCGGTCGAACAGGTCGCCTTCCTGCGGCAACTGCTCGCCGGCACTATGCCAGTGTCGGCCAAGGCGCATGAAATGACACGGGCCATCATACCGAGCTTCAAGGCCGGCAATTGGGCCGTTCAGGGCAAGACCGGCAGCACCAGGCTCGGCGAGGGCGGCAAGGACAAGCGCTCGCTCGGCTGGTTTGTCGGCTGGGCGCGGAAAGACGGCCGCCAGATCGTGTTCGCCCGGCTCGTCGTCGATGCGAAGCGGACCGACATGCCGAAGGGGTTGGCGACACGGGCCGCGTTCCTGAAGGACCTGCCGCAGCTGATGAAATGAGTTTGATTTCCACGCAATTCCCAAGGGGAAGCGCTACGCGCTTCTCCCGGGAAAACCGCTGCACGCTTTTCCTGGATTTGCTTAAGCGCTTCGGCGGGCGCGGATGATGTGGCCGCCGGAATTGCTCGTCATTGCCTTCGGTGCTCCGGAAAAGCGAGCGGCGATATCGCCGCTCTTGAGATCTTCGATCTCGTCGAAGCCGAGTTCAGTCAGGGATTTCGCCAGCTCTGCCGGAACAAAGAAGCTGATCCAAGGCTCCCCGACAGACGCGACGCGCGCCGCATGGAAGGCCTGGGCCGCCTGTCCCGCCGCATCGCGGTTCTCGGTCGGCTCGCTGTAGTCGAACACGACCTCCGAGCCGGGGATACCGGCTATCCAGGACAATGTGTTGAAGATCGCTTCCTTCGTCAGGTAGGGTACGACCCCCAGCCAGATGAAGAAGGCCGGCGCGGTCGACTGCAAACCGGCCTCGGCCAGTTCCGCAGACAGGCTTTGCCGCTCGAAATCGACCGGCACGAATCTGGTGGCGGCTGGCTCGGCAAGACCGCTATCGGCAATGCATCTGCGTTTCCAGGCTTGCGTGGCCGGGTGATCGACTTCGAACACGCTGAGGTCCGGATACGGATTGCGCAGCGAAAACGTATCGAGGCCGGCGCCAAGTACGACGAGTTGGCGGACACCGCGACGCACTGCCGCCGCCAGCCAGTCCTCGGCGAAGCGGGCGCGCGCTGCTACGAACAGGCGCATGCGCAGGCGGCGCTCGTCTTCCTCCTCAAGCTCCTGCGCCGCGGGAGCGGCTTCACCCAGAATCGCGATCGCGTAGGCATCGCGAAACAACCCTGCCTGCGGTGAAAATTGATGCAGAGCCCTCATGCGGGCGACGCCAAGGGCGGTTCGGCTGGGTGTTGCGTTTTCCATATCGACAATTCCAGACGATTGCGGGGATGTGCGCAAGCCTGGGCGACGTGTCTGCGACATCTCTGCCGACATTTCCTGACGGCCGGGCCAGTCAGCACTCTTTACCTGGCCCGGCACTGCCTCTAAAACCCGCGCGCTGCCGTTTGTCCATGTGATTGGCGCTTCCGGCTTTATCTTGTGCATGTCGTAATCCAGGACCGCCATACATTTTTGGGCGACATGCATTTCAACCACCCGCGCTCGTTTGCGGGACTGGATAGGAGAACCATATGCTGAATTCCGTTTCCCTGACATTTCCCGATGGCTCCGTCCGCGACTATGACGCGGCAATGACCGGTGCCGGCCTTGCCGAGTCGATCTCCAAGTCGCTGGCCAAGAAGGCCGTGGCCTATGCCATCGACGGCACCGTGCGCGACCTCAGTGATCCCGTGGGCAAATCCGGCAAGGTCGAGATCATCACCCGCGAAGACCCGCGTGCGCTGGAACTCATCCGCCATGACACCGCGCATGTGTTGGCAGAAGCCGTGCAGGAATTGTGGCCGGGCACGCAGGTGACCATCGGGCCGGTGATCGAGAACGGATTCTATTACGACTTTGCCCGCAACGAGCCGTTCACCCCGGACGATTTCCCGGTGATCGAGAAGAAGATGCGCGAGATCATCGCGCGCAACAAGCCGTTCACCAAAGAGGTCTGGTCGCGCGACAGGGCAAAAAAGGTCTTTGCCGACAAGGGCGAGCGCTACAAGCTCGAACTGATCGACGCCATTCCCGAGGATCAGGATCTCAAGATCTATGCGCAGGGCGACTGGTTCGACCTTTGCCGTGGTCCGCACATGGCCTCGACCGGCCAGATCGGCAACGCCTTCAAGCTGATGAAGGTGGCCGGCGCCTATTGGCGCGGCGATTCGAACAACCCGATGCTGACACGCATCTATGGCACGGCCTGGGCCGACCAGGCGCAGCTCGAAGCCTACCAGACGATGCTGGAGGAGGCCGAGAAGCGCGACCACCGCAAGCTTGGCCGCGAAATGGACCTGTTCCATTTTCAGGAAGAGGGGCCGGGCGTGGTTTTCTGGCACGCCAAGGGCTGGAAGATGTTCCAGAACCTGGTCAACTACATGCGTCGCCGCCTCGACGAGCAGGGCTATCAGGAGGTCAATGCCCCCCAGGTACTCGACAAGAGCCTGTGGGAGACGTCGGGCCACTGGGGCTGGTACCGCGACGCCATGTTCAAGGTGACGGTCGCCGGCGATGAAACCGACGATGACCGCGTCTTCGCGCTGAAGCCGATGAACTGCCCGGGTCACGTGCAGATTTTCAAGCATGGGTTGAAGTCATACCGGGATCTGCCCGTAAAACTTGCGGAATTCGGCAATGTGCATCGCTACGAGCCATCGGGCGCGCTGCACGGGCTGATGCGCGTGCGCGGCTTCACACAGGACGATGCGCATATCTTCTGCACCGAGGAACAGTTGGCTTCCGAGTGCTTGCGCATCAACGACCTGATCCTGTCGACCTACGCCGATTTCGGTTTCGACGAAATCAGCGTCAAGCTGTCGACGCGGCCGGACAAGCGCGTCGGCACCGACGAGGCATGGGATCATGCCGAGGCGATCATGGGCAGCGTGCTGGAAACGATCAGGACGCGCTCCGGCAATCGGATCAAGACCTCGATCAATCCGGGCGAGGGCGCCTTCTACGGGCCGAAGTTCGAATATGTGCTGAAGGATGCGATCGGCCGCGAATGGCAATGCGGCACGACGCAGGTCGACTTCAACCTGCCGGAGCGTTTTGGCGCCTTCTACATCGGCTCGGATTCCGAGAAGAAGCAGCCTGTCATGGTGCATCGCGCCATCTGCGGCTCGATGGAGCGGTTCCTCGGCATCCTGATCGAGAACTATTCCGGCCATTTCCCGCTGTGGTTCGCACCGCTGCAGGTGGTGGTGGCGACCATCACGTCGGACGCCGACAGCTATGCGAACGAGGTCGTGGCGAAGCTGAAAGCCGCCGGGCTGTTGGCGGAAGCCGATCTGCGCAACGAGAAGATCAACTACAAGGTCCGTGAGCACAGCCTGGCCAAGGTGCCGGTCATCCTCGTCTGCGGCAAGCGCGAGGCGGAGGAGCAGACCGTCAATATCCGCCGGCTCGGTTCGCGCGACCAGGAATCGCTTGGCCTTGCCGAAGCGATCGAACGGCTGACCGAAGAAGCGGTCACACCTGATCGCCGACGCAAGCGCGCTGCTTAATTCGGACTGTTTTCGATCGAATGGCGGTGGAGCGATCCACCGCCATTTTCATATCCCTGTCACGGCGATGTTGTACTGGAACGCTATGCTCAAGCTGAAATCGCGCGAACGACCATTTCCCGAGCTTTCCTATGCCAACCCGCACCAGCCGGCTCTGGCGCGCTGGTTCATTCATTCGGTGGAAGGCCTTTCGGGCCGCGACCGGTTCGCAGCGCTCTATGAATTCTGGCGCCATCAGGTTGTGCCGACCGGTGAGCGTGTGTTCAGCCGCATGCTGGACCTCATCGATGTAGGCGTGCGAACGCCCGACCAATGGCCGCCCGCGCAATTGCCCGACACGCCGCTGGTGATCATTGCCAACCATCCCTTCGGCATTGGCGACGGCATCGCCGTGCTGTCACTGGCAGAGCAACTCGGGCGACCTTTTCGAGTGATGATCCACAAGGATCTGCTCAGGATTCGCGAGATGGGGCCCTATTCGCTGCCAATCGACTTTTCCGAGACCAAGGAAGCTGTGAAGAACAACATGGCGGTGCGCCATGAAGCGGTTCGGCTGCTCAAGGAAGGTGTCACCATCGTGGTGTTTCCGGCCGGCGGCGTCGCCACCGCGCCAAAGGGTTTTGGCCGGGCGCGCGACCTGCCATGGAAGATGTTTCCGGCCCGTCTCGTCCAGGAAGCCAAGGCATCGGTCATCCCCATGCATTTCTCCGGGCAGAACGGCAGGCTGTTCCATCTGGTCAGCGGGCCGATGAACATGGCCGAGCGCGACGGGCGTGTGGCCAAATTCGTCGGCAAGGCCTCGCTGACCTTGCGCACCTCGCTGCTCATCCGTGAATTCGCGCGGTTGTCCGGCAAGGCGATCGAGGTGCGCGTCGGCAATGTGCTCAGCTGGAGCGAACTGGAGCCGTTGCGCGACCGCAAAGCGTTGCTCGATCGCCTTTATCGCGGCGTGTTCGACCTGGCGCCAGAGCTGCCTCGCCGGCGCATTCCTTTCCTGCCGGCCCGAACGAAACTGGCGGCCTGAAAGGGCATCTCCGGCGAAAACGAGGTCGCCTCCAATGCTCTATCTCTTTGCTTTTACGCAATTCCGGACGCGAAACCGCTTCGCACCTTTGCTGGAATTGCTTCAGTCCGCGCCTTCTTCCGGATCCATGGCCGCTGCTTCGGTGGCGAGAACCTCGATTTCCTGGTTCTGCCCGCCCACGACCGTGAAATCCTTCTGATAGATCCGGTCGCGGTTCTTGGCGATGATGGTGTAGTCGCCTTCGGCGAGCACCATCGAAGCGAAAGCGCCGACGGTTTCCTTGATCGGATCGCCGGATTCGTTGAGCAGTGACCAGGATGTGTCGGCGATCGCTTCGCCGCCCGCTTCGCGCACCAGCTTCATCGTGATTTCGGCCGCGTGATGCTCGACGGTGGCTTCGGTCAGCTTGCCGGCCTCGACGCGGATGTCGGAGCGGATGACGGCATTGACCGCGCCATAGGTCGAGACGACGTGGTAGATGCCGGCATTGAGCCGCACGACACTGTTGGGTTCGACATCGGGGATGATCAGCGCGCGGTCGCCATTGGCCTCGGCGGTGCCCTCATAGATCGAGAAGCGCAGTTTTTTCGGCGGAATGCGCACGCCGCCGGACAGGACCGCGTCGAGCTTCAGGCCGCCGGCATCGAGCACCAGGCTTTCTCGCTTGGCTTCCTTGCCGACGGTGATGCGCTTGGTGGCGCCGGCGCGGCCATAAGAGGCGTGGACCAGATAGCTGCCGGGTTCGAGCTGAAAGACGGCGCTGCCGCCATGCGCGGAGGCGACCATCGGCAATTTGCCGTTGACGGCTTCAGGCTTGAAGACGCGCCAGACGAGACCGCGGGTGATGTCGGTGCCCTTGTCGGTCAACTGGGCCGACAGGGTGATGGCGCCACCGCCGCCAAGCGCCAGCGGGGTCCCGCTCTTCGGCGTCGCATAGCTCGAAATTCCGGGAAGTTTCAGGTCGCCAACGCCATCCTTTTCCTGCGCGACAGCCATGGAGACCGGCAGCAGGAACAGCGCGGCGCAGAGCCGGACCAGGAAAAGACGCAGTCGCCCCTCAAACATGCCTTGCGTTGAAGCCCATGGCGGTGGCAATTTCAAGGCTTAAGAGTCCGATCCGTGACTCTTCAGCCCGGCGCTAGCGCGCCTTTGCCCGAGCCGCCCGAATTCCCGATGGTGCGCTTCAGCTCAAGACAGAATGTCCAGGAGACTTGCGCCCATGGCGTCGCCGATCATCGACTTCCTGCTGACCCGAAATTCAGCGCCGATTCCCGATCTCAAGGAGCCTGCGCCCAGCGACGCCGATATCGCCACGATGATTGCCGCCGCCACACGCGTGCCCGACCATGGACGGCTCGAACCCTGGCGCTTCATCCTCTATCGCGGCGAGGCCCGCATCGAGATCGGCAGACAACTGGCGGCGCTGGCTGAACAACGTGAAGGACCGTTGACGGAAGGCCGCCGCAACCAGGAACTGGCGCGGTTCTCGCGCGCGCCGCTGGTGATCGGTGTCGTATCAATTCCCAGGGAGAACCCGAAAATCCCGCAATGGGAGATGTTCCTGTCCGGAGGCATGGCGGCGCTGAATCTGATGATATCTGCCAATGCGCTTGGCTACGGCACCAACATGATCAGCAACTGGTATTCCGACGTGCCGGAGGGCAGGGCGATCCTCGGACTGGCGCCGCAGGAGCGCGTCGTTGGTTTCATCCATATCGGCTCTTATGCGGGCCAGGCGCCGGAGCGGCCACGGCCCGATCCGGCAAAACTCTATGCGGACTATACCGGACCTTGGGCGGGCTGAATGTTCTACGAGCCGTCCAAGGGGCATGGCCTGCCGCATGATCCGTCGAAGGCGATCGTGGCGCCGCGTCCGATTGGCTGGATATCGACGCTGAACAAGGCCGGCGAGGTCAATCTCGCGCCATACTCCTTCTTCAACGCCGTCTCGACCCGGCCTTTCATCGTCTGGTTTTCCTCCGAGGGCGAGAAGGACAGCGCCTCGTTCGCGCAGGAAACCGGCGAGTTCGTCGCCAATCTGGTCAGCCGCGACCTTGCGGAGAAGATGAACTACACGTCCGTCGCCGCGCCGCGCGGGGTCAACGAGTTCGTCTATGCCGATCTCGCCATGGCGCCGTCGCGTCTCGTCAGGCCGCCGCGCGTGGCGGCGGCACCCGCGGCGCTCGAATGCCGGGTGACGGAAGTGTTTCGCCCAAAGGCGCTCGACGGATCGCCAACGAGCGCCGTCGTCGTCGCCGGTGAAGTGATCGGCGTGCATATCGACGATGCCTTCCTGAAGGATGGCCTGTTCGACATCACCAAGGCCGGCAATGTCGCTCGTCTCGGCTATATGGACTATGCCAGCGTCGACGAGGTCTTTTCGATGCGCCGACCGCGCTGGGAACAAAAGTAGCTGTCAGATGTGTATACCGGCCGCCCTTGCGCGCGCCAGTAGGCGTTCGGCCAGCCGCAGATGCGGGCGGTCGAACATCTTGCCGTCGATGCCGACGACGCCGGGATTTCCCGCTGCCTCGAACGCCGCAACGATGGCCGCCGACTGTTTCACCGCCGCGGCCGAGGGCGTGAAGGCGGTGTTGATGACGGGCACCTGATCCGGGTGGATCGCCATCTTGCCGGTGAAGCCGTCGCGTTCGGCCTCGGTGCATTCCACGGCGAAGGCCGCCATGTCGCGAAAATTCGGAAACACGGTGTCGATCGCGGCGACCTCCGCGGCCCCGGCCGCGAGGATGGTTGTCAGGCGGGCGTGACGGAAGAGGTCGGTGTAGTGGCCGCGCTCGTCGCGGGCCGCACGCGCGCCGACCGCGGCCGACAGGTCTTCCGCGCCCCAGGTCAGGCCGGCAAGCCGCACGCTTGCGCCGGCATAGGTCGCGGCCGCCAGCAGGCCCGCCGGAGTTTCGGTGATGATCGGCAGGATTTTTATCGAACCGTCGGGCAGATCGTTCTCGGCCTCGCGAACCCTGAGCTTGGCTGCGAGCTGCTGCATATCCTGGCCGCTGTTCGATTTTGGCAGCATGATGCCGTCCGGCCTTGCCGGAACGAGCTTGGCAAGATCATCGTCCGTCAGCCCGGTCGAGAGGTCATTGACCCTGACATAGATCGCCGGGTTGGTTTGCCCCCTGCGTTCGAGGATGAAGCGCGCCGCTATCTCGCGCGCCTGCGCCTTGTTCCGCGGCGCCACGGAATCCTCGAGATCGACGATGACCACGTCGGCGCCGGCGCCGAATCCCTTTTCCAGCTTCCGCTCGGAATCGCCGGGAACGAACAGCAGCGAGCGCATCAGGCCGCCTTCTTCAGCATCATCGCTTGCCTGGTGCATTTGGCGACCAGATCGCCATGCTGGTTGTAGGCGCGGTGCTCGAATTCGACGATGCCGCGGTCGGGCTTCGACTTGGACTCGCGCACCGAGACGACAGATGTCTCGACACGGATGGTGTCGCCATGGAAGACCGGATGCGGAAACACGGTTTCCTTCATGCCGAGATTGGCGACCGTGGTGCCGACCGTGATGTCGTTGACCGAGATGCCGATCATCAGGCCGAGCGTGAACAGCGAGTTGACCAGCGGCTTGCCCCATTCGCTCTTGGCGGCGAAATCGAAGTCGATATGCAGCGGCTGCGGGTTCAGCGTCATCACCGAAAACAGCATGTTGTCGCTCTCGGTGACGGTCTTGCGCAGCGTGTGCTGGAAGACATGGCCGACAACAAACTCCTCGAGATATAGCCCGGCCATTTCCGTCTCCTGCGCTGTCTGACGGTTGATAGGCGCTGCATCCAGCGCTCGCAAGCCAGTTAATGAACATGGTGAACCGTTCGTAAACCATTTCTGCCTACCGTCCTCACGGGGCCGGAAACCTTCCGGCTAGGGGCGTAAGCAGACGGGCATGGTTGTTGTTTCGCATTTTCTGAAATGGATCTACACGGCCAGGGTGTCGGAGCGCGCCGCCGCGGCCAATGCGCTGGCCCGGGCCTATGTCAATTCCGAATTGCCGTTCGAGGACCGCTGCGCCGCCGAAGCGGCGCTGACGCTGCTGCTCGACGACGCCTCGTCGAAGGTGCGCCTGGCGATGGCGGAAGCGCTCTCGATGAGCCACCACGCGCCGCTGCAGATCATAAGCGTGCTTGCCGCCGACCAGCCGGAAGTCGCCGGTGTCGTGCTGGCGCGCTCGCCACTGCTCACCGACGCCGATCTGATCAACCGCGTGGCGGCGAGCCAGAAGGCAACGCAGAAACTGATCGCCGATCGGCCGCTCGTCTCGATGGCGCTGTCGGCGGCCATCGCCGAGATCGGCGAGGCGGAGGCCTGCGCCGTGCTTCTCGCCAACACCGGTGCCGCCATCGCTTCGATGAGTTTCCGCCGCATGGCGGAGCGCCATGGGCATCTGCCTTTGGTGCGCGAGGCGCTGATATCGGATATCAGGCTGCCCGCCGACTGCCGGCACATGCTGCTCATCAAGCTTGGCGAGACATTGAAGACATCGCCGCTGGTCATGGCGTTGATGGGAGCCGCGCGTGCAGAACGCGTCATGCGGGAGGCCTGCGTCAAGGCCTCGGTGACGCTGATCGAAGGCACGCGCCAGGAAGAGCATGCGGCGTTGATCGAGCATCTCAGGCTGCGTGGCGATCTGACCGCGAGCTTCCTGATCCGCACTATCGCGCACGGCAAGGTCGATTTCTTCGGCTCGGCGCTGGTCGCGCTCAGCCAGCAGTCCGAGCCACGGGTGAGGGCGCTGCTGGCCGGCGGGCACGACGTGGTCCTGCAGGCGCTGTTCCGCAGTGCCGGCCTGGCTGCCGCCACGCATGCGGTCATCCTGCGCGCCCTGAAGATCTGGCGTGAGGTTGCCAACGGCAAGCGCGTCGCCGGCGTTCAGGAGGTCAGCTGGCTGATGCTCAAGGAATTGGGTGGGCAATCCGCCGAAGGCGATCTTGCCGCTCTGGTCAAGTCGATCCACCTTGACGCCCTGCGCGAGAATGCGCGGGGGCACGCACTGGCGATCGCCGCAGCCTAGGTTTTATCCCTCGCGAAGAAATCCGGGAAATCCTCCATCGCCGCGGCGATGATGCGCAGAGACGCCGCGATCTGCAGCATGTCGCCGGTGGCGTTTCGCTGGGCGATGCCCGCCGCATACTGCCGGGCGACGGCGACGGTCGCTGTTTGCGGATCGCCAGGGGCACGGAAAAGCAGCTCGCGCGCCAGTCCCCTCAGGAAGTTGGTGATTGAAAGCGCCGTTTCCGATGGGATGGCGTGGTTTTGGCTGGCACTGCGCAGCCGCAGGATTTCCAGGCCGACCGTGACCGAGGCGACCCCGCCGCCCAGCACAGCCTCGCCCTTCCCGCCGGAATTCTGCACCAACGGCATCAACTGGTTGACCCGGTCATAAGCGAGGCTCTCGAAAGCCGAACGTCTCGGCACGCGCTCATGCAGGCAAAGCCGCGCCAGATCCTCGCGCATGGCCCGCACGATGCGGTCGGCCGCGAGCCACGGATCCGCCGGCAACACGACGATGAAGACGCCGATCGCCAGCAGGATGCCGACCAGGATCGATGCCGAGCCGGCGAAGAAGGGGCCGGGATCATAGGTCATCGCCTGATGCGGGCTGAGGAAAGCCAGGAAATTGATGGCGAAGGCCGTCGCCACGCCGACATAGCGCGGATTGGCCATGGCGAGTGCCGCCGGCACCATGATGGGCACCACGAACAGCATGAACCACCCGAAGCCGGGCAGGGCGGGAAGCGCGATCTGGCCGACGAGAAAGGCGAACGGCAAAGCGAGCAGCGTTCCCTTGAAGAAACCCCATGATACCTGCACGGGATCGGGGCGAGCGGCAAACAGGCTCGACACGACGGCAACCAGGATGACGGTGCCGGCCGCCTCCGACCACTTCGTCGTCAGCCAGAAAGCCGCGACCAACAGCGTGGCAACGGCCGCGCGGATGGCGTTGCGTGCGGCACCGGGATAGTCGCGATGCACCACCAGGGCCGGCTGCTGGCTGCCAGGACCTGGTCGGCGGGTCACCGGCGCGCGCAGCGCGTCCAGGCCACGAAGCACCTGTTTCAGCGCCTCGGCGAAATCGGCCGCTATGGTGAGGCGGGTGATGGTTCCGACCCTGTCCTCACCCTGATCGACCGAGGCATCGGGCATTTGCCGGGCCTTGGTTGAGATCGCGTCGAGCCGCGCCAACCAGGGCGAGGTATCGTCCAGCGCTCCCGGCTTGGTTGCCAGTTCGCCTACAAGGGCTTGCAGCTCCGAGCGCACCGGGATGAGGGCCGCGTTTTTCGGAGCGGCATGCGAATAGAGCGCGCGCGCCGCCGAAAGAGCCGAGAGCAGTTGTCCGATCGTGCGTCGCACCGGATGCGCGCGCGGTGCGAAACTCGGCGCTTCGAGCCTGGCATAGGCGCGCATCTCGCCAAGCGTCTGGGTGTCGGCGACAAGCTTCCGGTGCAGGCCGATCAGCGTTGCCCGATCCCCGCCGGAAAACGCTCCGCCGGCGTAAGTGGCGAGGTCGAGAATGCAGCGTTTCAGCCGCGAGATGATGGCGTCGCTGGCCAGTTTGGGCAGGATCAGCCGGCTGGTGAGGCCGGCGCAGACGATGCCGAGCACGATCTCGGCACAACGCGCGACCGCTAGGTCAACGACCAGATGCGGTTGCCCGAAAGCGGGCAGGCCGATGATCATGGCGGTGTAGCCGGCAAGGGCGGCGCCATAGGCTTCGGGATTGCGCAGCAGCGACGAGACGAAGGTGCAGATGCCTATCCAGACGGCAAGCACCGTCACCAGAATCCAGGGGCCGGTGCCGAACGCCGTGGTGATGCCGATTGCCGCGACACCCCCGGCAAGCGTGCCGAGCAGCCGGTAGAAGCCTTTCGCCAGCACCATGCCGGCAACCGGCTGGGCGACGATGAACACCGTCATCATCGCCCATTGCGGATGGTCGAGCTTCAGCGCATAGGCGGCGAGAAGCGCGATCATGCCAGCCGAAACGGTGCGCAGGGCAAAGATCCAGTCCGATCGCGTCGGTTGCGTCAGGCCGGCCAGGCTCGTCTCGAAATAGGTTTTCAGCCGCGCCCAGGTCACATGCCGGTCTCCATGTCAGGGACGCAAGCTAAACTCGCCAGCGGCTAGATATCCAGCACTTCCGTCTCGGCGAATTCGGCGCGTTCCTGGATGAAGCGGAAGCGGGCTTCGGGCTTGGTGCCCATCAGTGCATCGACCGCATCCTTGGTCGCCGCCTCGGCGTCGATCACGTCGACCCTGAGCAGCGTGCGCTTCCTGGGGTCCATGGTGGTCTCCTTGAGCTGCGAGGCCATCATTTCGCCCAGGCCCTTGAAGCGGCCGAGCTCGACCTTGCCGCGCCCGGTGAATTCGGTGCGCAGAAGCTCGTCCTTGTGGGCGTCGTCGCGGGCATAGGCGACCTTGCCGCCTTGCCTGATCGAGTAAAGCGGCGGCACCGCCAGATAGAGATGGCCGCCGCGTACCAGCGCCGGCATCTCCTGGTAGAAAAAGGTGATCAGCAGCGAAGCAATGTGGGCGCCGTCGACATCGGCGTCGGTCATGATGATCACGCGGTCGTAGCGCAAATCCTCGTCGCGATACTTTGACCGCGTGCCGCAGCCAAGCGCCTGGATCAGGTCCGATATCTGCTGGTTGGCGGCCAGCTTGTCATTGCCGGCGCTGGCGACGTTGAGGATTTTTCCGCGCAGCGGCAAGACGGCCTGGCTGGCACGGTCGCGCGCTTGCTTGGCGGAGCCGCCGGCGGAATCGCCTTCGACGATGAAGAGTTCGGCACCTGCCGCCGCGTTCTGCGTGCAGTCGGCGAGCTTGCCCGGCAAGCGCAGCTTGCGCACCGCACTCTTGCGCGACACCTCTTTTTCCTGGCGGCGGCGCACCCGTTCGTCAGCGCGCGCGATCACCCAGTCGAGCAGTTTCGAGGCTTCTTGCGGATTGTCTGCCAGCCAATGGTCGAACGGGTCGCGTATCGCGGTCTCGACGATGCGTATCGCTTCGATCGTCGCCAGCCTGTCCTTGGTCTGGCCGACGAATTCCGGCTCGCGGATGAACACCGACAGCATGCCGGCGGCCGAGATCATGACGTCTTCCGACGTGACGATCGAGGCGCGCTTGTTGCCGACGAGGTCGGCATAGGCCCGCAGGCCGCGCGTCAGGACATTGCGGAAGCCGGCCTCGTGCGTGCCGCCTTCACCGGTCGGAATGGTGTTGCAGTAGGAATTGATGAAGCCGTCGCCGCCGAACCAGGTCACCGCCCACTCGAGCGAACCATGGCCGCCTTGCCTGTCGCTCTTGCCGGCGAAGATTTCGCGCGTCACCTGGAATTCGTCGCCTAGCGACGCTTTCAGATAATCCTTGAGGCCGCCGGGAAAATGGAATTCCGCCTTGGCCGGCGTCTGATCCTTTTCCTTGATGAGGGAAGGATCGCAGGTCCAGCGGATTTCGACGCCGCCGAATAGATAGGCCTTGGAGCGCGTCATGCGGTAGAGCCGTGCCGGCTCGAAGGCCGCACCCTTGCCGAAGATCTGCTCGTCGGGATGGAAACGCGTCCTGGTGCCGCGGCGGTTGTGCACCTCGCCGAGGTGCTCCAGACCGCTTACCGGAATGCCGCGTGAAAACCGTTGGCGATAAAGCTGGCGGCCGCGCGCGACTTCGACCTCGAGATGGTCCGACAGGGCGTTGACGACGGAAACGCCGACGCCGTGCAGGCCACCGGAGGTCTCGTAGACCTTGGAATCGAACTTGCCGCCCGAATGCAGCGTCGTCATGATCACTTCGAGCGCCGGCTTCTTGAATTTCGGATGCGGATCGACCGGGATGCCGCGGCCATTGTCGGTGACGGTGAGATAGCCGTCGGCCGAAAGCTCGACATCGATGAAGGTGGCGTGGCCGGCAACCGCTTCGTCCATCGAATTGTCGATGACCTCGGCGAACAAATGGTGCATCGCCTTGTCGTCGGTACCGCCGATATACATGCCAGGCCGGCGGCGCACCGGCTCCAGGCCTTCGAGCACCTCGATGTCGGCGGCGCTGTAACCCTCGCTGCCATCCTTGGCCGCGGCCGGGCGCCTGGCGGCCGCTTGCACCAGCGGATCCGCTGGGCGCGCCGGCGCGCGAACCGGCTGCGGCTGCTTGTCGATGTTGCCGAAGAGATCGTTGTTGTCGTCCATGCCAACCATAAGGGTCCGGTGCTGCGAATCACCCGTCGATACTGCCACGCTTTTCGGCGCCAAGCGACGGAGGTTCCTGTTACGTTCGGGGATTTAACCCCTCTTACCCTAAAACCATTCGATAACCAAGCGGGCGGAAATAGGTCGAATGCCACCGCACAAGATTCCTGATTCTTTAACAATGCCGACTAGCGTGAGCCCAACATAACAAGAAACTGCGGGCGTCAGGGGTTTAGGTGTGAGGGGCAAGGCCATAACGATGATCGGCATCGCCGCCGTTTTCGGCGCGATCTCGATCTTTGCCGCGGATTTCTGGGTCAAGAGCCAGGCCCAGGCCGATGCCCAGGAAAAGACGGCCTCGATCGCCGCTCCGGCCTCACCCAGGATCGAATTCAAGACGATCGTGGTGGCGACCGCGCCATTGCGTTATGGCATGGAGCTCGATCGCACCAAACTCAGCGAAATCCCGTGGCCGCAGGATTCCCTGCCGCAGGGCGCCTTTGCGACCATCGACGGGTTGCTCGGCGAAGGTGGCCGGGTCGTGCTGTCGCCGATCGAGGTCAACGAGCCGGTGCTGCTCACCAAGCTGTCCGGACCGAACGGCCGCGCGACGCTGTCCAATATGCTGACGCCCGGAATGCGGGCGGTCACCATCCGCACCGACGAGATCGCCGGCGTCGGCGGCTTCGTCACGCCGGGCGACCGGGTCGATGTCGTGCTGACCCGCGATGCCGGCGAAATCCAGGAAGTCGCCAAGAACGCGCAAGGCGCGGCCGGTTCGACCATCACCTCGGAAATCGTCGTTGCCGACGCCAAGGTGCTGAGCGTCGGGCAGGGCGCCGACGAGCGCCAGACGACGCCGCAGGTGGCCAATTCCGTGACCATCGAGGTGACGAGCGACGGCGCGCAGAAAGTGGCGCTGGCCCGCACCGTCGGCACGCTGTCGCTTTCGCTGCGCTCCGCCAGCGAAGGCGGCGACGGCAAGAACGGCGTCACCACCATCTCTTCCTTCGGCGGATCTGTGGCTTCCAAGGCCCAGGCGGCGGCCGGCTCCCTGTTCGATGCCGTCGCAAAGGAGCCGGAGAAGCCGAAGTTCAAGACGGTCATCGTGACACGCGGCACGCAGGCCGAGGAATACAAGGTTCCTTCGCGGGATCAGAAGTAAAGACCGGTGGGGACCGGGCGGGACGGGATAATGGCGATGCATACCCTATATCGAATGACGGATCGGTTGCGTTTGGTGCGCGCCTTGGCGATGGCGGCTTCACTGGCCGCGAGCGGCATGCTCGCCTTCGTCGGCGCGGCCAACGCGGACAACGACATCGTCCATGTCTCGTCGACCAGGAATGCGTCGATCAAGGTCGCCAAGGGCAAGCCCAAGACGATCATGACGAGCGCGGCCTTCTACCAGATCGTCATCGGCGATCCGGAGATCGCCAACGTCAATCCGCTGACCGACAAATCCTTCTATGTGCTGGGCAACAATCTCGGCACCACCGGCATTGCGCTGTTCGACGAGAACAAGCAGCTCGTCGGCACCATCGACATCGAAGTGACGCTCGACACCGACCAATTGGCGAGCACCATCCGCGCCAGCGTGCCGGACGCCAAGATCAAGGTCGGCTCGGCCAATGGCCGCGTGGTGCTTTCGGGCGAGGCGGATGACGCGGTCGCCGCCGAAAAGGCAAACAAGATCGCCACCCGCTTCTCCGGCAACGAGGAGGTGATCAATTCGGTCAATATCTCCTCGTCGCAGCAGGTCCAGCTCAATGTCCGCTTCGTCGAGATCAATCGCCAGGCCGGGCAGGATCTGGGCGCGAAATACAGCGCCAATTTCGCTTACGGCTTCGGCGGTCGCGACGTCTCGATCAATCCAGGCCCGGTCCCGGCGGCCGGCACCGGCGAGATCATCGGCCGGCTGCTGTCCAATGGCGTCTCGATCGATATCGCCATCAAGGCGCTGGAGGAGCGCGGCCTTGCCCGAAGGTTGGCCGAACCGAACCTGATTGCTCGCTCCGGCGAAACGGCGAGCTTTCTCGCCGGCGGCGAATTTCCCATCCCGGTTTCCGAAGACAATGGCAATATCTCCGTCAGCTACAAGAACTACGGCGTCAGCCTGGACTTTACGCCGACCGTGCTGAAGGACGGATTGGTCAGCCTCGACATCGCGCCGGAAGTCTCCTCGATCGATGCGTCGGCATCGTACAATATCGGCAACATTTCGGTGCCGGGGTTCATCGTGCGCCGCGCCAAGACTTCGGTCGACCTGAAGAACGGCCAGAGCTTCATGATCGCCGGGCTGCTGCAGTCCCAGAACGACATCATCACGTCTCGCATACCCGGTCTCGGCAAGATGCCGGTGCTGGGGTCGCTGTTCTCGTCGAAATCCTATCAGCGGCGCGAGACCGACCTGGTCATCATCGTCACGCCCTATCTGGTCAAGCCGGTCGATCCGTCGAAGAAAATGGCTGAGCCGACCGATGGCACGCAGCCCGCCAGCAATGTCGACTATTTCCTCAACAACACCGAGGAAGTGAAGGCGCCGGACACCAACCGTGCGCTGGCGCTGGCTGACGGCAGCGCTGCGCGGGGCGCTTCCGCGACCAAAGTCGGCCATTTCCTCGACCTGCCGAAGGACTGAAGCCATGCGTCTGGTCCTGAGATCGAGCATCGCACTGCTTCTTGCCGGTTTGGCAAGCGGCTGTACCAGCGACGACTATGTGCGCAGCGAAGGCGTGACGACAGCCGCCGGTGAGGCGCAGGCCGCCAACACCGTCATGCAGATGGTTGACCCGTGGAAGTACGGCGTCCAGAACACGAGGCTTCTCGTGCCTGCCAAGCGTGGCGATGCCGGGGCCGCCACGCCCGACCAGGCGGCCGGTGCCAAGGCAGCGCAAACGACCACCGGCAACTGATCCAGACGGCGATCGACCTCACAGGCGGCGAGAATGGCAAACAGCACCAAGAAGATCCTGCTCGTATCGACAGACCGGACCTTCGCGCAGGACACGAAGACGGCCTTTGCCGCCTCCGAGATCATCCAGCTCATGACGGTCGAGAAGAACGTCACCGAACTGCGCGGCGAGGTTCAGGAGGCCGAGTTCGGCGTCGTTATCGTCGACATGGATGCGGCGAAGCTGGAAGAAATCGAGTCACTGCAACGTGTGATGCGCCGGCTCGAGGGCAAGGCACCGGTGGTCGTGGTCACGCAGGAGTTCAACGCCGCCGCTGTCCGCATCCTGGTCCAACTCAAGGTCGCCGACTTGCTGGTCAAGCCGATCACCACGGCCGACCTCGTGCGTTCGGTCGTGCGAGCGTTGCAGGGACCCGGCCGCGAGGAAAACACCGAGTCGCAAATCTACACCTTCATGCCCGCCGCCGGCGGCGTCGGCACCACGACACTGGCGCTGCAGACCGCGTTCCAGCTGCATCATTCGGTGACGCGCGGCGCCTCGACCTGTGTGGTCGACCTCAATTTCCAGCAAGGTGCCTGCGCCGAATATCTCGATCTGGAGCCGCGTTTCGACATCACCGAAATCGAGAACCAACCCGAGCGCCTCGACCGGCAGCTGCTCGATGTGATGCTGTCCAAGCACGCCAGCGGACTTTGCGTGCTGGCGGCGCCGACCCATCCGGCCGAAATGCGCTCGTTCAAGACCGATGTCGTGGTGCGCATGCTGGACCTCGTCTCGGCCTATTTCGACAATGTCGTCATCGACATGCCGCGCACCTGGTTTCCGTGGACGGAAACGGTGCTGCTCGGTTCCAACAAGCTCTACATCGTTGCTGAAATGACGGTGCCGTGCCTGCGCCATACGCAGCGGCTGATCCAGGCCGTCTATGAGACCGCCGGCAAGGAAGTGAAGCCGAACGTGATCGTCAACCGTTTCGAGCAGAAGATGTTCGACAACGGCATCAAGCAGGCGGATGTCCAGGAAATCCTTGGCGAGCATTTTGTCGGCGGCATCGCCAACAACTACCGGCTGGTGCGCGAGGCGGTCGACCGCGGCGTGCCGCTGCACGAGATCGATCCCAACGCCAATGTCGTCAACGACCTGAAGAAGATCATCCTTCCGGAAGAGTCGGTGGCGACCGCGAGCAAGTCGAAGTCGCTATTCGGTTTCGGCAGGGGCCTGTTGAAAAGGAAAGCTGGATGACCAGCCGTTTTTCCACCCTGCAGAATCGCGACGCCCGCCCGCAGCGACCGGCGGAATCGACACCGGTCGCGCATCATGCCGTCGTTATCCCGACCAGCCGAAAGGCTTTGCCGGCGAAACCGGAAGCGGCACCGGCAAAGAATGCCAACAAGGTGCTCGATGCCCGGGTGCGCATCCATCGGATGCTGCTCGAGGAGATCAACCTCGTCGCGCTGGAGCGCTTGCCCAAGGACGAGATGCGCCGGCAAGTGCATGATTTCGTATCGGAAAAAACCCGCCAGGAGCGGATGGCGATCAATACCGCCGAACTCGACGCGCTGGTCGACGATATCGTCGACGAGATGGTCGGCCTCGGCCCGCTCGAGCCGTTGCTCAAGGACCCCGACATCAACGATATCCTGATCAACGGCCACCAGAACTGTTTCGTCGAAAAGAAAGGCAAGCTGCAGCAGGTCCACATCCCGTTCAAGGACGAGGCGCATCTGCTCAGAATCGTCAACAAGATCGTGGCGGCCGTCGGCCGCCGCGTCGACGAATCGCAGCCGATGGTCGACGCACGCATGCTGGACGGCTCGCGCTTCAACGCAGCCATCCGCCCGGTGGCCGTCGACGGTCCGCTGGTTTCGATCCGCAAGTTCTCCAAGAACAAGCTTGGCCTGCACAGGCTGGTCGAATTCGGCGCCATCACCCAAAACATGGCCGAAGTGCTGGCCGCGGCCGTGCATGCCCGCAAGACGACGATCATTTCGGGCGGCACCGGCACAGGCAAGACGACGATGCTCAACGCGCTGTCGGCCTTCATTCCGGAAGACGAGCGGCTGATCACCATCGAGGACGCGGCGGAGCTTCAATTGCAGCAGCCCCACGTCGCGCGCATGGAAACGCGCCCGGCCAACATCGAAGGCCATGGCGAGCTCAAACAGCGCGACCTGGTCAAGAACGCGCTGCGCATGCGTCCAGACCGCGTCATCCTCGGCGAGTGCCGCGGCGAGGAGGCATTCGACATGCTTCAGGCGATGAACACCGGCCATGAAGGGTCGATGGCGACCATCCATGCCAACACGCCGCGCGATGCCATTTCACGCCTCGAGCAGATGCTGGGCATGACCGGCATGCCGATGACGGTGCAGTCGATCCGCAGCCAGATCGCCAGCGCCATCGACATCATCGTCCAATTGACCCGGCTTTCCGACGGCAAGCGCAAGGTGACGAGCGTCGCCGAGGTGACCGGCATGGAGGGTGATGTCATCCAGATGCAGGAAATCTTCCGCTTCGTGCGCACCGGCATGGATGCCGACGGCAGCATTCTCGGCTACTTCGAGGCAACCGGGATCCGGCCGCGCTTCCTCGAGGACCTGCGCGCCATGGGCATCGACTTTCCGGGACGCTATTTCGAACCCGGCCGGCCGCAGGAGTAGCCGGGGTGTTCGACGGGTTCAGCGCGATCTATGTCGTCTATGCCGGGGCCGCACTGACCGGCATCCTGGTCGCCGAGGCGGTCTACCTGCTCTATGCCGGCCGCAGCGACAAGCGCACCGCCATCAACCGGCGCATGAAACTTCAGGAAAACAAGATCAGCCAGGAGCAGGTGCTGATCCAACTGCGCAAGGAGCGCGGTCTCGACGCGGGAACGTCGCTGTTCTCGCCGGACCGGTTCCGTGCCTTGCGCACGCAGTCGGGCATGGTGATGCCGCTGTCGAAATTCCTGACGATCACCTGCGGCGTGGCGATGGCCATGACGCTGTTCGCCATCTCGCGCGGCTTGCCGTTGTTGATGGGGCTCATTCTGTTCGTCATGCTGGTGCCGCTGCTGCCGGTCATGGCGATGCGCTCCATGCGCAAGCGCCGGCTGAAACGTTTCGGCATGCAGTTGCCGGAGGCGCTGGAACTGATCACGCGGGGCCTCAAGGCCGGTCATCCGGTTCCGGTGGCGATTGCCATGGTGTCGCGCGAGATGCCCGATCCGATCGGTACGGAATTCGGCGTCATTGCCGACGAAGTCACCTATGGTTCCGACCTGGTCTCGGCGCTGAACTCGCTTTTCGACCGGGTAGGCCACGAGGACCTGCCGTTGTTCGTCACCGCCGTGTCGATCCAGACCAGTTCGGGCGGCAATCTGCGCGAAATCCTCGATGGGTTGTCGACGACGATCCGCGAACGCGGCAAGCTGCGCCGCAAGGTGCGCGCGATTTCGACCGAAGGCCGCCTGTCGGCCTACATTTTGACTGCCGTGCCGGCGCTGCTGTTCACCGCCATCATGGCCATGATGCCGGGATATTACAGCGACGTCTGGGGCGTGCCGAAGACGTGGTACATGATCGGCGGCTCGGTTACCTGGCTGATGCTGGGCAATCTGATCATGTTCAAGATGTCGAACTTCAGGTTCTGACATGCAGAGCGTCATCGAATTCCTCGCCTCGCTCGCGCCGGCCTCGCTGATGCCGGTTGCGGTCCTCTTGCTGCTCGTCGGAGTCGCCGCGGTCGCCTGGCCGATGGTGGCGGCGAAGGGTGACCGCAATGAAGTCAAGCGCCGGCTCAAGGTCGACCACGGTCCGGTGGCGGCCAAGCCCGAACCGGTGCAGAAGAAGAATAGCGGCGTCGTGCGCGAGAAGGCGGTGAAGAGGGCGCAGGAATTCTACGCCAAGAGCGACCCGGAAAATGTCGCCCGCCTGCGTTTGAAGCTCATCCAGGCCGGTTACATGGAGCCGCGCGCCGTCGGCATGTTCTTCCTCATCCGGTTCACGGCAATGATCGGCACGACGTTCGCCGTCTTCGTGCTCAACCGGTGGATGGCCAGCCCGGACGCTACCATGACCAGTCGGTGGACCTTCATCATCCTGTCGGGCGCTGCCGGCTATTTCTTGCCGGGTCTGGTGCTGACCCAGAAGGTTCGGGAAAAGATGCGCGAATACCGCAACGGCTTCCCCGATTTCATGGACCTGATGATCGTCTGCTCCGATGCCGGCATGAGCATGGAAGCGGGCGTCGAGCGCGTTTCGAAAGAACTCGCCAAGACCTATCCGTCGCTCAGCCAGAATTTGCAGCTCGTGTCGCTGGAGCTTCGGGCGGGACGCAGCCTCGACGACGCGCTGAAGGCGCTCGCCGATCGCCTCAGCCTGGACGAGGTGCGCTCCTTCGCCACGCTCCTGCAGCAGTCGAAGGAACTCGGCACCAGCCTGTCGGGCGCGCTCAGGGTGTTTTCAGATGAAATGCGCCACAAGCGCATGTCGCTGGCCGAGGAGAAGGCGCACGCCTTGCCGGCAAAGATGTCCGTGCCGGTCGTGGTCTGCATCCTGCCGGTGGTGCTGATGATCGCCGTCATTCCCATCATCGTCAAAATGACGGGT
This sequence comes from Mesorhizobium sp. M8A.F.Ca.ET.208.01.1.1, assembly GCF_004791315.1. Taxonomy (NCBI): domain Bacteria; kingdom Pseudomonadati; phylum Pseudomonadota; class Alphaproteobacteria; order Hyphomicrobiales; family Phyllobacteriaceae; genus Mesorhizobium; species Mesorhizobium sp. M8A.F.Ca.ET.208.01.1.1. The sequence goes on from NZ_SRUT01000001.1 coordinate 762,997, forward strand.
CACTAAAGCGCGCCGGTCGCGACCGATTCGCGCGACATGCACGCAATCGGGACCTGTAACGTCCGTAATCAGCGAGAAGTCCATGCGAATACTGTTGCCCACTCTGTTGCTGGGCCTCGCCGCGGCGGGCTTGTCACCCGCCCAGGCCGCGGCTGGCGATTGCGGCGATGCCGCCGCGTTGGTGCAGCAGGCCTATCCGAAGGCTCTCAAGAGCGCCGATGGTGCCTCATTCACGCTCGAGCCCCACACCAGCATCGCCTTGGCGCCTCAGGACAGCGATTCGCCATTCCGCCTGATCTGCAAGATCTGGCCCGCCCATGACGATCTGCTGCTGGTCGCGGTGCCGCTGACCGACAGCGCCCAATCCAGGGACGACGGGCATGTTGGCGATATCGAGCTTCTGGTCGTCGACAGGAACAGCAAGCAAGTGCGCCAGCGCTTGCTCCAGCCCGGGCTGGTAACCGACGATGCCATCGCTATCCGCAAGATCGAATTCGATACCGGCCGCTATGGGTTGGCGCCCGGTGTCACCGCCTTTGGCCTGCGTATCGAGATGGCCAATCATTCGCAGGCCGATCCCTTCAGCGAAACCGACCTGCGGCTCTATGCCGTCGCCGGCGATGCACTGCGCATGGTGCTCGATGGCCTTGTCGTTGCCGGTAATGGTGGCGAAGGCGATACCAATTGCGCGGGATCCTTTCATTCCAGTCGGGTCAGCCTGACGATGGGCGCGGCGAGACATCACGGCTATCGTGACATCACCGCGGTCGAGCGGACGGATACCGACGAGCCGTCCCCCGACACGGATGGCGAGTGCCAGTCTCATCCCGGCAAACCTGTGAACCGAACCTACCGGCTGCGCTATGACGGCAGCCGTTATCCGGTTCCGGGCGAGCTCAGGGCCATGGAGCCGTAAGAACCCTGCGGTATCGAGGGCGTCGCGACCCGTGGTTAATGGCCGGTATTCGGGACACTAAAAGTTAGCCGCATTTCGGCACCGAAGCTTAATCGCTGTGCTGTAGTGTCTTTCCCTGAAGAACGACCCGGCAAATCGGGCGACGGGGCAGGGCATGCGTCAGATAAAATTTGCGGCGGTGGCCACGATGGCAACCGCCCTGATGATCACCGGGTGCACGACGAACACCAACGTCGACACGACCAAGACAACCGCCATCCAGCCGACTGCCAAGGATGTCGACACATCCGACCTGGCGGAAGGCAAGGCGCAGTTTCGCGACGCCAATTATGGTCTTGCCGAACAGCATTTCCGCAAGGCCGTCGAATTGAAGGCCGACAATGCGGAGGCCTGGATGGGGCTTGCGGCTTCCTATGACGAACTCGGCCGCTTCGACTTCGCCGACCGCGCTTATGGCCAGCTTTTGAAAGTCGCCGGCCGCAAACCGCGGATCGTCAACAATATGGGCTATTCGCAATTGTTGCGCGGCAACAAGACGAAGGCCAGGGCACTGCTGCTGGAGGCGAAGGCCGGCATGGCCGATCCCACCGTTGTCGACGCCAACCTCGCCTTGCTCAACAAGGGCTGATGCCGGTTGATCCGCGCGCCGGCCAGGGGTGCGGTTTCGGCACAGGTGGCATCGACGCTTTGTAAACCCTATCCGCAGGTTGGGTCGAGAGATTGCCTGAAAACCATGTCCGAGGGCTGCCGCTGACCTAGAATGCGGCGCAACCGCCGACGCTCGAGAGGCCCCCGCCCGATATGCTGGATTTCAGTTCGCTCCTGCTCGCAGCCGCGCTGTCGGGCATCTGTCTCAGTGTCACCATGTTCGCGATCTGGGCCACCGCGCCGCGGGCCGGATTCGTGCTGACGGTGGCATGCGGCATTCTCGTGCTCGTCGCGCATGTAATCCTGTTTTGGCGCTATACCAGGGAGCCCGATCCGCTGCTTTGCCAGATCGCGCTGGCGCTGCTCAGCCTGGGTTTTCTGATCATCTGCATTTCGGCCATGCAATATCTCGGTGTGCCGGACCACAGGCGTGTGATTGCTCCGACATTTGCCGCCATGGCCGTCTGTGCGGCCGTGACCTTCACGGGCCTTGACGGTATCGGTTTCGTGATCACCTACGCGACGGTTACCGTGCTGCTCTCGACGATCGGGGCCATGTTCTGGATCAATGGCAGTCACGATCGCCGCATCCTGCTGGTGGTTTCGTTCCTGAGCGGCACCTGTGCGTTGTCGTTTGCCCTTTGCGGCGTGGTTCTGATGGCCAAAGGGCAGTGGACGCTCGGTGTCGCGCCCGACAATTGGGCCGAACGCCTAAACTCTGTCGTGGCGGTGGCCTGTATGACCGGCCTCGGCGCGTTGACGCTTTCGCTCCATCATTTGCAGGCGCAGATCGAGCTGAAGGCCGAGACCATGACCGATCCGTTGACCGGGCTGATGAACCGCCGGGGCCTGACGTCGCTTTATGGCGAGCGCACCTTCGGCCCGTTCATGGCGATCGTCATGTTCGATCTCGATCACTTCAAACGGACGAACGACATCTATGGACACCCGGTCGGGGATCAGGTCCTGTGCCGTTTCGGTGCCGTCATCCGGAAATATGCCAGGACCGGGGTCGACGCCTTTCGCCTGGGCGGCGAGGAGTTCGCGATCGTCATGTCGCGGATGACGGAAGAGCGGGCCTATGATCTTGCCAGCAAGATCGGTGTCGCTTTCGGCACGGAAGTCGTGCCCACGCCGCTCGGCCCCTTGCGCAGCACGGTCAGCGGCGGGATCGGGTTCGGCGAGGCCGACGGCAGCACCCTCGACGAGGTGCTGGCCAGGGCCGACTCCACGCTCTACGCGGCCAAGCGCGCCGGCCGAAACTGCGTCATCAGCCACAATAGGATGGGCAAGGCCGAACCGATCAAGCCGGCCTTGCGCTCCGCGTAGCTATTCCGCAGCACCCAGATAATCCGACAGCGGCGGGCAGGAGCAGACCAGGTTGCGGTCGCCGGCGACATTGTCGATGCGCGATACCGGCGGCCAGTACTTTGCGGCGGTGTCGGCGTCGCCGGCGGGATAGGCCGCTTCCAGGCGCGAGTAAGGGTGGGTCCATTGACCGGCCAGCGCCTCGGCTGACGTATGCGGTGCGTTGACCAGCGGATTGTCGGCCAAGGGCCATTCGCCTTTGGCCACTTTCGCCGCTTCGCCGGCTATGGCGATCATGGCCTCGCAGAAACGGTCGAGTTCGCGCTTGGGCTCGGACTCGGTCGGCTCGACCATCAGCGTGCCGGCGACCGGGAACGACATGGTCGGCGCGTGGAAACCATAGTCGATCAGGCGCTTGGCGATGTCCTCGACACTGATGCCGGCGCTCTCCTTGAGCACGCGGGTGTCGAGGATGCATTCATGGGCGACACGATCGCTCCTGCCCTTGTAAAGCAGCGGGAAGTGCGGGGCGAGCCGCGTCGCCACGTAGTTGGCCGAGACGATCGCCGTCTCGGTCGCCTGCTTGAGGCCGGAAGCGCCCATCATGCGGATGTACATCCAGGTGATCGGCAGGATGGAAGCGCTGCCGAACGGGGCGGCCGCCACGGCATGCGCCGAGCCTTCGCTGACATGGCCGGGCAGATAGGGCTTCAGATGCGCCCTGACGCCGATCGGACCGACGCCCGGTCCGCCGCCGCCATGCGGGATGCAGAAGGTCTTGTGCAGGTTCATGTGGCAGACGTCGGCGCCGATGTCGCCGGGACGGGCAAGTCCGACCAGCGCGTTGAGGTTGGCGCCGTCGAAATAGACCTGGCCGCCATGCTCATGGATGAGCGCGCAGAGATGGCGCGCGCCTTCTTCGTAGACGCCATGCGTGGAGGGGTAGGTGAACATCAGCGCCGCGAGATTCCTGGAATGCTCATTGGCCTTGGCGCGCATATCGTCCATGTCGATGTTGCCGTCTTCCAGGCAGCGAACGACGACGACGCTCATGCCAGCCATCGCGGCACTCGCCGGATTGGTGCCATGCGCGGAAGAGGGGATCAGACAGACGGTGCGATGACCCTCACCGCGCGAGCGGTGATAGGCGCGGATGGCCAGCAGCCCGGCATATTCGCCCTGGCTGCCGGCATTGGGCTGCAAGGTCACGGCGTCGAAGCCGGTGATCTCCGCCAGCCAGCCTTCCAACTCGCCGATCATGGCGCGGTAGCCGGCCGAATGCGCTGCCGGCGCAAAGGGATGCAGGTTGGCGATTTCCGGCCAGCTCACCGGCATCATCTCCGCCGCGGCATTGAGCTTCATGGTGCAGGAGCCCAGCGGGATCATGGCGCGGTCGAGCGCCAGGTCCTTGTCGGCCAGCCGGCGCAGGAAGCGCATCATCTCGGTTTCCGACTTGTTCTCGTGGAAGACCGGCTGGGTCAAAAACTCCTTGCCGCGCGGCTTGCCGGGCACCGTGCTGTCGGCCGAAGAAGCAGCCTTGGCGTCGAACAGGGCTGCGATCGCCTCGAGATCGGCATTGGTCGAGGTTTCGTCGAAACTGATGCCGACATGGTCGGCGTCGAGCACACGCAGCAGCCGGTGGCTCTTTTCGGCGGCGGCGGCGATCTGGGCAGCCTTGCCTTTGGTCTCCACCGTCACCGTGTCGAAACGGCTGGAGCCGAGCACCGATACACCCGCAGCCTCGAGGCCGCTTGCCAGGCGGTTGGCCAGCGCGTGGATGCGCCCGGCGATCGCCTGCAAGCCGACCGGACCATGCCAGATCGCGTAGGCGGTCGCCATATTGGCAAGCAGCGCCTGCGCGGTGCAGATGTTGGAGGTCGCCTTGTCGCGGCGGATATGCTGTTCGCGCGTCTGCAAGGCGAGGCGGTAGCCCGGCCGGCCCTTGCTATCGGTCGACTGGCCGACCAGGCGACCGGGCATCAGGCGCGTCAGCTTGTCGGAGACGGCGCAATAGGCGGCGTGCGGGCCGCCAAAACCCATCGGCACGCCAAAGCGCTGCATCGGGCCGACCGCAATGTCGGCGCCGAGCTTTGCCGGCGCGTCGGTCAGCGTCAGGCCAAGCGGATCGGCGACGAAAACGACCAGCGCGCCGGCAGCGCGAGCCTTGGAGATCGCCGCCTTGTGGTCGCCATAGACGCCGAAGGTGTCAGGCCATGAGACGAGCAGGGCGGCGGTGTTGTCGTCGATCTCCTCGCCGTCAATCTCGATGCCGAGCGGCTCGGCGCGGGTGCGCACCACGTCCAGTGTCTGCGGATGCGGCGTGCCGGCGAGCGCCACCTTGGTGCGCCTGTCGCGATGGTGGCGCAGGGCAATGCCGACCGCTTCGGCGACTGCTGTTGCCTCGTCGAGCAACGAAGCCGATGCCACCGGCAGGCCGGTCAGTTCCGTGACCAGCGTCTGGAAGTTGAACAGCATTTCCAGCCGGCCCTGGCTGATCTCGGCCTGGTAAGGCGTGTAGGCGGTGTACCAGGCCGGATTCTCGAACAGATTGCGCTGGATGACCGGCGGCACGTGGACGCCGTGGTAACCGGCGCCGATGAAGCTCTTCAGCACTCTGTTCTTCGCCATGGTCGCGGACAATTCGGCAAGCGCTTCGGCTTCGCTGGCTGGCGCTGGCAGGTCCAGCGGCTGGTCGAGGCGGATCGATCTCGGCACGGCCTGACTGATCAGCGTCTCCACCGAGGGAACACCGATGACGGTGAGCATGGCTCTGACGTCGGCAAGGCCGGGTCCGATGTGGCGGGCCGAGAACGGGTAGGGGGCAGCGGTCATGTCAACAAGTTCCTGATGTCAGGCGATATGGGCTTTGTAGGCGGCCTCATCCATGAGGCTGGCGAGTTGGCTTTCGTTGGCGAGCTTCATCTTCCACAGCCAGCCGGCGCCGGTCGCCGCCGAATTGACCAGTGATGGGTCGGAAGACAGCGTGCCGTTGGCCTCGGTGACTTCACCGTCGACCGGCGCGTAGACGTCGGAGGCCGCCTTGACGGATTCGACCACGACGGCGGTATCGCCCTTGGCGAGCTTCTTTCCCGTTTCCGGCAGTTCCACGAAGACGAGGTCGCCGAGCTGCTCCTGCGCATAATCGGTGATGCCGACGGTAGCGGTGCCGCCTTCGACGCGGAGCCATTCGTGGTCTGATGTGAAATAGGTTGTTGCCATGGAATTCATCCTTTGCGGTAGCGATGAGGGGTGAAGGGCAGGGAACTGATTTCGACTGGGATCTTCGTGCCGCGCACATCGGCGAAAACTCGCGTTCCCGTCTTTGCCAACGATGTGGTGACATAGCCCATGGCCACCGGATGGCCGGCGGACGGGCCGAAGCCGCCCGAGGTGACATGGCCGACCGGGTTGCCGTCGGCGTCGAATAGCGCCGCGCCCGCGCGTACCGGCTGGCGGCCTTCGGGCTTCAACCCAACGCGCTTTTGCGCCGGGCCCCGCTCCACGGCGGCGCGCAAGGCGTCGGCACCGATAAAGGCGCCGGAAGCCCTGGTATCCCTTGGGATTGCCCACATCAGCGCCGCCGCGGCCGGGTCGGTCTCCGGCGTGATGTCCTGGCCGTGCAGGCAGAGGCCGGCTTCGAGCCGAAGGCTGTCGCGCGCGGCAAGGCCGATCCAGAGCACGCGCTCGTCCTCGAGCAGTTTGGCGACCAGGTCCCGTGCGTCCGCCTCCGGCAGGCCGATCTCGAAACCGTCCTCGCCGGTATAGCCCGACCGGCTCATGAACCAGTTTTTCCGTGGCTCGACGCCATGCATGAACAGCAGCGAGCCGGTCTCGATGCCTGCGCGGGAAAGGGCGGCCCAGGCTTCAGGGCCCTGGATGGCCAGGAAGACACGGTCGAGCGGCTCGACCTGCACATCGAAATCAGCCGCCAGCGCGCGCAGATGCTTTTCATCGGCGATGGCGTTGCCGGCGTTGGCGACGACCATGAAGCGGTCGTCGCCAAGTCGGGTGACGATCAGATCGTCGAGAATGCCGCCTGCCTCATTCAGGAAGAACGTCAGTTTGGACTGCGAAATCTCGAGCGTGCCGGCGTCCAGCGGGCAAGCGCGGCTCAACAGCGCAGCCGCTTCCGGCCCGCCGACCTCGAACAGCTTCATATGCGAGATGTCGAACAGCCCCACATGTTCGCGGGTGTGAAGATGCTCCTTCATGACGCCGGCCGGATAGGTCAACGGCATCGACCAGCCGGCAAAGGCGCCGAAGCGCGCACCGGCGGCTGTATGGATGTCTTCGAGGGGAAGGTGTTTGTCGTCGCCCGTCATGTCGTCTCCAGAGTCGCACGCAATCGGTCGCTGATGGCGACCAGTCCGTGCCCCTCTGTCTGAAGCCTGAGAGACTCGCGCAGCCGGAACTCTGTCAGCGGCGCTTACACCTTCGGCGCGGGGGCAAGCCCCGACTTTCCAGAGTGTCTTTCCCGTCTACGGTTCTTTTGCCTGAGAGATTTCGGGCGATTTCCCCTTCGGCGGCAGCTCTCGCTGCTCTCTCCCGCAAACAGGTAGGACTCAAACCCTGAGCCCTCGACGCGCCATCCATAGCCCGTCGGCGACACCTTGTCACCTCCCAGCGACATCTAAGCGCGTCCCGCGCTTTAGATCTTTGTTGATGCATGTCGTTCTCCCAAAACCGCTGCACACTTTTGGGCGACATTGATCTCACAAGTCTTCGCTAACCACGCCATTTGGCGGTTTTTCAAGACACTCTTGATATAGCAGGCCGATGTGACGCGTTGGGCGGACGGGGACGACAGATGGGCGAATTGATCATGAGCGCTCCGGTGGCGGGGCTGACGTCGAAGAACCGGATTGCTGCGGAGGATGTCGTGATGCTGCGCCGCGACGTGTTCGCAGACGGCGTGGTGACCCGGGGCGAAGCCGAGGCCTTGTTCGCGCTCGATCAGACGGCGCGAGACAAATGCGCGGAATGGGCACCGTTCTTCGTCGAGGCGGTCACCGACTACATCGTCCACCAGGAAAAGCCCTCGGGCTATATTTCGCAGGAAAATGCCGATTGGCTGGTCCGCACGATTTCGCGCGACGGCATGGTCGACAGCCGGACCGAACTCGAATTGCTGGTCCACGTGCTGGAAGAGGCGAAATCATCGCCGAGCCGGCTTTGCGTCTACGCGCTGGAGCAAGTCGCCCACGCGGTCGTCGACGGCAAGGGACCGCTGATGCTCGGCGGTGTGCTGGTGCCCGGACTGATCGCCAAAACGGAAGTCGAGCTTCTTCGCCGTATCCTCCATGCCCATGGTGGCGACGGCAACATCGCCATCACCCGGGCCGAGGCCGAGGTGCTGTTCAGGATCAACGAGCGGACAGCCCAGGCCAACAACGATCCGTCCTGGAACGATCTGTTCGTCAAGGCGATCGCCAATTTCGTCATGTGCTCGGCCGGTTACGAGGCGCCCACCCGCGAGGTGGCGCTGCGCCACGAAACCTTCCTCGATCACGCGGGTCCGGAAATCGGCGGTTTCTTCAGCCGCATGGTCTCCGGTGGTCTTGCCGGCATCATCGAGGCCTATCGGTCACCTGACGACATAGAGACCGAGTGGGAGGCGAAGAACAGGGCCACCGAGGCGCTGGCCCGACGCGCCGAGACGATCGATGCCGGTGAAGCCGGCTGGCTGGTCGGATATATCGGGGTCAACCGGCCTCTGTACGAGAATGAGCGTGCACTGCTGACCTTGATCAAGCATGCCTCGCCGGAAATCCATCCGGCGCTGAAGCCGTTGCTCGACAAGGTTGCCTAAGCCGCGCCGGCCGCCGCTACCGTTTTACAAAGGATGATGTTGGAATGGCCTTCGGGCCATCCCGCCAGTTCGGCCATGCGCTCGAAGCCGGCCTTTTCATACAGGGCTGGTGCCTGGAAGTCGTGGCTGGCGACCCAGATCTTCTTGACGCCGCGATCGGCCGCCTCGGCGACAAAAGCGTCGAGCAATTGCCTTGCGTAGCCGCGGCCTCGGTGAGCCTCGTCAATCCACGTCAATGTGAGCTCGCACGTGCCCGCCCAGGAATAGCCGGCGGCTACTCCGATCGCGTGTCCCGCATCATCACGGATGACAAAGGCCAGTTCCCGGTCGTCGTCGCGGTCCGTCATACGCCGGTTGTCGCGATGGAGACGCTCCTCGAGCGAACTCAACTCGATGGGCGACAGATCGTGCTCGACCTCTATGCGGACGGCCATCAAATCCCGCCGTACCAGTCGTAGCCGTTGTCCTCCCAATAGCCGCCGCGGCCGCCGCCAATATTGGCAAAGCCGTCGACCAGTTCGATCTTGTAGAGATATTTCGGCATCTTGTAGCCGAGCTGGCGCTCGACACGGACGCGCAGCGGCGCGCCGTTCTCGACCGGCAGCGGCTTGCCGTTCAGGCCATAGGCAAGGATCGTCTGGGGATGGCGGGCATCGATCAGGTCGATCGTCCCGTAATATTTGATGTCGCCCGACAGGCTGCGGTCGATCGTGTCGAGGCAGTGGAACATGACATAGCGCGCCTGCGGCTTGACCACCGCCTGGTCAAGAAGCAGCGACAGCGGCGTGCCCGTCCATTTGGCGATGCAGCTCCAGCCCTCGACGCAGTCATGGCGGGTGATTTGGGTGCGGCTCGGCATGTTCATGAGCTGCTCGCGGGTGAGCGACAGCGGCTTTTCGACGAGGCCCGACACCTCCAGGCGCCAATCGGCGAAGTTGTTGGCGAGCAGGGCCTTGTATGCGTCGTCATCCGGCGCGGTGACGCCGTTCGGCCGCATTGGCTGACGAATATCGGCTTCAGTGAATTCCGGCGCCAGCGAACTGCCGCCGCCCAGCAACCGTTGTGCCCTGTGGGTGAGGCCATTGGCGTTTTCGAGGAAACCGCGCAGGCCGCTGCCGATGCTGAGCTGGCTGTCGAAGGCGTCGCAACCCGACAGCATGATGCCGGAAGCGCCAAGGCTGGCGGCGGTGAGGAATTTCCGGCGGCTGATCTCGAATTTTGCCATGTCAGGCACTCCTCTCGGATGTGTTGTCGTCATGCGCGGGAGGATCGGTGCGGTACCAGCCGGTGATGATCGAACGCAGCTCATTGATCGGACCGGCGGCCAGAATCATCAGGATGTGAATGATGAAGAAGGCAACCAGCAGAGCCATGACGGTGAAATGAATAGTGCGTGCCGTCTGCCGCCCGCCGAGCAGATCGTTGAGGAAGGGCAGCACCGAATTCATGCTCGGCGACATGGCCAGGCCAGTGATGATCATCAGCGGCAAGAGCACGAACAGCACGCCGCCATAGGCCATTTTCTGCAATGTGTTGTATTCGCGCGTGTGGTGGAATTTGAGCCTGGCGTGATTGGCGATGTCCTGTGGCAAGCGTTTGAGGTCATCCAGGCGCGGCGCCAGATCGCGGCGGATGTGACCGTTGATCAGGCTGGCGACCAGCCAGACCAGCAAAGTCGTGGTCAGGATCCAGGCAAAGAAGAAATGGATCACGCGGGCTGTGCCGAGGTCATAATAGGAGGGGATCGTCGCCCAGGATGGGAAACCGCGCGCCGTCTCGTTACCGGCAGGGCCCGACCAACCGAAGACGCCTGTCGTGTCGAAGCGGTGCCCGAAGATTGCGGTGTAACCGCGCGGACCGGCATTGGTGTTTTCGGCGCCTATGGCGAAAATGGTGTTGCTGTAGTCGAAGCCGGATTGCTTGCCGATGTAGAGCTGCGGCCGGGCATTGAAAATCTGCAGGCCGGACAGCAGCATGAAAAACAATGAGATGGCCCAGAGCCAGTGTGTCAGCCGCGTCCAGCGCGACTGCCGGTAGATCAAGGTTTTCTCTTTTGAAGCGGGGACACCCGGTCCAATTTCGGATTGGCTTCTGGCAACCGATTCCATCTTGTCTGGTCTCCCGGCCCTGCGGCTTGGTCTACGTGTTCATTGTCCTCCTGATACGTCGCGATCCAAACCGATGTTTCATCCGATCACGGATTTATTACGGACCGCCCAGGCTGACGGCGAGATTGACGGCCGCGGCGACGATGACGGTGTTGAAGAAGAACGACAGGACCGAGTGGACAAGCACGACACAACGCATGTGCGTCGTCGAGATGTTTGTGTCGGCCGTCTGTGCCGTCATGCCGATGACGGTCGAGAAATAGAGGAAGTCCCAACCCTCGGGGCGTTTGTCGCCCGGGAACAGCAGGCCGCCGACCGGGATTTTCTTCTTGGTTTCGGCGTCGACCGCGTCGCCGTCCATCCAGTAGACATGGGCATAGTGGAGCGCCGCCATGGCATGGATGGTGAACCAGCCGAGCGGGATCGACAGCAGCGCGAAGCCGAGTTGGATCGGGTGATCCCCATCTTTCCGATTGATCAGCAGGAACAAGGAGACAACGGCAAAGGCGACGACAACGAGCGTCACCGCGAAGATGACCAGCACCGGCTGATCGGTGGCGCGTGCATTCTTGCTGAGATACTTGCCGGTGAGTTTGGGCATCTGGCTAACGACAAGAATGACGTACGCGGCGAAAAATGCGTTGGCGCCGATCGAATAGGCGAGCGGGGCGTGCAGCAGCAACGCCACAAGCAGCGCAAACGCACCGAGACACGCCGATACCGCAAACAGCATGTGGCGCTGCATGGGTTTCTCGATCGGGGTTTCGGCGGCCATGGCGGTCTCTACCTGGATGGCGCTTTGTTGCTAGTCCGGTGTGGCGGATTTCAGCGCGCGCCGCAAGATACGGTCGAGTTCGCCGAGGAACCGCGAGCGGTCCTGCGGCGCGAAGGCGGCATTGTAGCCCTTGCTTTCGCCGGTTTCGCGCAGATGCTGCTTGAGGTCCCGCATCGCTACCGCCATGCCGATCGTTTCCGGTGTGAAGGGCCGCCCGGTCGGTCCCAGCACATGCGCGCCGAGCGCCACCGTGCGGGCGGCAAGCGGAATGTCCGCCGTCACCACGATGTCGTTAGGCTTCGCGTTCTCGACGATCCAGTCGTCGGCGGCGTCGGCGCCCTTGGACACCACGACATTGCGGATCATGGGGTCGCGGGAGGGACGCAGCCCGCCATTGGAAACGTAAGTGACGATGACGCCATGGCGTCCGGCGACCTTTTCGACCTCGGCCTTGACCGGGCAGGCATCGGCGTCGACGTAGATGGCTGGTGCGGGCATTGTCTCTCCAGAAACAAGCAGGGGCCGGAAACGCATCCGGCCCCATACCTGAATTGTCACAGTTGTCAGGCGGGCAGCGCGCCGGACTTCTTCGCCGTCCAGGTGGCGATGTAATCCATCAGGCCCGGATTGAGGCAGTCATAAGGCTCCAGCCCGATTGTCTTCAGCCGGGCCCGGATGCCGTCCATCCGCTTCGGGTTGACGCCCGATTCGATGATCGACGAGACGAAGGCGGTGAAGCCCGGTGGCGACCAGCCATCCTCCTCGAAGCGCTCGGGATGGATGAAGGACAGGCCCTTGAATGGATGGTCGCGCTCGACCGGCCCGTGCATGTGGACGCCGCAGCCGGTGCAGGCATGGCGCTGGATCAAGGCCGAGGGGTCGACCACCTTGAGCTTGTCGCCGTTCTCGGTGACGGTGACGTCGCCGGTGCCGGCAACCGCCACCACCGAGAACACCGCGCCGTCAGGCTTCCAGCATTTGGTGCAGCCGCAAGCATGGTTGTGGGCGATCTGGCCCTTGACCTTCACCTTGACCGGCTTGCTGGTGCAGGCGCAGACCAGCGTGCCGCCGGCAAAGCTCGCGCTTTCCCTTGGCAGCCCATTGTCGATTTTCGGATGCAGTTTCTCCGCCATTCCATTTCCTCCCATGTTTCACCACAGAGGTCGCTGGCCGATTGGCAGGCGGCATGTGGCCGTCTTCAGTAAACCACGACACTCCGGATCGACTTGCCCTCATGCATCAGGTCGAATCCCCTGTTGATGTCCTCTAACTTCAGCGTATGGGTGATCATCGGGTCGATCTGGATCTTGCCGTCCATGTACCAGTCGACGATCTTGGGCACGTCGGTGCGGCCACGCGCGCCGCCGAAGGCGGTGCCCATCCAGCTGCGGCCGGTGACCAGCTGGAACGGTCTTGTCGAAATCTCCTGGCCAGCGCCGGCGACGCCGATGACGACGGACTTGCCCCAGCCGCGATGCGAAGCCTCCAGCGCCTGGCGCATCACCTTGGTGTTGCCGGTGCAGTCGAAGGTGTAGTCGGCGCCGCCGATCTGGTCGGCGCCGCGCTTGGTCATGTTGACGAGGTGGGGGACGATGTCGCCCTCGATCTCCTTCGGATTGACGAAATGCGTCATGCCGAAGCGCTCGCCCCAGGCCTTCTTGTCGTTGTTCAAATCGACACCGATGATCATGTCGGCGCCGGCAAGCTTCAGGCCCTGGATGACATTGAGGCCAATACCGCCGAGGCCGAAGACGACGGCGGTGGCCCCTTGCTCGACCTTGGCGGTGTTGATGACCGCACCGATGCCTGTGGTCACGCCACAGCCGATGTAGCAGATCTTGTCGAAGGGAGCGTCGGGGTTGACCTTGGCGACCGCGATCTCGGGCAGCACGGTGAAGTTGGAGAAGGTCGAGCAGCCCATATAGTGAAAAATCTTGTCCTTGCCGATTGAGAAGCGCGACGAGCCGTCGGGCATCAGGCCTTGCCCCTGGGTCGCGCGGATCGCCGTGCACAAATTGGTCTTTCGCGACAGGCAAGACGGGCACTGGCGGCATTCGGGCGTATAGAGCGGGATGACGTGATCGCCCTTCTTGACCGAGGTGACGCCCTTGCCGACATCGACGACGACGCCTGCGCCCTCATGGCCGAGGATCGCCGGAAACAGGCCTTCGGGATCGGCGCCCGACAGGGTGAACTCGTCGGTATGGCAGATGCCGGTCGCCTTGATCTCGACCAGCACCTCGCCCTCGCGCGGACCCTCGAGGTCGACCTCCATGATCTCCAGCGGCTTTCCGGCGGCGACAGCGACAGCAGCGCGGGTTTTCATCGGGCAATTCCTCCAAGGCGATTTTTGTGTCCAAGTTTTCAGGTTTTGGGCTGCTCATCAACTGTCAGATGAGACGAAATGTCGGCTTTGTTGACGCAGATAGCACACCATTCGACAACCGGCTCAGCAGGGAGCGCTATGGCGGGTCGCAGGCGCGGCTTTCATGTCGTCCATCGCGGTACTTGAGACATGGCGACATAGTCCATAGAACTAAACTGTTCGCCGGAGGGGAATTCTGCCTGCATGTTCACCAAGATCCTGATCGCCAACCGTGGCGAGATCGCCTGCCGCGTCATCAAGACGGCGCGCAAGATGGGCATTGCCACGGTCGCCGTCTACTCCGACGCCGATCGCGATGCCGTGCATGTCGAAATGGCCGATGAGACGGTGCATATCGGGCCTTCGCCGGCCGTGCAGAGCTATCTCGTGCCGGAAAAGATCATCGCCGCCTGCAAGGCAACCGGCGCTCAGGCGGTGCATCCCGGCTACGGCTTCCTGTCCGAACGGGCCGCCTTCTGCGAAGCGCTGGAAGCGGAAGGCATCGTCTTCATCGGGCCGAAACCCAAAGCCATCAAGGCGATGGGCGACAAGATCGAATCGAAGAAATTCGCCAACGCCGCCAAGGTTTCCACCGTGCCCGGCTGGCTCGGCGTCATCGAAAATGCCGACCATGCCGAAAAGATCGCCGGCGAGATCGGCTATCCCGTCATGATCAAAGCCTCGGCCGGCGGCGGCGGCAAGGGCATGCGCATCGCCTGGGACCAGTCTGAAGTGCGCGACGGGTTCGATCGGGCACGCTCTGAAGCCAAGAGTTCGTTTGGCGACGACCGGGTGTTCATCGAGAAATTCGTCGTCGATCCCCGCCATATCGAGATCCAGGTCCTGGCCGACGCGCATGGCAACGCGCTCTATCTCGGCGAGCGCGAATGCTCGATCCAGCGCCGCAACCAGAAGGTCGCCGAGGAGGCGCCATCGCCCTTCCTCGATGCCAAGACCAGGAAGGCCATGGGCGAACAGTCGGTGGCGCTGGCCAGGGCCGTCGACTACCAGAGCGCCGGCACCGTCGAGTTCATCGTCGACAAGGACAAGAACTTCTATTTCCTTGAAATGAATACACGATTGCAGGTCGAGCACCCCGTGACGGAACTCGTCACCGGCATCGATCTGGTCGAGCAGATGATCCGCGTCGCCGCCGGCGAAAAGCTGACCTTGAAGCAGGGCGACATCAAGCTGAACGGCTGGGCGGTGGAAAGCCGGCTCTACGCCGAAGACCCGTACCGCAATTTCCTGCCTTCGATCGGCCGGCTGACGCGCTACCGGCCGCCGGAGGAAGGGCAATTCGGCGACATCGTCATCCGCAACGACACAGGCGTCACGGAAGGCTCTGAGATTTCGATGTTCTACGATCCGATGCTCGCCAAGCTGTGCACCTGGGCGCCGACTCGGCTCGAGGCAATAGACGCCATGTCGGAAGCGCTCGACAGCTTTGTGGTCGACGGCATCGAGCACAACATCCCGTTCCTGGCGGCACTGATGCAGCATCCGCGCTGGCGGGAAGGGGCGATATCGACTGGCTTCATCGCGGAGGAATATCCCGACGGTTTTGCCCCCATCGTGCCGAATAGCGAGGAAAAGGCCGTGCTGGCGTCGATCGCCACCGCGGTGGAACTGCTGCGCCGCGACCGTCTCGACCGGCTGGGTGGGCGGCTGGCGCCGCATTCGGGAGCGCTCAAGCGTGATTGGGTGGTCAAGATCGGCGAGGACTATCTCTCGGCGTCGATCCTCGAAGGCATGATTTCCATCCCGATGGAAATCGACCTGTCCATCGATGGCGGCAAGGCGCTGACCGTTTCGTCCGACTGGCGGCCGGGCGACCTCATCTGGCGCGGTACGGTCGGCAAGCACAGGGTCGCCGCCCAGATCCGGCCTGTCGCGAACGGCCTGCGCATCGCCTGGAAAGGTATGTCTGTGACGGCGCGAGCCATGCTGCCGCGCAACGCCGAGCTTGAACGGCTGATGCCGGAAAAGGTGGCGCCGGACACGTCGAAACTGCTGCTCTGCCCGATGCCCGGGCTTGTCGTGTCGATCGCCGTTGCCGAGGGCCAGGAGGTCAAGGCCGGCGAAACCTTGGCCGTGGTGGAGGCCATGAAGATGGAAAACGTGCTGCGCGCCGAGCGCGATCTTGTCGTCTCGAAACTCAACGCCAAGCCGGGCGACAGCCTGGCTGTCGACGCGGTAATCATGGAATTCGCGTGAGCGGGCTGGAAGCCTGTGGTCAGTAGTCGTTTGTGCTGGACTGGTATCGCCCGGTCCCGGACAATACATTCTCATCGACTCAAAGACCTTCGGCAGCGCGAAAAACCATGGCGGACGACAGACTTCCACGCGACCCACTGAAGCGCGAAGCCGCGATTGCTGCCGCGCGGCCTGAAATACCGGCACGGCCGTTCGTCCATCTGCGCGTGCATTCGGCCTATTCGCTGTTGGAAGGCGCGCTGCAACTCGGCAAGATCGTCGGCCATGCCGTCAAGGACGAAGCGCCGGCCATCGCCGTCACCGATACCAACAATCTGTTCGGCGCGCTGGAGTTCGCGCAGAAGGCGGTGAAGGACGGCATCCAGCCGATCATCGGCTGCCAGATCGCTCTCGCCTTCTCCGGCGAAAACAGCGATGGCCAGCGTGATCGCCGTCGGCAAGGTCCCGACATGCGGCCGGTGGTGCTGATCGCGGCCACCGAAGCCGGCTATTCCAATCTCGTCCGGCTGGTCAGCCGCGTATACCTCGAAACACCGCCCGGTGAAGCGGTGCACCTGACCACCGAAATGATGGACGGCCAATGTGACGGCCTGATTTGCCTCAGTGGCGGGCCGCGCGGTCCGATCGGCATAGCCCTGAAGGAAGACCGCCGCGATCTCGCCGAGGCGCGCCTGCTCACGCTCAAGGCGATGTTCGGCGACCGCCTCTATGTCGAACTGGACCGGGTTTCGGGTTATGATCGCATGATCGAGAAATCCTCGATCGATCTCGCCTATTCCCATGAATTGCCGCTGGTCGCCACCAACGAGGCCTTCTTCTCGTCGCTCGACGAGTATGAGGCGCACGATGCGTTGATCGCCATCGCCGAAGGTTCGGTCGTCGCCGTCGACACCCGCCGCCGGCTATCGCCGGACAATTTTCTGCGCAGCCAGGCCGACATGGCGAAATTGTTCGCCGACCTGCCGGAAGCGATCGACAACACGGTCGAGATCGCGTTGCGCTGCTCCTACTATCCGAAAACCCGTAGCCCGATCCTGCCGCGTTTCACGGGCGGCGATGCCTCCGACAAGGACGCCGCCGAAAAGGCCGAGGCCGAGGAACTGGCCCGCCAGGCGCGCCAAGGGCTCGATGCCCGGCTTGCCCTGCACGGACCGACACCGGGCTACACGGTCGAGCAATATCGTGAGCGGCTCGAATTCGAGCTTGGCATCATCGAGAAGATGAAATTCCCCGGCTATTTCCTGATCGTCGCCGACTTCATCAAATGGGCCAAGGCACAAGGCATTCCGGTCGGGCCGGGGCGTGGTTCGGGTGCCGGTTCGCTGGTCGCCTATTCGACGACCATCACCGACATCGATCCGCTGCGTTTCTCACTGCTGTTCGAACGCTTCCTCAATCCGGACCGCGTGTCGATGCCCGATTTCGACATCGACTTCTGCCAGGATCGCCGCGAGGAGGTGATCCGCTACGTCCAGCAGAAATACGGCCGCGACCAGGTCGGCCAGATCATCACCTTCGGTACGCTGCAGGCGCGCGCGGTGCTGCGCGACGTCGGCCGTGTTCTGCAGATGCCCTATGGCCAGGTCGACAAGCTCTCAAAAATGGTACCTCAGAACCCTGCCAATCCGGTCAAGCTCGCCGATGCCATCGCCAACGAGCCACGCTTTGCCGAGGAGGCCGAGAAGGAGCCGATCGTCCAGACGCTGCTCGACATGGCGCAGAAGCTGGAAGGCCTCTACCGCCATGCCTCAACGCATGCCGCCGGCATCGTCATCGGCGACCGACCATTGTCGGAACTGGTGCCGATGTACCGCGATCCGCGCTCGGACATGCCTGTCACCCAGTTCAACATGAAATATGTCGAGCAGGCCGGGCTGGTGAAGTTCGACTTCCTCGGCCTGAAGACGCTGACGGTGCTGGAGACCGCCGTAAAGCTGATCCGTCGCCGCGGCATCGACATCGATCTCGCGACCATCCCGCTCGACGATCCCGAGACCTACGCGATGCTCTCGCGCGGCGAGGTGGTTGGCGTGTTCCAGGTGGAAAGCGCCGGCATGCGCAAGGCGCTGATCGGCATGCGGCCCGACTGCATCGAGGACATCATCGCGCTGGTCGCGCTCTACCGGCCGGGCCCGATGGAAAACATCCCGACCTACAACGCCAGAAAGCATGGCGAGGAGGAGATGGCCTCGATCCATCCCAAGATCGACCATCTGGTGAAGGAAACGCAAGGCGTCATCGTCTACCAGGAACAGGTGATGCAGATCGCGCAGGAGCTGTCCGGCTATTCGCTCGGCGAAGCCGACCTTCTGCGCCGCGCCATGGGCAAGAAGATCCGCGCCGAGATGGACAAGCAACGCGAGCGCTTTGTCTCCGGCGCGGTCGAGCGCGGCGTCGCCAAGCCGCAAGCCGACTTCATTTTCGACCTGCTGGCCAAGTTCGCCGACTATGGTTTCAACAAGTCGCACGCTGCCGCCTACGCCGTCGTCTCGTACCAGACCGCCTATCTCAAGGCGCATTATCCGGTCGAGTTCCTGGCGGCGTCGATGACGCTCGACATGGGCAACACCGACAAGCTCGCCGACTTCCGCCAGGATGCGCTGCGCCTCGGCATCGAGGTCCTGGCGCCGTCGGTGATGACCAGTTTTCGTGCCTTCGAGGTCGGCGAGAACCGTATCTATTACTCGATGGCTGCCCTCAAGGGCGTCGGCGACGCCGCGGTGGAGCACATCGTCGCCGTTCGCGGAGAAAAGCCGTTCAAGAGCCTGGCCGATTTCTGCGAGAGGGTCGACCCGAAGATCGTCGGCAAGCGGGTTTTCGAGAGCCTGATCATGGCCGGCGCGCTCGACTGCTTCGGCCACGATCGCGCCCAGATGTTGGCTGGCGTCGAGCGGATGATGGGGCTGGCGTCACTCGCCCAGCAGAACGCCGTTTCCGGCCAGGCCGATATTTTCGGCGCCTCGCTCGGCGCCCAGTCGCAGGCGCTCAACCTGCCGCCGACCGATCCGTGGCTCGCCGCCGACCGGCTGCACCGCGAATTCCAGGTCGTCGGCTTCTATCTCTCGGCGCATCCGCTCGACGAGTACAAGGCGGCGCTGCAGAAGATGCGGGTGCAGAACTGGGCGGAGTTCTCCGCTGCCGTCAAGCGCGGCGCTTCCGCCGGCAGGCTTGCCGGCACCGTTACCAGCAAGCAGGAGCGCAAGACGCGCACCGGCAACAAGATGGGCGTGGTGGCCTTTTCCGACACCTCCGGCCAGTACGAGGCCGTGTTGTTTTCAGAAGGATTGGCCCAGTACCGCGATCTCCTCGAAGCCGGCCGCTCCGTTGTCATCACCGTCGCGGCGGAAGACAGGCCCGAGGGTGTCAACCTGCGCATCAACTCCGTCCAATCGCTGGAAGACGAAGCAAGCCGCATCCAGAAGGCGCTGCGCATTTTCGTCCGGAACGATGGGCCTGCCTCGATGATCCAATCCCAGCTCACCCAGCGCGGTGAGAGCCAGGTGAGCATCATCGTGATCAAGGAAGAGGCGCAGGGCGAGGTCGAGATTGCCTTGCAGGGCGGCTATCGCGTCTCTCCGCAGATCGCCTCGGCGATGCGCGCCGTGCCGGGCGTGGTCGAAGTGGAACTGGTGTGATCCGCGCGCTTGCCAGACGGCAATCCCAGGGAAGGCATCCGCTGCTCACGCTGTCGCGATCCGCATGAGAGGCGCCGACAGCAAGGCACCGCAGAATCTCTCCGCGACAGCACAGCTGCGCGACACGCTGCGCAGGCTCTATCATGGACGCTCGCCCGCCGCGTTCCGGTTCCAACTGGTCGCTGTCATCATCGACCTCGCCATCATCGCCTTCTTCATCGCCACGCCGGTCATCCAGCAATCGGCCTCGTTTCTGTGGCTGGACTATGCCGTGGCGGCCCTCGTCGCCGCCGATCTGGGCGCCAGGCTGCTGGCCTCAAACGACATGCTGCGCCTGATGAAGCAGCCGACCTTCTGGGTGGATGCCTTCATCCTTCTGACGTTGCTGATGCCGACGGCGCTCGCAAATCTAGGCTTTCTGCGCATTCTGCGGCTGTGGTCGCTATCGCGCAGCGGTTCGATCTGGCGGCATTTCGAGATGCGCGGCCTGAGACCCTGGCGCGAGGCAAGCCACGCGGTCATCAATCTTTTGACCTTTCTCTTTGTCATCACGGGCTTCGTCTACACGTTCTTCTTCCGCAACGGAGCCGGGCTGGAAAACTACATCGACGCGCTCTACTTCACCGTCGCGACCGTGACGACGACCGGCTTCGGCGACATCGTGCTGCCGGGCATCGCCGGCAAGCTGACGGCGATCGTCACCATGATCATCGGCATATCGCTGTTCGTCAGGCTGGCGCAGGCGATCTTTCGGCCGGCCAAGGTGTTCTTTCCATGCCCGCAGTGCGGGTTGCAGCGGCATGAACCGGACGCCGTGCACTGCAAGGCCTGCGGACACGTCCTCAACATACCGAACGAGGGCGACTGATCGGCGGCGGTTTTACGAAGCGGCCACTTCCGCCCGCCTTGCCGGTTTCCGCTGTAGATTGAGCAGGTTGCCCATCAGGATGAGCAGTGCGCCGCCGGCGGTGAAAGCGTCGATCTGTTCGCTGTAGAGCAGCCAGCCGATCAGCGCCGACAACGGCACGCGCAGGAAATCCATCGGCGAAATGACGGTGGCGTCGGCATAGCCAAGCGCGCGGGCCATGCAGAAGTGGGACGACATGCCGGTGAAGGCAATCAGCACGATCCACGGCCACAGTTGCAGTGGCGGGTTGCGCCACTCGTAAAGGGCTGGAACGAGGCCGACCACCGACTGGATGATCAGCATCCAGAAGATGATGCGTACGACGCTGTCCGTCCGCGTCAGCGATTTGACCATGACCACCGAGATGCCGAAGCAGACCGCGGCGCCGAGCACGACGAGATGGCCCGGATCGACCGAGCCCACACCGGGCCGAACGATGACCACCACGCCGATCAGGCCCAGCACGATCGCGGCAAGCTTTGGCCTGGACAGCCTTTCACCAAGAAAAGTCACCGCCAGGATAGCCGTCCAGATCGGTGTGGTGAATTCGATCGAAATCAGCACGGCCAGCGGAATCAAGGTCAAGGCGTAGAGCCATGCCGCCTGCCCGGTATAGTGGATGACGTTTCGGGCGAGATGGGCGAGGGGACGTTGCGTGCGCATCGCCGCAAACCCGCCGCTCGCAAACACCAGCGGCAAGAGGATAAAGAAGCCGATCACCGAGCGCAGTTCCAGCACCTGGAAGACGTTGAGTTCGGCCGTGGTGGCGCGGCCGGCGACAGACATCGCCAGGAACGACGTGATCGACAGCGCCATCCAGAACGCGGCCTTGGGGATCGAAGGGGTGGGTGCCATGTCCGCTATGTCGCAAGCCGGGGTTTTTGCCGCAACCACTAGCCGCCCCATTTGACTGGGCCAGAGACTTTGCGCGCTGCTGCAAAACAGTCTTGTCGGAACCTGACATGGCAAGGTGCGTTGAGTCGCTGGATCCCGCCTGAGCATCGCCGATTGCCCCTCCACCCAGTCACAAGGAGACCTTCGATGACATCACTCACGCGGTTTGCGCTTGCTGGATGCCTGCTCGTCGCGGCCACTGCCGCGCGTGCCGACGACAGCAAATTTCTCCAGTCCTTCCAGGGCAGTTTCGCCGGCAAGGGAACTGTTCAGGTGACGACGCAGGCGCCGACGGTCAGCGTTTCCTGCACATTCAAATCGGATGCGACATCGTCTTCGCTGTCGCTCGACGGCAACTGCCGCGGCCTGATCCTGGTGACACGCGCCATCAGCGCCCGTCTGAAGACCAGCGGCGCCAAATACAGCGGCGTCTATGTGGGATCGCGCACCGGACCGGCGCAGCTGAACGGAAATCGTTCTGGCAATGCCATAAACCTCGCCATCCGCTGGGCCAAGGAGGTCAATGGCGACCGCACCGCGCAGCTTACCGTACAGAAAAACGGGGCGGACGGCATTGTTTTGACCGTGGTCGACCGTGATCCCAAGACCGGAAAGAGCGTCGTGACCAGCCGCATCGACCTTCGACGCAGCTGATCTGGTTCAATCCTCAAGCGGCTCCGGCGGATGGGCGTCGCGGCCCTTGCCGAAGGTGTAGCCGGTTTGCACCGCCTTGCGCCCGAATTTGTCGCGCAACGCATCGATGGCGCCTTCGGCCATAGCGCGCTTGCGCGACTGGACATCGACCAGATCCGGTGGGTCGGCCTTGTCGACATCCGAAAGGTCGCTGACGCCG
This sequence comes from Mesorhizobium sp. M8A.F.Ca.ET.208.01.1.1, assembly GCF_004791315.1. Lineage (NCBI taxonomy): Bacteria > Pseudomonadati > Pseudomonadota > Alphaproteobacteria > Hyphomicrobiales > Phyllobacteriaceae > Mesorhizobium > Mesorhizobium sp. M8A.F.Ca.ET.208.01.1.1. The sequence continues at coordinate 785,432 of NZ_SRUT01000001.1, forward strand.
ATGCCAAGCAATCGAAATTTTGTCCCGTCCGTCTCCTTGCGAAGAAGCTCCACGCCGGTCGAAAAGATGCGGTCCGCGAGCCGGGTCGGGTCGCCAAGCTGACGGTTGCGCGTGCGCAGCTTGAAATCCTGGGTCTTCAGCTTCAGCACCACGGTGCGACCCGCAATGCCTGACTTCTTCAGCCGCGCCGAGACTTTTTCAGAAAGGCCCCTCAGCACCGAGGTCAGCTCGTCCAGCGAGGCGATGTCGGTGTCGAAAGTGGTTTCGGCCGATACGCTCTTGGCATCCTGGTCGGGGTCGACGCGGCGGACATCCTCACCGCGCGAAAGCCGGTAGAGCCGTTCGCCCATCACCCCGTAGCGACGCATCAGGTCGCTACGCTCCATCTTCTGGAGCTGACCGATGGTGCGGATGCCATCCTGTTCCAGCGTGGCGTTGAACGCCTTGCCGACGCCCCAGATCACGGTCACCGGCTGCGTTGCCAGGAAGCCGACCGCCTCGGCCTCGCCAATTACCGAAAAGCCGCGCGGCTTGCGGAAGTCCGATGCAATCTTGGCGAGGAACTTGCAATAGGACAGGCCGGCCGACACGGTGATGCCGATTTCCTTCTCCACGGCCAGCGCGAAGCGCGCCAGCACCACCGCCGGCGGCAGGCCGTGCAGCCGCTCGGTGCCGGCGAGATCGAGGAACGCCTCATCGATCGACAGCGGCTCGACCAACGGCGTCAACGCCTGCATCATGGCGCGCACCTCGTGGCCGACACGCACATATTTTTCCATGTTGGGTGCGATCACCACCGCCTCGGGGCAGGCCTCGAGCGCCTTGAACATCGGCATGGCGGAACGCACGCCGCGAATGCGCGCTATATAGCAGGCGGTGGAGACGACCCCGCGTTTGCCGCCGCCGATGATCAGCGGCTTGTCCTTGAGCGCGGGATTGTCGCGCTTTTCGATCGCCGCGTAGAAGGCATCGCAATCGATATGGGCGAGGTGCAGCCGGTAAAGCTCGGGATGGCGGGCAAGGCGAGGGCTGCCGCAGCGTTCGCAGCGGCGCGTTTCGCCACGCTGAAACGTCAGGCAGTCACGACAAAAACCGTGATCGGGATTGTTGACAGGAGCCGCCATCACTGCGAACATAAAGAGAACAAATGCAATGGTACGACAGCGCAGGGCCAGCGACAAGCCTGGCCTGGGGAGAACGCATGAGCACGACCATAGTGCCGCTGGCACCAGAGCTCTGGCCTGAATTCGAGGACCTTTTCGGCAAGCAGGGCGCCTGCTACGGCTGCTGGTGCACGCATTTCCGGCTGGCCCCGGCGGCGCGGCGCGAGAGCAGTCGCGAACGCAACAAGGATCACATCAAGGCGCGCATCGAGGCTGGCCCGCCGCCCGGGCTGCTGGCCTTCGAGGACGGCAAGGCGGTTGGCTGGATGCAGATCGGTCCACGCGCCGACGTGCCCGAATGGAACAACAAGGGCAGGGGGTCGGCGCCGATCGATCCCGCCGACGCTTCCGATCCGGCCGTTTGGGCGATCTCCTGCTTTTTCATCCGCGCCAAGGCGCGCGGCAGGGGCATCACGCACCGCCTCGTCGAAGGCGGCATCGATTTCGCCCGCAGGAACGGGGCACGGCTTGTCGAGGCCTGCCCGATAGACCTGTCCCGCGATTCGCGCTCGATCGGCCTGTTCGTCGGCTCATCTGGGGTGTTCGAGAAGGCCGGGTTCGAGAGGCTCGTGGAGCGCAAGGCCGGTCGGCCGCTGATGCGGCTGATGCTGTAGAGGAGAACCTCATCTTGCGATTGCACCGGTATTTTACTAGCGGTGAAGCGATTCTGCTCATGCGGGCTGAAGAGGGAGAGTTGAAGTGAGGCGTATTCTGCCAGTTGTGCTTGTTTTTGCGGTGATCGTGCCCGCTTGGGGGCAGGCGGTTGACAATCGGGGCGCAAAGCAGCTCTCCGATGAGCTGTCGCGCTATGTCGGCAAACAGTTGCTCAACGAAGGCATTTTGAAGGTTTCGACCGCAGGCGATGCCTACAAGATCACCGTCGATTTGAAGGCGATCGCAGCGGGCTTACCGAAGAAGGATCTGCCGAAGTTCGATTTCCCGCCTTACACGCTGCTGGTCAAACCGCGCGGCGACGGCGGCTGGGACGTCTCCTCGGATTTTTCGACCAGCGGGTCAGTCCAGGTAAATGATCCGAGTGGCCAGACAAGCGCGCAGATCGTCATCAAGCATGGCAAGTTCACGGGCGCCTATTATCCTGAACTGGCGGCATTTACCAGCGGTGCCAGTTCGATAGCCGGCATGACGATGACCTCGCGCATGCCCAGGCAAGTAACGGACCTCAGCGTCGGCGCGGGCACTTCCAAGTTCGGCGCCAGCAAGTCGGCGAGCGGTGGGGTCGACCTTAATCTGACACAAGCGATGGCCGACTTCGTCGAAACGGTCAAAATCGACGGCCGGGCCGTCGGAGCGATCAAGACGACGGATCTCGTCGTGGATGTAACCGCCAAAGCTATGCGGACGAAGCCGTTGCTGGACCTGTTGGCATTCGCCGTAGCCGATGAAGACGAGGCCCGGTTGAAAGCCGACCAAGCCGAGCTCAAAGCGCTTCTGCTCGCCGCGCTGCCGCTGTGGGATCGGGTGGCCGGGACCTATACATTCAAGAACGTTGCGTTTGATACCTACGCAGGCAATTGGGGTGCAGCGGAACTGAGCACTGCATTCGGGGCTGATGGCATCGCCCAGAACGGTAAGGTCGATTATGCCATCAAGGTCTCCGGCTTGACCTTTCCTGAGGTCATACCGAGCTGGATCGCCGCAGTGCTCCCTACCGAGCTTGATCTGAGATTCGGCGGGGCCAACATCGACCTCGACGGCATGGCCAGAAAGACGATCGAGACATTCGATCTCAGCAAGAACCCGCCGCTGCCGGCGGGGTTCCGCGATCAGATCAAGTCCGACTTCATGGCCAACACGCCAAAATTCATCATGGGCCACAGCGTCATCAAAAATGGCGGCACCGAGATCGCGCTGGAGGGCGAGGCGACCTTTCCCGGCCAGCGGCCAGATGCAACCATGACCGTCGACGTCGCGGGCTATGACAAGATCGTGGCGGCACTGCAGGCTGCGGCCAAAACCGAACCGGAAGCGGCACGATATTTTCCTTTCGCATTGGCCGTCAAAGGATTTGCCAAGATGTTGCCGGATGGGCGGATGGAATGGGTGATCAACGCCAGGTCTGATGGCTCCGTGATGGTCAATGGCGGTATGTTGAAGCCCGCCGATCCGGCCGTGGACGATAGCGGCAAGGGCGGGGCGAAACTGAATCCTTGATTATTGGATTATTGCAGCGATGCCAGAGTGTGCGGCTGGTCGTCGACGAAACCATCCGCCGGCCGCTGATGCGGCTGACGTTGAAGCCGATTGCCTGACTGTCATCGTCTTGCAGTCGGGATGGTATTTCCCTACCAGAGATACGAAACGATTTTTGCCTTCGACCGAACGGAGAATTCCCGTGAACCGTATGTTGCCAATTGCCTTTACCGCGTTTCTGCTCAGCGCGCCTGCTTTCGGCCAGACCGTCGACAGCCAGGGCGCGAAGCAATTGTCCGATGACCTGTCGCGCTATGTCGGCAAACAGGCACTCGACAAGGGTATCCTGAAGGTTTCGGCCGAAGGCGACGCCTACAAGATCGTGTTTGATTTCAAGGCGCTTGCCGCGACCTTCCCCGACCAGAAGATGGTGAAATTCGACTTTGCGCCCTACGCCCTGCTGGTCAAGCCGCGCAGCGACGGGTCCTGGGATGTCTCGATGGACTTTTCGCAGAGCGCCTCATTCGAGTTCAACGGTCCCGAGGGAAAGCAGAGCACGCGGTTTTCGATCAAGGACGGCAAGGGCAGCGGCGTCTACGACCCCAAGCTGGCGGCGTTCAGCAGCGCCACCAGTTCGATTGCCGGGATGACGATGTCGTCGCAGGACGCCAAGCAGCAGATGGATGCGAGCGCCGGTGCCGGCACCGCGACCCTGTCCGCGGCCAAGGCAGCCAATGGCGGCGTCGATTTCACGACGACGCAAAAGATTGCGAACTTCGTCGAAGCGATAAAATTCAATGATCCCGAGAGCGGGTTGAATTTTCCCGTTACCGTGAAGTCGCCGGAATTGTCGGTGGAGGCCAGCGGCAAGGGCGTCGAGACCAAGCCGCTGCTCGATCTCCTGGCGTTTGCCGTGGCCAATGAGGACGAGAAGACGCTGAAGGCAAACCAGGCGCAGCTCAAGTCGCTTCTGCTCGCCGCGCTTCCGGTGTGGGAGCGTATCGACGGGACCTATGGCTTCAAGGATTTTGCGGTCGACAGCCCGATCGGCACGTTCGGAGCGACCCAGCTCGGCATAGCGTTCGGCTCCGACGGCGTCGCCCAGAATGGCAAGATCAGCTATGGCATCAAGGCTTCGGGGCTGACCGTGCCGCAGCAGCTCTTGCCGAGCTGGAGCGTGGCACTGCTGCCCACCGATATCGACCTGAACTTCGGCGGCGCCAGCATCGATCTCGACAGTATGGCGAAGAAGGCGATCGAAGCCTTTGATCTCAATCAGGATCCGCCACTGCCGGCCGAGTTTGGCGACCAGCTCAAGGCCGACTTCCTGGCCAAGACTCCGAAGGTCGTCATCGGCCACAGCACCGTGAAGAACAAGGACATGGAGATCGCGCTCGAAGGCGAGATGACGACCTTCGGCCAGAAGCCCGATGCAAATCTGACCGTCGATGTCGCCGGTTTCGACAAGATCATGGAGCACCTGCAGGAAGCGGCGAAGGCGGAGCCGGAGGTCGGGCAGTACGTGCCTGTCGCTCTCATGGCGAAGGGTTTTGCCAAGACGCTGCCGGACGGCAAGCTGGAATGGGCTATCAACACCAAGGCCGACGGTTCGGTCACTGTCAACGGCGTCATGCTGAAGCCGGCCGATCCGGCGGTGGATGACAGTGTCGATGATGGTGGCGGCGCGGACGATGAGAGCGGCGATGACAATGGCGGTGGCGCTAACGGCGGTAGCGCTAACGAAGGCAGCAATAGCGGCGGCACCGATAATGGCGGAGCAGGGGCCAAGCTGAACCCTTGAGGGGGTAGCCCTCCAGCAATTCCCCCCGGAATTGCGTCAAAGCGCCTGTAGTCCCAGAGCGCTCGCGATCTTCGGCGCGGCTTCGTGCCAGTCCTGGACGACGATGACATCGTCCGAGACCGGGGGCAGGAACGCGCGCAGCGAATTGTCGGCCATCAGGTGGAAAAGATTTGAGTCGGCGACCGATTCCCGCACCGACGCCAGATTGTGCGGCTGATCATCGACGAAGACCACGGGCCGCCCGGTCTTGCCGCGCAGCCTGGCCACCGCCGGGCCCTTGGCCATCTCGGTGGTCAGCAGCGGATAGGCTAGTCCCAGCGCATCGAGATGGGCGCGGCGCGCGGCGCGATGCCTGTGCGGCATGGCCGTCAGCAATATGATTTCCGCGCGACCTCCAAGTCCCGTCAGGGCCTCCGCGGCGCCATCGGTGATGCTTTGCCAATCAGCTTGCGCGTCGAAGAAATCGCCCAGGAGTGCCGTGACTTCGGGTTGTTCGATCAGGCGGCCGCTGGCCGTTTCGGCAATGTTGCCGGTCAGCCGGAAGGAAGCCAGTGTCAGGCCATAGCCGCGTGCCTTGAGGAAATACGGAAACGGGCGGATGAATTCGAGCACCACATCGTCGACGTCGAGCACCAGCAGCGGCCGGTCGTCGGCCGCAAGTTCCTCGATCTGGCGCGCGGTTTCGGGATCATCGCTCATGTGGAACGCTCGTGATTGTCGTCGCCGAGCGGCAAGGCGCGCAGCGCCTTGCCGACTGCCGCCGGCGGGGTGCCGGTTTCCTCCGCAAAACGCATCAAGGTCGGCTCGTGGGCGAGAATGAACTGCAGGACGCCGGCCAGGAAACCCGGCTCGCCTGCCGCCCGGCGGATCGAATGCGCCTCTATTCCCGTGATCGCCAGAAAGCGCGGTAGAAGCTCGGGATCGGCGGCAACGAAGCCCAATGCCTTCACGGCAATGTTTTCCGCCTCTTCGCGCATTGACGCTGCGTTTGCCATCACTACCTTCGGTGTGTGGAATGAGTCTCTCCCGCAGTAATGGCAAGAGTTGCTTGCGGCAAGCCATTAGAGTGTGGCGCGCCTATTGGACGCGCAGGGAGTCGAGGCGGAATTCGTGCTGCTTTGCAGGCCGCGGGTTTCCGTTTCGTCAATCATATTGCCGTATAGTGAAGCAGGGTTTGGTGCGTTCAAGGAAAGAGCGCATGACGGTCACCTCCGGGCGGAGGACGGTCGGGACGGGATGTCGATGCCTAAGAAGGTCATGATCGTCGAGGACAACGAGCTCAATATGAAGCTCTTTCGGGACCTCATCGAAGCTAGCGGTTACGAGACGGTGCGAACCCGCAACGGTCTCGAGGCGCTCGACCTGGCGCGCCAACACCGGCCGGACCTTATCCTGATGGATATCCAACTGCCCGAAGTGTCGGGGCTGGAAGTGACCAAATGGCTGAAGGAGGACGATGATTTGCACGTTATCCCGGTCATTGCCGTGACTGCCTTCGCGATGAAAGGCGATGAGGAGCGCATCCGCCAGGGTGGCTGCGAGGCCTATATTTCGAAGCCGATCTCGGTGCCGCGCTTCATCGAAACCATCAAATCCTATCTGGGCGATGCCTGATGTGCCCTTCCAGCCGAGCCGGAGCCTTGTGAAATGACCGCGCGGATCCTCGTCGTCGACGACATCCCTGCCAATGTGAGGCTGCTGGAAGTCCGGCTGCTGGCCGAATATTTCGAGGTGCTGACCGCCACCAACGGGCCCGACGCGATCGAGACCTGCGAGAACGGCAAGGTCGATGTCGTGCTGCTCGACGTGATGATGCCCGATATGGACGGGTTCGAGGTCTGCCGGCGGCTGAAGAGCGATCCGGCGACGTCGCACATTCCGGTGGTGATGATCACCGCGCTCGACCAGGTCTCAGACCGCGTGCGCGGGCTGGAGGCCGGCGCCGACGATTTCCTGACCAAACCGGTCAACGACCTGCAACTGATGACGCGCGTCAAGAGCCTGGTCCGCCTGAAGTCGCTGACCGACGAGCTTCGGCTACGCGCCTCGACCACACGCAACATAGGCATCGAGGAACTTTTGAGCCGCAATTTCGCGTCCGAGGACACGACGCCGAAAGTACTTTTGATCGATGAGCGCAAATCGTCGGTCGAGCGCATCCAGAAGATGTTGCGCGACCGTGCCGATCTCGACGTCACCGGTGATCCGCATGCCGGGTTCTTCCAGGCCGCCGAAACGCCCTATGAATGCGTGATGATCTCGACCACCTTCGCCGATTTCGATCCGCTCAGGCTCTGCTCGCAACTGCGCTCGCTCGACCGCACCCGTTTTGTGCCGATCATCCTTTTGGCGGAGGAGGGCGAGGAAGAGCGCCTCATCCGAGGGCTCGAACTCGGCATCAACGACTATCTGATGCGGCCGATCGACCAGCAGGAACTGACGGCGCGGCTGCGCACCCAGGTGCGCCGCAAGCGCTACAACGACCAATTGCGCGCCAGCGTCACCCAGACCATCGAAATGGCCGTGACCGACGGCCTGACCGGGCTGCACAACCGCCGCTATCTCGACAGCCATCTGCAGACGCTGTTCGACCGCGCAGTGGCGCGGCGCCGGCCACTGTCGGTGATGATCACCGATCTCGACCGCTTCAAGTCCATCAATGACGCGCACGGCCATGATGGCGGCGACGAGGTGCTGCGCGAATTCGCGCGGCGGCTGCGCAAGAACGTCAGGGGTATCGACCTTGCCTGCCGGTTCGGCGGCGAGGAGTTCGTGGTGGTGATGCCGGACACCGACGGCACCGTGGCCGAGAAGGTGGCCGAACGCATCCGTGCCGAAATCGCCCAGAAGCCTTTCGCCATCGGCGCCGACGGCAAGACGATCGAGGTCACCGTCAGCGTTGGCGTGTCATCGGTGCTGAAGGGCGTGGATACGGCGGCCGCGCTGATGAAGCGCGCCGATCTCGCGCTCTACGAAGCCAAGAGCGGCGGCCGCAACCGCGTCGTTGCCAAGGCGGCCTGACGGTCCGGGCCCGATTATCCGGTCAACCCAACAGGGTTACCCATTTACCTTAATCCAAGCGATTCGCGAGCCTTGGTTAAGAAACTGTTGATTTTCATAAGCTCTTGCGCAAATGTGCAGGCCAAGACGAAGCCGGCACGAGGGTAGACAGCCGGCTCGGTCCCTCAGGAATACCCCATGATGCTCAGGTCCGCCGCATCTCCTGGGTCCGTGGGGTCGGCCGGCCGGCGCTGGCACATAGTGGCCTCCTCGTACCGCTGCCAAACGCCGACCGGCCCCCTCTTGTCCGACATGACATCAGGATTCCGCGCCAAGCCCCGGAAGTGCCGGGGCTTTTTTGTGCGCGGCAGGATCTGAAGAACGCTTTCCTGGGTTCTAACGGCACCTCGCGCGCTATCGCTTCGCAACGCGCGACCTTTTCACTGCCGTATGCAGAGGGGAAGGCGAGAGGCTACCCCCTCCATTTCATACATATGGCGTACAAGGGGCTTGCTGCAAGACCTGGCTGTTCCCGTAAAACCACGACCCAAGTTAACCGAAACGGGAGTGGCGAATGCCGGAATTGTTGCCAAGAGGCCAAGTAGGTCGGGACCGTGCAGTGGTGATCGCCGGAGGCGGTCCGACCGGGTTGATGCTGGGTGGCGAACTCGCATTGGCGGGCGTCGATGTGGCCATTGTCGAGCGGCGGCCCAACCAGGAACTCATCGGCTCGCGAGCGGGTGGCCTGCACGCACGCACCATCGAGGTACTCGACCAGCGTGGAATTGCCGACCGGTTCCTGTCACAGGGACAGCTATCGCCGTCCGTGGGCTTCCACATGATCCGGTTGGACATCAGCGATTTTCCCACGCGGCACAATTATCTGCTGGCGCTGCGGCAAAACCATATCGAGCGGCTGTTGGCCGACTGGATCAGCCAGTTGGGGGTGCCGATCTATCGCGGACAGGACGTCACGGGCCTCGCACAGGATGACGATGGCGTCGACGTCGAACTGTCCGGTGGTCGGTGCCTGAGAGCGCAATATCTCGTCGGCTGCGACGGAGGACGCAGCATCATCCGCAAGGCGGCGGGCATCGCGTTCGACGGGTGGGATCCGACGATGAGCTGGATGATCGCCGACGTCGAGATGTCTGAGGAACCTGCATGGGGCTTTCGCAGCGACGCCTACGGTATTCATGCGATAGGCAAGATTGAAGAAAGCGACCGCGTGGGTGTGGTGTTGACCGAGAGGCATCTGACCATTGGCGGCGAACCTACGCTGCGCGATCTCAGCGAGGCGCTTGTCGCGGTTTACGGCACCGATTACGGGGTCCACAATCCGACCTGGATTTCCCGGTTCACCGACATGACACGCCAGGCCGCGTCTTACCGCAACAAACGTATTCTGCTCGCCGGCGATGCTGCGCACATCCATCCCCCAATGGGCGGACAGGGCCTCAATATCGGCGTGCAGGACGCGGTGAACCTGGGATGGAAGCTGGCCCAGGTGGTCAAGGCGACGTCCCCTGAAAGCCTGCTCGACAGCTACCATGCCGAACGCCATCCGGTTGCCGCCCGCGTGCTGCGCAATGCGATGGCGCAGGTCGCGCTTCGTCGCAGGGACGACCGCACCAAGGCTCTGGGCGACACGTTTGCCGAACTGCTCGCCATGGACGGGCCACGCAAACGAATCGCCGCCGAGATGTCCGGCCTGGGTGTCCACTACGACCTCGGGGAAGGGCACGCGCTGCTTGGGCGGCGAATGCCCGACCTCGATCTGCTCACCGCCAACGGGCCGTTGCGGGTGTTTACCTTGCTGCACGACGCGCGGCCGGTGCTCCTCCATTTCGGTGAACCAGGCAGACTGGACAGTGCGCCTTGGGCCGGCCGGATCCGGCAGATCGACGCCAGGTATGCCGGCGCCTGGGAGCTTCCCGTACTCGGAACGGTCGCTGCGCCCGGCGCGGTTTTGATCCGGCCCGATGGATATGTGGCCTGGGTAGGAGTTGGGACTCCACAGGGATTGGCCGATGCGCTGACCAGATGGTTCGGACCGGCTGCCGCAGCCGGGTGTCCTTCCGAACGCAGCGCGTCACACTCTTCCACGGGCTGAAGGCTGGCTTCCACAGGCTGAAGGCGGCTGCCTCCTGACAAGCGATTGACAGGAGGCTCCATCTATGCAGAAATTGGTTGGACCATTGGACCACTTGGAGGAAGTGTGGACCAGAACAGCCTGCCACCCATTCAGACGACGGCGCGCGACGACGCCGTGCTGAAGGCATTGGTGGGCTTCGTCCGCGCCGAGGCCTTGCAGCCTGGTGAGCGACTGCCGACCGAGCGCATCCTGGCCGAACGGCTCAAGGTCAGCCGCAACACGGTGCGCGAGGCGCTGACGCGGTGGGAGGGATTGGGCCTGGTCGAGCGCCGGCAAGGCAGCGGCACCTATCTCAAGGCGGCCGTATCGCCCGATATGCTGCATCTGCCGCTGACGCTGGCGGGCGGCAATGATTTCACCAGCCTGATGCAGACGCTGGAAATCCGCCGCGCACTGGAAGCGGAAGCGGCGGCACTGTGCGCCGAGCGGGCAAGCCCCGCCGACATTGCCGAGATCGAACGCAAGCTCGATATCATGGAGCAGGCGTTTCGCACCCTGGACGGCATGTCATCGGAAGAGGACTGGGAATTCCACCAGGCGATCTACCGGGTCTCCGGCAATCCGCTGTTCGAACAGATCATCGCGGCCATGCACGAACTGTTCCACCGCTTCTGGGAACATCCACTCGGCGTGCGCGATTTCGGCCATGCCAGCTTTCCCTATCACCGCACCATCTACGAGTGCATCGCCGCGCGTGATCCGCAAGGCGCCCGCGGCGAGGCGCTGAAGCTCATCGCCACCGTCGAGGACGACCTGAAGCGCGGTGCGGCCAAACTCAAACTTTCGGACCTGAGATGAACGAGCACCCAGCCGGTTTCGATCAAGACTATCTCGCCGAGGCGGCGACGCTTTTGGCGCATGATGAACCGTTCCCCGGCGGCGCCGTCGTGCCGCCTATCTACCAGACGTCGCTGTTCACCTTCGCCAATTACGCCGAAATGGCCGATACCTTTGCCGGCAAGCGAAAGCAGCCGATCTATTCGCGCGGCGACAATCCGACGGTCATGGAGTTCGAGGCGCGTGTCGCGGCGCTCGAAGGCGCCGAGGCCGCGCGCGGCTTTTCAAGCGGCATGGCAGCGATCAGCGCCACCGTGCTTGCCTTCGTCGGGGCGGGCGAGCGCATCGTCGCGGTACGCAACTGCTATGGCGATGCCTACCGGCTGTTCGAGCGGCTCCTGCCGCGGCTCAACATCAAGGTCGATTATGTCGACGGCTCGGACCCGGATGCGGTGGCGGCGGCATTGCCCGGCGCAAAGCTGCTTTATCTGGAAAGCCCGACCTCGATGATGTTCGAGCTTCAGGACCTGCCGCATCTGACCCGGCTGGCCAAGGAGCAGGGCATCATCACCACCATCGACAATTCCTGGGCGACGCCGGTGTTCCAGAAGCCGATCTCGCACGGCGTCGATCTCGTGCTGCACTCGGCCTCGAAATATCTCGGCGGCCACAGCGACACCGTTGCCGGCGTGGTGGCGGGCTCGGCCGCGCACATCAAACACATCAACGAGCAGACCTATTCCTATCTCGGCGGCAAGCTGTCACCGTTCGAGGCCTGGCTCTTGCTGCGCGGCCTGCGCACGCTGCCGCTGCGCCTGCCGCACCACATGAAGAGCGGGCTCGCCATCGCCGAACGGCTGAAGGCGCATGGCAATGTCGAGCGGGTCAACCACCCCGTCTATTCGAACCATCCGGGCAAGGCGACGCTTGCCGGCTATGGCGGGTTGTTCTCGTTCGAAGTTACCGAGGATATCGACATTCCCGTCTTCGTCGACGCGTTGAAATATTTCCGCATCGGCGTCAGCTGGGGTGGGCATGAGAGCCTGGTCGTGCCGGCCAAGGCGTCGCTGGAGCAGACGCCGGGACTGAATTCGATGGCGCGCTTCGGCGTCAGCCCCCGAACCATCCGCTTCAATGTCGGATTGGAAAGTGTCGAGGATCTATGGGCGGATGTCGCCCAGGCCTTCGAAAAAGCCAGAAAATAACAAGCGGGTTCAAAATGGGAGTCTTGAACATGAAAAAACTGACCGTCATGCTTGCCACCGTCGCGGGGCTGGCAATTTCCGCCGGGGGCGCGCTCGCCGATTCGACCCTGAAAATGGTCGAGGTCATCACCAGCCCGCCGCGCACGGAGTTCCTGAAAAAGCAGATTGCCGAGTTCGAGGCGGCCAATCCGGGCGTCAAGGTCGAGCTGGTCTCGCTGCCCTGGGGGCAGGCATTTGAAAAATTCCTGACCATGGTGCAGGCCGGCGATACGCCCGATGTGGTCGAGATGCCGGAACGCTGGATGGGGCTTTACGCCAACAACGCTCAGCTCGAGGATCTCGGCCCCTATATGGCCAAGTGGGACGACGCCAAGACGCTCGGCGACCGCGCCAAGCAGTTCGGCTCGACGGTCAACAACACCCAGTTCATGATCCCCTACGGCTACTATGTGAACGCGCTGTTCTGGAACAAGAAGCTGTTCAAGCAAGCCGGCCTCGACGGTCCGCCGGCGACGCTTGACGAATTCGTCGCCGATTCCAAGAAAATCTCGGCCATTCCCGGCAAATACGGCTACTGCCTGCGCGGCGGGCCGGGCGCCTTCAACGGCATGCACATGTTCATGAACATCGCCGCCGGCAAGGGTGGCTATTTCAACGAGGACGGCACCTCGACCATCAATGAAGAGGGCTCGGTCAAGGGCCTGCAGATGCTGGCCGACATGTACAAGGACGGCCTGGCGCCGAAGGATGCCGTGAGCTGGGGTTTCAACGAAACGGTCACCGGCTTCTATTCCGGCACCTGCGCCATGCTCAACCAGGATCCGGATGCACTGCTCGGCATCGCCGACAAGATGAGCGCCGACGACTTCGCCGTGGCGCCGATGCCGACCGGTCCGAGCGGCAAGTCCTATCCGACGCTCGGTTATGCCGGCTGGGCGATGTTCGCCAACTCGCAGCACAAGGATGATGCCTGGAAGTTGATGGCGACGCTGCTCTCGCCGAAGGACAATCTGGAATGGGCCAAGGAAGTCGGCGTCATCCCGATCCACAAGGGCGCCGACCAGGACGCCCACTTCAAGACCGAGCAGTTCAAGGGCTGGTTCACCGAACTGAGCGACGGCGCCAAATATGAGATGGTGACGCCGCCGACGCACCTCGAAAACCTTGGCAACTTCGTCGACCAGGTGGCGATCAAGAACTTCCAGGAAGTGCTGCTTGGCCAGAAGACGGCCAAGGACGTCGCCGACCAGTGGGCTGCCTTCCTGACCAAGGAGCAGCAGGACTGGCTGGCGAAGAACAAGAAGTAAGCGCAGGCTTTTCCTTCTCCCCGTTCACGGGGAGAAGGTGGCCCGACAGGGCCAGATGAGGGGCAGCGCTGAGTTCTCAGAAGCTGGCGCCGCCCGTGATCTGCCTGCCGGCATCTTCTCCCCGTTGAACGGGGAGAAGGACGCTTGTCGCCAACGCCGCGCTCCCAAAGGACGTTCCACAGCCAATGACCTATGCCGTGTCCGAAATACGATCTGTCGGCAAGCCGCGACGTAAGTGGCTCACACACGCTGCCATCGAGCCCTGGCTCTATCTCAGCCCGGCGATCATCCTGCTGGTCGTGGTGCTGCTCGTGCCGCTGGTCATCGGCATCAGCTATTCCTTCCGCAAGTTCTCCGCCTTCAAGTCGGAATATGTCGGGCTCGGGCAGTATCAGGCGATGTTTTCGGACCAGGTGCTGGGGCAGGCGCTGGTCAACACGCTGTGGTGGACGGTCGCCAGCCTGTTCTTCCAATTCTTCCTCGGCCTTGGCCTGGCGCTGCTGCTCGACAAGCCGTTCCCAGGCCGCAAGGCGGTGCAGGCGCTGGTCTTCCTGCCCTGGGCGGTGCCGTCCTTCCTGTCGGGCCTGACCTGGGCCTGGCTGTTCAACCCGATCATCGGTCCGCTGCCGCACTGGCTGTTCGCCTTGGGGCTGAAAGCCGAGCCGACCAACGTGCTTTCCGATCCGGCCACCGCCATATGGGGGCCGATCGTCGCCAATGTCTGGTTCGGCATTCCGTTCTTCGCCATCACGCTGCTGGCGGCGCTGAAGTCGATTCCCTCGGAGCTGCATGAGGCGGCGGCGATCGACGGCGCTTCGCCCTGGCAACGCTTCACCAAGGTGACGCTGCCGTTCCTGGCGCCGACCATAGCCATCACGGTGATGCTGCGCACGATCTGGATCGCCACCTTCGCCGACCTGATCTTCGTCATGACCGAGGGCGGACCGGCCGGCTCGACCAACACGGTGCCGGTCTACATCTATGTCAGCGCCTTCAAGTCGCTGGACAAGGGCTATGCCTCGGCTGTGGCCGTGCTGCTGCTCGTCCTGCTCATCGCCTATGCGATTGCGCTGATCGCCATCCGCCGCTCGCTTGTGAGGCACGTCTGATGATCGCGGGACGCTCTGCTTCACAACGGTTTTTCGGCGGCGTCGGTCTCTACGCGGCAATCGCGGCCTATGTGGTCTTCGCACTGTTCCCGATCTACTGGACGCTGAAGATCTCGGTCACGCCGGAGCGGCTTCTCTATTCCGAAGGCATCACCTTCTGGCCGTCGCACATGACGCTACAGAACTTCATCACCGTGCTCGAAGCCACCGATTTCCCGCGCTATTTCCTCAACAGCGTCATCGTCTCGGTGTCGACGGCTGCCCTGGTGACGGTGATCGCCACGCTTGCCGGCTACGCCATGTCGCGCTTCACCTTTCGCGGCAAGGCGGCACTGGCGCTGATGCTGCTTTTGACCCAGACCTTTCCGCTGGTGATGGTCATTCCGCCGATCTACCGCGTGATGGGCCAGATCGGCCTGATCAACAGCCTGACCGGGCTGATCATCATCTACACCGCCTTCAACACCGCCTTCGCCACCTTCCTGATGCAGTCCTTCTTCGACGGCATCCCGAAGGATTTGGAAGAGGCAGCGATGATCGACGGCTGCACGCGTGCGCAGGCAATGCGCCGGGTGATCGTGCCCCTGACCCTGCCAGGCATGGGCGCGACACTGGGCTTCGTCTTCACCGCGGCATGGAGCGAGCTTCTGTTCGCGCTGATGCTGATTTCCAGCGACGACCAGAAGACCTTCGCCGTCGGCCTGCTCACCTTCATCGGCAAGTTCGCCGTCGACTGGGGACAGATGATGGCGGCGTCGATCCTGGCGCTGATCCCGGTCTGCATCTTCTTCGCCTTCCTGCAACGCTATCTCGTCACCGGCCTGACCGCCGGCGCCGTCAAAGGATGATCGATGGCCTCTGTCACGCTCGAAAAGGTTCGCAAGGATTATGGAGCCGTGCGCGTCCTGCACGCGGTCGATCTCGAGATCGCCGATGGCGAGTTCGTCGTGCTGGTCGGACCGTCCGGCTGCGGCAAGTCCACGCTTTTGCGCATGATCGCCGGGCTGGAGGAGGCCTCCGGCGGCGAAATCCGCATCGGCGAGCGGCTGGTCAACGATGTCGCGCCGAAGGATCGCGACATCGCCATGGTGTTCCAGTCCTATGCGCTCTATCCGCATATGGACGTATCGAAGAACATGGGCTTCAGCCTGATGTTGCGAAAGGCCGAGAAGCCGGCGATCGATGCTCGCGTCGATGGTGCTGCCAAGCGGCTGGGGCTGGATACGTTCCTGCAACGCCTGCCCAGGCAATTGTCAGGTGGCCAGCGGCAGCGTGTCGCCATGGGCCGCGCCATCGTGCGCGATCCCAAGGTTTTTCTCTTCGACGAGCCGCTGTCGAACCTCGACGCTAAGCTGCGCGTCCACATGCGCGCCGAGATCAAGGCCCTGCACCAGCAATTGAAGACCACTTCGGTCTACGTCACCCACGACCAGATCGAGGCGATGACCATGGCCGACCGCATCGTCGTCATGCATGACGGGCTGATCCAGCAGGTCGGCGCGCCGCTCGATCTCTATGACCGGCCGGCCAACATGTTCGTCGCCGGCTTCATCGGCTCGCCGGGCATGAATTTCCTGCCGGCGGTGGTGGAGAAGGGCGGCAAGCTGGACGCCGTTCTGTCCGATGGCCAGAAGCTTCGGCTGCCGGACGGCCTGCCGCTCAGGGATGGCGATGTCATCACCATCGGCCTGCGGCCCGAGCATATAAGGCTGGCCGATGACGGTGCGCTGCAAGGCGAAGTGGGGGTGGTGGAGCCGCTCGGCCTGTCGACGCAGTTCTATGTCAAGCTGGCCGGCCAGCAGCTCTGCGTCTTTGCCATGGGTCGCGTCGGCGTGAAGCCCGGCGACATTGTGCGGCTGTCGGCCGATCCGGCGTCGCTGCATCTGTTTGACAGGGAAAGCGGCGATCGCATCGGCTGAATGAATTCAGCCGGGCTGAGCGCACCCAGCCGTAGCCTTCCGCCTTGCAAACAAAAACGCCGCCCATCGGGCGGCGTTTTTGCATTCCAGAGGGAAAACCCAGATTACTTGATCTTGGTTTCCTTGAATTCGACGTGCTTCTTGGCGACCGGGTCGTACTTGCGGAACGACAGCTTGTCGGTCTTGGTACGGCTGTTCTTGCTGGTGACGTAGAAGAAACCGGTGTCGGCGGTCGACAGAAGCTTGATCTTGATGTTTGCGGCTTTGGCCATGATCTCAGTCCGTTATGTTCGTGGAGTTTTGGCCGCTGGAGCACGGGGAAAACACCCGGACGCGGGAAACTTGGCGCGACACATAAAGAACGTGCCTGGAAAGTCAAGCCCGGCGGACCCGATGTGGCCCGCTCAAGCTGCCCGGTATGCATAAATCAGACGGTTTGCGCCTCTGATACCGCGACCTTCTTCCAGTCTCCGGTCGTGTTCCACCAGCGATTCGGATTGGCGCGGTCGTCCAGCCCCTTGGAGCGGCTGGCAAGGATCGGCTGGATGCGGATCACCGGCTCCTGATAGGAATGGGCCTGGAAAATCGCCTCGACGACGCGGGCCGCCAGCGCCTGGTCGTCGGGTAATTCGAAGGAAACCTCGACCGTGCCCGGGCGGCGGCGCAATTCGGTTTCGGCGCCGGCCGCTGCCCCTTCAAGGGGCCTGTAGCGCTCGATGCCGTGCGCCGACTGATAGGCATTGCGGTCATACTTGCCCATGGCAAGCGGTGCGATCGCCACAACCGCGTCCATGATGCGGTCGACGTCGGCAGCCGGAGCCTGGAAGCTGACGAGCAACAGGAGCGTCATTCGCAGCGAAGTGGTTTCAAAGCCGCTGTCGATCATCGGAGTGTCCTCGGTTCAGGTGTTTTAGGACACCCTTTTAACCGGTGGCTGCTGACACGGTTCTGTCAGCAGCCTGTCGCTGCGCGGTGCCGATAAGCGACG
Organism: Mesorhizobium sp. M8A.F.Ca.ET.208.01.1.1; assembly: GCF_004791315.1. Taxonomy (NCBI): domain Bacteria; kingdom Pseudomonadati; phylum Pseudomonadota; class Alphaproteobacteria; order Hyphomicrobiales; family Phyllobacteriaceae; genus Mesorhizobium; species Mesorhizobium sp. M8A.F.Ca.ET.208.01.1.1. The sequence continues at coordinate 803,007 of NZ_SRUT01000001.1, forward strand.
GGTTGGGTTCTACAGAAGGATCTTGCGAACGAGCCTGAAGCAGACCAGGGCGATGTAGGCGGCGAAGAAAAGGCCGAGCGACCAGCCGAAGCCGGAAGGCCCGAAACTGTCCATGCCGATGCCGATCGCTTGCGGCCCAAGCACCATCCCGACGCCATAGCACAGCACGAAAGCAGCATTGGCCGACGCCAGTTCGTGGCCGGAGAGCTGCGATCCGAGATGGGCAAGACCGATCGTGTACATGGCAGCAACGACACCGCCCCAGACGAAGAGAAGCGCTGCCATCAAATGCCAGTTCGCGGCAAAGAACGGCATGAATATCGTGCCGACGAGACCAACCGTGGCACAAGCGAGCAGCAGATAGCGCCGGTCCGAGACGCGGTCGCTGATCATGCCGATCGGGATCTGCAACAGCACATTGCCAAGGCCGATCATGGTCAGCAGCAACGCCGCGTCGGCCTCGGAATATCCGATGCGGTTGCCATAGACCGGGAACAGCGCGAAGCCGCCGGTCTCGACCGCGCCGAACACCAGCACGGCGAAAGTCGCGGTCGGCACCAGCCAGATGTAGCGCAGGAAGTGGCTGGTCTCGCTCTCCGCCACGATGGTAGGGCTTTCGTTGCGGGCGGCCAGAACCGGTATGGCGGCGAGCGTCACCAGGGCGATGATGACGCCAAACGGCCTGAAGCCGGAACTGCCGAGATGGGCGAACAGCCACGGCCCTGCGGCAAAGCCGAGCGACAGGACGGTGGCGTAGATGCCAAGCACAAGGCCGCGCCGGTGCGGCGGTGCTGATGTGCTGATCCAGAATTCCGACAGGATGAACAGCACCGTCAGCGCGATGTGCAGCACGACGCGCAGCGGAAACCACATCCAGAAATCAGGCGCGAAATGGAAACCGACGAAAGCCAGCGCGCCGGTAGCAATCATGGCGATCATCGTCCAGGCGACGCCGAAGCGCATGGCGAGCGGCGTGGCGAGCGGCGCCCCGGCGATCGAGGCCAGGCCGGCTACGGCCGTGTTGAGGCCGATCATCGAGGCCGAATGGCCGCGTGTTTCCAGGATGACGCTGAGCAGCGGCATGCCGAGGCCGATGGCAATGCCGACGACGCTGATCGACGAGATCGCCGCCACCATCGGCAGCCAGTGTACGCGTTCGTCGCCCTGTGGTTGGGTATCGACCGTCATGAGATGCTGAATACTCTGTCTGTTTGATCTTACGCAATTCCCAAGGGCAAGTGCTTCGCTCTTGTCCCGGGAAAACCGGGTCACACTTTTCCTGGAAGTGCTCTAGAGAAGTTCGCGGGTGAAGCGGTTGCGGACAAGCCGGTAGAAGGGGACGGGGCCACCCGGACGCAGCAGCGGATCGTGGGCGAGCCGCCTTTCCAACTCGTCCAGGATCATTCGGGTGATGTCGGGTATATCAGCCTGCTTGGCCTTGGCGAGCGGCAGCCAGACCAGTTCCTCCAGCTCGTTGGTCGGGCCGCCATCGGGCAATTCGATGGCGACGTCGCCACGCCAGGCGCTGAAGAAGCGGGTGTCGAATCGGCGCACCCGGTTCGGCGGCGTGATGGCGCGCGCGACGAAGCGCAACGCCTCCAGCGACGGTGCCACGCCATGTTCGACGAAACCCTGCCAGTCGCGCCTGGTCGACGCAAAGGCGCCCTTGCGGCCGATCAGCAGGCCGGCTTCCTCATAGGTTTCGCGGACCGCCGACAAAGCGATGGCACGGGCTCGGGCGTGGCTGGTGCGGCCGGGGCCGGCCGTCAGCTTGGCTTCTTCGTGCTGGTTAAGGGCGGTCGCCGTCGGGATGCGGCTGTCGGCAGGGTCTGTGCGGCCGCCCGGGAAAACGAATTTCCCTGGCATGAAGGCGTGCGCGGCGTGGCGGCGTCCCATCAGCACCAGGACGTCGTCGCCTTTGCGGTCGAGCAGGATGAGCGTCGCGGCATCACGCGGACGCAGGGGCCGGCCGTCATGCACGGCCAGGCCCTTGTCGATCTTGTCGACGTCCGCCTTGGTCATAGCTTCCATGCGCGGGACCTAGCGGAAACTTCTTGCATGCGAAAGTGGCCTTAACGATTGGCATGTTGCGCCAGCCAACACCTCAGGCCCCGGGATGCGGCTCGATCACATCCTTTTCGCCACCAAATCCGTGCATATAGAACGCCCATTGCAATCCGATGACGGCGCCTTTGACAGGCTGCAGCAACGCGATCGAGAGAAGGATGGTCAAGGGCACCCAGATGAGGATGTGTTGCCAGGTGGAGAGCGTCGAGGTCGCCTCGACACCCATGAAGGCGCCGAGCACGATGTGGCCGACGATGACGATGACGAGATAGGCGGGCAAATCGTCGGCGCGATGGTGATGAATCTCCTCGCCGCAGACGCTGCAGGTTTCGACGGTCTTGGTGAAGCCGCGGAAGAGCTTGCCTTCGCCGCAATTCGGGCAGCGGCCCAAGAGCCCTCGCTTCATCGCCGTCCACAATGGGCGGGCAATCCGGCCCGAGTGATGTTCGCCGCCAAAAACCTGTTGTTCCATCATCGTCTCCTGCCGCGCGACCCCGGTCGCGATTGCGACGCACGGGCGCGGCCCTTAGCCTTGTGAAACGACCTGCTGGAGCCTGGCAGGGGCTTTGGGTCGGTCAACATCTCGAAGCGCATCGCGCCGGCCATTGGCGCCACCTCGACGAGCCGGACCTCGACGCGGTCCGCCAGTTGGTAGCCTTTGCCCGAGCGTTCTCCGAACAGGGAGCGGGCCGTTTCGTCGTATATATAGTAATCGCCGCCCAGAGTTGACACCGGGATGAAACCATCGGCGCCATACTGCGGCAATTGGACAAAAAGTCCTGATTTGGTGACGCCGGAGATGCGGGCGTCGAAGCGGTCGTCGATGCGCTCCGCGAGGTAGGCGGAGATCAGCCGGTCGACCGTGTCGCGCTCGGCAGCCATTGCGCGCCGTTCCGTGCCGGAGATCAGCACCGCAACGTCTTCGAGGCGCGCCTCCTCGTCTTGCGTCAGTCCTCCGGGTCCAAGACCGAGTGCGGCAATAAGCCCACGATGGACGATCAGGTCGGCGTAGCGGCGGATCGGCGAGGTGAAATGCGCGTAGCGCCTGAGGTTGAGGCCGAAATGGCCGATGTTCTTGGGTGAATATTCGGCCTGGCTCTGCGAGCGCAGCACCACTTCGTTGACCAGCGCCTCATTGTCGGCGCCGCGTACGCGGTCCAGGATGCCGTTGAACTGGCTGGGCCGCATCTGGGCGCCGCGTGCCAGCGACAGGCTAAGCGTCTGCAGGAATTCGCGCAGCGATTCCTGCTTGGCCAGCGACGGCGCGTCGTGAATGCGGTAGACCAGCGCCTGCTTTTTGCCCTCCAGCGTTTCGGCCGCGGCGACATTGGCCTGGATCATGAACTCTTCGATCAGCTTGTGGGCGTCGAGCCGCTCCGGCACGATGACGCGGTCGACCGTGCCATCCGGTTTGAGCAGGATCTTGCGCTCCGGCAGGTCGAGTTCGAGCGGCTGGCGGCTGTCGCGGCCGCGCTTGAGGATCGCGTAGGCGTCCCACAACGGCCTCAGCACCGTGTCGAGGATCGGGCCGGTCTTGTCGTCCGGCACGCCGTCGATCGCCGCCTGGGCTTGGCTGTAGGCGAGCTTGGCCGCCGACTTCATCATGACGCGGTGAAAGGAATGCCTGATCTTGCGGCCATCGGCGGAGAAGGTCATGCGCACCGCTAGCGCCGGGCGATCCTGGCCCTCGCGCAGCGAGCAGAGATCGTTGGAGATGCGCTCGGGCAGCATCGGCACGACGCGATCCGGGAAATAAACCGAATTGCCACGCTTCAGGGCCTCGCGGTCGAGCGCCGTGCCGTAGCGGACATAGGCGGCGACATCGGCGATCGCGACGGTGGCGATAAAGCCGCCGAGATTTCTCTCGTCGAGGTCAGGGGTGGCGAAGACGGCGTCGTCATGGTCCTTGGCATCAGCCGGATCGATGGTCACCAGGGGCAGGTCGCGCCAGTCCTCGCGATGGGCAAGCGTCGCCGGCTTCACCGCCTCGGATTCGGCTATCACCTCGGCCGGGAAGATATGCGGAATGTCGTGCGCGTGGATGGCGATCATCGAGACCGCCTTTTCGCTCGTCAGCGAACCCAGCACGTTGAGCACCTTGGCTCTCGGCAGCCCATAACGCGAGGCTCGCGCGGGCTCGACCTCGACAAGGTCGCCGTTTTTGGCGCCGTTCTGGAATTCCTTGTCGACGATCAGCTCGGGCTGGCGCCGTTCCACCGGCTCGATGCGGAAGCTGCCGTCCTGAAGCACGCGAAAGACACCGAGGACGGCATCCGTGCGCTTCTCGAAGATCTTCATCACCCGGCCGGTATAGGCAGGCCCTGACGGATCGTCGGTCGGGAAGGTCTTGGCCAGCACACGGTCGCCGATGCCCGGCGCCGGTCCGTTCCCCCCGCGCGAAACACGGATCGAGACCACGGGAGGTTCGCCCGGGCCGACCGCCTCGGCCGGATGCGCCAGCAAGACCCCGTCGCCATCGCGGCCAAAGATGTCGAGCACTGCGACATGGGGCAGGGCGCCGACGCGGGCCAGCCGCTTGCGTTCCTTGGTCAGAACGCCTTCGTCCTGCAGGTCGCGCAGGAGATCCTTTAGCCAGATTCGGTCGTCGCCGCGCAGCGCGAACGCCTTCGCGATATCGCGCTTTCCGGCACGATCGGGGTTTTCGGCGATGTAGCGCAGGATTTCATCGCGCGAGGGCCGGTAATCGTCCTTGACCTTGGCCCTGGTGTCGGCGGTGCGCGGATCGCCATGGCTTCTTCCGGTGATCCTGCGCGCCACGCCGTCCTATCCTTTTTTCTTCGCGGCCGGCTTCTTGGCTGCTGCCTTCTTGGTCGTGGTTTTCTTGGCTGTGGGGGCCTTGGCCGCGGCCGCCTTGCGGAACGGCTTCTTGCCACCGCCGCCCTTGGCTTCCTTCTCGGCAATCAGCGCCAGCGCATCCTCGACGGTCACCGATTGCGGATCCTTGCCCTTGGGCAGCGTGGCGTTGACCTTGCCGAAATTGACATAAGGGCCGTATTTGCCGTCGCGCACGACGATCTTGCCGCCGCCGTCCGGATGGTCGCCAAGCTCCTTCAGGGCTGCCGGCGTGCCGCCGTTGCGGCCGCCCTTGCCCTTCGACTGCTTCTCGGCAATCACGGTGACCGCGCGGTTGAGGCCGATCGAGAACACGTCCTCGATGCTGTCGAGATTGGCGTAGGTGCCATCGTGCAGCACGAATGGGCCGTAGCGGCCAAGACCGGCCGAGATCATCTTGCCGCTTTCCGGATGCTGCCCCACGTCGCGCGGCAGCGCCAGCAAGGCGAGCGCCTTCTCGTGATCTATGGATTCAGGCGTCCAGCCCTTGGGCAGGCTCGATCGCTTGGCTTCCTTGCCGTCACCGCGCTGGATGTAGGGGCCGAAGCGGCCCGAGCGCAGCGTGATTTCCTCGGCCGTATAAGGATCCTTGCCAAGCAGCTTGGTGCCGTCCTCGCCACCGCCGTTCTCCCCATTGGGATTGGCGGCGTCGCCGAGCTGGCGGGTGAAGGAGCATTCGGGATAGTTCGAGCAGCCGACGAAAGCGCCGAACTTGCCGAGCTTCAGCGACAGATTGCCGGTGCCGCATTTGGGGCAGATACGCGGATTGGAGCCGTCCTCGCGGGCGGGGAAAACCAGCGGCGCCAATTCCTCGTTCAGCGCGTCGAGCACGTCGGTGACGCGCAGCTCCTTGATGTCGGCGACGGCTCCGGAAAAATCCTTCCAGAAGTCCCGCAGCACGTCCTTCCAGGCGAGCTTGCCGTCGGAAATCTCGTCGAGCTTTTCCTCCAGCGAGGCGGTGAAGTCGTACTCGACATAGCGCTCGAAGAAACTTTCGAGGAAGGCCGACAACAGGCGGCCCTTGGCCTGCGGCACCAGCCGGCGCTTGTCGATCGTGACATAGTCACGGTCCTCGAGCGTCTTCAGGATCGCCGTGTAGGTAGAGGGACGGCCGATGCCGAGTTCTTCCAGCTTCTTGATCAGCGACGCCTCGGAGTAGCGCGGCGGCGGCTCGGTGGTGTGCTGGGTGGCATTGATTGCGCGGCGGGCAAGCTGCTCGCCGGCCCGGATTTCGGGCAGACGGCGGTTTTCCTCGTCCTCCGCGTCGTCGTCCTTCTGGTCCGTGTAAGCGGCGATGAAGCCATCGAAGCGGACGACCGAACCGACGGCGCGAAGCTCGGCGGTGCGGGCGCCGTTCAGCGCCTCGATTTCGACGGTGGTGCGCTCGATCTCGGCCGACTGCATCTGGCTGGCGATGGCGCGCTTCCAGATGAGTTCATAGAGCCGTGCCTGGTCGGCATCGAGATATTGCCGGACCGACGCCGGGGTGCGCATGAAATCCGTCGGCCGGATCGCTTCGTGCGCTTCCTGGGCGTTCTTGGCCTTGGCGGTGTATTGGCGCGGCTTTTCCGGCAGGTATTTCGGGCCGAATTCCTTGGCGATGGCGTCGCGAGCGGCGTCGATCGCCTCGGGGGCCATCTGCACGCCGTCGGTTCGCATATAGGTGATGAGGCCGGCGGTCTCGCCGCCAATGTCCATGCCTTCATAGAGCCGCTGCGCCACCTGCATGGTACGCGTGGCCGAGAAGCCGAGCCCCGACGAGGCGGCCTGCTGCAGCGTCGAGGTGGTGAAGGGCGGGCCGGGGTTGCGCTTCGTCGGCTTGGCTTCGACGGACAGCGCCTTGAAGGTAGCCCCCTCGAGCATCGCCTTGATGTCGTCGGCCTGCGCCTTGTTGGCAATGTCGAGCTTTTGCAGCTTCTTGCGCTCGAATGCGGTCAGGCGGGCTTCGAAGGTCTCGTTGCGCGGTGTGCCGAGGATGGCAGCGATCTGCCAATATTCCTCGCGGATGAAGCGTTCGATTTCGGATTCGCGGTCGCAGACCAGGCGCAGCGCCACCGACTGGACGCGGCCGGCGGAGCGGGCGCCCGGCAATTTGCGCCACAGCACCGGCGACAGCGTGAAGCCGACGAGATAGTCCAGCGCCCGGCGGGCGAGATAGGCATCGACGAGAGGCGCATCGATCTGGCGCGGATTGGCCATCGCCTCCAGCACCGACGCCTTGGTGATGGCGTTGAAGACGACGCGGCTGACGGGCTTGTCCTTCAGCGCGCGCTTCTGCTTGAGCACCTCCAGCACATGCCAGGAGATAGCCTCGCCTTCGCGATCCGGGTCGGTGGCGAGGATCAGGCCGTCGGCATCCTTGACCGCATTGGCGATGTCGGTAAGGCGCTTGCCCGAGGCGGTGTCGACCGCCCAGGACATGGCGAAATCCTCATCCGGGCGCACCGAGCCATCCTTGGCCGGCAAATCGCGGACGTGGCCGAACGAGGCAAGAACCTTGTAGTTCCTGCCGAGGTATTTGTTGATTGTCTTCGCCTTGGCCGGCGATTCGACGACGACGACGTCCATGAGGTCTCATATCAGCTGTGATGCGGCAGAAGAATTCCGCTGCGCGCGACGAAATCTCGGTTCTGTTCGTCGCTCACATGGCCGCGCTTTTGCATCCGGTCAAGGGGAAGGGGGCAAATTGCAGGGGGTGTCGGCAGCAATACACTCTAAGAGTGTATGGAGAAATCACAGAATTTCGGTCAGGCTGGATGATCGTCACCAGTCTCGAAAGATGACCCGGTTCATTTTTCGGTGAGTCGAGGAAAGATCCGCCGGAATGCCGGACCGGGGCGCGCCATGGTTCACAAAAAAGCCAATCGCCGGATCGGGCAAGGATGCCGGCGACCAACCCATGTCCCCCAGCGGGCAGGATATGGCGTTGAGGGGTTCAGTCGGCTTTGGCGATGTGCCAGACGCCGGCGACGCCATCGCCGCTCACATCTCCGGCTTTCTTGTCCTTGATGAAGGTGTAGACCGGCTTGCCGTCATAGGCCCACATCTTGGTGCCGTCGGTGCGCTTGACGGTCGTCCATCCTTCGGAGGCCTTTGCGCCGGCTTCGGCCTTCAACGGTGGCCAGTTGGCGGCGCATTTGTCGTCGCAGTTCGACTTGCCCTTCTCATCCTTGTCGTAGGTATAAAGCGTCATGCCCTTGGCGTTGGTGTAGATCTTGGTGCCTCCGACATCGGCTTCCTTCCACGCATCGGCGGCGAGGGATGCGACGGTGCTGAGCAAAAGCGCGGCTAGCCCTACAGTTATGGTCTTCATGGAAATCTCCCTGGCTAATATGTGGAGGTGCGCGGGAAATCGCGGCCTCGTCGTGTCAACGCCTGCCGGTCGGGTTTTCTTCCCGAGAGGCTTGAGGACACTGGCAGCTGGCGGGCCTAGTTGCCCGTAACAATTCTCTCGGTTCGGTCGTACTTGGATGGGTGGCGCAGTTGAATTCGGAGCCAGTGCGATTGCCCGACAGCGACCGGTTGCCACACATTGGTGATTGGCGCACAGGTCAGCGCGTCGCTATATCGGCGCCGGAACAATCGGAGCTTTGGAATGGCATTGGACATCGGCTATGTCAGCGCGGTCGGGGCGGGGGCCATCTCGTTCCTGTCGCCATGCGTGCTGCCGCTGGTGCCGCCCTATCTCTGCTACATGGCCGGCATATCGGTCGACGATTTCCGCGGCAATGCGGGCGCGACCGCAAGCCAGGGCGCACGCGGCGCGCTGCTCTACTCCTCGATCGCCTTCGTGCTCGGCTTTTCGACCGTGTTCGTCGCGCTGGGCGCGGGCGCCTCGACCATCGGCCGGCTGCTGCGCGTCTGGCAGGAGCCGCTGGCGATGGGCGCCGGGGTGCTGATCATCCTGATGGGCCTGAATTTTCTGGGCATACTGCGCATCCCCTTGTTGTCGCGCGAGGCGCGCTTCCAGTCGCAGGGCAAGCCGGCCAGCGCCGTCGCCGCCTATGTCATGGGGCTTGCCTTCGCCTTCGGCTGGACGCCCTGCATCGGCCCGGTGCTGGGACCGATCCTGACCCTGGCCGGCGGCCGTGAAACCGTGGGCGAGGGCGCGCTGCTGCTCGCCGCCTATTCGCTCGGCCTCGGCATCCCGTTCCTGATCGCCGCGCTGTTCTCCGGCGCCTTCATGCGCTTCCTCGGCAAATTCCGCGTCCATCTCGGCCGCGTCGAAAAGGCGATCGGCGCGCTGCTGGTGGTCGCCGGCGTGTTTTTCCTCACCGGCGGCGTGCAGGCGGTATCCTACTGGCTGCTGGAGAATTTCCCGGTACTGGGGCGGCTGGGGTAAGCCTACTGATTAGAAGTCAGTTGCTCTTCCGTCTGCATCTCACCGGAATTTAACCGCATTGGTGCAGCATCGCGCCACTGCTAGCATGATTTGATTCCCAACCCTTTTCATATGGTTGCATTCATGAGCCAGAGAACCTGCCTGTCCGTCATCCTCGCCGCCGGCGAAGGCACGCGCATGAAGAGCGCGCTGCCGAAGGTGCTGCACCAGATCGCGGGGTTGCCGATGGTAGCTCATGTGGTGAAGGCGGCCGAGGCCGCTGGCGCCAGCGGCCAGGCGCTGGTCATCGGGCATGGCGCGGATGAGATGCGTAAGGCGGCGGCGAAATTTGCACCGAAGGCGGAGACCTTCGTTCAGGACAAACGACTTGGCACGGCGCATGCCGTCCTCGCCGCTCGCGAAGCGATATCAAAGGGTTATGACGATGTCCTCGTCATGTTCGGTGATACGCCGCTGATCGATGCGGATGCCCTGACGGTGGCGCGACTGAAACTGGCTGAAGGTGCCGCTGTCGTGGTCATCGGTTTCCGACCGCCCAGCCCGACCGGCTATGGCCGGCTGATCGAAAAGGGAGGCAAGCTGATAGCGATCCGCGAGGAAAAGGATTGCTCCGAAGAAGAGAAGAAGATCGGCTTCTGCAATGCCGGCATGATGGCGGTGGCCGGCGCGCACGCGCTCAAACTGCTCGACGCCGTCGGGAACAAGAATGCCAAGGGCGAGTATTATCTCACCGATATCGTCGAGATCGCCAGTGCACAGGGCCTTGATGTCGTTGCCACCGAAGCCAGCTTCGAAAGTGCGCTGGGCATCAACAACCGCGCCGAACTGGCGCAAGCCGAAGCCATCTGGCAGGCGCGTCGGCGCCATGAGGCGATGCTGTCGGGCGTGACGCTGATTGCTCCGGAAACCGTCTATTTCTCGCACGATACCGAAATTGGCGCCGACACGATCGTCGAACCCAATGTCTGGTTTGGACCGGGTGTCAGGGTTGCCTCGGGCGCCAAGATCCATGCCTTCAGCCATATCGAGGGCGCCACCATTGCTTCCAATTGCGATGTCGGGCCATTCGCACGGCTGCGGCCGGGCGCCGATCTCAAGCAGAAGTCCAAGGTCGGCAATTTTTGCGAGGTCAAGCAGGCCGTTATCGAGGAGGGCGCCAAGGTCAACCATTTGACCTATATCGGCGATGCCCGCGTCGGCGCCGGGGCCAATATCGGCGCCGGCACCATCACCTGCAACTATGACGGCTATTCGAAATTCTTCACCGACATCGGCGAGGGCGCCTTCATCGGCTCGAATTCCTCACTGGTGGCGCCGGTCACCATCGGCAAGGGCGGCTATATCGCCTCGGGCAGCGTCATCACAGAGAGCGTGCCCGACGATGCGCTGGCCTTCGGCCGCGCCCGCCAGAAGACGATTCCCGGCAAGGCCAAGGAATTGCGCGAACGGTTTGCTTCCGCAGCGGCGGCGAAGAAAAAGGCGGCTGGCGCCGACCATTAGCGATTGGTCGACGGGGCTGCTTTCTCGCCGAAGCAATCGAAAAACCGAGCGATTGCAGTAACCGGATTGCAAGGGCGGGCTGTCATGGTGCATGCCTGCAGAAGCGTCCGTTACACGGGACGAAATGCAATGTGACTTTCGCGGCAGGCCGGCCACCCCTAAATAGCGCTGGTTTTCCATGGGCAATCGGGGACTGTCTGCATGTGCGGTATCGTTGGAATCGTCGGCCACTCCCAGGTTGCGCCGCTTATCGTCGATGCGCTGAAGCGGCTCGAATATCGCGGCTATGACTCGGCAGGCGTCGCCACCATCGAAAAGGGCGTGCTCGGCCGCCGCCGCGCCGAAGGCAAGCTGGTCAACCTCGAACGCCGGCTCAAGGACGAGCCGCTCGACGGCACGATCGGTATCGGCCACACGCGCTGGGCGACCCACGGCGTGCCCAACGAGACCAACGCGCACCCGCATTTTTCCGACGGCGTCGCCATCGTCCACAACGGCATCATCGAGAATTTTGCCGAATTGCGCGACGAGCTGATCCGCGACGGCTATTCCTTCTCGTCGCAGACCGACACGGAGGTCGTTGCCCATCTGGTGGCGCGGGAGCTCGCCAAGGGGCTGAAGCCGGTCGAGGCCGCGCACAAGGCGCTGAAGCGGCTGGAAGGCGCTTTTGCGTTGGCCATCATGTTCAAGGGCGACGAGGACCTGATCGTCGGCGCCCGCAACGGCCCGCCACTGGCGGTCGGCCATGGCGATGGCGAGATGTTCTTGGGGTCCGACGCCATCGCGCTCGCTCCGTTCACCAACTCGATCACCTATCTCGAAGACGGCGACTGGGCGGTGGTGCGCCGCGACAGCGTCGCCATCTTCGACATCGACGGCAGACAAGTCGACCGCAGGCGCCAGCAGTCGCTGTCGACCAGCTTCATGGTCGACAAGGGCAATCGCCGCCATTTCATGGAGAAGGAAATCCATGAGCAGCCCGAGGTGATCTCGCACACGCTGGCGCATTATGTCGATTTTGTCTCCGGCGTGTCCAAGCCGCTCGACCTGCCATTCGATTTCGCCAAGATCGGCCGCTTGGCCATCTCCGCCTGTGGCACTGCCTATCTCGCCGGCCTTATCGGTAAATACTGGTTCGAGCGCTATGCGAGACTCCCGGTCGATATCGATGTCGCATCGGAATTCCGTTACCGCGAGATGCCGCTGTCGGCGAACGATGCGGCCTTCTTCATCTCGCAGTCCGGTGAGACCGCCGATACGCTGGCCTCGCTGCGCTATTGCCGCAAGGCCGGCATGAAGATCGGCGCCGTCGTCAACGTGCGGGAATCGACCATGGCGCGCGAATCCGACGTGGTGCTGCCGACGCTCGCGGGGCCGGAGATCGGCGTCGCTTCGACCAAGGCTTTCACCTGTCAATTGTCGGTGCTCGCGTCGCTTGCCGTACGCGCCGGCGTGGCGCGCGGGGCGATCTCGACGGAGCAAGAGAAGACGCTGGTGCGAGCGCTTTCGGAAGCACCGCGCTATGCCAACCAGGTGCTGAAGCTCGAAGAGCAGATCGAACGGATCGCGCGCGAGCTGTCGCGCTACAAGGACGTGCTCTATCTCGGGCGCGACACCAATTTCCCGCTGGCCATGGAAGGCGCGCTGAAGCTCAAGGAAATCTCCTACATCCATGCCGAAGGCTATGCGGCGGGCGAGCTGAAGCACGGGCCTATCGCGCTGATCGACGAGAACATGCCGGTGATCGTGATTGCGCCACATGACCGCATCTTCGAAAAGACCGTGTCCAACATGCAGGAAGTGGCGGCGCGCGGCGGCAAGATCATCCTGATCACGGACAGCAAGGGCGCGGCACAGGTGAGCGTCAAGACGATGGAGACGATCGTGCTGCCGGATGTGCCGGAAATCATCTCGCCGATCATCTATGCGCTGCCGATCCAGATGCTCGCCTATTTCGCCGCCGTGTTCATGGGCACCGACGTCGATCAGCCGCGCAATCTGGCGAAATCGGTGACGGTGGAATAGCTATCGGCAACTCTCAATGCGCCGCCGGTGAATTTTGTATCGATCGATGATACATTGCTTGCGCGCCGTTCTGTATCAATATATGATACAACCGCGAGGGCGCTTGGTTGATCGTTTCGTTCAAAGGCAAGGCGGTCGAAGCGGTTGCCGAAGGGAAGGCGCCAAAAGGCTTTCCGCCGGATTTGGTTGCTCGTGGCGAACGTCGTCTTCGCGCGATCGCCAACGCTGCCCAACTGAGCGACCTTCGATCGCCACCCGGAAATCATCTGGAAGCCCTGAAAGGGAGTCGCGTTGGGCAACATTCAATTCGCATCAACGACCAGTGGCGCATCTGCTTCAGATGGACTGTTGCCGGCGCTGAAGACGTGGAGATCGTCGATTACCATTGAGCGGGCACTTGCCCTGAACTTTGAGGAGTCCTGAACTATGCTCAAGTTCGCACGTCCAGTTCATCCTGGAGAATTCCTGCGCGAAGAATATCTCGTGCCGCTCGGTATGAGTGCGGGCGCGCTGGCGAAAAAGCTCAATCTTCCGCGCACCCGTATTGAACGCATTGCCAAAGAGGAGATCGGCTTAACTCCCGACACGGCCCTTCGCCTCGCCAGGTTTTTCAACACCACGCCTGAATTTTGGATGAATTTTCAGCAGGCTTACGAACTTGAGACCGAGGCGAAAAAGCTGGCGCCTGAACTTGAGAAGATCGCGCCGCTGGAAGCAGCCGCATAAAAGGACCTTTAAAAACTTCGCAGTTCCAAACCGTCTTCCGGTTCACTAATGTTGCGCCGCAACCCGCGCGCCCGGTGAACCATGTCCGATGCTCCGAAGACCTCCGGCATGACCCGGTTGAGGAACTATTTCCTCACGGGCTTCGTCGTCTGCGCCCCACTGGCGATCACCGCCTATATCGCATGGTCGTTCATCGGCTGGGTCGATTCCTGGGTCAAACCCTATATCCCGGCGCGTTACAGCCCCGATACCTACCTGCCGTTCCCGGTTCCGGGGTTCGGGCTGATCGTCGCGCTGATCCTGATAACGCTGATCGGTTTTCTCGCCGCCAACATTGTCGGCCGCGCCATCGTCGGATTTGGCGAGCGCCTGCTTGGCCGCATGCCGCTGGTGCGCGGCATCTATGGCTCGCTGAAGCAGATTTTCGAGACCGTGCTGTCGAACAAGGGCGACATGTTCCGTCAGGTTGGGCTGGTCGAATATCCACGCAAGGGTGTGTGGTCGCTGGTGTTTGTCGCCAGCGAGAAGGAAACCGAGATCAATCAGAAGCTCGACCAGGAAGGCGATCCGCTGATCGCCGTGTTCATGCCGTGCACGCCGAACCCGACGACCGGTTTCCTGATGTATGTGCCCAAATCCGACATCGTGCCGCTCGACATGACGATCGAGGACGGCGCCAAGCTGATCGTGTCGGCCGGGTTGGTGGCCCCTGAGGTAAAGACGAAATTGGTGACGCTGAACGGTAAGCCGATCAACGGAACCCTGGCCAATCCGCCGCTAAGCCCTCATCCGGCGCGCAGGAGCCGCACGGCCTCGTCGCGGCCAAACAAGTAGAGCAGGAGCCGCAGCGCCTCGCCGCGATCCGATTGCAGTTCGGGGTCGCGCGACAGGATCAGCCTGGCATCGTCTCGCGCGGCTTCGAGAAGGTCGGCATGCGCCTCGATCCGCGCCACCTGGAAACCCGGCGTGCCGGACTGGCGCGTGCCGAGCAATTCGCCTTCGCCGCGCAATTTCAGGTCCTCCTCGGCGATCAGGAAGCCGTCCTCCGTCTCACGCATCACCGACAGCCGGCGTTTGGCGGTTTCGCTGAGCGGGTCCTTGTAGAGCAGCACGCAGGATGACTTGATATCGCCGCGCCCGACCCGGCCGCGCAGCTGGTGCAATTGGGCGAGACCGAATCGCTCGGCATGCTCAATGACCATGATCGTGGCGTCAGGCACGTCGACGCCGACCTCGATGACAGTGGTGGCGATCAGGAGGCGCGTCTCGCCCTGCTTGAAGGCGCGCATCGCCTCGTCCTTCTCGGCACCCTTCATGCGGCCATGGACAAGGCCGATGCGGTCGCCGAACAGCGGCTTCAGCGAGGCGAAACGATCCTCGGCCGACATCAGTTTTATCTCTTCGGACTCCTCGACCAGGGGACAGATCCAATAGATTTTCTGGCCATCCGCGACGGCATCGAGCATGCGGCCGACCAGTTCGTCGAGCCGTTCGAGCGGCAGCGTGACGGTGCGGATCGGCTGGCGGCCGGCTGGTTTTTCCGTCAGCTTCGACACATCCATGTCGCCGAAAGCGGTCAGCACCAGCGTGCGCGGGATGGGGGTCGCGGTCATCACCAGCATGTCTGGCGCGTCGCCCTTGGCGGTGATGGCAAGCCGCTGGTGGACGCCGAAGCGATGCTGCTCGTCGATGACGGCCAGGACCAGATCGTGGAAGCTGACCGTTTCCTGAAACAGCGCATGGGTGCCGACGACGATGTCGATTTCGCCGCTGGCGAGACCCGCCAGTGTTTCGACTCGCTCGCGGCCCTTTTCGCGGCCGGTCAGGATGGCGATGCGCAATCCGACCTTGGCGGCAAGCGGAGTGATCGTCGCCAGATGCTGGCGCGCCAGGATTTCGGTCGGCGCCATCAGCGCTCCCTGGCCGCCGGCCTCGACGGCGCGTGCCATGGCCAGGAGCGCCACGACCGTCTTGCCCGAGCCGACATCGCCTTGCAGCAGCCGCAGCATGCGCTCGGGGTCGGCGAGATCGGCGTTGATTTCGGCGAGCGCGAATTCCTGCGAGGGGGTAAGCGAATAGGGCAGGGCCGCACGCAGCTTCTCGACGATGCGGCCATCGCCGACGAGCGGTCGGCCTGACAGGCGTCGCACCTTTGCCCGCACCAGGGCCAGCGAAACCTGGCCGGCGAGCAATTCATCATAGGCGAGGCGGCGCCATGCAGCCCCTTCGACCGCGACATCGATCGGGTCGGCGGGATAATGGATGCGGGTCAGCGCGTCGCCGAAGGACGCGAAGCCCTGGCGGCGCATGAAGGCATCGTCCTGCCATTCCGGCAGGTCCGGCAGGCGGCCGAGCGCCTGGCCGATGGCACGGCGCAAAACCTTGCCCGACAGCCCCGCGGTCAGCGGATAGACCGGCTCGACCAGCGGCAGGTTCTCGGCTTCATTGGCGAGTGCGATATGGTCGGGGTGGACCATGGTCGGGCGTCCGTTGAACCATTCCATGCGGCCTGACACCACGACATTCTCGCCCACCGGCATTGCCTTTTCGAGATAGGCGGCATGGGCATGGAAGAACGTCAGACCGATTTCGCCGGTATCATCATGGGCGTAGACCCGGTAGGGCACCGATTTGTTGCCGCGCGGCGGCGGCTGGTGGCGGTCTATGCGCAGCTCGAGCGTCACGATGGCGCCTTCGGCCGCGAGTGCGATGCCCGGCCGGTTGCGGCGGTCGATGACGGTGTGCGGCAGCACGAACAAGAGATCGCCGGCACGCGCTGCGCGATCGCCGAGGTCGGCCGCCACGACCTTCTCGATCAACGCACCGACCTTCGGTCCGATGCCGGCAAGCGAAGTGATCGGGACAAACAGGGGATCGAGGATGGAAGGACGCATGATGTCAGCTTATGTCGCGACGGCCGCAGCGCAAGGCTGACACCGCCCACTATCCACGCTATATGCGCCGCTTGAAGCGAGGATGCGGCACAATGACCGGAACGAAACGATCAAGCGAGGGTCTGGACGCCCATCGCCGCAAGCTGTTGTTCCGCTCCTGGCATCGCGGCATGCGCGAGATGGACCTCATCCTCGGCACCTTCGCCGATGCCGAGATAGGCACCTTGACCGCCGAGGAAATCGACCAATATGAGAGGCTCCTCGACATTTCCGACACCGAATTCCTGCCGCTGGTCACTGGCGAACGCCCGGTGCCGGCGGAGATCGACTGTGCCGTCCTGCAAAAGATCCTGGCGTCCCGCCGGACCATGACTTTCTGAACACAAGACTTTCTAAACACAAGCAATTCCAGGAAAAGTGAAGCGGTTTTCCCATGGGAATTGCGACAACCAAGACCGTGATTTGATGGCTCTCATTCCTACCATTGGCTTGCCGAAGGGCCGCACCGGCCAGTTCATCGTCGACGGTGTCGCCGATGGCTACGAGGCCTTCGCGCTGGTCCAGACGGCGCTCGAGATCGCACCCGACAAGCCGGTGCTGTTCGTGGCCCGCGACGGCCAGCGCCTGCCTTCCATCATCGAGGCGCTGTCCTTCGTCGCACCCGGCCTGCCCGTGCTGGAGCTGCCTGCCTGGGACTGCCTGCCATACGACCGTGTGTCGCCGGGTTCCGATGCCGCCGCCAAGCGCCTCGATGCGCTGACCGCCATGATCGCGCTGGCGAAGAAACCGCATCGTGCCGTCATTCTCACCACCGCCAATGCGTTGCTGCAGCGTATCCCGCCCGCGGAGCTTGTCGAGGCGCAGACCTTCCACGCCAGACCCGGCAACCAGATCGACATGAATGCGCTGATCGCGCGGCTGGAGACGTCGGGATTCGAACGCGTGCCGACCGTGCGAGGCATTGGCGAATTCGCGGTGCGCGGCGGCATTCTCGACCTCTTCGCGCCCGGCTGGACCGAGGCGCTGCGACTTGATTTCTTCGGCGACACGCTGGAATCGATCCGCGTCTTCGACGCCGCCACGCAGCGCACCACTGGCCAGCGCAAATCGATGGCGCTGCAGGCGATGAGCGAAGTGGCGCTGACGCCCGAAACCATCAGCCGCTTCCGCCGCGCCTATATCGAGGCCTTCGGCGCGCCATCGCGTGACGACGGGCTCTACGCCGCGGTCAGCGAGGGGCGGCGCTTCGCGGGCATGGAGCATTGGCTGCCGTTCTTCTACGAACGGCTGGAGACGGTGTTCGATTACCTGCCCGACGCACCCGTGGTTTTCGACCATCTGGCGCATGAGGCGCTTGCCGAACGTCATACGCTGATCCTCGACCACTACGAGGCGCGCAAAAAGCAGGCTGACGGGGCGCTCAAGGACGCGGTGCCCTACAAGCCGGTTGCGCCGGACCTGCTCTACCTCTCGCCGGAGAATCTCAAG
The DNA here is from genome assembly GCF_004791315.1 of Mesorhizobium sp. M8A.F.Ca.ET.208.01.1.1. Taxonomy (NCBI): domain Bacteria; kingdom Pseudomonadati; phylum Pseudomonadota; class Alphaproteobacteria; order Hyphomicrobiales; family Phyllobacteriaceae; genus Mesorhizobium; species Mesorhizobium sp. M8A.F.Ca.ET.208.01.1.1. The sequence continues at coordinate 820,902 of NZ_SRUT01000001.1, forward strand.
GCTTCGCTTGGCGAGCGCGAGGACATCGACTTTACCGTGTTCGATGCGCCCGACGTAGGGGGTAAGAAAGTCTTCCACGCCGGTTCGCGGCATGGCCGCAGCTTCGTCGAGGAGCGAGCCGATCCGAACGTCAATGTCTTTGATGTCGTCGTCCGGCACATAGCCGACGAGCGCGCGGCGCGCCGCCGGGTCGTCATCGCCGGCTGGACCGAAGGCTCGCTCGACCGGCTTGGCCAGATCCTGGCCGAGCACCATCTCGGCAATCTCAAACAGGTCGAGACGCTGGCCGAGGCCGAACAGCTCGAGCCGGGACAGGCTGCATTGGCCGTGTTGCCGCTGGAATCCGGCTTTGAGACCGACAAGCTGGTCGTTGTCGCCGAACAGGACATTCTGGGTGATCGGCTGATCCGGCGTTCGAAGCGCAAGAAGCGCGCGTCCGACTTCATTGCCGAGGCCTCGGCCCTGTCGGCCGGCGACATTGTCGTCCATGCCGACCACGGCATTGGCCGCTTCATCGGCCTGCGCACGATCGAAGCGGTCGGCGCGCCGCATGACTGCCTGGAAATCCACTATGCCGGCGACGACCGGCTTTTCCTGCCGGTGGAAAACATCGAGCTTTTGTCGCGCTACGGCTCCGACACAGCCGAGGCAACACTGGACAAGCTCGGCGGCGGCGCCTGGCAGTCGCGCAAGGCCAAGCTGAAGCGGCGGCTGCTCGATATGGCCGGGCAGCTGATCCGCATCGCCGCCGAACGGCAGATGCGCGCCGCGCCGGCGCTGGTGCCGGCCGAAGGCCTCTATGACGAGTTTGCCGCTCGTTTCCCCTACGAGGAAACCGACGACCAGCAGACCGCGATCGATTCGGTGCGCGACGACCTTGGCGCGGGCAAGCCGATGGACCGGCTGATCTGCGGTGACGTCGGCTTCGGCAAGACCGAGGTGGCGCTGCGCGCCGCCTTCATCGCGGCGATGGAAGGGTTTCAGGTCGCGGTGGTGGTGCCGACAACTCTGTTGTCGCGCCAGCATTTCAAGACATTCTCGCAGCGTTTCTCGGGGCTCCCTATCCGCGTCGCCCAGGCCTCGCGGCTGGTCGGCGCCAAGGAACTCGCCGAAACGAAGAAGGCCCTGGCCGAGGGGCAGGTCGACATCGTCGTCGGCACCCATGCGCTGCTCGGGTCGTCGATCTCGTTCAAGAATCTCGGCCTGCTGATCATCGACGAGGAGCAGCATTTTGGCGTCAAGCACAAGGAACGGCTGAAGGATCTGAAGAGCGACGTGCACGTCCTGACGCTGTCGGCGACGCCGATTCCGCGCACTCTGCAACTGGCCCTGACCGGCGTACGGGAACTGTCGCTGATCGCCACGCCGCCGGTCGACCGCATGGCGGTGCGCACCTTCATCTCGCCCTTCGATCCGCTGGTCATCCGCGAGACGCTGCTGCGCGAGCGCTACCGCGGTGGCCATTCCTTCTATGTGGTTCCGCGGATCAGCGATCTCGCTGAAACCCATGATTTCCTTAAGGAATCCGTTTCCGAGCTGAAGGTGGCGGTGGCCCATGGGCAGATGCCGCCTGGCGAACTCGATGACATCATGAACGCCTTCTATGACGGGCAGTACGACGTGCTTCTGTCGACCACCATCGTCGAATCGGGCCTAGACATCCCGACCGCCAACACGCTGATCATCCATCGCGCCGACATGTTCGGCCTGTCGCAGCTCTACCAGTTGCGCGGCCGCGTCGGGCGCTCGAAGGTGCGCGCCTATGCGCTGTTCACCCTGCCGGCCAACCGCAAGCTGACCGACACGGCCGAGCGCCGACTGAAGGTGCTGCAATCGCTCGACACGCTGGGCGCCGGTTTCCAACTCGCCAGCCATGATCTCGACATCAGGGGCGCTGGCAATCTTCTGGGCGAAGAACAGTCCGGGCACATCAAGGAGGTCGGCTTCGAGCTCTACCAGCAGATGCTGGAGGAGGCGGTCGCCGAGGTGAAGGATTCCGGCGAGGTCCAGGACGGCGGCTGGTCGCCGCAGATCGCCGTCGGTACGGCGGTGATGATCCCGGAAGGCTACGTGCCGGACCTGCAGCTCAGGCTGGCGCTTTATCGTCGTCTCGGCGATCTCGAAACCACCGAGGAAATCGACGCCTTCGGCGCCGAGTTGATCGACCGTTTCGGCCCGCTGCCGGACGAGGTGAAGCATCTCTTGAAGATCGTCTTCATCAAGGCGCTCTGCCGCAAGGCCAATGTCGAGAAGCTCGACGCCGGGCCGAAAGGTGTCGTCATCCATTTCCGCAAGCGCGAATTCCCCAATCCCGTCGGACTGGTCAAGTATATTGGCGAGCAGGGTTCGCTGGCCAAGATCAGGCCGGACCATAGCGTGGTCTTCGCGCGCGATTGGCCAAATGCCGAAAAGCGCCTGGCGGGCTCGGCTGTGGTCATGACGCAATTGGCGAAGTTGGCGGAGAAGGCGGCCTGATCTCGCCTTCCGGCCCGTCCTGGGGGCGTCAAGCCATTCGCCAGCACCGAAATTCCGGTCTAGAATAGGAAATCGGCTTCGTGTATGGAGCCGCCACCCCATTTAGGGGCTGGAAATGGCGGGCAAGGGTGTTCGCCGGAAAGAGCGTTGGGTGCAGCGATGACGAAATGGTCGCCGAATTCGTGGAGAGCAAAGCCGATCAAGCAGGTTCCCGCCTATCCGGACCTTGCAGCGCTGAAGAACACGGAAGCCCAACTCGCCACCTTTCCGCCGCTGGTCTTTGCCGGCGAGGCGCGCAAGCTGAAGAAGCAATTGGCTACCGTCGCCGCCGGTGAGGCCTTCCTGCTCCAGGGCGGCGACTGCGCCGAGAGTTTTGCCGAACATGGCGCGGACAACATCCGCGACTTCTTCCGCGTCTTCCTGCAAATGTCGGTCGTGCTGACCTTCGCCGGCGCGCAGCCGGTGGTGAAGGTCGGCCGCGTCGCCGGCCAGTTCGCCAAGCCGCGCTCGTCCGACAACGAGACCAAGGGCGAGGTGACGCTGCCGAGCTATCGCGGCGACATCATCAACGGCATCGAATTCGACGCCAAGTCCCGCATCCCTGATCCTGCCCGCCAGGAAATGGCGTACCGCCAGTCGGCGGCGACCCTTAATCTTCTGCGTGCGTTCGCGCAGGGAGGCTATGCCAGCCTGGAGAACGTGCATCGCTGGATGCTCGGCTTCGTCTCCGACAGCCCGCAAGGCGAGAAATACGAGTCGCTTGCCAACCGCATCACCGAGACGATGGATTTCATGCGCGCGGTCGGCATTACGTCCGAAACCAATTTCGCGCTGCGCGAAACCGACTTCTACACCAGCCACGAGGCGCTGCTGCTCGGCTACGAGGAAGCGCTGACCCGTGTCGATTCGACCTCCGGCGACTGGTACGCCACGTCGGGCCACATGATCTGGATCGGCGACCGCACGCGCCAGCCCGACCATGCGCATGTCGAATATTGCCGCGGCATCAAGAATCCGCTCGGGCTGAAATGCGGTCCGTCGCTGACGCCGGACGGCCTGCTGGAACTGATCGACCTGCTGAACCCCGAGAACGAGCCGGGGCGGCTGACGCTGATCGCCCGCTTCGGTTCCGACAAGGTTGCCGACCATCTGCCGAAGCTGGTGCGCGCGGTGCAGAAGGAAGGCCGCAGCGTGGTCTGGTCGTCGGATCCGATGCACGGCAACACCATCGAAGCCGCCGGCTACAAGACGCGGCCCTTCGATCGCATCCTGAAGGAGGTGCAGACCTTCTTCGAGGTGCACCGCGCCGAAGGTACCCATCCGGGCGGCATCCATGTCGAGATGACCGGCAAGAACGTCACCGAATGCACCGGTGGCGCGCGCGCCATCACGGCCGAGGAGTTGCAGGACCGCTACCACACCCATTGCGATCCGCGCCTCAATGCCGACCAGGCGATCGAACTGGCCTTCCTGGTCTCGGATCTGTTGAAGAAGAGCCATCCGGTGCAGCACAAGCAAGTCGCGAACGGCTGAGCCTGGCAATTGGACCGATGAAGCAAAAGGCGCCTGGGAAACCCGGCGCCTTTTCCATTTTCGGCTTTTTTGTTTGTGCCTCCGACCGTGCTGGCGCGGCCGGCGAAAAGCGCAGGCTTCAGTCTTGCTTGTAGAGCAGCCAGCTCTTGCCGGCGCGGCCGGCCATGGCCGAATGCCTGGTGACGCGGTTGCGGCCACTGACTTTCGAGCGATAGAGCGCCCGATCCGCCTTGGTGTAGAGGTCTTCGGGGCCTTCGGCCTCGGATGCCATGCAGATACCCATCGATACCGTCACGGTGCCGTAATTCATGCCGGTCTGGCTGCTGGTGAAGGGGGTCTGCTCGATCAGCGTGCGGATGCGTTCCGCGATCTCGTAGGTCGCGTCCTCGCTGGCGCCCTCGATGATCAGCGCGAACTCCTCGCCGCCGGTGCGGGCGACGAACATGTCGCCGCGAATGCTGGTCCGGAAAATCTCGGCGATGATCTGGATGATCTTGTCGCCGACGGGATGGCCGTAGCGGTCATTGATGTCCTTGAACCGATCGATGTCGACAAGCACCAGGGCATTGAACAGGATACCCTTGTTGCTGTTGTAGATCCTGGTGATTTCCTTGTCGAAGGCGCGGCGATTCCAGATCTGGGTCAACGGATCCGTGTCGGCCAGCCGCTTGTATTCCTCGAGCTTCGACTTGACGCTCTCGAGTTCGGCCGTCTTGTCGCTCAGCGTCGAGGCGATCTGCCGGCCGTGATCGATCGTCGAATTGGTCGCGATGGTCATTGCATTGGCGATTTTTTGCAGAAGATCCTGGGAGAGCAGGCTGCGGTTGGTCAGGCCGCTCGATGTCTCATCGAGGATTCTGCCGTATTTTTCGATGTGGCTGCGTTCGCTGCGCAGGAGCGACGCGACCTCTTCGAGCTCGCGGGCGATGACGTCCCTGGCATGCTCGACGATGCCGGGGCCATGGTTATGGGCGAAGAAGGTGCGTCCGATCTGATCCAGCTCGTCCTGCGTCGGCCGGTTGCTCAGCGATACGACGGCGAGGCTGAGTTCGCGGTTGGTGCCGCTCAAGGCCTCATAGAAAATCTCATAGTTGCGTGGCAGGCCGAGGATGCCAAGCTGGCGCATGGTGGCGACAACGGTGGTTGCGATATCGGTGTTTCGTTCGGTCGAGGCTGCTGCCGGCTGCATGTCTGATTCACTCTTCCCCTCGGATCCCGGCCAGAATTCGCGGGTCCATTGATCGCCGACCTGGGGAGCGCTACCCGGTGCGCCAGAACATCTTGCGAAGAGGCGCGTCCCCACCTGCGCCCTTCGCTTGTGAAGATCATACTTGCGTCGGCGCTAAAGTTTCCTTAATCCGCCCGACTTCCACAGGTTTCCTCTACCTGTGGCTGTAAACGCATGAATTTTTGCACCGCCATCCCGGGACGACGCCCCTGTTTGGTGGTCTTGAATTCGGAATTCCGCGGTGTGTCGCCGCAAATGAAACTGAATTTCGAATTCGGCGCGCCAATCGATGTCGTATTTGCTTGCGCGTAACCACCGCGAAGCTGGAATCCTGACAAGGATGCTGGAGACGAGGTTTCTTCGAGGAGTGCCGAAATGAGCAACAACCACCAGGGATCATGCCTGTGCGGAGCGGTCCGCTTCCGGACAAGCGGGGCGCTGCGTGGCGTTGTCTACTGCCATTGTTCGCAATGTCGCAAACAGAGTGGGCATTTCTATGCCGCGACCAATGTCGCCGATGCCGACATCGCGATCGAAGGGGCGGAAAGCATCACCTGGTATGAAGCATCCGCCTTTGCCAGGCGCGGCTTCTGCAAGGCATGCGGATCGGTGCTGTTCTGGAAGGCAATGGATCAGGACTATATTTCGGTCATGGCGGGATCGTTCGACAAGCCGACCGCGCTCAAGGGCGAATGTCATATCTTCGTCGGCGACAAGGGCGACTATTATTCGATAGACGACGGGCTGCCGCAGTTTGAAAAGTCGACGCCATCCATACCGGTCGCCGAATGAAATTTGGACGATCCGCCTTATTCCATTGATCGGAGCATTGCTTTATCCCGGGCCGGTGATTCCGAGAGGGGCCTTGGCATGCAACGGCTGATCGATGCTTTTATCAATTCGGTGCGGGCGTTTCGCAAGCTGGCCGCTCATGAGAAGGCATTCCAGCAGGAGCTGATGCTGCTGGCGCTCGCCTTGCCGGCCGGATGGTTCATTTCGGTCTCCTGGCGTGGTTATGCCTTGCTGATCGGCGCGGTGCTGCTGCTGATCATGGTCGAGGTTCTGAACACCGGCATCGAGGCGGCATGCGACGCGTTCAGCCGCGAGTTCAATGTCGACATCCAGCTGGCCAAGGATTGTGGCTCGCTGGCGGTGCTGATTTCGGTCGTGATCGCTGGCGGCGTCTGGGGCATTGCCCTGATCGAACGCATTACCGGGGTGCCGATCTGAGACTTTGATCCCTATATGACAGTCACCAAAGGAGACCGTCATGGCAGAGGTCACGAATTCCTCGCTTCTCGAACGCCGGTGAGCATGCCGCCGAGTTCGCGGAACATGTCGTGCCGCTGCAGCCACGGCATTGGCAACTATCGCGAAGGCAGACTGGCTGCTCCCGATTTCGCGCGCTGGTTCGCACCGCGCCTCAACCATTTTCTCGGGATCTCGATGGCCACCACAATGTCGAGGACTACCAGTATTTCCCGGCCTTCGCCAAGGCGGAGCCCCGTCTGAAACGCGGCTTCGACATTCTCGATGCCGATCACCACACGATCCACGAAGGACTGGAGCGCAACGCCGAGGCGGCGAATGCCTTCATCCGCACACTTCAGGAGAGTGAGGACAAGCAGCGCTTCGCCGCCGATGCCTACGCCGACGAAAACAGCCGGCTGATCGCGATGCTGACCCGGCATCTCGCCGATGAGGAGGACCTGATCATCCCGCTCATTCTCGATCGGGGTGATCGGGCGCTCGGCATCGACTAACCGGTCAAACCTCCTTGGCGCGCTCCCGCTTGGCGATGTGGCGGGCGGCAAGCCAGGCAAGCACGGCCACGGCAAGGCCGATGCCAAGCCCGACGAACAGCCGCTCGTGGCGCATCAGCGCCTGGCCGATCAACTGTTCGGCTCCCAATCCGAAGACATAGCCGATCGTGCTGAACAGCACTGCCCAGATCACCGATGAGATAGCGTTGAGGATGACGAAGCGGGGCGCCGCTATGGTCGAAAGGCCGGCCGCGACGCCGCCGACCAGGCGCATGCCGTAAATGTAGCGGTTCGACAGCACGAATATGTTGGGATGGGTGTTGAGCAGACGGTAGGCGCGGCGAAAGCCGGGCCGCCGACGCAGCCTGACGACATGGCGATTATCGGCGAAACTCCTGCCGAGGATGAAGAAGAAGGTATCGCCGGCGAAGGCGCCCAGCGCTGCCGCGGCAAAGGCATGCCACAGCACGAAAACATGTTGGTGTGCGAAGAAGCCACCCAGGATCGCGGCACTTTCGCCTTCGGCCACGCAGCCGAGAAAAACCGCCAGCAACCCGTATTGTTCGATGAAATGGTGGATCGCCTCGGTCATGACGCCGACTGCTGTGACAGTCTTTCATCGATCCGCTTGACCACTTCCGCCAGCCGCACGATCTCGTCGCGCATGCCGATGATCTGGCTGTGGCGCAATTCGTCCAGTTTCTCATGCAGCGCCATGATCTCGATCTCGGCCTTCAGATTGACCTCGTAGTCGTGGGCGGCATCGATGCGGTCGCGTTCGGTCTGGCGGTTCTGCGCCATCATGATCACCGGCGCCTGCAGGGCGGCGATCATCGACAGCACGAGGTTGAGGAAGATGAAGGGGTAGGGGTCGAACGCATCGCGTGACAACAGCCAGACATTGCCTGATGTCCAGACGACCAGGAAGGCGATGAAGGTCAGGATGAAGGACCAGGAGCCGCCGATGCGGGCAATCGTATCGGCAAGGCGGTCGCCAAAGGTCTGATGGAAGGCGACGGCCTTGTTGGTGTCCCTGGTGATGGTGGTACGCTCGATGGTGCTTTGCAGCACCCGGCTTTCCAGCTGGCTCAGTCCATCCGGCTTACGCTTCAGCCAGCGGTTCGCCAGATCGTCGATCGTCTTGTTCATGGCTGTCTCCAAGCGCTTTGCTGCGCTAGAGGTAGAGGCTGCCGGCCCAGGCGGGAAGTGCTAGATTGAGGCGAACCGAGAGGGACCGATGGCCGACTTCAAGAAAATTCGCGCTCGCGCGGCAAATCGCAAGGGCGGCGAGGCGGAACTGACCTCCCTGTTGGGGCCGATGCCCGACAATGCGGCGGTGGCCGACATCACCGATGACCGCATCCTCTCGACGATGGCCGAGCGCGTCTTCGCAGCCGGTTTCGTCTGGCGGGTCATCGAGCAGAAATGGCCTGGATTCGAAGAGGCGTTCCTGCGCTTCGAACCCAAGCGGTTGCTGTTCCAGCCTGACGATTTCTGGCACGACCTGGCTTCGGATCAACGCATCGTGCGCAATCCGCAGAAGATCAAATCCGTTCGCGACAACGCCGCCTTCGTCGAGCGCGTGTCCAGGGAGCATCGCGGTTTCGGCCGGTTCCTCGCCGACTGGCCCGCCGACGACCAGGTCGGGCTGATGGCCTATCTCGGCAAGCATGGCAGCCGGCTCGGCGGCAACACCGGCCAGTATTTCCTGCGCTGGCTGGGCTGGGACGCTTTCGTCATTTCGGCCGATATGGCCGCCGCCCTTCGCGACGCGGGCCTCGACATCGCCGAGAACCCGACATCGAAGAAGGATCTCGACAAGATCCAGGCCCAGATCAATCGATGGGTGAAGGAGACGGGCCTGCCGCGCCGGCACATTTCGCGCATCCTGGCGATGTCGATCGGAGAGAACCATTCGCCGCAATCGCTGCGCGAGTATATGGGCGACGATTGACGGTCTGAATTGGTCCAAGCGAACGCCATTGCGGGGCGAATTCCGCCGCGCTAAGTCAGCAGGCATGACCAAAAAACTCGACATACTGCGTATCGCCATTGCCCAGCTCAACCCGACGGTCGGCGATGTCGCTGGCAATCTTGCCAAGGCGCGAGAGGCGAGGGCGGATGCTGCCCGCCAGGGCGCCGATCTCGTGCTCTACACCGAGCTTTTCCTCGCCGGCTATCCGCCGGAGGACCTGGTGCTGAAGCCGGCCTTCCTCAGGGCATGCGAGCGGGCGGCACAGGATTTTGCCGCCGATACCGCCGACGGTGGTCCGGGCGTCATCATCGGCACGCCGCTGAAGCGCAAGAGCGGCACGCATAATTCCATCGTCTTCGCCGATGGCGGCAAGATCATCGCCGAACGCTACAAGCTCGACCTGCCCAATTACGGCGAGTTCGACGAGAAGCGCGTTTTCCAGGCCGGGCCCGAGATCCAGGGGCCGGTCAACTTCCGTGGCGTGCGCATCGGTGTCCCGATCTGCGAAGACATCTGGGGCGAGGTCGGCATCTGCGAGACGCTGGCCGAAAGCGGCGCGGAAATCCTGCTGGTGCCGAACGGCTCGCCCTATTATCGCGCCAAGATCGACGTTCGCCACCAGGTCGTCATCAAGCAAGTCATCGAATGCGGCTTGCCGATGATCTATGCCAACCAGCTCGGCGGCCAGGACGAGCTGATCTTCGACGGCGCCTCCTTCGCCATCGGCGCGGACAAGACGCTCGCCTTCCAGATGAGCCAGTTCGAGGACGCGGTCGACGTCACCACCTGGAAACGTGCGGACAATGGCTGGGTCTGCTCGGAAGGACCGATGTCGAAAATCCCGGACAAGGAGGAGGCCGACTACCGCGCCTGCATGCTTGGCTTGCGCGACTACGTCAACAAGAACGGCTTCAAGAATGTGGTGCTCGGCCTGTCCGGCGGCATCGATTCGGCGATCTGTGCGGCCCTTGCGGTCGACGCGCTCGGCGAGGAGCGGCTGCGCGCCGTCATGATGCCTTACCGCTACACCTCGAAGGACTCGCTCAAGGATGCCGAGGACTGCGCCCGCGCACTTGGCTGCCGGTATGACATCGTGCCGATCTTCGAGCCGGTCGAAGGATTTTTGCACACGCTGACGCAGTTGTTCGAAGGCACCAAGGAAGGCATCACCGAGGAGAATTTGCAGAGCCGCGCGCGCGGCACCATCCTGATGGCGATCTCCAACAAGTTCGGCTCGATGGTCGTCACCACAGGCAACAAGAGTGAGATGTCGGTCGGCTACGCCACGCTCTATGGCGACATGAACGGTGGCTTCAATCCGATCAAGGACCTCTACAAGATGCAGGTCTATGCGCTGTCGCGCTGGCGCAACAGCCATGTGCCGCCGGGCGCGCTCGGGCCTTCGGGCGAGGTGATCCCGAAGAACATCATCGACAAGGCGCCGTCGGCCGAATTGCGTGAGAACCAGACCGACCAGGATTCGCTGCCGCCCTATCCGGTGCTGGACGATATTCTGGAATGCCTGGTCGAGAACGAGATGGGCGTCGACGACATCGTCGCGCGCGGCCATGACCGGGCGACGGTGACACGCATCGAACATCTGCTCTACATCGCCGAATACAAGCGCCGGCAGGCGGCGCCGGGTGTAAAAATCACCAGGAAGAATTTTGGCCGCGACCGCCGCTATCCCATCACCAACCGTTTCAGGGATCGTGGATAGGCGTCCTTTCGCCTGCTGAGCGAGAGTGCGCGAGACCGCGGCGAGAGTGCCATCATGCCGGACTGTGAGATCAGCTTCGACCTGTCACGCATCGATTTCCGCGCGACCTCCGACCTGTTGATGGCGAGCTACTGGGGAGCTGGACGCAGCGATGCGTTTCATCGCCGAGCCTTTGCCAACTCGTTCTGCGCCGCCGCTTACATCGCTGGCAAGCAGGTCGGTTTCGGCCGGGCGATCACCGACCGCACGGTATTCGCCTATCTCGCCGACATCATCATCTGGCCCGAACATCGCGGGCAAGGCATTGGCTTGCGGCTGGTGCGGGCACTCATCGATCATCCTGAACTCAGCACCGTCTCGCACTGGAGCCTGTCGACCAGCGACGCGCATGGGGTCTATGAAAGACTGGGCTTCAAGGCATCGACGGATGGACGATACATGCGCCTCGATCGTGCGGTGTCTGCCGGGTAAGCAACGCGCGACGACGACAGGCACCAGTCGCGACTGTTGCAAAATCGCCTCATCGGCTGGTCCAGCACTGCTTTTGGCCATGGCTTGCCTTGGCGAACGATCGAAGCGTCCCTATAACGACCTCTCCGCGATTCCCTTCAGGGAGGACCGAATGCCAGGATTTGACATCGTTATGCGAGGCCGCGAAGCCTAGGTCTGAGCCGGTGTTCCGAACTATCGGAACCATTCCGGACGCAGAAAAGGCATTTGCCGCTGCCGGTCGCCGCCCATTGGGCGGGCGACCAACCATAGCCGAACCTCCGCATTCATGGGCAATTGCCCGGCGCGGTTTATCAATTTTCGACCTTACTGGGATCGGGCTCGTTTGCGCCCGAATGACATCATGGCTCGCTTTAAGATCGATTTGCGCGCGAGCGCCTTTCGCAGTGTTCTTGGGTTCACGCTCATCCATTGGCGGCGCCAGCCCTGGCGGCTTTCGCTGATCATGGGCGGTTTCCTGCTGTCGACGCTGGCCGACGTGCTGACACCGCTCTATTCCGGCCGGCTGGTCGATGCCGTCGCCAGCAGCGCCGGCGCGGACGCGATTGCCTGGAATGCCGCGATGACGGCATTCCTGATTCTGATGGCGCTGGCGCTCACCGGCGTCGTGCTGCGCAACCTTGCCTTCATGGCGATCGTCGAACTGACGCTGAAGATGATGGCCGACATCGCGGCCGACGCCTTCCACCGCGTCCAGCGCTTTTCCACCGACTGGCATGCCAACTCGTTTGCCGGCTCGACCGTGCGCAAGGTGACGCGCGGCATGTGGGCGCTCGACCTGCTCAACGACACCATCCTGATCGCGCTGCTGCCGTCGGTGGTCATGCTCCTCGGCTCGACGCTGCTGCTCGGCTGGTTCTGGCCGCTGATGGGCGCGGTGGTCGCGGCTGGCTCCGTGCTGTTCATCATGGTGACGGCGATGCTGTCGCTTGGCTATGTGGCGCCGGCGGCAAGACTTGCCAATACATGGGACACGCGCCTCGGTGGCTCGCTGGCCGACGCGGTGAGCTGCAACGCCGTGGTCAAGGGCTTTGGCGCCGAGGAGCGCGAGGAGCGCCGCCTCGCCAGGGTGGTTGCCAAATGGCGTGCGCGCACACGGCGCACCTGGGTGCGCGGCACCATTAACGGCACAACGCAAGGGGTGCTGCTGCTGGTCATGCGGGCCGCGGTGATCGGCCTGGCGCTGATGCTGTGGTCGTGGGGGCAGGCGAGCGCCGGCGATGTCGCTTTCGTGCTGACCTCGTTCTTCGTGCTGCAAGGCTATTTGCGCGATATCGGCACGCATATCCGCAATTTGCAGCGTTCGATCAACGATATGGAGGAACTGGTCGATTTTCAGTCCGAACCGCTCGGCATTGAAGATCGGCCCGGCGCCGGACCTATTGCCATCACGCAGGGCCACATCGCCTTCGACAACGTCACCTTTCACTACGGCAATCACCGGTCGCCGCTCTATCGCGACTTTTCGGTGGATATCGCACCGGGTGAACGTGTCGGGCTCGTCGGTCACTCGGGCTCGGGCAAGACCACCTTCGTCAAGCTCATCCAGCGGCTCTATGACGTGAACGCGGGAAAGATAGTGATCGACGGCCAGGTATCTCGCAGGTCGCCCAGGCGTCGCTGCGCGGCCAGATCGCCATCGTCCAGCAGGAACCGATCCTGTTCCACCGTTCGCTGGCCGAAAACATCGCCTATAGCAGGCCAGGCGCCAGCCAAGAGGAGATCGAGCATGCCGCGAGACTGGCGAGCGCGCACGATTTCATCGCCAACCTGCCGAAAGGCTATGGCACGCTGGTCGGCGAGCGTGGCGTGAAACTGTCGGGCGGCGAGCGTCAGCGCGTGGCGATCGCCCGCGCTTTCCTGGCCGACGCGCGCATCCTGATCCTGGACGAGGCGACATCGAGCCTCGATTCGGAATCGGAGGTGCTGATCCAGCAGGCGATGGAACGGCTGATGGTCGGCCGCACGACGCTGGTCATCGCGCACCGGCTTCGACGGTGAGGGCGCTCGACAGGCTGCTGGTGTTCGATCGCGGCAAGATCGTCGAGGAAGGCTCGCATGACGAGTTGATCCGCCTGAAGGGCGGCATCTACCGCCGCCTGTTCGAGCGCCAGGCGCTGGAACTGACCAAGGGCCTCATGGTCTGACCCGAGATGGCCTCCGGCTTAGGCTGGAGGCCATCTCCATCACGCGCTGCGAGACTTCCGAGCCCTGTCACCCGGCTTGCGCGGGCTGAGCAAATCCGCCTGTGAAGCCGTTTTTTCAGATATCGGGTTTGCGATGTCTGTTTACGTTACCGACCGAGATTCGTTGCCTCTACTTTTGGTTGTTGTATGGTGCACAAGCAACCTAAACGGTCTTCGCAATGCATCTTGCTTCCGGAACTACTGGCGTGGAAAAGGTGGCTGCGCCATCGGTGCTGGAATCTCAGCATGGCTCGGTTCGGCCGCTCGCCGCCGAAGATCTCGAACGCGTCGCCGCACTCTTCCTGACGAAGTTTCGCCGGCGTCGCGGTCGTCTCCTCGATCGCGCGATCGCGGAGACGGCCGAGTATATGAAAAAGATCTATCTTGACCCCGCCGGCCAGTCCGGTGAGAGCAGTGCCCTTGTCCAGTTCAACCCACAGGGCGATCTGGGTGGGTTCCTTGGCGTCCTGAAAGCCCGTTACGAACTCAACGGAGCGGCATTGAATGCGGCGATCATCGGTCCGTTCATGGCCGACCCTGGCGCCGATCACGGCTCGGCCGGACCGCAATTGCTGCGCGCCTTGCATCAAGGCGAATTCGATCTGCAGCTGACGGATTCGGCCAACCGGGTATCCCTGGCCTTCGCGCGTCCGATGAAATACCAGCTCCTGCCGGTCCATTGTCTGGGATGGACCTATATCTTCCGGCCAGCCGCGATGGCGGCCGCCGCACTGCACCGTAAATGGCCCCGCCTGCCTCGCCTTGCACTCGAACCCTGCGCGAGGGCGTTCGATGCTCTCACGAAGCGAAGGTTCGAAGCGCCCGTCCAGCCTTCATCGTCGCATCGGGTCCATGCCGAGCCGATCAATGCCGCGCAATTTGCCGAGCGGCTGCCGGCCCTCCTGTCGGATTACGCTCTTCGGCCGAGTTGGAGGGATGGCGAGCTGCCGCGGCTGCTCGCATTGGCGGCCGAGAAGCGGGCCGACGGCCCGCTTCATTTTGGCGGGACTTACGACGAGACGGGCAGAATGGTCGGCTGCTATGCCTTCTACGGCCAAGCCGGCGACATGGCGAACCTGTTGCAAATCCAGGCGTCCGCACCTCACTGGGGCGCGACGCTGGATGGCCTTGTCGCCGCAGCGCGGGATATGGGCTGCGTGGGCATCAGCGGGCAGACCCAGGGCACGTTCATTTCCCACCTCTTCGGTTATAGGAATCTCATCTTCCGCTATGCCGGGGGGACGATGGTCCGCTCGCGAATCGCCGAGGTCACGGAGGCGGTCCGCTCCGGCGACATCGCTATCGGCGGCTTGATGGGCGACCGCTGGACCCGCCTCAGTTCCGACGACTTCGGCCGCTGATCGCCTTCGACTTACCTCTTCGGGGCGCTGCCGGCCATGCGCGGCCTGAGGCACGCCCGGCCCGGTCTTTTCATTCCAGCCGCCATGTTCTATGTCTGCGGCACGGCGCGGGGGCGCATCTTGTCAATCACAAAGGCATCCGGTACGCCCCGCTCATGACAGTTACCGTTCGTTTCGCCCCGTCACCGACCGGCCGCATCCATATCGGCAATGCGCGCACCGCTCTGTTCAACTGGTTGTTTGCCCTCAACAACAAGGGCCGTTTCATCCAGCGCTTCGACGACACCGACGTCGCCCGCTCGAAGCAGGAATTCGCCGACGCCATCCTTTACGACTTGCACTGGCTGGGCATTTTCCCGGATGCCACCGAGTATCAGTCGCGACGCTTCGAAATCTATGACGCGGCGGTCGAGCGGCTGAAGGCTGCGGGTGTCCTTTACGCCTGCTACGAAACGCCGGAAGAACTCGACCTCAGGCGCAAGGTGCGCCGCACGCGAGGCTTGCCGCCAGTCTATGGCCGCGAAGCACTGGCGTTGACGACGGAGCAGGTGGCCGAATATCAGGCCGACGGGCGCAGGCCCCACTGGCGCTTCCTGCTGCCCAATTTCTCCAGCGATCCGCTGCAGCCGGAGCGCACCGAGATCCACTGGGACGATCTGGTGCGTGGCGAGGAGACGGTGGATCTGGCTTCGCTGTCCGATCCGGTGCTGGTGCGCGAGGACGGCACCTATCTCTACACGCTGCCCTCCGTCGTCGACGATATCGAGATGGGCATCAGCCACGTCATCCGCGGCGACGATCATGTCACGAACACCGGAGTGCAGATCGCCCTGTTCAAGGCGCTGGGCGCCGAGCCGCCCGTTTTCGGCCACCACAATCTCCTGACCACCGTCTCGGGCGAGGGACTCTCGAAGCGCACCGGCGCGCTTTCCATCGAGAGCCTGCGCGAGGATGGCATCGAGCCGATGGCCGTCGCTTCGCTGGCCGTGCTGGTCGGCACATCGGAGAATGTCGCGGCCGCGCATGACCTGACCGAACTCGCCGGCCATTTCGACCCGGCCGCGACCTCGAAATCGTCGTCCAAGTTCGATCCGGCCGAGCTGTTCGTGCTCAACCGGGTGCTGTTGCACCGTATGCCGTTCGCCGAGGCGCGGGACCGGTTGATGGTGCTGGGTATTTCCGGCGAACACGCCGAGCCGTTCTGGCTGGCGGTGCGCGGCAATCTCGACCGGCTGGCTGATGCGATTGCCTGGTGGCGTGTCCTGCGCGAAGGGCCGCAGGAGATGCCCGAATTTTCCGATGACGACCGCGATTTTCTCCACCAGGCACTCGATCTCCTGCCTGAGGAGCCGTGGAACGGGACGGTCTGGAAGGATTGGACCGGCAAGATCAGGGAAGCGACCGGCCGCAAGGGCAAGGCGCTGTTCATGCCGCTCAGGCTTGCCCTTACTGGACGGTCTTCGGGGCCGGAGCTTGCAGATCTATTGCCGCTGATGGGTCGGGAAGGAACGTTGGCCCGACGACCCTGACCTTGCGCTGTTCCGGGGGCAGGGCCGAAACGGGCGATGTCACCGGCCTGGCCGAAAGACGTTTGATGGCTTCACGGTCGAGCCCGCCTTGCATGTTGGCCAGGGTCTCGGGGTCGGCACCCGGATCGGGCTTCGAGGCCGGTACCGGAACAGACGGCGCCGCGTCCGGTTCGGGCTGTGATTGTTGCTGGCTTGGCGAGTTGCCGCCAATGATCTGGAAATTCTGCGCGGCATTGCAGCCGCAAGCGGGTGGCCGCGACATGTTGGGCTGTTTGTAGAGATAGGCGGTCGGCAACTCGCCGTAGGGCCTGCCGGTGACCGATGACGTCATCGATGCCGAATCGTCGTCCATGCCGCGCGAATAGAAGACCTGCATCTCGGTACCGGGGCAGGCCGATTCGCAATTCTTCTGGTCGCGCTCGAAATCGCCGGCCGAGGCGGCGTTCGACATGGGGAAGAAATAGCCGTCGCAAGTGCGCACGCAACTGGTGTGGAATTCGCCGCCGCTGCCCGCAACGTCCGGAATGCCGGGCTGGTTCAGGACGCGGCTGACATCGCTTTCCTCGCCCGAATCGTCAGGCTGGTCCAAGGTATCGATCCGCCGGTTGTCGGCGCCGAAAAGCTGGTCGAAGAGGTTGGCATTGTCCCCATCTTCACGATTGGCTTCCTGCGGAGGCGCGCGACGGGGCCCCACCGCATCGTCACGGCAGTCATTGGCATCGAGCGCCGCCAGGATGCGGCCGCGGTCGCGGCGTGAGCCGCCGCCGGCGAGCTGGGCACGCTTGGCCTGTAGACTGTCGAGATTGGCGTTCATGCGCTCGATGGTGGCGTTCAGCCCGGCACACTGGTTGATGTTGCGTGAAAACAGCGAGAACCCGCAACCGGCGCTGCTCGCCTGACCGCGAGCCTTCGAGATCTGGTCGCGCTGCCTTTCGATCGCGGCGTCGTATTTCCGCACCAATGCCGGGCCTCCGCCACCGCCGCGTGAGGTCGCGGCGAGGTCAGCCTCCAGTTGACGGCAGACCCGCGAAGCGGCCTGCGGCTCGCTGACCGCCGCGCCGGACAGCAGGAGGCCGAGCAGCACGGCAGCATGCGCCTGCTTCAAACCTCCGCTTGCCATCCGCCTCGATCCCGCTTGCCAGTAATGGCCAAGGCTACGCCGTTCGCGGTTAATCGTCCATTTCGGAAGTCATCTTGTGTCGGCTGAAAAGCGGCGCGCATTCGATGGTGCCCGTCAGCCGCGGCAATGGGCATGGCCGGCCGTCAGAACTTGTAGTTCATCCCGATCCTGACGGTACTGAACGTATTGTCGAAGGTCGTATTGGAGTTGGGCGCGTAGTTGATCGTCTGGTCCCGCAGGTCGACATATCGATATTCGGCATTTGCCGACCAATGATCGGTGATTGCCTGCTCCAGCCCTGCGCCAATCGTCCAGCCAACCTTGGTGTTCTTTTCGGAATAGCTGTTGGCGGGTCCGTCGAGATATTGGTTTTCGACGCCTCCGAAAGCAAGGCCGCCAGTCCCGTAGACAAGGGTGCTGTCGAAAGCATAGCCCGCCCTGGCGCGGATCGTTCCGAACCAATCCACCTTGGTGTCGTAGACATCACCTCCGCCGACATTGATCTCGTCGGAATGTCCCTTGATATCGGCGCCCGAAATATCGGCCTCGATTCCAAGAACCGCGGAATTGACCTGGTAATTGTAGCCGATCTGGACACCGCCCAGAAAGCCGTCGGTGTCATAATCCTGCGTGCCCCGGATCGTTGGCGTGTTTGGCAGGTTGTAGGTCGCGTCTGTGCTGCCAAAACCATAGCCGAGATGCCCGCCGACATAGACGCCGGACCAGTCATGCACGGTCGGCTCGGACCCGATGGCGTCGGCGGCGAACGCCTCTGCGCCAGTCACAATCAGCATTGCCGAAGCGAGCAACAGGGCTCTCATGACATTCTCACGGCCTAGTCAGACGGCCTGACCATATCAAATTGATCCGTGCCGTGAAATCCGCATTCGTTCAATGCGGGATTTCTCGATCAAGAGTTGTGGGCTCGCAACACTTGATCCGCCCAACGCGGGGCTGGATCAATCGGGTCGCGAGAGCCAGTTCAGTCCAGATTGGCGATCGCTTGCGCCTTGTGCGCCGCTTCGACCACCGCCAGTGCGGTCATGTTGACGACGCCGCGCGAGGTCACCGAGGGCGTCAATATGTGCGCCGGCTTGTCGGTGCCGAGAAGGATGGGGCCGACATGCAGGGCATCCATCATGGCGCGCAGTGCCGTTAGCGTGATGTTGGCCGAATCGAGGTTCGGGAACACCAGGAGATTGGCTTCGCCCTTCAGGCGTGAATGCGGGTAGACGCGCTGGCGCAGATGCTCCGACAAAGCGGAATCGGCGTGCATTTCGCCATCGCACTGCAGTTCCGGTGCGATGCGCGCCAGAATGGCCGCGGCCTGACGCATCTTCAGGGCGCTCGGCGAATCGCGCGAGCCGAAATCCGAATGCGACAGCAGCGCCGCCTTCGGCTCGATGCCGAAGCGCTGGATTTCCTCGGCCGCCAGCACGGTCATCTCGGCGATTTCGTCGGCCGTGGGGTCGACGGAGACGTGAGTGTCGGTGAGGAAGATGATGCCGCGCTGCGAGATCAGCATGGAAAGGGTCGACAGGTCCCGGTCCTTGATGCCGGTGCGCGGCCCAATGATCAGCGTCACATTGCGCAGATGCCGCTCGAAACGGCCTTCGAGGCCGCAGATCATGGCGTCGGCGTCGCCGCGCTTGAGCGCCAGCGCCGCGATCACCGTGTTGTCGGTGCGCACCATGGTGCGCGCGGCCTCCGTCGTCACGCCACGGCGGCCAGCGAGTTCGATCAGGAGGTCGACATAGTGGCGGTAGCGCGGATCGTCCTCCGGGTTGATCAGGCCGAAATCGACACCGGGCTTGATGCGCAGGCCGTAACGCTTCAGCCTGACCTCGATGACATGCGGGCGGCCGATCAGGATCGGTTCGGCGATGCCTTCCTCGAGCACAACCTGGGCGGCACGCAGGACACGCTCGTCCTCGCCGTCGGCGTAGATGACGCGTTTGGCGCTGGAAGCCTTGGCGGAGGAGAATACCGGCTTCATCACCAGGCCGGAGCGGAAGACGAAGCGGTTGAGCTTGTCGATATAGGCGGCGAAGTCGGTGATCGGCCGTGTCGCCACACCGGTGTCACAGGCTGCCTTGGCGACGGCCGGCGCGATGCGCAGGATGAGGCGCGGGTCGAAGGGCGAGGGGATCAGGAACTCCGGGCCGAAGACCGGCGTCTCGCCGGAATAGGCGCGCGCGGCGACATCGGACGGTTCTTCGCGGGCAAGGGCGGCGATCGCCCGCACCGCCGCCATCTTCATCTCCTCATTGATGGCGCTGGCGCCGCAGTCGAGCGCGCCCCTGAAGATGTAGGGGAAGCAAAGCACGTTGTTGACCTGATTGGGAAAATCGGATCGGCCCGTGCAGATCATGGCGTCGGGACGCGCCGCCCGCGCCACTTCCGGCATGATCTCCGGATTGGGATTGGCCAGCGCCAGGATCAACGGCTTCGACGCCATGTGCTGGAGCAGTTCCGGCTTCAGCACGCCGGCGGCGGAGAGGCCGAGGAAAACATCTGCGCCCGGTATGACGTCGGCCAGCGTGCGCGCCTCGGTGTCCTTTACATAGGGGTCTTTCCAGCGGTCCATCTCGTCGACACGGCCCTTATAGGCGACGCCGAAACGGTCGGTGACCCAGATGTTCTCGACGCGCACGCCGAGCGAAACCAGCAGATTGAGGCAGGCGAGGGCGGCGGCGCCGGCGCCTGAGGTAACGACCTTGATCTCCGAAATGGTCTTGCCGGCGAATTCCAGCCCGTTGAGCACGGCGGCGGCGACGATGATGGCGGTGCCGTGCTGGTCGTCATGGAACACCGGTATGCTCATGCGGGCCTTCAGGCGTTCCTCGACCTCAAAACACTCCGGCGCCTTGATGTCCTCGAGGTTGAT
This sequence comes from Mesorhizobium sp. M8A.F.Ca.ET.208.01.1.1, assembly GCF_004791315.1. NCBI lineage: Bacteria > Pseudomonadati > Pseudomonadota > Alphaproteobacteria > Hyphomicrobiales > Phyllobacteriaceae > Mesorhizobium > Mesorhizobium sp. M8A.F.Ca.ET.208.01.1.1. The sequence continues at coordinate 841,189 of NZ_SRUT01000001.1, forward strand.
GCCGCCAAAGGTCGGCTCCAGCGCGGCGACCGTTTCCACCATGCGCTCGATTTCAGGCGCGTCGATCTCGATGTCGAAGACGTCGATGCCGGCGAACTTCTTGAACAGGACCGCCTTGCCCTCCATCACCGGCTTGGAGGCAAGCGGCCCAATATTGCCGAGACCGAGCACGGCCGAGCCGTTCGACACGACGCCGACCAGGTTGGCGCGCGCCGTGTAGTCGGCGGCGGTCGCCGGGTTGTCGCGGATCTCCAGGCAAGGAGCAGCGACGCCGGGCGAATAGGCGAGCGCCAGGTCGCGCTGGTTGCCGAGCGGCTTGGTGGCCTGAATCTCGAGCTTTCCCGGCGTCGGGTGCTTGTGAAAATAGAGGGCGGCTTCGTCGAGGTCCGAACGTGCCGTTTTCTTGTTCTCGCCTTCCATGCGGCCGCTCCTCGAAACCTGCTTCGGAGTCCTTTTAGCATGAGGCCAAGGTTTTTCGCGACGCTAATTGACGCGCCGGCAGCTTTAAATGCCGGCGCGTCAAAATCCATTATTTATCAGTTTGTTACGGATGTTTCATGCGAAATCAGGTTGCGCTGCTTCGCAGGCTCGCCGGTCAAAACGCGCTAACGTAGAGGCCTCCGTCGACGGGTATATTCTGTCCGGTCAGATAGCCGGCATGGACAGAGCACAGGAAGGCGCAGATCTGGCCGAATTCCTCCGGCGTGCCGAGCCGCTTGGCCGGTACGTCGGCGCTGATGCGGGTCTTGCGCGCCGCGGCCGCCTTGGGATCCTCCGGCGTGCCGGCCTCGTGCGGGCCGCGCAGCCGGTCGGTGTCGAGCTTGCCCGGCAGCAGGCTGTTGATGGTCACGTTGCGCTCGATCACCGTGCGCGCCACGCCGGCAAGGAACGACGTCAGGCCGGCGCGCGCACCCGATGAGAGGTCGAGGCCGGGGATCGGGACGTAGACCGACAGCGAGGTGATGTTGACGATGCGCCCGAAGCCGCGCGCCGCCATGCCGTCGATGACCGCCTGCACCAGTTCGATCGGTGTCACCATGTTCTGAGTAACGCCTTCGAGGATTTTTCCACGATCGAGTTCGCGGAAATCGCGAAGCGGCGGCCCGCCATTGTTGTTGACGAGGATGTCGGGTTCCGGACAGGCAGCGAGCAACGCCTTTTGTACCTCCGGCTTCGAAACGTCGCCGACGACTTCCGTCACCGTCACGCCATGGCGTTGGCGCAGCTCCGCGGCGGTTTTGGCGACCAGCTCCGCATTGCGCCCATTGACGACGATGTCACAGCCTGCCTCGGCCAGCGCCATGGCGCAGCCACGCCCGAGCCCCTTGCTCGAAGCGCAGACGATGGCCTTCTTTCCGCGGATACCAAGATCCATGACGATTTCTCCTTTGATTTGCCCGGCAGGCTAGCGCCAGCGCTGGACCAATCGCAACCGTCATACGGTTGTTGCATGAATCGGAGCATAGGCTGGTCGAAAGCAAGGGTGAATCCGCAATGTCAGGCCAAGAGCCCCGCACTTTCCGCAGCATGTTCATTTCCGATGTCCATTTGGGCTCGAAAGCGGCGAAGGCCGATTTCCTGATCGATTTCCTGCGCTACCACGATGCCGACATCATCTATCTGGTCGGCGATATCGTCGACGGCTGGCGCCTGAGGCGCAGCTGGCACTGGCCGCAAAGTCACAATGACGTCGTGCAAAAACTGCTGCGCAAGGCGCGCAAGGGCGCCTCGATCACCTATATCGCCGGCAATCACGACGAATTCGCGCGCCAGTTCCAGGGCGTGCATTTCGGCGGCATCGTCGTGGCCGACCGCGCCATCCACGAAACCGCCGATGGCCGGCGACTGCTGGTCATTCATGGCGACCAGTTCGATACCGTCGTCCACAACCAGCGTTGGCTCGCTTATCTCGGCGACCATGCCTATGACGCCGCCATGCAGGTCAACCGGGTGATCACGCGGCTGCGTCAGCTGCTCGGCCTGCCTTACTGGTCGTTTTCGTCCTGGGCCAAGGTCAAGGTCAAGAAGGCCGTGAACTTCATCGGCTCGTTCCAGACGGTGCTCAGCGAGGAAGCGCGACGCTCGCATGTCGACGGCGTCATCTGCGGGCACATCCACCATGCCGCCATCGAAAGCTATGGCGACGTGCAATATATCAACACCGGTGACTGGGTGGAGAGCTGCACCGCCGTGGTCGAGCATTTCGACGGCCGCATGGAGATCCTGACCTGGGCGCATGTGCTGCCTGAAGCGCCTGACGAGCCCTTCATCCCGATGCTCATCGAGGATAGGGTGGTGCAGGCCGCCTGAGGCGGAAGCCGGCCCCATACTTTCTGGTGTTAATCGACTGGTCCAGCCGGTTTCGCCCGGTTTTTCCTCATGTTAAGGATCGGCTTGCGCTGCTCGCCGGTCGTTGAGCGCAGCGTCATTGGATCGATTCATGCCGCTGCCGCCGCTTTCGCCCGAACAACTCGTGAAGCCGAGCCGTTTTGAGCTGCGCATGAGCCTCATCTTCGGCACGCTGTTCATATCGCTTGGCACCCATTTGCCCTATTTCCCGCTTTGGCTGCAGGCTAAGGGGTTTCACGCCGAACAGATCGCCGTCATCCTTGCGGCGCCCATGTTCCTGCGCGTGGTGACGACACCGCTGCTGACCACGCTTGCCGATCGAGCCAGGGACCGCGCCGATGTCTATGTCGTGCTCGTCGCGGCCTCGCTGCTGTTGTCCGCGGGGTATTTCCTGACGCCGACCTACGCGACGGTGCTGGCGGTGTCGTTGCTGCTGACCATTGTCTGGACCCCGCATTCGCCGATCGCCGATTCGCTGGCGCTTTCGGGCGTGCGCCGCTTCGGGTCAAACTATGCGGGCATGCGCAAATGGGGATCGATCTGCTATCTCCTGGCCAATGTCGCGGGCGGCTTCATTCTGGCGGCTACTGGTCCCCGGGCCGTTCCGGTGATCATATTCCTTGCCCTTGGCGCGGCACTCGCCGCAGGCCTGATGGCGCCGCGCCTGGGGAAGCCGCGCAAGGCCTCGCCGCTGTCGGCGACGGAAATCCAGCACGCGGCGCCGGGCCTGTTCAATGCCTATTTCCTCTATTTCACGCTTGGCGTCGGCATCATCACCGCCAGCCACGCCTTCCTTTATGGCTTCGTCTCGATCTATTGGAAATCGATCGGCATCAGCGATTCCGTCGTCGGCCTGCTATGGGCATGGGGGGTGGTGTCCGAGGTCTGCATGTTCCTGTTTTTCAATCGAATATTCGCCTCCGTACCCGTCGCCCGGGTTATGCTCATTGCCGGCATCGGCTCGATCGTGCGTTGGATCGCCTTTCCGCTGGTGTGGCCGCTCGGCCTTGGCGTCGGCGGCTTTTTCGCAGTGCAGTCGCTGCATTCGGTGTCTGTCGCAATGGTGCTGATCGGCCTGCAGAAGATGATCGCCGAAACCGTCTCAGAAGAACGCACGGGCGCCGCGCAAGGCATCGCCTATTTCTTCAATGGGTTCTTCATGGCCGCCGTCACGCTTGCCTCCGGTCCGCTCTATGACCGCCTCGGCGTCGATGGCTTCCTGGCGATGATCCCGATCGCGATCATTGGCCTCGTGCTGATCGGACTTGCGGCGCGCTCAGCCCCACAGCGCCCGGTCCGGGGGTGAGACGAGCGATCCCTGGTAAACGAGACCCGGCACACGATCCCGGGCAAGCAGCAGCGGGCCGTCGAGGTCGACGAAATCGGCTCCTTGCGCGAGCAGAACGGCCGGCGCCATTGCCAGCGAGGTGCCGACCATGCAGCCGACCATGACGCCGAAACCCAGCTCACGAGCGCGGTCGCGCAAGGTGAGCGCCGCCGTCAGCCCGCCGGACTTGTCGAGCTTGATGTTGACGGCATCGTAGAGCCCGACAAGCGCTTCGAGGTTCCCTGCTTCATGAATGCTCTCGTCGGCGCAGATCGGCACTGGATGCGCGATGTGGCGCAGAATGCCGTCACGGCCCGCCGGCAGCGGCTGCTCGATCAGGGCGATGCCCTGCTCGGCGGCAAAGGCGAGGTTCGCGACGATGTTGTCGTCGGTCCAGCCTTCATTGGCATCGAGGATCAACCGGCTCTCGGGCGCGGCCTGTCTCACCGCCCGGATGCGGGCGATGTCGTTGTCGCCGCCGATCTTGACCTTGAGCAGCGGCCGGCCGGCGTTGGCGCGGGCCTGCGCCGCCATCGCCTCGGGTTCTCCGAGCGACAGCGTGTAAGCGGTTTGGAGCCGATGCAACGGGTCCGGCCAGATTGCGTTCGCCACCGGATTGCCGCTGATCTTGGCTTCAAGATCCCAAAGGGCACAGTCTACAGCGTTGCGCGCCGCCCCGGCAGGCATTGCGTCGAGCAGGGCGATGCGGTCCATCCCGCCGGCGATCCGGTCACTCATCGCCTGGATCGCGTCATGGACACCAGCCATGGTCTCGCCATAGCGCCTGTAGGGAACGCATTCGCCACGCCCGCTATGGCCACCTTGGCTGATCGTGCAGGTGATGACCTCGGCCTCGGTCTTGGAGCCGCGCGAAATGGTGAAGGTCCCGGCGATCGGAAAACGCTCGGCCTCGACCGAAATGACACGCGCCATATTTTTCTGCTCCGGCTATGCGAGAAGGGTTGTCGGCAAATCGACAAGGTCGGACCCATCAGGCTAAACAGGACGCCATGTTGACCATCGGTAAACGCGACGCAAGCGGCACGACCGCCTCGGGGGCTGATCACGACCCGCGCGTGGCGGTCGGCGAGGAGGGTGGCGTCCTCGGCTGCGCGTTTTCCGGAGTCTGGACGACACGGACCGTGGCGCTGATCGACGCCGAGATGCGCAAGATCGAGAAGCGAAGCGGTTTCAAGACGTTGGCGCTCGATCTTTCGAAAATCGAGAAGATCGATACCGCCGGCGCCTGGCTGATCGACCGGCTGGTCAGCGTCTTCGAGAAGAAGAATGTCGAGGTCCGGCTGCAAGGCCAAAGTGACGTCGCTTCCATATTGCTCGAAGCAGTCGGCGAAGCCGTCCGGCGCGAGCCCGAATCCGGACCGGCGCGGCCGCCCAACATTGTCATTCGGGCGCTTGAGGCGGTTGGCCGGCGCGTCTACGAGATGCGCGACGATTTCCTCGCCTCGATGAACATATTGGGCGCCACCATCCGCGGCGCGCAGATGAAGCTCGGCCGCGGCCATGCGGTCAACCCGGCAGCGATCTTCAACCAGATCGATCGCATGGGCGTCGGCGCTATCCCCGTGGTGGTGCTGATGTCGGCGATCGTCGGGGCCATCGTCGCCCAGCAGGGCGCCTATCAGCTCAGTTATTTCGGCGCCGACATCTTCGTCGTCGATCTCGTCGGCGTGCTGATCCTGCGTGAACTCGGCGTGCTGATGACGGCAATCATGATCGCCGGCCGCTCCGGCAGCGCGATCACTGCCGAAATCGGCTCCATGAAGATGCGCGAGGAGGTTGATGCGCTGAAGGTCATCGGCCTCAATCCGATCGGCGTCCTGGTCTTTCCGCGGCTGGTTGCCCTGGTGATCGCCTTGCCCTGCCTGACGATCATCGCGAATTTTGCCGCACTTGGCGGCGGCATTGTCGCCGCCTGGCTTTACTCCGATATCCCGCCCGCTGCCTTCATCGACCGGTTGCGTGTCGCAATCGATCTCAGCACGATTTTCGCCGGCCTGATCAAGGCGCCGTTCATGGCCATGATCATCGGCACGATCGCCTCCGTCGAGGGCATGAAGGTTGGCGGCAGCGCCGAATCGCTCGGCCAGCACGTGACCGCTTCGGTGGTGAAGTCGATCTTCGTCGTCATCATCCTCGACGGGCTTTTCGCCATGTTCTACGCAGCGATCGAGTTCTGACAAGATGGCGAAGGGCAATGGGGTCGAGGTGAAGGACGAGGTCGACAGCGAAATCGTCCTTTCGGTGCACGACGTCACCGTTGCCATTGACGACAAACTGATCCTCGACAAGCTGTCGCTCGACATCACGCGCGGCGAAATACTGGGGTTCGTCGGGGCCTCGGGCGCCGGCAAGTCCGTGCTGTTGCGCACCATTCTGGGCTTGATGCCCAAGCAATCGGGAACAATCAAACTGTTCGGCGTCGACGTCGACAAGGCAAGCGACATCGAGCGGCTGCGCATCGACATGCGTCTTGGCGTGTTGTTCCAGCATGGTGCGCTGTTTTCGGCGCTGACCGTGATGGAGAACGTGCAGGTGCCGATGCGCGAATATCTCGACCTGCCAAGGAAGCTGATGGACGAGCTGGCGCTGCTCAAGATCGAGCTGGTCGGGCTGCCGCCGGATGCGGCGCAGAAGTTTCCCTCCGAACTCTCCGGCGGCATGATCAAGCGCGCCGCGCTTGCCAGGGCGCTGGCGCTCGACCCCGACATCGTCTTTCTCGACGAGCCGACGTCGGGCCTCGACCCGATCAGCGCGGCCGAGTTCGACGAACTCGTCGTCAAGCTGCGCGACACCATGGATCTGACCGTCTACATGGTGACCCACGACCTCGATACGCTGTTTACAGCCTGCGACCACGTGGCGGTGCTGGGCAAGAAAAAGGTCCTGGTCGAAGGCACTATCGACGACATGCTGAAGAGCGAGGAACCGTGGGTGAAATCCTATTTCCGCGGAAAACGCGCACGGCAACTTGATCTTGCCGCTCGTGCATAGCCATAAGTGAAGCAATGGAAACCAGAGCCAACTACGTCATTGTCGGCATTTTCACGCTGGTTGCGATCCTGGCGGCTTTTGGCTTCGTCTATTGGACGGCCGCGATCGGCGACAGGGGCGAGACGACGCTGCTGCGGGTGCGCATTCCGGGCTCGGCCTCTGGTCTCGGCCGCGGCAGCTTCGTGCTGTTCAACGGCGTCAAGGTTGGCGACGTCAAGCGTGTCTATATCGACGTCGACAATCCGACTGTCGCCATCGCCGACACCGAGATTGACCGGATGACGCCGATCACCAAGTCGACGCAGGCCGATATCGGCCTTGCCGGCCTTACCGGGCAGGCCAATATCGAGCTCAAGGGTGCCGACCCCAAAGAGGTGAAGCTGCTCGACCAAGCCGAAAAGGAGGGCAAGGTCGCCGAGATCATCGCCAATCCTTCGGCCGTGACCAATCTGCTGCAGACGGCGCAGAACATCTTCACCCGCGCCGACAAGGTGCTGACGGAGCTGGAGGGCTTCACCAAGGATGTCCGCGGGCCGCTGACGCAGACCGTGCAGAACGTACAGACGTTTTCCGATGCACTCGCCAGGAATTCCGACGGCGTCGACAAGTTCTTGTCCGCCGTCAGCGCGCTGTCCGATGAGCTGAAAGGCGTGTCAGGCAAGCTCGACGGCACGTTGAAGGCGGCGGAGGGCCTGCTCAATGCGGTCGACAAAGACAAGATCAAGAGCATCGTCGCCAATGTCGATACGGTGACGGGGAACCTCAAGGAAACCTCGCGGCAACTGGATGGCGTGATCAAGAACGTCGATACGGCCGTGGGATCGGTCAACGACTTCGCCAAGCAGACGCAAGGCACGCTGGCCAAGGTCGATGGCGTACTCGACGGCATCGACCCGGCGCAAGTTCGCCAGGCGCTCGCCAACATCCAGAAGGCCAGCGACAACGCCAACAAGGCAGCCGCCGATATCGCGGAGGTGACCGGCAAGATCGCCAATCGGGCCGACGACATCGACCAGACAATCAAGGACGCCAGGCAATTGGCGCAACGGCTCAACGACGCCTCGGTGCGGGTCGACGGCATCCTCGCCAAGGTCGACAAGCTGCTCGGCTCGGGCCAGGCCGACGGCTTGATGGCCGACGCCAGGGATACGCTGAAATCCTTCAAGCAGGTCGCCGATACGCTGAACGCCCGCCTTGGGATCATCACCGACAATCTGGCGCGCTTCTCGGGCCAGGGGCTGCAGAATGTCGAGGCGCTGGTGCAGGACAGCCGCCGCTCGATCAACCGCATCGAGGAGGCGGTGACGGATCTCAGCCGCAATCCGCAGCGCATCCTTTCTGGTGGCGACGGCGAGGTTCGTCAGTTCGACGGCAGGGCGCGGCGTTGACTTCGGCGCCGCCCCGCCGCAAGAACAGTGCTCGTGAATGCGGGTTTGATCTTACGATCCGGGGACAACGGGGATCACGCGTGAGGTTGAGTAGGCTTGGAACAAGCGGGTTGAAATCAGCTGCGGTGCTGCTTGTCCTGGCGGTTGCCGGTTGCGCGGCGCTCGGCGGCAAGCCGACACCGCTCGACACGTTCGAACTGTCTGCGCCGTCGGTCGACGCGCATGGCCATAGCCGCAAGCAAATCCTGATCGCCCAGCCTTCGGCGTTGAAGGCGCTGGACAGCCAGAACATCGTCATCAAACCCTCCGACCGCTCGATCCAGTATCTGAAGGGCGCGCAATGGGCCGACCGCCTGCCGCTGATCGTGCAGGCGCGGCTGGCCGAGACGTTCCAGCGCTCGGGCAGCTTTGCCGGCGTCGGCAAGCCGGGCGAGGGCCTGGCGATCGACTATCAGGTGATCGTCGAGGTCAGGTCCTTCGAGGTCCGCGTCAATGGCGGCGAACATGCCGAGGTCGACCTGTTCGTGCGCCTGCTCAACGACCGCAACGGCGAAGTGAAGGCTTCCAAGAACTTCACCGCATCCGCACCCGTATCAGGCAGCGGCAACCCGGCCTATGTCGGCGCGCTCGACGCGGCCTTCGGCGATGCGGCCAAGCAGATCGTCCGCTGGACCGATTCGGTGATCTGAGCGCCAGACGCGCAGGAGTTCCATCTTTCGGGCTACGGACGGTCGAAGACGTCCGGCCGCAGCTTTCCAGTCTTCATCAGGTGCTGCAGGGTGTAGGTGACGGACAGCGCATCGTCTAGCGCGTCATGCCCCTGCAATGGCGGGTGTTCGACGCCGTAATATTGCGCAAGCTTGTTGCTCGGTGTCCTTGCCAGGTCCTCGATCGGCATGCCGGCCGCGATCAGCAGTTTCACGGCGTTGTCGAACCGGGTGGCCGGGATGGGCGGCTTGATGCCCGCGACATAGCAACTGATGGCGATCATGTTCAGTTCGTCCTTGCCCCAGGACCAGAACCGAGCTCCATCGGAAAACCGATCGACGCCGGCAAGGGCTTCTTCCAGCCCGACGCCTTCGGCCTCGATGATTTCTTCGGTGATGCCGGTCAGCCCGGTGAAGAACGGATCGAGCGCGTATCTCTCGCCGAATCGGTCTATCGGCGGGATGTAGGCCTTGTGCGTGCCCAGCACGGGGAAGTCGCCTTCGAGGCCGAGCCTTGCAGCCCCGATCTGGGCGATGACCGGATCCGGGTCATGGGCCGCGCACCAGTATCTGCGTTGTGAGCCCTCAAGGCAGAGAAACTCGCAGTCGAAGATGATTGCCGTCTTCACAAGTCAGTATCCGGTTCCGGAAAAGCGAGACCAAACCCGGATGCGTCTTCCAGGTGGCGAGATCAGTCCCTTCAAGAAAAAAGGCGGGAGACAAATCCCCCGCCTTTTTCGTTTTGGCTTGGCGACCGCTTAGTGCAGGCGGCCGCTGGCATGGGCCAGCATGGTGTAGACCTTGCCGGTGTCCGACGTGAGATAGGTCTGCGCCATGATGTTGTTGCGGTCGTTGCGCGAGACATCCTTGAGCAGCTTCTCGAAATCGTCGCAATAGCGGTCGACGGCGGCGCGGAATTCGGCCTCCGCCTGGTACTTGCGGCGGATTTCGTCGAACGTCTGCTGGCCTTTCAGCGTGTAGAGCCTGCGCGTGAACACGTCACGCTCGCCACGACGGTAGCGGTTCCACAGCTCGATCGAGGCATCGTGATCGATGGCCCGCGCGATATCGACGGACAGCGAGTTCAGCGATTCCACGACATGCAGCGGGGAACGCTGGGCAGGGGCCGGGCGCGGTGCTTCCGCGGGCGCTTGGGGGGCCGCCGGCCTGAGGTCGGCATCGTTCGACGCGGCGGTCAGCAGATCACGCACCCAGCCGCCTTGCGGCGCGCGGGCACCGGCGTCAGCGGCACGCTGGCGTGGTGCTGCCTCCGCCGGACGCTCCAGATCGAGCGTGCCGCGCAGTCCCGCGCCGCCCAGCGGTGCCTGCGGCGGGCGCAGATCCGCCTGCTGCGGTGCCGGAGCGCGACGGGGCGGCTCGGTGGCGCGTGCCGCCGGTGCCTGCGGCGCCGGACGCAAGGGACGCGGTTCCGAGGAGTCGCCGCCACGACCGGATTTCGCAACGATATCCGAAAGTTCCTTCAAGGCGTTGATCTGCTCGGAAACGGCGCGGCGGATGGCCGAGGTCGATTCCTTGGCCTCTTCCGGCATCTCGATGACGCCTTTCTTGAGCTCGGCGCGGGTGAGGTCGAGCTCGCTCTTGATCGAGCCCGCCGTGCGCCGCATCTCCTCGGTGGCATCGGCGAAGCGCTTGGTTGCCGACTCGACGACCTCGGTGATGGCGTTGCGGATCTTGTCGGCCGATTCCAGCGTCTTGCCTTCGGCGTTCTGCAGCGTCTGGCCGACGAGGTTTTCGAAAGAACGCATGACCCTTTCGAGATCTTCCGACTTCTTGACCAGGCCAACGGCGAGATCCTCGAGCGACGACTGTCTTTCCAGCGTGTGTTCGAGGTTGCTCTGGGCCGAGCTCAGGAGGTCCGAGGCGCCGGCGAGCAGGCGGCTGTGTTCGTCGAACTTGGTGGCGATCGAGGCGACCTCACGCAAGGTCGACGACGACAGTTCCGTCAGCCTTGTCGTGTTCGAATCGACCAGACGCGCCGAGCTGGCAAAGGTCTGCGCCGCCTTTTCGGTGGTTGCCGCGAAGCTTTGCGTGCTGCCGGTCAGACGTTGGTCGACCTCGCCGAGGTTGACCGCGGCCTGCTCGATCAACTGACCGAGCTGCGAGCTGGACTTGGTCATCCGGCCGATGAGATCGGCGACGCTGTCGGACAGCGACGAACGGGCGCCTTCGACCGCCGACAAGGTTTCGGCGGTGCGGCTGGCCAGCGCGTTGACCAGCGTCGCATTCTCGCTGCGCAGCTTCTCGGCCGCGCGTTCGGTGACCTCTTCCATGCTCTTCTGCAGGTCCGAGCCGCCCTGGGCGAAGCGCTCGACCAAAGGCCGCGCGGTTTCGTCGAGGATCTTCGACATCTCGGCGGACCGCGCCGCGAGCATGGTGTTGAGCTCGCGGGTGTTGGCGCCGATCGTCTTGGCGGCATCGTTGGTGCTCTGGCCGATATGCTGGCCGACCGCGGTGAAGGTCTCCGCGATCACATTGGCACGCGTTACGAGTTGCGCCTCGGCGGTCGATATCTGCTCGTTGAGCTTCTGGCCCATCGTCTCGGCCGTGTAGGCGAGCCGGTTTTCGACGCCGGCGATCTGCTCTTCGACACGGGCGGCCGCGGCCGCCGCGCTCGATGCAAGACGCTCGTCGGCGCCGGCAAGCGCCTGCTCGATTTCGCGCGCATGCACGGCCAGTTCCTGACCGGTCTGGCGGGCACGATCGGCGACCCTCTGCTCGGTGCTGGCGAAGGCGCCGACAATGGTCTGCGCATGCTCGCCGATCGTCGAGGTGCTGTCGGCGATGCGCGAAACCAGGCGCTGGTCGGCGTCGTCGAAGATGCGGGCGATTTCGGACGCCCGGCTGGACAGCGCATCCGAACCCTCGGCGATGCGCGAGACCAAATGCTGGTCGGCGGCGTCGAAAATGCGGCCAAGGTCCGACGCGCGGGCGGCGAGCGCCTCGGCGGATTCGCCGATGCGCATGCCGAGCCGCTGGTCGGCGCTTTCGAAGTTGCGCAGGATGTCGCCGGCGCGGGCGGCCAGCGATTGCGCCGTTTCCACGGCCCGGGCGACGAGCTTCTGGTCGGCCGCGTCGAATGTGCCGGCAATCTCGCTTGCGCGGGCGGCCAGCTGATCCGCAGTCTCCTGGGCACGGGCGGCGAGCTTTTGGTCCGTCATGTCGAAGGTGCCGGCGATCTCGCCAGCGCGAGCGGCGAGCTGATCGGCGGTTTCATGGGCGCGGGCCAGCAGCGAGCTGGACGTGTCGTCGGCGCGGGCGAGCAAGGCGTTCGACGTATCTTCCGCGCGGGCGTGGAGGCGACGATCGGCCTCCTCGAAGGTGCGGGCAATGTCTTCGGCCCGTGCCAGCAGGGCGGCGGACGTCTGTTCGGCGCGCTCGGCGATCTTGCGATCGGCGTCGCTGAAGGCCGCACCGGCCTGCTCGTGCAGCGTGCTGGTGACTTCCAGGACCTTTTCGCGCAAGGCGCCGGCGACGAAGACCGCGCTCTTCTCGAGCACGCTGCGGACGTTGTCGACACCAGTCGACAGGGCGCGCTCCATGGTGCCTGCGCGTTCCTCGATGATGCCGGTCTGGCGGCTGAACGCCTGCTCGATCTTGTCGACATCGGCGGCGATGGCGGCGGAAATGTCCGTGCTCCGGGCCGCAATCTGGTCGATATGGCCGGACAGCGAGCGATCGACGTCCTTGCGGGTCTCGGCGAGCTTGCCGAGATCATCTTCCAGCGCCCGGCTGAGCATATTGCGGCCTTCGGACAACTTGCCGACATGCCCGGCGATGATGTCGTCGATATCGCCGCGGCTTTCGGTCAGCCTCTGCAGGTCGGCTTCGAGAGCGCGCTTGAGAATGTCGCGGCCCTCGGCGAGCTTCTCGACCTGGCCGGCCACCAAGCCGTCGATGCTGGAGCGGCTCTCGGCCAGCTTGGCGAGATCGGCCTCCAGCGCACGCTTGAGGACATCACGGCCTTCGGCGAGCTTCTCGACCTGACCGGCGACCAGCCCGTCGATGCTGGAGCGGCTCTCGGCTAGCTTGGCAAGATCGTCTTCGAGCGCCTTCGACAAGGTCGAACGCTCCTGGACAAGCCGTTCCGCGTGATTGTTGACGTGGCCGCTAACGGTCAGCAGGTCCGCCTCGAGCGCTCTCGACAAGGTCGAACGATCCTGGGCGAGCCGCTCGGTGTGGCTGTTGACGTGGCTGCCGACAGTTTCGAGGTCGGCCTCAAGCGCCTTCGACAGTGTCGAACGCTCCTGGGCAAGTCGGTCCGAGTGGCTGTTGACAAGGCTGTTGACGGTTTCGAGATCGGCCTCCAGCGCGCGGGCGAACTGGGCGCGGTCGTCGACCAGTTTCTGGGACTGGTCGGTAACGGTGTTCCTGACCGTGTTGAGGTCGGCCTCCAATGCGCGGCGCAGGATGTCGCGACCTTCGGCGAGCTTCTCGACCTGGCCGGCGACCAGCCCGTCGATGCTGGAGCGGCTTTCGGCCAGTTTCGCGAGATCGTCCTCCAGCGCTTTCGACAAGGTCGAGCGATCCTGAACCAGCCTGTTCATGTGGTCGGCGATGACGCTGTTCACGTTCTGCAGATCGGCTTCCAGAACGCGCGAGAGCTGCCCGCGATCCTCGGCAAGTTTGTCCGACTGGCTCGATATGACGTTCTTGATGGTGTTGAGGTCGGATTCCAGCGCACGCTTGAGAATGTCGCGGCCTTCAGCGAGCTTCTCGACCTGGCCGGCGACCAGCCCGTCGATGCTGGCGCGGCTTTCGGCCAGCTTGGCGAGGTCGGCTTCAAGCGTCTGCGACAGCAGCCCGCGGTCTTCCGCCAGGCGTCCCGAATGGCTGTCGATCAGGCCGCGTATGCCCGACAAGTCGCTTTCGAGCGAACGGCCGAGCTGCGTGCGGTCTTCGGCCAGTTTCGCCGAATGCGCCTCGATCAGGTTCTTGATACCGGCAATGTCGTTTTCCAGCGCCTTGGCGAGCACCGCGCGGCCCTCGGCGATTTTCTCGACCTGGCCGGCGACAAGGCCGTCTATGTCGGCGCGGCTGTCGGACAATTTGCCGAGATCAGCTTCCAAAGCGCGCGACAGGATGTTGCGGCCTTCAGCCAGTTTTCCGACATGTCCGGCGACCATTTCATCAATGATCGTACGAGCTTGCACCAATTTACCAGAGTCTTCGTTGAGGGCCAGAGAGAGCCGGTTGCGGCCTTCTTCCAGCCTTTCGAGGTGGCTGCCGAGCGACGCATCGATGGCGGCGCGCGATTCGTTGACCTTGCGCAGGTCTTCTTCGAGCGCACGCGCTATCAGGCTGCGGCCTTCGGCCAGCTTCTGCACCTGGTTGGTCACCGCGGCATCGATGCCGGCGCGGCCCTCGGCGAATTTCGCCAGGTCCGCCTGCATGGCTTCCGCCATGCGCTCGCGGCTCTCGGAAAGCTTGCGGCTGTGGTTTTCGACGGCTTCCTCAATACCGACGCGGGCGTCGGCAAGTCTCTGGATGTCGGCGTCGAAGGAGCGCGACACGACGTGGCGGGCTGCCTCCATGCGGCCGGCGAAATCGCTGGCGCGCGCTTCGAGCATGGACGAGGTCGAGGTGACGATGTCGGCCATGTCGGCGCCGATCTGGGTCTTGCCCTGATCGATCATGGCCGACAGCGTGTCCTTGCTCTCGGCGAAGGTGTGAGCGATTTCACGGGCACGCTCGACCAGCGTTTCGTTGATCTGGCGGGCGCGGGCTTCCAGCGCTGCATTGAGCTTCTGCGTGCCGGTATCCAGCGCTTCGGCGCGGGTCTGGAATTCGCTGATCAGCGCCTGACCGCGTTCGGCCAAGGTGCGCTCGATGCCGTTGAGGCTGGCTTCGAACTCGGAATTGAGGGTGCGCGCGGCGCCGCCGAGCAGCGACACCATGCCGGTGGTGCGGTCGTCGAGCAGGTCGGTCAACGAGCGGGTCAAGCCGTCCGTGGTGTCCGTCAGCTTGGCGATGCGGGTATCGAGCAGGCTGGCGAACGCCTCGCCGGAGGTCGAAAGCCGGTCGGTGATGTTGTCGAGCCGGCCTTCGACCGAGTCGAAGATCGACATCGAGCTTTCATTGATGCGGTCGATCAGCGTGTCGCCGGAATTGGTGATCGTCATCGACAGCTTGGTCGACGCATTGAGGATGCTGTCGCGGATGATGTCGCTTGCCGCGCCGATTTCATCGCGCAAGGTCTCGTGCGCGCCGGAGATCGAGGCGCGGACACGTTCGGCATGGGAAACCACGGCTTCGCGTTCACTGCCCAGCCCATCGACCAGCGACCGAATCCGGGTTTCGTTTTCCGAATAGGAGCGTTCGATCTGGTTGACCTCGCTGTGGACCAGCGTTTCCAGCTCCACGGCACGGGCAAGCGTGCGTTCGATGCCCTCGCCCATGGCGGCCACCTCGCGGCGGACGGCCTGGCCGATCATCATGACGCGATCCTGGGCCATGTTTTCCGGCTCGGTCAGGCGGAAGGCCACTTCCGTCATCGATTGCGCGGCGATGCGCATGTCCTGGGCGCGGCGGATCATCGCCGCGAAGGCCCAGAACAGGATGACGGGCACGATTGCCGCGACCGCGAGGCCGATCAGTTCGGGGCGGGCGAAAAACTGGTCCAGCGTGCGTATCCGCCAGATGCCCGGTCCAAAAAGCAGGTTGGCCAGTCCGCCGGCGCCCGCTATCCAGGCGAGCGAGACAAAGGCGATGACCCAGTAGATGGTGTTGGAGGCGCGCCTGTTCAGGCTGTGCAGAAGGGTCTTGTAATCTTTCTGGCGATCGTCGTTGGCTGGCGCGAAACCAGCGGGCTGGCCACCATTGCGCGTCTCCACCGGGCGAAGTTCGGCCGGCTTGGCCTTCGGCGCGGGCTTCGCGGCCTGAGCCTGATTGACGACGGGCGCCGGCTGCTGATTGCGTCCCTCGCGTGCCAACTCGTCGGCGGCCTGCGATATCTGCGCTTCCAGATCTTCCATCGAAGCCGCGATATCGAGGTCGCCGCTGTCGGTATCGCTGCTCAGGTCGAGATCGAGCGCTTTTTCGAGTTCCCTGGCTACGTCGCTGTCGAGAGTTCTGGTCGTTGTTGGTTTCTTCGCCATGCCTTCGCTACCCTGTACTAGCTGCCGCGGGGGCTTATTAATTCTGGTTATCTTACCCCCGCGCAGGAGGCTGAAAATGGACCCTCGTATCGTAATGACACAGGGGGGTAAAGAAAACATGCATTCCGCGGGATACGTAAAACTTTAAATATAAGGTTAACGGAACCGTGATTTGGGCGCCGTTTTCGCAACATTTTTCCCGGCCATTCATTAACCCGTTGTCCACTGGAATCGCCTAGTTTTTCAGGCGGCCGAAGAAAATGGAGTTCGAGTTCATGCGTGGCGAAAGCGGCATTGCCTTCTCAATGCCCGGGGGCGACGTATCGGGAACGAGGCAGTCCCGGCCGGTCGATTTGGCACACCTTGCCCGGCAAACGATGGGCGACCGCGCCCTTGAGCAGGAGGTGCTGGCGCTGTTTGTACAGCAGGCATTGGCGGTGCGCGACAAAATAGTCGATGCCGACATCAAGGACCGGCTGCTGCTGGCCCATGGTTTGAAAGGATCGGCCCGCGGCGTAGGCGCCTTCGCCATCGCCGATTGCGCCACCGATATCGAGCGCCGTCCGGAGGACGTCCAGACCCTCAAGCGGCTCGGCCGGCTGATCGACGAAATGCGCGACTTCATCGCCGCCATCAATCGCTGATTCCGGTTTGCGACAAAAACGTCACGGAGCGCCGCTTTCGCGCGGCAGTTGACTTGTTTGCCGGAGTGATTATCTCGGGCGAAACTCTCTTTCGTCCCAGGCGAAAGGCTCTTCGTCCCGGGCGAAACTCCCTTCAGGTGACAAATGACCAAACTGACCTTCATCGCCCATGACGGCACACATTTCGACGTGGATGCCGAAAACGGCTCGACGGTCATGGAAAACGCCATTCGCAACGCCGTTCCGGGCATCGAAGCGGAGTGCGGTGGCGCCTGCGCCTGCGCGACCTGCCATGTCTATGTCGACAAGGCCTGGACGGCCGAAGTCGGCGAGCCCGAGGCGATGGAAGAAGACATGCTGGACTTCGCCTATGAGGTCCAGCCGAACTCGCGCCTGTCTTGCCAGATCAAGGTGCGCGACGCACTCGACGGTCTGATCGTGCGGGTGCCAGAACGTCAGGGCTGAAAGCCTGCATCGGCGATTTTTGCCGCTGACGCTTGGCAGCGGGGCAATGGTCATGCAGTCTCGCCGGGACTTTCGCAGCGAGGCGCATCATGACCGGCATCATCAGCACAGACGTCCTCATTGTCGGGGCAGGGCCGGTCGGCCTGTTCGCCGTGTTCGAACTCGGCCTGCTGGACCTCAAGTGCCACCTGATCGACATTCTCGACAAACCGGGCGGCCAATGCGCGGAACTCTATCCGGAAAAACCGATCTACGACATCCCCGGCTGGCCCTCGATTTCGGCGCAAGGGCTCGTCGACAAGTTGCTTGAGCAGGTTGAGCCGTTCAAGCCTGACTTCACCTACAACCGCATGGTCTCCAGTCTCGAAAAGTTGGACGACGGCGGCTTTCGCGTGACCACGGACGAGAACGAGGTGTTCGAAGCCAAGGTGGTGGTGATCGCCGCCGGCGGCGGCTCATTCCAGCCGAAGCGCCCGCCAATTCCCGGCATCGAGGCCTATGAAGGCACGAGCGTCTTCTATTCGGTTCGCCGGATGGAGGATTTTCGCGACCATGACCTGGTCATCGTCGGCGGCGGCGACTCGGCGCTGGACTGGACGCTGAACCTGCAGCCGGTGGCAAAGAGCGTGACACTCGTTCACCGGCGGCCCGAGTTTCGCGCAGCGCCCGACAGCGTCAACAAGATGTACGCCATGCAGGAGATGAAGCAGCTGGAATTTCGGGTCGGCCAGGTGACCGGGCTCACCGGAGCCGATGGCCAGCTGGCATCGGCCACCATCAAGGGAGGCCCGGATGGCGACATCGAGGTGCCTTGCACCCGCATGCTGCCGTTTTTCGGCCTGACCATGAAGCTCGGCCCGATCGCGGAATGGGGGCTCAATCTCCATGAGAACCTGATCCCGGTCGATACGGAGAAATTCCAGACATCGGTGCCCGGCATCTTCGCGGTGGGCGACATCAACTGGTACCCGGGCAAGCTGAAGCTGATCCTGTCGGGTTTCCACGAGGTGGCGCTGATGGCGCAGGCCGCCAAGCGCGTCGTCAGCCCCGGCGAACGAATCGTGTTCCAGTATACGACTTCGTCCACCAGCCTGCAGAAGAAGCTCGGCGTCTCCGGCTAGCTATTCCGCCAGGATGGGCGCCGGATCGTCGACGTGGCCTCGAAGTTCTTTCTCGGGCATCAGCGTAAGCGTGATGAGGCCCAGTCCCAGAGTGCCGGCCGCGACGAGAAAGATCATCACGAAGGGCTGGGCCGATGCGACATGTCCAGCCACCGCAACGCCTTCACCGGCCAGCGGCAACCCAAAGCCCAGAGCGATGGCCCCGAGCATCGCGACCCCCAATGCACTGCCCAGCGACCGCAGAAAGGTAAGCACCCCCGTCGCCACACCAAGATGCATGCGGTCGACGGCATTCTGCACGGAGACGGTGGTTACCGGAAATGTCGTCCCGGTCCCCAGCCCGATACAGATGGTCAGGACTTCGACGACCAGCAACGATGCATGGCCGGCGACAAAGGCCAGCAGGCCCATGCACAGGATGGCGAAGAGGACGCCGACCATGGCGATGCGCTTGTAGTGGGTGAAGCGCGGTATCAGGCGGCCGCTGGAAGCGGCGCCGCCCACGGTTCCAAGCAGAAGGCCGAGCATTGCAATGCCCGACTCGCTGGCCGTCAGGCCAAGTATCGATTGCAGATAGACCGGCAGATAGACGGCAAGGCCCACGCTGGAGGCCTGGAGCAGGAACATCGACAGAGTGCCGGCCAGGACGATCGGGTTGCCCAGCACTTCCAGCGAAATGAGCGGTTCGGCCGCCCGCATCAGCCGCAGGGCAAAGGCTCCCCAGAAAAGCGCGGAGCCGGCCAGGACGCCGACGACTTCCGGCGACATCCACAGGTAAGCGCTGCCGCCCCAGTTCAGCGCCAGCAGCAACAGCGCCGTGGCCACGATGAGCAGCAATGCGCCAAGACCATCGATGCTGTGATTCTTGGCCGCGATCGGCAGCTTCTTGAGCGGCGTGTTGATGATCGCCATCGCAACAAAGCCCAGAGGGATATTGATCCAGAAGATGAGGGACCAATGCAGATGTTCGGCAAAAGTGCCGCCCAGCAGCGGCCCGGCGACGCTGGCGACGGCCCATGTGCCGGAAAACCACGCCGCATAGCGCGCCCGCTCGCGCGGCGGGACAAGGTCGCCGACCACGGTCTGCGTCAGCGCGAAAAGGCCGCCGCCACCGGCCCCCTGGATCGCGCGCCCCAGGATAAGGACGAACATGTTGGGAGCCAGTGCGCTGACCAGCGATCCGACAAGAAAGATGAGAATTGCCGCATAGACGGTCGGCCGACGCCCATAGACGTCGGAAATCTTGCCGTAGAGCGGTGCCACGGCGGTTGCGGTCAAGAGGTAGCCGGTGACAATCCAGGGCAGGTATTCGGCATGGCCGAGCGAGCGCCCGATGGTCGGCATGGCGGGCGCGACGATGGTCTGGTCGAGGGCCGCCAGCAGCATCGACAGAAGGACGCCGCCGATAATGGCGTTCTTTTCGCTTTCGGTCAGCGGCGCGCTCGCGGCCGCCACGGCCTGCTTGTCGACTGCCTGGTCCATATTTCTCGTCCATGCGCCTTGCGCTGCCGCATCACCATCGGGTCTTTGTGGTGCATTCGCGGCGCGATCGATCGTGATGGTCGTGCTTCCAGCTTGTGCCCGAGGCAACCCTGGATATGTCGTTCCCTATAGACCGATTTCGAACGCCGCTCGAAAAAAATTCGAAGCTGGCACTACGCTTCCGCCCGGTTGGCTTGCATCCAGGCGAACGGAGCCGGCGAGGAAACTCAGGTTGGCGGCGGCAATTGGCCACTCTCGATGCGTTGCATCCGGTAGCGCATCAGCCGCAGGATGCGGCTTTCGAAATTGACGCCTTCGACACGGTCGAACCGCAACTGGTCCTGGTCGTGTCTGGCAAGCTCGGCCGCCGTTATCTCGGCGGCCTTGGCCTTTGCAGCATTGCAATCCTTCTGCGGATGGGTTGCCTTCAGCGCGTCTTCCAGTGCGCGGCCGTGGTTCTTGGCGATCTCGACATGGCGGTCTTCATGGCGCTTGATGTCGGCGGACAATGTATCCCAGAACAGCCGTACATCGGCATCGGCTTTGCGTGGGCGGCGCCATTCGGGAAGGATCACCTTGACCTTGACGGTCACGACCGCGTCGGCGATCCGGCAGGAGCCGGACTGGCTGGCGTAGCTGATGCGTGTCGTGAAGGCCATCTGGGTGGCGCCCGGGTGGCGCGACCCCGTGCTTTTGACCTGCGGCCCGTGTTTGGCGAGTTGCTGCTCGATATCCTCCAGCGTTCTGCCGCCAATGGCGAAATAGCTGTATGTCTTCACCAGATTGGCCGCATCCGCCGGAACGGCGACGGTAAGCAGCAGTGCGCAGAGCAGGGATCGTGTCATCATGTTGCCTCTTCGGTCACCTTGCTTTACGGCCTTTGCCGGCGCAACGGAACTGATCCGATGCGGATCACACATCGTTGATGACCCCCTTGGTTGATGAGCCCATGGTTGATGCGCAATGACGGCGAGGCGATGGCAGCTGGCGCATGGGCGTCATCTCGAGCTTGGCGGCAAGGCCGTGGTAGTTGGCATCCTCAATGTCACGCCCGACAGCTTTTCCGACGGCGGCCTGTTTGATGCTCCCGAAACCGCGCTGGTCCATGCGCGCCGCATGATCGGGGAAGGCGCCGCGGTCATTGATATCGGCGGCGAATCGACCCGGCCCGGCGCGGCGGCGATCTCGGCCAGCGAGGAGCAGGCCCGTATCCTGCCGGTGATCGAGGCGCTGGCGCGTGCAGGCGACGTGCTGATCTCGGTCGACACCTATCGTGCGGAGACAGCACGGCTCGCGGTGGCAGCCGGCGCGCACATCGTCAATGATGTCTGGGGTCTGCAGCGCGAGCCAGGCATTGCGCGGGTGGCGGCCGAAACCGGCGCCGGGCTCGTCATCATGCATACCGGCCGCGACCGCGAAAAGCTGCCCGACGTGATCGCCGACCAGTTGGCGTTCCTGGGAAAATCGCTGGAGATCGGGCGCGGGCAGGGTGTCGCCGACGACCATGTCGTGCTCGACCCCGGCTTTGGTTTCGCCAAGGAGACGGCGGCGGAAAACCTCGATCTGATGGCGCGGTTTTCCGAGCTTGGCGCGCTCGGCTTCCCGCTGATGGCCGGTACGTCGCGAAAACGCTTTATCGGCACCGTCACCGGCCGCGACGCAGCCGACCGGGCGGCCGGTACGGCGGCGACCAGCGTCATACTCAGGCTCAAGGGCGCGCATCTGTTTCGCGTCCATGATGTCGCAATCAACGTGGACGCGCTGGCCGTGGCGGATGCTATGCTGGCGCGGGACACCGGATCGGAACGCTGAGCCATGTATGTCATCCGCATGAAGAATTGCGCCTTCTTTGCCCGGCACGGCGTGCTGGACGAGGAAGAAGCGCTCGGGCAGCGCTTCTATGTCGATGCCTCGCTCACCGTCGAGCCCGGACGTGCGCTCGTCGATGACGCCATCGGGGAAACCGTCAATTACGGCGTTGCCTTCACCGTCATCGAGGAGATCATTACCGGACACAGGCGCTTCCTGATCGAGGCCCTGGCCCTGGAAGTCGCAAAGGCCCTCACCGGGCGCTTTCCCCAGATTCGCAAAGCCGAGGTCACCGTTCGCAAGCCGAATGCGCCGGTGCCTGGCGTGCTCGATTACGTCGAGGTGACCGTTGTCTGGCCCGAGTAACACCGTCTATCTGAGCCTCGGCGGCAATCTCGGTGATCCGGCCAAGTCGATGGGGGCTGCGTTGCGCCTGCTCGACGCCGATGCCGACACTGACATGGCCGCCGTTTCCTCGCTCTACCGGACGCCGCCCTGGGGCAAGCTCGACCAGCCGGATTTCCTCAACGCGGCCGCAGCACTGTCGACGCGGCTGTCGCCGCGGGCATTGCTCGACCTCTGCCTCGATGCCGAGCGAAAGCTCAAGCGCGTGCGCGAGGAGAGGTGGGGGCCGCGCCTGATCGACATCGACATCCTGGTGTTCGGCGACCGCATCATCCATGAAACGGGCCTGGAGGTGCCACACCCGCGCATGCTGGAGCGCGCCTTCGTGCTGGCACCGCTGGCCGAGATCGCGCCGGACCTCACCATTGGCGGCAAACGCGTTGTCGATCGCCTGGGCTCGGTCGATGCCGCGGGCATCGAACGCCTGCCGTCAGGCCAGGATTGGTGGCTGCGCTAGACCGCTGGTATCAGCCGGAGAAACCACCGTCATCCAGGAATGCTTTTTCCTCAGCGGTCGTTTCGCGCCCAAGCATCTTGTTGCGGTGCGGGAAACGGCCGAAGCGCTGGATGATGTCACGATGTTCCAGGGCGTATTTCAGATTGAACTCGGCCCTGGCTGTGTGAAGTTCAACCGACCGGTCCTGGTCGGCAAGATTTTCCGAATGCTCGAACGGCAAATAGAGGAACACGCGGACCTCCGGTTCCAGCGCCAAATCGTGGCCGGCAGCGACCGCCTTTTGCGCGAAATGCTTTGCCAGGGGGTCGGTCGCAAACATATGGCCGGTGCCGCGAAAGCAATTGCGCGGAAACTGGTCCAGCAGGATCATCAGCGCCAGCGAGCCTTCGGCATGTCCTGACCAGTCGTCGCATTCGCGCCGCGCGGCGGCGTAATGGAGGTCGAGGAAGCGGGCGCGGAAATCGGCATCGAATGCGTCGTTCTTCTCGAACCAGGCATCCTCGCCGGCGTCGCGCCAGAACTTGGTGACCGAGAGGGCTCTGCTGTTCAGTTCCATCGTTGATTTCCCCGTTCAATCCGCCGGTTCGGATTTATGCAGGACGCCGGCCGTTTCCTCGTTGAGCGCCTGGCCAGGACGGCGGGGCGTGGAAAGCGGGGTCGGGATCGGCGTGCCGATATTGCCTTTCAGGAAACGCTGTCCCGAGCGGATGCCTTCGGCGAGCTGGGTCTCGAAGCGGGCCGTGTCGCGGCGCCTGACGTCCTCGATCGTTTCGGCGACGTCTTCGGGATCGACGCCCAGCGCCTCGAGGGTCGAGCCACCAAAGACGAGTGCCGATTCGAAGGTTTCGCGCAGCTGATAATCGACGCCGGCGCGGATGAGCTGCAGCGCCGTGCCGCGGTCGAACGCACGTGCCAACACCGTAAGCAAGGGAAACTCCGCCTTGACGAGTTCGGCGATGCGGATGGCGGCGTCGGGCTTGTCGACACAGATCAGCACGGCCCGCGCCCGGCCGGCCCCGGCCGCGTGCAGGATGTCCAACCGCGTGCCATCGCCATAGTAGACCTTGAAGCCGAAATCGGCGGCCGCCTGGATCATCTCGACATCGTTGTCGATGATCGAGACGTCGATACCGCGCAAGAGCAGTGGTTGGCTGGCGATCTGGCCGAAGCGGCCGAAGCCGATGATCAGCACGCTGCCGGTCAGGCCGTCGGCGACTTCGACGCCGTCCAGCGACTGCTCGTCGCGCGGCGTCAAATAGCGCAAGGCGATGATCGCCAGCGGCGTCAGCACCATGGAGATGATGACGATCGCCGTCAGCGTCGCGTTTGCCTGGCCGTCGATGATGCCGACGGCGGCGGCCGCGGAATAGAGTACGAAGGCGAATTCACCGCCTTGCGCCATGAAGACCGCGCGCTCCAGTGCCTCGCGGTGGCCTGATTTCAGGATGCGGGCGACGATGTAGATGCCGAAAGCCTTCATCACCATGTAGGCGACGACATAGATGGCGATCAGCTTCCAGTTCGCGGCCACCACATGCAGGTCGAGCGACATGCCGACCGCAAGGAAGAACAGGCCGAGCAGGATGCCGCGGAACGGTTCGATGTCGGCTTCGAGCTGATGGCGGAAGGTCGATTCCGAAAGCAGCACCCCGGCCAGGAAGGCGCCCATCGCCATCGACAGGCCGCTGAGCTGCATGGCGAGCGCCGACCCGAGCACGACCAGCAGAGCCGCGGCCGTCATCACCTCGCGCGCACGGGCATCCGCCAGGATGCGGAAGAAGGGATTGAGCAGGTAGCGTCCCGCCACCACCAGTCCGACGATCGCGGCGAGGCCGATACCGACCTCGGTCAGCCGCTCCGACAGGCTGGTATCGGCACCGCCGGGCGCCAGGAAAGCGATCAGGGCGAGCAGCGGCACGATGGCCAGATCCTCCAGCAGCAGGATGGAGACGATGCGCTGGCCCTTGGGAGAGGCGATTTCGCCGCGCTCCTCCAGAAGCTGCATGACGATGGCCGTCGAGGTCAGCACGAAACCAGCCCCGGCGACGAAGGATTGCGCGATCGGAAACCCTCCGGCCATGCCGACACCAGTCAGCAGCACCGCGCAGACCCCGACTTGAAGCGCGCCAAGCCCGAAGATCTCGCGGCGCAGGCCCCAGAGCCGCGATGGCTGCATTTCCAGGCCGATGATGAACAGGAACATGACGACGCCGAGTTCGGCGACATGCAGGATGGCTCCCGATTCGGAAAAGACACCGATGCCGAACGGGCCGATCACCACGCCTGCGGCGAGATATCCGAGAATCGAGCCGAGACCCATGCGCTTGAAGATGGGGACGGCGACGACCCCTGCGGCAAGCAGCGCCACCACCTGAATGAGATCGCTGCCTGATGCTTCCGCTGCCATGCCTCTTGTCCCTGTGTCCGACATCACTCCTTGCATGCAGTTGGAGCGGGAGGCAAGGGCGGGGAGCCTGCCAGGGCCGGTAGGGGTGCCGTCGAAGCGATTCCCCTGGTGGAACAACGGTCTCCGCTTGCCTGTCGGACGATTGGTGTCTATATCTGCCCAATGCCTGACCATTCGTCCCGGCCGTCTTCGGCGCCACATATTCCGATGGATGCGCTCAGCGAAGTCCTGCAAGACTTTCGCTTGAGTGGCGTCAACTATGGCCGATGCGAGCTCCGACATCCGTGGAGCATCGCCTTTCCAGAGCAACCGCTCCTTCGTTTTCACTTTGTAAGTCAGGGTCCATGCTGGATCCATACCGAAGCGCAGGGATGGCATGAGTTGCGCAATGGCGATTTGGTGCTGCTGCCGCAAGGCATCGCCCATCGGCTGGCTAGCGCGCCGGACGTTGCAGGCGGCTCGCTCGATGATTGCCAGGTGACCAAGTTGGGGGGCAACGTCTGCGAAGTCGTGCGGGAAGGCACGGGCGCGACAAGCACCTTGTTCTGCGGCTCCATGACCTTGGGCGCCTGTGCGCTTAACCCATTGATCGCGTTGATGCCACCTATCATCAAGGGTTGCGACGTTGCAGGCAATGACCCGGTCGTTGGTCCTTTGCTGGCGGCAATGACCGCGGAGGCCGCGCAACCGCAGATGGGCAGCGCCACCATCTTGTCGCGTATGGCGGACTTGCTGACAGCCCGGCTCATTCGTTGCTGGGTCAATTGCACGGGAACTTCGACCACCGGTTGGCTCGCGGCCATCCGCGACCCTCATATCGGCCGCGCTCTGGCAGCCATGCACCGAGACCCCGGCCATAACTGGACGCTCGAAAGCCTCGCCGGCCTGGCAGGCCAATCGCGCTCGATTTTCGCGGAGCGCTTCAGCGCCGTATTGGGAGAAGGCGCGGCACGCTATCTCGCCCGTCTGCGCATGCAGCTTGCCCGCGAGTTGTTGGGACAAAACGGCTTGTCGGTGGCCGAGGTTGCTACCCGCTTGGGCTATGATTCCGAGGCATCCTTCGCTCGCGCCTTCAAGCGCATCACCAATGTCTCGCCGGGCGTTGTGCGTCGCACAATTCCTGGACGAATAGACATGAATTTCGGATTTTGAGATACATATCATCCGAAAAGACTCGTTTATGAAAGATCTCCAAACTTTGGAGATCCTTCCGTGACTGACACAACATTACAGCTTGAAGACGCGGCGATAGACCTTGATGCCGCCGCGCCGGGGACGTGGAGCGCAACCACATGGTTCGCGGTCCTTTCGTTGGCGGCAACCAGCTTTGCGCTGGTGTCCGCCGAATTCCTGCCGGCAGGTCTGTTGACGCCGATGGCGCGCGATCTCGGCATCAGCGAGGGGACGGCCGGGCAGGTGGTCACCGCCACCGCTTCCGTCGGCGCCGTGACGGCCATGTTGAGCAATGTCCTCATCGGCCGATTGAACCGCAAGACGGTGCTTGTCGGCCTCATGGCACTGGCGGTCGGTTCCAACATTCTTGCGGCGCTGGCGCCCAATTTCTGGCTGTTATTGTTGGGCCGGGCCGGACTGGGGATCGCTCTCAGCGCTTTCTGGGCACTTTCGGTCGCCGTCGTGGCGAGGCTGGTTGGCGCCAATGCGACGGGGCGGGGCATGGCGATCGTCACCCTCGGCGTCTCGCTCGCAACAATTGCCGCACCGTCGATGGGCGCGTTGATCAGCGATTGGCTGGGTTGGCGGAGCGCCATGGCCATGACGGCGGGGTTGGCCTTGCTTGCCATGCTGCTGCAGTTGCTCAGCCTGCCGACCTTGCCTGCAACGGCAAGCAATAGTCTTGCAGACGTCTTTCGGCTGACACGGCGGCGTGGCATTCAACTCGGTATGCTCGCCATCCTTTTGCTGATGACGGGGCATTTTGCCGGCTCGGTCTATGTGCGTCCCTTTCTCGAACACGTGACGCTCCTTGCAACCGGGCCAATTGCCCTGGCATTGCTCGGATTTGGCATCGCGGCTGTGATCGGCAATATTGCCGGTGGCCGCATGGCCGACGCCAATATCCACGTGGCTCTCGTGGTTACGGCCGCATTGATGGCGTTCGCGGCGCTGGCATTGGTGCTTTGGGGCGTGCACATCGGCGTTGCCTTTGGGTTCGCCACCCTGTGGGGTTTCGCCTTCGGCATGGCGCCTGTGGTGCTGCCGACAAATCTGTCTCGCGCGGCGCCTGACGCGCTGGAAGCAGCCGGCAGCCTGATGGTCGCCTCCTTTCAGGTCGCCATCACCACCGGTGCGGTTGTCGGCGGTTATGTTGTGGACACCTATGGCCCTACAGCGCCTTTGACCGTGACGGCCATCCTTGCCGCATCGACGGCCGTCTTGGCGCTGCTACAACCGCGTAGCTGAACTTTGCCGCCGCCGACACAGCAGCCTGAATCCGGCCGTTGGCGATATTGCAGGCGCGTTACACAAGTTAACGTCGGTAACGCGTTGCATCTTGCCACAATCGAAGGCTAAGCACGCTCGGCTTCGGCCATTGGGGGTGAGCGGCGATCAAGTCGCGCCCTTTTGAGGAGATGACTGACATGAAGAAGTTTTTGCTCGTTGCCGTCGGGCTGGCGGTGCTTGCCGGTTCGGCCTGTTCAAAGGCGCCGGAATGCACGACCGAGATCGCAACCAAGAAAGCGCAGGACATGGCCGCCGCGCTGCAGGAGGCGATCACCAAGGACCCGTCCAAGGCGGCTGACCTGACCGCCAAGGTCCAGGCGGTGACGACCAAGTATCAGGGTTCCACGACCTTGGCCGACGCCTGCAAGGCCTATGACGAGGTGACCGCCGCGATCAAGGGCTGACGCCCGGTTCGTTTGTTTCAAAGGAGGCGGTGGCGATGGGCTGCCGCCTCTTTTGTTTGGGGGTATCCCAGCAATGCCAAGAACCATCCGGAATTGCGTAAAGAAATGGAGGCGGGGTGCGCCTCAGTTCGGCGTGATGGAGCCGACTTCGACGGCATCGACTCGCTTAAGGCTCATGCCGATCACCGGCACCAGTTGGTCCTGAACGCGCACGGCGACCGTCACCGTCATCGAATTGTCGTCGGGAATGCGTGCCTGCATGACGCCGCGCAGCTGGTTGCGGTTGATGGTGAAGACCACCTTGCGGGCGTCGACGACATTGCCGCCGATGATATCGAGCCCGGCACCGGCCGAGCCGCCCATGAAGGAACCCTTGTAGTCGCGGCCGTTGCGCTCGATCTTGGCCGACATCGGCTGGGTGAACATGCCGACCCGGCAGCCGCCGTCAAGAGTCATGCCCGTCTTGCCGTCGGGGGTGGAGCCGGTGAAGCTGCAGTTGAATTTCGTGCCCTTGTACTTGCCGGCGACGATTTCGCCGGGGCCGACCCACTTGCCTTCGGCCGACTGGAAAAACTGCTTGTCCGGCTCTCCGGCGCAAGCCCCGGAGGCAATACCGGCGACTGCTGTGATCGCCGCCGCCAGGGGCAAGATGCTGGACAGAATTACGCTTTTCATCGACGACACCCGGTAACAACGAGGCTGTTTGAAACCGGTTTGACCATGAAGAAGATTGGTTAATGCTTCGTCACCTCAGGGCCTCGAAAGCGCAATCCCATCGTGCCGCGAAAGAGGCGCTCGTCATTTGTCGGGTGCGTTTGTTTCGGTGTCTTTCCTTGTCGCGAACGACATCAGCGCGGCGAGGAAATCGCCCAGTCCCGGGCGCTTGGCGGCGCTGAAGGGCAGGGGGCGCGCCGTCTCCATGGCGGCGATGCCGATGCGCGCCGTCATCATGCCGTTGACGACGCCTTCGCCGAGCTTGGCCGAGAGGCGCGCCGCCAGGCCGTGGCCGACGATCTGTTGGACAAAGCTGTCGCCGACGGCAATCGAGCCGGTGACCGCCAGATGCGCCAGCACGCTGCGCGCCAGGCGGAAGAAACCCAGCGTTCCGGGCCGTCCGCCATAGAGTTCCGACAGCCGGCGGATGAGGCGCCCGGCCTCAAAGACGACATAGGCGACGTCGACGAGCGCGCGCGGGCTGACCGCCGTCACCAGCGAGACGCGCTTTGCAGCCTCGAGGACCATCACCTTGGCCCTGGCATCGAGGGGGCCGAGGATTTCCGCTTCCGCCAGGCGCACCAGATTGGCGCCGTCGATGATCTCGCCGCGCAATTCGGCCAGCGCGCGCCGGCCGGCCGCGGTCTCGGGTTTGGCCGCGACAAAGGCCGACAGTTCATCGACCACAGATCGCGCCGCTTTCGGATCGTCGCGCGCGATGGCGTCGAGGGCCCGCCTCTGCAGCTTTTCGACCTCGGCGAGGCGGGCGATCGCCAGGAATTCGCGAATCAGGATCACCAGAAGCGCCAGCAACGCTGTCGCCGCCATGCCGGCGGCGAGCCAGCCCAGCCATTCGGCGCGGGCAAAGAGATCGCGTATCAACTGGTCGGTCCACAGGCCGACAGCCAGCGAAACCAGCACGCCGAAGGCGCCGAAGAAGATGCTGCCGAGAACCGAGCGTTTTCGGGGGGCGACCGACGGCGACGGCTCGGCGGCAATAATGTCCGGTTCGTCGAAGACGTCGACCTCCGCCGGGATGACCAGCGCCACATCGGCCTTCATCGGGCGCGGTTTGCGCGGCGGTTCGGCCTGGCGTGGTCGAGGCGCGTCTTGTTTCGGCGTGGCTTCCGGCTCGATACGGAATGCCGCCGGTTTGCGGGGCGCTGTCATGCCAGATGGTCTCCGATCAGGAACTGCAGGGCACGGTCGAGCCGGATATGCGGCAGCGACAGCGTGACGCCTTCGGCCGTGCGTTCGAGTTTGGGCGGACGGAACCGGACGAAGCGGATTGCCGGGTCTGTGGAGTCCTGCCTGTGGTCCGGTCCCGAAAGATCGAAAACAGCATCAATTTTTTCCGGTAAATCACCAGGAAATATAGCTGTTTCCGTCTTTCCGTCGAAGGTTTCGCCATTGATCTTCTCGCCGGCGATCGGCGTGCCGATGATAACGGGCAATGTTTCCCGGCCCTGCTTGACGGTGCCTTCGCGGGTCGCGCGCACGGCCGCCATCGCGACCACGTCGACATCGGCGCCGGTGAAATTCGCCCGCGCCACGGCGCGGTCGGCCAGGCGCCGCACGATCGCCTGCAACCGGTCATGGCTTTCGTGGTGCAGATGATCGGCTTTGGTCGCGGCAACCAGGATGCGGTCGATACGCCGGGAGAAGAGGTCGGTGAGGAAGCTGCCCCGGCCGGGGCGGAAGCAGCTGAGGATCTCGGTGACGGCGCGCTCCAGGTCGGCCATGGCGCCAGGCCCGGCGTTCAGCGCCTGCATGGCGTCGATGAGTACGATCTGGCGGTCCAGACGCGTGATATGTTCGCGGAAGAACGGTTTGACGACATGTGTCTTGTAGGCCGCGTAGCGCCGTTCCATCATGGCGTGCAGCGAACCGTTGCGCGCGCGCCTGTCGCCGAGGCCGGCCAGCGGCGCGAAAGTCAGCGCGGGCGAGCCTTCGAGGTCGCCCGGCATCAGGAAACGTCCGGGCGGCAAGGTCGAAAGCGCTCGCTCGTCGAGCTTGCATGCCTTGAGGTAGGCGGCGAAGCTCTCGGCCAGCCGGCGTGCCGTCATTTCGTCGGCGTCGGCATTCGGGTCGATTTCCGCCGAGATCGCCCGCCAGGCCCGCGACAGGTCCTCGCGTACCGGCAGCGTGGCCATTTCAAGGGCTTCGCGCGAAAAATCGGCGAAGGATTTGCCGAGCAGCGGCAGGTCGAGCAGCCATTCGCCGGGGTAATCGACGATGTCGACCGACAGCTTGCCCGACGAGAACATACGGTTCCAGCCGGAGGCCGATTCATATTCGATCGTCAGCCGCAGTTCAGAGATGGCGCGGGTCGAGTCCGGCCAGACGCGATCGTTGACCAGAGCGGCGATGTGGTCCTCGTACTGAAAACGCGGCACGGCGTCGTCGGGCTGCTGTTCGAGGAAGGCGCGCGCGATACGCCCCGATTTCTGCGCCTCGAACAGCGGCAGGCGTCCGCCGTGGATCAGATTGTGGACGAAGGCCGAGATGAAGACGGTCTTGCCCGCGCGGGATAGACCCGTGACACCCAAGCGCAGCGATGGAGAAAAAAGTCCGGTGGCACGTCCCGACAATGTGTCGAGGGCAATTCTTGCCTCGTCGGTGAAGGTGGTCAGCGATGATGCCAAAATATGCTCTCTCGGACTTGCGTCCGCCCGATATAGGCGGTGGAACCCGGCTTTGAAATGGCGCTGGACATCGGCATCAGAGATCGGCCGGTGTCAGGAAGGCTTCGAGATAGCCCGCTCCCTGGGCCGCTTTCGCCAGATTGCCGGGGAAACGGACGACGGCGAGGCCCGAGGTCGGAAAGCCATGATTGAGCATTGCCCGCTCCGTCTCGCCACCATCGCCCGACACCGCCATGGCGAGATCCTCCGTCATCGGGTTGTGGCCTATGACCAGCAAGGAGCCTGATCCGCCATGATCCCGGACGAGCCGGAGATAGCCGGCCGCGTCTTCGCTGTAGAGCGTGTCGAAAAACAGCACCTTGCCTGTGTCCGTCTGACCGGCCAGTCCCTCGAGCGTTTCCTTGGCGCGTTTGGCGTTGGAGCACAGCGTCAGGTCCGGCACATAGGAACGGGATCGCATCGCGGCCCCCATCTTTTCGGCATCGGCGCGGCCGGATGCATCGAGCGGACGATCGAAATCACGCATGCCCGGCAAGGCCCAGCCGGCCTTGGCGTGTCGCAACAGATAAAGCCTGCTCACTCAACCTCCAATGACGCCCGAAAGCCGAAGTCCTGCCGCGATTAGCCACGAGAAAAGCATCGCGCACAATGGTGCACGTTCTTCGGCGCGGCGAATCACTTGCGGGGGCAAGCGGCGAAGATCGTCCTACTTTCGCCATCGAAACAGATCTATCCCGCTCCGGGGAAGGCTGCGGGCGCACTTTAACAATTGCGTGAGCCGGTGGCTGATTGCGCTTGTGCAGGCGTCTGGCGGCGAATATATAGGCGCCAAATTTGGGGCTGTTTGGGTGAGTCGAATGAACGACATCGTTACCGCCGATTACGTACCCTCCGAAGACGAGCCGTTCATGAACGAACGGCAGAAATCCTACTTCCGCCTAAAGCTCGTCACCTGGAAAAATGACATTTTGCGCGAAGCGCGCGAAACCCTCGAAATCCTGCAGCAGGAAAACGCCAACCATCCCGACCTCGCCGACCGCGCCTCTTCGGAAACCGACCGCGCCATCGAGCTCAGGGCCCGCGACCGTCAGCGGAAGCTCATCTCGAAGATCGATTCGGCACTACAGCGCATCGACGAAGGCACTTATGGCTATTGCGAGGAGACCGGTGAGCCGATCGCGTTGAAGCGGCTCGACGCCCGCCCGATCGCTACCTTGTCGATCGAAGCGCAGGAGCGCCATGAGCGCCGTGAAAAAGTCTATCGCGACGACTGACAGATAGCGCTGCATTGATTTCCAAATGGCCGGTTTCCGGCCATTTTTGCATGCCAAGGCGCGCTTGACCGTCGACCGGTTCAATTCACCGGCAGGCCACCCGGGGCGCAAATCATCTCTTCTGGCTTGAGAGTTCGCCCAAAAGCCTCGTCATTTCATCATCGAGCGACGGCGGCGCCTTGGGTGCCGGTTTGGCCGCCGGGCCGCCGGACCGTGGTTGGTCGAGCGAAACCTCGAGTTCCTTCATCAGCGTGTCGTCGATGCTGTCCTGCGGCGGCGGTGGCGCGTGCCTGACGGCATTGGCATTGGCGGAGCCGTAGGCGGGCAGCGGCGTGACATTGGTCGACTGATAGATTTGCGCCGCCGGTTTCGCTGCGGGAGCCGGTGGCGGTGCCGCCGGGCGCTGGCGGGCGGGCCCTGCCACCGGCTGCGGAGCGGGTGCTTGTCTGGGAGGCGCGGGAGCGGGCTGCGGCGGCCGCGGCTTCGCGACCGGGGTCCCGGCCGCCGGGACAGGCTGCGGGCCGCCATCCCCGGTCAAGGCCGGACGGCGCGGCGCGGCGAGGCGGATGTCGCGTTCGACAACGACGTCGGTCGGACCGCCGATCAGGAGCAGATGTTCGATGTCGTCGCGTCGCACCAGCACCAGTCGGCGATGGCTGTCGACGGCGGTGGCGTCCATGACGGCGAGCCGCGTCTTGCGGTTGCGGCCGCCGGCGACAAACGTCCCGAAGGTCAGGTTGCGCACGAGCCTGACGATGATGAGAACGATGACCAGCAGGATCAGCGCCGCGAAGGTCCACAGGAGTGCCGCCGCATAACCGGGACCCGCCACGCTATCCAGCCACTGCATTGGTTTCCCCTGATCGGTTTTGGAAAGTGACGCGACACTAGACCGTTGCGACTGGCCACCGCAAGTTGCCTTTCACGCATCGTGAACAACTTGAAACACAGGGAAGGCCGGTCGACATCATTTTTATCTGACATTTGCCGCCCGGGCCTTTTCCGGACTAGGAGAATATGATTCAACCGGCTAAAGCGCGTCGCGCTGAAACGGATTCATGCGACGCGTTTCAGGTCCTTGTTTTTCATGCGTGACGTTTTCCCAAAACCGAAGTCACTTTTGGGCGACATGCATTAGGGGCGGGTGTCGGAACCTCGGATTTCACGAGCAGGGGGCATATGGCCAAGGAAGCGCGCGGCGATTTCTATCCGGTACCGATCGTCGACCAGAATACGCGACCGGGCGCGGTCACCCGGCTTATCATCTTCATCGTCGTTCTGACGGGCGCGGCCATCGTCTTCGGCCTTTTCCGCGAGCGCCTCGGCGATCCCTTCCTGCTCGGCATGCTCGGCGTGCTGGCGATGATCGGTGTCGGCTTCCTGTTCGCGACCGCGATCGGCTTCGTGCAGATCACACCGCGCTCGACGGGCGACGAACTGTCCAAGGCTTTCGTCGATTCGATGAGCCAAGGCCTGCTGGTCACGGACACCAAGGGTCGCGTCGTCTACGCCAACCGGGCTTATGCCGATATGACCGGGGCCACCTCGGCCGCCGATCTGAAGACCGTCGAAGGATTGCTCTCGGATGTCCCCGAGGCCTCGGTGACCATTTACCGGCTGGCGTCCGGCTTGCGTGACGGGCAGCCGGGCGATGGCGAGTTCAGGCTCGCGCAATCGATCCGGCCCGGCGCTGAACCGGGCGCCCGCTGGTACCGGGCGCGCGCCCGCGCGTTCAGCGTTCCGGGCCAGCGGTTGCCGATGCTGGCCTGGCAGCTCGCCGATATTTCGCAGGAGCGGGCCGAGCAGGAGCGTTTCTTCCTCGATCTGCAGAAGGCCATCGATCACCTCGACCACGCGCCGGCCGGTTTCTTTTCGGCCGATCAGGACGGCCGCGTCACCTACATCAACGCCACGCTCGCCGGATGGCTGGGCATCGACCTTGCCAGCTTCACGCCCGGCGCCGTCACCTTGCCCGATATCGTTGCCGGCGACGGCATGGCGCTGGTGCGCTCCGTCAAGGCGGATCCCGGCACGACGCGCAATGCGGTCATCGATCTCGACTTGACGACGATGACCGGCGAGGCGCTGCCAGTGCGCTTCATGCACCGCGTTTCGGCAAGCCGCGAGGGCGTCGGCGGCCCGACGCGCACCATCGTGCTCAACCGTACGCAAGGCGAGGATGCCTCGGCCGATCTGCGCGCTTCGGAAGTGCGCTTCACCCGCTTCTTCAATTCGACGCCGATGGCGATCGCCGGTGTCGATGCCAGCGGACGCATCCTGCGCACCAACGCACCTTTTCTGTCGCTGTTTTCCTCGGTCGTCGACCGCGATGCCGTGGATCGCCGCGTACGGCTCGACACGGTGATCCATGACCGCGACCGGCCGGCCTTTGCCGCAGCGTTCGAGAAAGCCCGGCAGCGGCAGGCCGATATCGAACCGATCGACACCGTGCTGCCCGGCAACGAAGAACGGCACATCCGCTTCTACGTCAATGCCGTCGCCGACGGTACCGGCGGCGAAGGGGCCGAGGAATCGGCCATCGTCTACGCCGTCGAGACGACCGAGCAAAAGGCGCTCGAAGGGCAGATGGCGCAAAGCCAGAAGATGCAGGCCGTCGGCCAGCTCGCCGGTGGCATCGCGCACGACTTCAACAATGTGCTGACCGCCATCATCATGGCGTCGGACCTGCTTTTGACCAATCACCGGCCGTCGGATCCGTCCTTCCCCGACATCATGAACATCAAGCAGAACGCCAACCGAGCCGCCTCGCTGGTCAGGCAGTTGCTGGCCTTCTCGCGCAAGCAGACGCTGCGGCCGGAAGTGCTGAACCTCACCGACGTGCTCGCCGATCTCAGGATGCTGCTTGCCCGGCTGGTCGGCAACGACATCAAGCTCAAGGTCGACCACGGCCGCGACCTGTGGCCGGTCAAGGTCGATATCGGCCAGTTCGAGCAGGTGGTGGTCAACCTGGCGGTCAACGCGCGCGACGCGATGCCGGCGGGAGGCGATCTCACCGTGCGCACACGCAACGTGACCGCCGAGGAGTCCAAGACCTTCCCGTATCGCGAACTCGCGGCCGCCGACTATGTGGTGGTCGAGGTCGAGGACACCGGCTCAGGCATCGCGCCCGACGTGCTGAAGAAGATCTTCGAGCCGTTCTTCACCACCAAGGAGGTCGGCAAGGGCACGGGCCTCGGTCTGTCCATGGTCTACGGCATCATCAAGCAGACCGGCGGTTTCATTTTCTGCGATTCCGAAGTCGGCAAGGGATCGACTTTCCGCATTTTCCTGCCACGTCACATCGCGGAAGCGAAAAAGGCGGCCGAACCCGGTGAAGCACCGGCCGCCGCGGCAGTCAAATTGGCCGATAGCACCAAGGACCTGTCCGGGTCGGCGACGGTACTGCTGGTCGAGGATGAGGACGCCGTGCGCATGGGCGGCATGCGGGCACTGACCTCGCGCGGTTACACCGTCCACGAGGCGTCCTCCGGCGTCGAGGCGCTGGAAGTGTTCGAAGCGCTCGGCGGCAAGGTCGACATCGTCGTTTCCGACGTAGTGATGCCGGAAATGGACGGGCCGACGCTGCTCGGTGAATTGCGCAAACGCCAGCCGGACATCAAGTTCGTCTTCGTCTCCGGCTATGCCGAGGACGCATTCGCCAGAAACCTGCCGGCGGAGGCGCATTTCGGCTTCCTGCCAAAACCGTTCTCGCTCAAGCAACTGGCTACGATCGTCAAGGATGTGCTTGAATCTTAGGTATTTCCAATGCCGCGCCCCTTGCATAACGCGGTAACAACGCCATGATTATTGGCAATATAGCAGGCGGGCTTGGGGGAGCAGCTGTTGACGCCACACATCGAGGCAAGCAAGGGCGACTACGCCGACACGATTTTGTTGCCGGGCGACCCGCAGCGCGCGGAGTGGATGGCCGGCACGTTTCTCGACACGCCGCGTTGTGTCAATCGTCGTCGCGGTGCGCTTGGCTTTACCGGCTCGTTTCGAGGCAGGCCCATCAGCATTCAGGCGACGGGTATCGGTGTTTCATCGTTCCTGATCTATGCGCATGAATTGCTTGATTATTATGGCGCCCGGACACTGATCCGCACCGGTACCTGCGGTGGCCTGAGCGCCGAGGCAAAGCTGCGCAGCCTTGTGATCTCGCAATCGGCACGGCCTGAAGACACTGAGAACGGCCGGGTCTTTGGCCTTTACGAGGCTGACGTCGGCCCGGATCCGGCACTGCTCGCTTGCGCATTGGCCAAGGCAACCGAACTCGGCATCGACCACCACGCCGGCCTGACAGCCTGCACCGACATATTCTACCATCCCGACCCACGTGCCCGCTATGCCGACGCCAGGGCGCTCGGAGCGCTGGCCGTAGACATGGAAACCAGCGCTCTCTATCGCATCTCGGCGCATTTCGGCGCGAGGGCATTATCGCTGCTGACCGTGGTCGACAATCTGCTCACCGGCGAACAGACCGACTATTCCGAACGCCAGGAGCTTTTCACCGACATGAGCCGCCTGGCGCTCGAAATTGCCACGGAAGCGCGCTAGGCGGCGTCGCGCAACGATCGTTGTTTCATAGCCATCGGCGGCGGCGTGGGTCTTGTCGTAGACGCGTCATCGCCGAGCGCGTTTCGCGCCGCACGCTCCTGAAAGGCAGCCTTGCATCCAGCGCATTGATCGCCGGCGGCAGCTTTGTCGGCTCGTTGTTTGCCGGCGAAACACATGCGGTCGCCGCTCTTTCGACACTCGGCTTTCCCGAGTTGAAGCGTCGCGAATGAAGGGGGAGGATGAAGACGGGGAATTGGCCATGGTGTCTGCCTCTCGAGGTGGATGTGACGGCGCACCGCTGCCTATCCAGTTTCGGCAACATCCAGATGACACGGCAGACGTGCAGACTCCCAAGGCAGCCCCGATGGGAGGCGAAGGCCTACTGATTGCCTCCCTTGGTGCAGGTCGAGGCGGTGAAGGCCCCGTCGGGTTGCTTCATGATGATGTCGAAGGAGGGCGGGTTCTGGCCGTCCAGGGTTGCCTGGGTCATCGAGAGCGCGTTGCCGCCGGCGGTATAGCCGCCGAGCGGGCCCAGCCACGAAATCACACCGTTTGCATCCATCTGATAGTTGTAAGCCTGTTGGGCGGTACCGAAGGTGACGGGGCCTGTGTAGGCGTTTCCCTTGATGGTGATGTCGCCGAGGTTGAGGAACAGGCCGAGCAGATAGACTTCGCAGTGATAAGTGCCATCGGGCATCTTGCCATCGCTGAAATCGGCTCGTGCCGCTCCGGTTGCCGCCGCCACAGACAAAATGCCGATGAATATGCGTGAAATGCCTGATGTCATGACGTCGTCCGTTTGAACGACAAGCTTGCCCTATTTTCGTGCCGCGCCGCAACATTTGTCGTCCGCGACACGTGCGCCAAGGTCAAAATATAGGCACGTGTCAAAAATGAGCTAAAATTAGGCATACGCCTCGTGCGCTGCGCAAATTTCCCTCAATCATTTTTTAACCGGCTCTCTTATCTCTGTTCATTCTAATGTATCAACTAACTGATAACGTTCGGTTAGTTTGCTATTTTCAGCAAGCCGGCAGCGGTTGGCACGGGGGTTGCATCGTAGTGTTGCGGTGCAATCAACCAGCTTGGGAGTCTTCGGTATGAGGGGTAATTTCTCGACAATAACAAAAATGGTCTCGGCGGGCGTGGTCGCCGCCGGTTTGATGATATCCGCTCCGGCCAGGGCTGCCGACGACACGATCAAGGTCGGCATTCTCCATTCGCTGTCGGGCACAATGGCGATTTCGGAGACGACGCTGAAGGACGCCATGCTGATGCTCATCGACGAGCAGAACGCCAAGGGCGGCCTGCTCGGCAAGAAGCTTGAAGCCGTCGTCGTCGATCCGGCTTCCAACTGGCCGCTGTTCGCCGAAAAGGCGCGCGAACTGATCTCCAAGGACAAGGTCGCGGCGGTGTTCGGCTGCTGGACCTCGGTGTCGCGCAAATCGGTGTTGCCGGTGTTCTCCGAGCTCGACAACATCCTGTTCTATCCCGTCCAGTATGAGGGCGAGGAAAGCGAGCGCAACGTGTTCTACACCGGTGCGGCTCCAAACCAGCAGGCCATTCCGGCCGTCGACTATCTGATGAGCAAGGACGGCGGCTCGGTGAAGCGCTGGGTGCTGGAAGGCACCGACTACGTCTATCCGCGTACCACCAACAAGATCCTCGAAGCCTATCTGAAGTCCAAGGGCGTCGCGGCCGAAGACATCATGACCAACTACACGCCGTTCGGTTTTTCCGACTGGCAGACCGAAGTTTCGGCGATCAAGAAGTTCGGTTCGGCCGGCAAGAAGACCGCCGTCGTCTCGACCGTCAATGGCGACGCCAATGTTCCGTTCTACAAGGAACTCGGCAACCAGGGCATCAAGGCCGAAGACATCCCGGTCATGGCCTTCTCGGTGGGTGAGGAAGAACTTGCCGGTCTCGACACCAAGCCGCTGGTCGGCCATCTTGCGGCCTGGAATTATTTCGAGAGCGTCAGCACGCCCGAGAACAAGAAGTTCATTGCCGACTGGCACAAGTTCATCAAGAACAACAAGCGCACCACCAACGACCCGATGGAAGCCCACTATATCGGCTTCAACATGTGGGTGAAGGCGGTTCAAAAGGCCGGCACCACCGATCCGGACAAGGTCATCGATGCCATGGTCGGCGTTTCGGTGCCGAACCTGACCGGCGGCTATTCGACGATGATGCCGAACCATCACATCACCAAGCCGGTGCTGATCGGTGAAATCCAGGCCAATGGCCAATTCGAAACGGTTTCGAAGACACCGGGCCTGGTGATGGGCGACGAATGGTCCGACTACCTGCCCGACTCCAAGGACCTGATTTCCGATTGGCGCGCGCCGCTCAGCTGCGGCAACTTCAACGTCAAAACCGGCAAGTGCGGCGGCAAGGGCACGAACTGATCCTCCCCGGGCTGGACCTTCGGGTCCACGCCCAAGACCGCGCGCGTCCGGACAGTTCCTCCACTGTCCGGACGCCAACTTCAACCTTCAATGGTCACCGAAAGCCGATGAAGATTCTCCACGCGATTGGCCTGACGCTTCTGTTCCTGCTGACGACGCTGTCGTCTTCGGGCGCTGCGGAAGCCGATCTGCGTGCCATCATCGCCAAATTCGCGACAGTAACGGACTTTTCCGAAACAGGAGCTGTCGTTCAAGAGTTGACGGCCACAGGCGATCCGGCTGTCGAACGGCCGCTTGCTGCATTGGCGGACGGCAATCTTTACGTTCGTACGGCCGACTCGATGGTGTTTGTCGGCAAGGAAGGCGACGAAAACGTCCAGCTTTTCGACCCGCTGAGCGGCGAGCCAGCAGGCGAGGCCTCCGAGGACGACATAACCAAGATCAGCGTCAACAACACGTTGCGCCGCACGATCCGCGATGCATTGGGCACGTTGACGCTTGGTTCCAAGGATCCGACGGTCCGCATCGCCGCCGCGGACACCATGTTCAAGACACCGGACGCCGCCAATATCGGCCCGCTCGACGCAGCCATCGCCAGTGAAAGCGTGGCAAGCGTCAAGGCTTTGCTGGAACAGGCGCGTGCCGCTTCCATTCTGGTTTCAGACAAGCCCGACGCAGACAAGCTCGCCGCAATCGCCCTGATCGGTGCGCGCGGCGACCGCGATGCTGTTTCGCTGCTCACCTCGGTCGAGGCCAACGCCTCTGGAGCGGTCAAGGACGCGGCGACGGCTGCGATCGCAAACATCAATTCGACGCTGGCCTTGTGGGATGCCGGCCAGAACATCTGGTATGGGATATCGCTGGGTTCGGTGCTGCTGCTGGCAGCGATCGGGCTTGCGATCACGTTCGGCGTCATGGGCGTCATCAACATGGCACATGGCGAGATGGTGATGCTCGGCGCCTACACGACTTTCGTCGTCCAGCAGGTGATCCGCACGTCCTTTCCCGGCCTCTTTGACTGGTCGCTGGTGATCGCGCTGCCGCTTGCCTTCCTGGTTGCGGCATTCGTCGGTCTCATCATCGAGCGCGGCGTCATCCGCTTTCTTTACGGCCGGCCGCTGGAGACGCTGCTGGCGACCTGGGGCGTATCGCTGATCCTGCAGCAGGCGGTGCGCTCGATCTTCGGACCGACCAACCAGGAGGTCGGCAATCCGTCCTGGATGTCCGGCTCATTCGACGTCGGACAACTGGCCATCACCTGGAACCGGCTGTGGATACTGGTGTTCGCGCTCACGGTGTTCGGCATGTTGCTCTACGTGATGAAGCGCACGCCCTGGGGCCTGCAGATGCGCGCAGTCACCGCCAATCGGCGCATGGCCGCCTCGATGGGCATCAGGACGCCGTGGGTCGACGCGCTGACTTTCGCGCTGGGGTCCGGCATTGCCGGTATTGCAGGCGTCGCGCTCAGCCAGATCGACAATGTTTCGCCCAATCTCGGCCGCGGCTACATCATCGACAGTTTCATGGTCGTCGTCTTCGGCGGTGTCGGCAATCTCTGGGGCACGCTGGTCGGCGCCTTCTCGCTCGGCATTGTCAACAAGGTTCTCGAACCCTATGCCGGCGCCGTGCTCGGCAAGATCGTCGTGCTGGTGCTGATCATCCTTTTCATCCAGAAGCGCCCGCGCGGCCTGTTCGCGCTCAAGGGCAGGGCGGTGGAAGCATGATGTCAGGACGCTTCTTCGCCGCGGGTGCCAACCGCCGCATCGCCATCACCATTTTCGCCCTGCTGGCGGTGGCCGTCATCGTGCCGCTGCTCAACCTGGCTGTTTCGCCAACCAGCGCCTTCTACGTGCCGTCCTACATAGTCGCGCTGACCGGCAAGTATCTCTGCTACGCGCTGCTGGCGCTGTCGCTCGATCTGGTCTGGGGCTATTGCGGCATCCTTTCGCTTGGCCACGGCGCCTTCTTCGCGCTCGGCGGCTATGCGATGGGCATGTATCTGATGCGCCAGATCGGTTCGCGCGGCGTCTATGGCAATCCGATCCTGCCTGATTTCATGGTGTTCCTGAACTACAAGCAATTGCCGTGGTTCTGGACCGGGTTCGACCATTTCTGGTTCGCGGCAATCATGGTGCTGGCGGTGCCCGGCCTGCTTGCCTTCGTCTTCGGCTGGTTCGCCTTCCGCAGCCGCGTCACCGGCGTCTATCTCTCGATCATCACCCAGGCGATGACCTATGCGCTGCTGCTCGCCTTCTTCCGCAATGACATGGGCTTCGGCGGCAACAACGGGCTCACCGATTTCAAGGATATTCTGGGCTTTAACGTGCAGGCCGACGCGACCCGTTCGGCGCTGTTCGCGGCCAGCGCGGTAATGCTCGCGCTCGCCGTTTTCATCACCTGGGCGATCGTCGGCTCCAAATACGGCAAGCTGCTGATGGCCGTGCGCGACGCGGAGAGCCGCACGCGGTTCCTCGGCTGGCGGGCGGAGAACGTGAAACTGTTCGCCTTCACCGTTTCGGCCGTCATGGCAGGCATTGCCGGCGCGCTCTACGTGCCGCAGGTCGGCATCATCAATCCCGGCGAATTCGAACCGTCCAATTCGATCGAGGTGGTGATCTGGGCGGCGGTGGGCGGACGCGGCACCATCGTCGGGCCGATCATCGGCGCGCTGCTCGTCAATGCCGGCAAATCCTGGTTCA
Source organism: Mesorhizobium sp. M8A.F.Ca.ET.208.01.1.1 (assembly GCF_004791315.1). NCBI lineage: Bacteria > Pseudomonadati > Pseudomonadota > Alphaproteobacteria > Hyphomicrobiales > Phyllobacteriaceae > Mesorhizobium > Mesorhizobium sp. M8A.F.Ca.ET.208.01.1.1. The sequence continues at coordinate 883,044 of NZ_SRUT01000001.1, forward strand.
CCGGTGTGCTGCCGGAATTCTGGCTGTTCGCGCTGGGCGGCCTGTTCGTCGCCGTCACCTTGCTCCTGCCGAAGGGCATAATCGGCATGTGGGACAGTTGGCGCGGCAATGCCAGGGCATTGCGCGTAGCTTCCCTCGCTGACGAAGCCGGCACCGAGGTGAGAGTCGCATCCGCCACCTCGAAGCCTGCTCGATCGCCGGCGAGAAATCCAGGCGAATGGTCCTGGTCTGATCCCGAACCGCAGGCTGCGGAGTAAGCGGCCATGAGCAAGTCCAACACAATCCTCTATCTCGACGGCGTCTCGGTATCCTTCGACGGCTTTCGCGCCATCAACAATCTGTCGCTGGTGCTCGACAAAGGCGAGATGCGCGCCATTATCGGCCCCAACGGCGCCGGCAAGACGACGATGATGGACATCGTCACCGGCAAGACGCGACCCGACGAAGGCGAAGTGTTCTTCGACGGCCAGGTGGACCTCACCAGGCATGACGAAGCCGAGATCGCCATGATGGGCATCGGCCGCAAATTCCAGAAGCCGACCGTCTTCGAAAGCCACACGATCGAGGAAAACCTGATGCTGGCGCTGAAGGGGCCGCGCTCGATCTTCCCGGCGCTGTTCCACCGCCAATCGCCCGCCGAGACGCGACGGATCGACGAGATTCTTGGCATCATCCGGTTGGGCGACAAGCGTCATGACCTGGCGGCCAATCTTAGCCACGGCCAGAAGCAGTGGCTTGAGATCGGCATGCTCTTGGCCCAGGATCCGAAGTTGCTTCTGGTCGACGAGCCGGTCGCCGGCATGACCGATGCCGAGACCGAGGAAACCGCGCGGCTGCTCAGGGACATCGCCCGTGACCATTCGGTCATCGTCGTCGAGCACGACATGCATTTCGTGCGCGAACTCGGCGTCAAGGTCACCTGCCTGCATGAGGGCTCGGTGCTCTCCGAAGGGACGCTCGATTTCGTATCGGCCGACGAGCGCGTCGTCGAAGTCTATCTGGGGAGATGAGCATGGTCTGGCGGGTGCAATTCCATCACTTCGACATGTCGTTTCTTCGGTTCTGGAGAAGGCGCTGACATGCTCGAAGTTTCCAATGCCACGCTCCATTACGGCGCCGCCCAGGCGCTGCGTGGCGTGTCGCTGAAGGCGGCTGCCGGCCAGATCACCTGCGTGCTCGGCCGCAACGGCGTCGGCAAGACAAGTTTGATGAGATCGATCGTCGGCCATCACCGGCTGACGAGCGGAAGCGTTGCCTTCGAGGGGAAGGCGCTCGACCGGAGCGCGGCGTATGACCGCGCCCGGTCGGGCATCGCATTCGTGCCGCAGGGCAGGGAGATCTTTCCGCTGCTCAGCGTGCGCGAAAACCTCGAATCCGGCTTCGCGCCCTTGAGGCGCGCCGACCGCGACGTGCCGGCGCACGTCTTCGAGCTGTTTCCGGTGCTGAGGCAGATGCTTGGCCGCCGTGGCGGCGATCTTTCCGGCGGTCAACAGCAGCAGTTGGCCATCGGCAGGGCGCTGGTAATGCGGCCGAAGCTGCTGGTGCTCGACGAGCCGACCGAAGGCATCCAGCCCTCCGTTATCAAGGACATCGGCCGCGCCATACGTTATCTGCGCGACCAGGCCGGCATCGCTGTGTTGCTGGTCGAACAGTATCTCGACTTCTGCCGAGAGCTTGCCGACGAGGTCAACATCATGGATCGCGGCCAGATCGTCCACACCGGCCCGGCGCAAGATTTAGACCGGGCTGATGTTCGCAAATTCCTCACGGTCTAGAATCGGCACTGGACTTCAGTTGAAGATTTGAAGTTCTTGGCAAGTCCAATATTTCTTCCATCCATCATCCGCGTCTCTGGCACACGCGATGTCGCATGCTAGTCTTTTCCAGGCTTTGTGAGTCGGCCGCTTCCGTATCAGTCTGGTTATCGCAGATCGAGGCGCGGCGAAGGTTCTGCAAGTTCCACGCAAGCAAGGCTTCCTAGCTTCCCGATCTCTGTCGTTCAAACGCGTTTGGGCACACAGGCTAAGGGACAGCCATGGAACGTTACGTCGAGGACTACCAGAAGCGGCGGCTTACCGAACGTGTCGACATCATTGCCGCCATCAATATCTTGAGGTCACAGGGCTGCGACTACGATGATCTGATCGAGGAGATCACCAAGGTCTTCTACGTCGACCTCGATGCCTTCAATGAAATCGTCATGGCCGCCTAGGGGCAGTCTTCGATCACAGACTCGCCATGATGCGAGTGATTAGCTCGCGCGCCGGAATGGCGAGGCGATGACGCGGTTGCGGCCTCCGCGCTTGGCGTCGTAGAGCGCCTTGTCGGCGGCGCTGAGCACCTTGTCCAAGCTGAGGCCCTCCTTGCTGCCAAACGCAAATCCGGCGCTGACCGTGCAGGTGAGCGAGCCGGTTTCGGTTTCTATCAACCGCATCGCGAAAGCCGCCCGGATGCGCTCAGCTGATTCCTCGACCGTCTCCGGCAGAGTGCGCCTCAGCACCAGTGCGAATTCCTCGCCGCCCATGCGCGCGGCGACGTCGGCCGATCGAAGGTTGGCTGCCAACTCTCTGGCGAACACCTTCAGCACCTCGTCGCCCGCCGCGTGGCCGAATTCGTCGTTGATGGCTTTGAAATTGTCGAGGTCGAAGACGACCACGGCGGTAAAGGCGCCGACCGGAATATGGCCATGCATGTCGAACAGGGCGCGCCGGTTGAGCAGGCCGGTCAGGGGATCCGTCAGGGCGTTGCGGTGGTGGTGCCGCGCCAGACGCCCCTGGTTGAGGGCAAGCGAAAGTGCCCCAATACCCGTCATGCTGGCGATCACCACGATCAGGCTGAGCTCTTCCGCCCAATTGCTTGGCGCGTGGCCGAGCACTAGTTTTCCGTCCCAGGCGAGAACCATGGCGCAGAGCGAGAAGGACGTGGCCGTGGCCGAATAGAGCGTGGTGATGCCGATCGTCAAGGCGGGCGCCTCATCGCGGCCTCTCCAATATTCGAACGCCGTGGCGAACAGGAGCAAGGCGGCGAACATGTTCTCGAACATGAAGCCGAGGCCGTCATAGCCCAAAGCCATGGGAGGCAGCGCTATCGCCAGGGAAACGCAACCCCACAGCGCCCGCGGCAGCGGCGAGCCGCCGGTGCGGAACTGATAGGCGGCACCCAGCATGGCCGAAAAGCCGATCAGCAGGAACGCCGAGGTGGCGATGCCGAGCAGGCGCCCGGGCATGTCGATATAGGCGTCATAGATGAAAATATCGCCAACCACGAACACCAGGCTGATCGCCCATGTCAGCAGGAACTTTTCCGAGCGGGCGGTCAGCCACATGCCGAACAGCGTCAGGCTGAGGCAAGCGGCGGAGAAACCGACAGCGAGCAGAAGTGAAGTGTAGTCGAGCGACATGCCCCTCTTTCCCTGCCGGCGACGGCTCCAGCTCTGCAGCTTGGCGTCGGAGTATTCATGCGGCAAGGAAGTGTCGATAAGGTTACGATCACGGCGAAGATGCCCAGGAATAGGCGCTTTGCTACGCCCAAAACGCATAGGCGACGCACTTATAGCGGGTGCTGGAAACCGACTGATTCTTTTTCAGTCGGTTACGCGCTTCATCAGCGCCATTGCCCCGAACGGCGCGCGCACCTTGCCCTCGGTAATGAAGTAGACGAAGACGTCGCGCGGCTGGACCGGGGCGTCGGTAGCGGGGTCGGCGCGCCGCAGATCGGCCGGCTGCTTGCCTTCCGCCCAGATTTTTGCGCGCGCCGCCCATTCGTCGATGCCCTTTGGCGTGTAGCAGTCGGGATTGTCGTCGCTGCCGGTCTGCAACCGCGCATAGACGAAATCGCCGGTGATATCGGCGATGTCAGGATATTTGGCATGGTCGGCATAGACGATCGCCGCCTTGTATTTGCGCGCGAGTGCGGCGAACTCCGGCACGATGAAGCTGTCGTTGCGCACTTCGAGCGCGTGGCGCAGCGCGACGCCGTCCTGCTTTTCCGGCAGCAGTTTCAGAAACGCCTCGAAATCGTCAGGGTCGAATTTCTTGGTCGGCGCGAACTGCCACAGGATCGGTCCGAGCTTTTCACCGAGCGCGGCCACGCCGGAACCGAGGAAACGCATCATCGACTCGCCGGCTTCGCCCAGCACACGCCGATTGGTGACGAAGCGGTTGCCTTTCAGCGAATAGACGAAACCGTCTGGCGCCTCGTTGGCCCATTTGACGAAGGTCGGCTCCTTGAAGCTCGAATAATAGGTGCCGTTGACCTCGATGCTCGGCACTTGCCGGCTGGCGTAGTTCAGTTGCTTGGCCTTCGACAACTTGTCCGGATAGAAGGACGTGTCCCAAGGCTCGAAGGTCCAGCCGCCCATGCCGGCGCGGATTGTTCCCGATTTGCTCATCGTCGTCCTCCCAGATTTCAAAAGCGATCAAGCCGCGGTGGGCCTGTCGACGGGTTTGGCCATGTCGACCAGTACCCACCCTGGCCGATAGGGATTGGGTCGGCGACCCGTTTCGTGAAAACCATAGGCGAGATAGAGCGCGATGTTCCGTTCCATCTTGGCGTTGGTGTAGAGCCGCACCTCCGGCAGGCCCCACAGACTTGCCTGTTCATACGCGTGATTGAGTAACGCGATGCCAAATCCCTTGCCTTGGGAGCCGGGGGCGACCGCGACGGAGAAGATCATGACGTGGTCGGGATGGCGCTCCAGCGTGATTAGCCCGGCAAGCGTGGCGTCCCTCTCCAGCAGCCAGACCTCGCCCTGGGCGACGCGCGGTGCGTAGTCCTCGGTAACCGGGATCGGTGGCGCGTCGAGTATCGCGTTGTAGGGGGCATAGGCCGCTTGAGTCAGCGCGACGATCGCGGCGAGATCTTCTGGGCGGGCAAGCCTCACGCCAAAGCTGCTCTGGACCGTGATGCGACCATCCCTACCCATCACTCCGCCGCTTCGCGCTTGCCCCCCGGGCGCCGTTCCAGAAGCTCCTTGAGGAACTGGCCGGTGTAGCTGCGCTTCTCCCGCACGATTGCTTCCGGCGTTCCAGACGCGACCAGCTCGCCGCCGCCATCACCGCCTTCGGGACCGAGGTCGAGCACCCAGTCGGCGGTCTTGATCACTTCGAGATTGTGCTCGATGACCACCACCGTGTTGCCCTGGTCGACCAATTCGTGCAGCACTTCCAACAGCTTGGCGACGTCGTGGAAATGCAGGCCAGTGGTCGGCTCGTCGAGGATGTAGAGCGTCTTGCCCGTCGCCTTGCGCGACAGTTCCTTGGCCAGCTTGATGCGTTGCGCCTCGCCGCCCGACAGCGTCGTCGCCTGCTGGCCGATATGGATGTAGCCGAGGCCGACCTGCTTCAGCGTGTCGAGCTTGTCGCGCACGCCAGGCACGGCGGCGAAGAAATCGACGCCTTCCTCGACGGTCATGTCGAGCACGTCGGCGATCGACTTGCCCTTGAACAGGACGTCGAGCGTCTCCCTATTGTAGCGCTTGCCGTGGCAGACATCGCAGGTGACGTAGACGTCGGGCAAGAAGTGCATCTCGATCTTGATGACGCCGTCGCCCTGGCAGGCCTCGCAGCGGCCGCCCTTGACGTTGAACGAGAAACGTCCCGGCTGGTAGCCGCGCGCCTTGGCTTCCGGCAGGCCGGCGAACCAGTCGCGGATCGGCGTGAAGGCGCCGGTATAGGTAGCGGGGTTCGAACGCGGCGTCCGCCCGATGGGCGACTGGTCGATGTCGATGACCTTGTCGAGGAATTCCAGCCCCTCGATGCGGTCGTGTTCGGCCGGATGCTCGCGCGAACCCATGATGCGGCGCGAGGCCGCCTTGAACAGCGTCTCGATCAGGAAGGTCGACTTGCCGCCGCCCGACACGCCGGTGACGGCGGTGAAGGTGCCGAGCGGGATTTCGGCGGTGACGTTCTTCAGATTGTTGCCGCGCGCGCCGACAACCTTCAGGCGCCGGTTCTTCTTCGCCTCGCGACGCACGCCGGGCGTCGCTACTTCGAGCGCACCCGACAAATATTTGCCGGTGATCGAATTGGGGTTGGCCATCACCTGCTGCGGCGTGCCCTGGGCGATGATCTCGCCGCCATGGATGCCGGCGGCCGGACCCATGTCGACGACATAGTCGGCATGCAGGATGGCGTCCTCGTCATGCTCGACGACGATCACCGTGTTGCCGATGTCGCGCAAATGCTTGAGCGTGTCGAGCAGACGCGTGTTGTCGCGCTGGTGCAGGCCGATCGACGGCTCGTCCAGAACGTAGAGCACGCCGGTGAGGCCCGAGCCGATCTGCGAGGCCAGCCGGATGCGCTGGCTTTCGCCGCCCGACAGCGTGCCGGAATTGCGCGACAAAGTGAGATAGTCGAGACCGACATCGTTGAGGAAGCGCAGGCGCTCGCGGATTTCCTTCAAGACGCGGACAGCGATCTCATTCTGCTTGTCGTTGAGCTGCGCCGGCAGGTCGGTAAACCAGCGATCGGCATTGCGGATCGACTGTTCCGTCACTTCGCCGATATGCTTGCCGCCGATCTTCACCGCCAGCGCTTCAGGCTTCAGCCGATAGCCCTTGCAGGCCGGGCAGGGCGTTGCCGACATGAAGCGCTCGATCTCCTCGCGCATCCAGGCGGATTCGGTTTCCTTCCAGCGTCGCTCGAGATTGGGGATGACGCCTTCGAAGGTCTTGGTCGTCTTGTAGGAGCGCAGGCCGTCATCATATTGGAAGGTGATTTCGCGCTCGCCGGTGCCGCGCAGGATCGCCTCCTGGGCCTCGGCGGAAAGATCCTTGAACTTGTCGCCGAGCTTGAAGTTGTAGGCCTTGCCCAATGCCTCGAGCGTCTGCGAGTAATAGGGCGAGGTCGACTTCGCCCACGGGCTGACGGCGCCGTCGCGCAGCGACACGTTCTCGTCGGGCACGACGAGGTTGGGATCGATGGCGCGCTGGCTGCCGAGACCGTCGCAGGTCGGGCAGGCGCCGAACGGGTTGTTGAAGGAGAACAGCCTGGGTTCGATCTCCGGAATGGTGAAGCCGGACACCGGACAGGCAAATTTTTCCGAGAACAGGATGCGCTCATGCGTCTCGTTCTTGGATTTGTTGACCGAATCCTCGCCGGTCTGGCTGGCGTCGAGCGGCTTGTCGGCGAACTCGGCCACCGCCAGCCCCTCGGCCAGCTTCAATGCCGTCTCGATGGAGTCGGCGAGACGCGTGGCAAGGTCGCCGCGCACGACGATGCGGTCGACGACGACGTCGATGTCGTGCTTGTATTTCTTGTCCAGCGCCGGCACGTCGGCGATTTCATAGAAGACGCCGTCGACCTTGACGCGCTGGAACCCCTTCTTCTGCAACTCCAGCAGTTCCTTGCGGTATTCGCCCTTGCGGCCGCGCACGATGGGCGCCAGCAGGAACAGGCGCGTGCCTTCCTCGACCGCCAGTACCCGGTCGACCATTTGGCTGACCGTCTGGCTCTCGATCGGCAGGCCGGTGGCCGGCGAATAGGGCACGCCGACACGGGCAAACAGAAGCCGCATATAGTCGTAGATCTCGGTGACGGTGCCGACCGTCGAACGCGGGTTCTTCGAGGTGGTCTTCTGCTCGATGGAGATGGCCGGCGAAAGGCCGTCGATCTGGTCGACGTCGGGCTTCTGCATCATTTCGAGGAATTGCCGTGCATAGGCCGAGAGGCTCTCGACATAGCGGCGCTGGCCCTCGGCATAGATGGTGTCGAAGGCGAGCGATGATTTGCCGGAGCCCGACAGGCCGGTCATGACGATCAGGCTGTCACGCGGCAGGTCGAGATCGACATTCTTCAGATTGTGTTCGCGCGCCCCGCGAATGGAAAGGAATTTATGGTCGGCCATCGCCGGTCGCCGCCTCAGATCTGGAATTCGTGGGATTGGCGGGTTTTTCCCGGCCATCCCCTATATAGGTTTTTTTGCCGCCACGTCGAGAGACGCCACAACTCCCGACAGAAGTCGTTTAACCGTCTTTCGCGCGAAGGGGCAAGCGGAAAGAACAAAGACCGAACACGCTCCTGACAAAGCGGTGCGGAAACTGACCCTGACGTAACCTCCCGGCGATCACATTTTTCCGTAACCGGCTATTGATGGTTGACGCGACCGGCTCACGGGGGCAGTCTCCAGAGGTCAGCGAAGCCGGCCGTCTTTCGATGGCCTCGCCGCCCCAAGGCGGCCTGCGAGACGCCGCAGGCATTTGCGATTTGCGCTTCGCGATGGCAATGTCGCAACGGACAAAAGGAGCGGAGCATGACGCCACCGGACAGTCCCCCAGGGCTCCACGTCTCGTTGGAGCCGAGGCAGGCATAAGTGCCAGGGTATAGCGTTAGCGCCACCAGACAAACCGTGACCTGCCATATCCCCCAAAATCAGAGACTGTTAGTCGGATCGTCGGCTGAATGCCGCGATGCATCCGAAATCCAACGCCGGCAGTACACTCCCGGCAAAAAATGGATTTGAGATCCAGAAAAGCCCCGTCCGTTTGCCCCAGGCACGGCGGGGCTGTTTTTTTGGGCAAGGGCTTGAGGTGCCGGCCCGAGCTTGCCTATCTGGGCGGCTTGACCCCACCCACGCCGACATCGACGGTGATGGTGCCGGAAATCCTGACATCGGTATCGCCGATCTTGAACTGCCCGTTGCCGCTGCTGGGGAACGCGTCGTCGGGCTCGGCCACCGGGGCCGGCTTGGCGATGCGATAGTCGCCTTTCACGCCGGGCAGGGCGCCGTTCCGCGCCGTCGGCGAGGCGTCGTCGGCAAGTGCCGGGCTGGACGCAAGGCCGACGATGGCAAGCACCATGGCGGCTGTGACACGGTGCGATAGTCTGGATCGATGAGTGTCGGTCATTCCCCCGTTATAGGGACGTGCCGCCACCGGAACCAGACCGTTATCGTCAAATCTTCGACAGATGGGGGGAACTGGGCTCCGGCTCATGCCGCCTTTTTGCGGGTGTCGAAGACATGGTCGACAAGGCCCCATGCCTGGGCCTCGCGGGCCGTCATGAAATGGTCGCGGTCGAGCGTGCGTTCGACCTCTTCATAGCTGCGGCCGCAATGCTGGGCGTAGAGTTCGGTCATGTGGCGCTTGGTCTGGCCGATGCGTTCGGCATGCCGCTGGATGTCGGAAGCTTGGCCCTGGAAGCCGCCGAGCGGCTGATGCAGCAGGATGGTGGCATTGGGCAGCGCGATCCGGCGCCCGGCCGTGCCCGCCATCAGCAGGAACGATCCCATCGACGCGGCAAAGCCCATGCACACGGTCGACACCGGGCAACTGATATATTGCATCGTGTCGTAAATGGCGAAGCCGCTGGTCACCATGCCACCCGGCGAGTTGATGTAGAGCGAAATCTCCTTCTCGGGATTGTCCGACTCCAGCGACAAAAGCTGCGCGCAGACTAGCGCTGAGACGTCGTCGTTGATCTCGCCGTTGATGAAGACGATGCGCTCGCGCAGCAGCCGCGAAAAAATGTCAAATGCACGTTCGCCGCGGCTCGATTGCTCGATCACCATCGGCACAAGACTGGCAACACCGCTCATTTTTCTTCTCCAATTTCCGTGTTCAGGCCGCGCGCAGCAGAAGATGCGGCGTGTTGCTCGCGGCGATGAGCTTTCCGGCTCCGCGCAGCGAAAGCCGGCAGCCGGCGCTCGTCATGGTAACGGCCGCCTTGCGAGCAAAGCCGTCATGGACGATGCGCAGATGCGTGCCGCCCGAAACGGTGCGGGCGAGTGTGAAGGTGACGGTGCTGTCGAGCGGGTGCTGTCGCGCCGCATCGTCCGACTGTTCCCGCCAGGAATAGCGCAGCAGACGCTCAGGCTCGGCGTCGAGGATCTCGCACTCGATCGCCGCGTCGGGCCCGGCGAAGGCAAAGCGGCTGCCGGTCTGTGGCCTGATATCATTCGGCATCATCCAGGCGGCGAGCAGTTCCGGCACGGTCAGCGCCCGCCACACCTTTTCCGGCGGCTCGGCTAGGTCATATTCGAATTCGATCGCATCCGGTGCGACTTCGCGTTGGCTCTTCATTGATCCATGTCCTTCAAAACCGTCTTCAGCCTTTCGATGCGCTCCGGCCAGAACGTCCGGTAGCGTTCAATCCAGGAGAGCAGCGGGGCAAGCCCCTGCGGATCGGCGCGGTAATAGGCGTTGCGGCCGGCCCGCCGCTCGACCACGAGACCGGCACCGCGCAGCACCGCCAAGTGCTGGGACACGGCCGGCTGCGACACAGTCAGGCCGCAGCGCAGTTCCGACACGCTCATCTCGCTTGTCGCGAGCCGCTCGAAGACGGCACGGCGTGTCGGGTCGGCCAGGGCGCGGAAAATCTCTGCTTCGATCATGGCAAAAGCATAAGTCGATACTTATTGATTTGGCAAGCGCTGTTTTGCAACCCATATGAAGGCCTTGGCCATTGCTGCCATTCCTTGACAATCAGCGGCGATGCATATAGGAACGAAAAGGGAACAAAAACCTTGTGGGAAAAGCCAGCCTTGGCAGGCGGCTGACGTCCGTAGCCTGTAAGGTGCTGCGACAAAAATTTGTTTCGGATGAGCGCGGAGAAATATCATGGCGGGTAGCGTCAATAAGGTCATTCTGGTCGGCAATCTCGGCGCGGACCCTGAAATCCGCCGCCTGAATTCGGGCGAGCCGGTCGTCAACATCCGCATCGCCACCTCGGAAAGCTGGCGCGACAAGAATTCCGGCGAGCGCAAGGAAAAGACCGAGTGGCATAACGTCGTCATCTTCAATGAGGGCATCGCCAAGGTGGCGGAGCAATATCTGAAGAAGGGCATGAAGGTCTATGTCGAGGGCCAGTTGCAGACCCGCAAATGGCAGGACCAGACCGGCGCCGACAAATACACGACCGAAGTCGTGCTGCAGAAATTCCGTGGCGAGCTGCAGATGCTTGACGCGCGCGGCCAGGGTGAGGGCGGCCAGGTCGGCGGCTACAGCGGTGGCGGCAGCAGCCGCGGGTCGGATTTTGGCCAGTCGAGCCCGAATGAAGGGTTCAACCGCGGTGGCGGCAATGCTCCCAGGGGCGGCGGTGGCGGCGGTTCGTCGCGCGAACTGGACGACGAAATTCCGTTCTGATCGGGAGCCGCACCAAACGGCGAATGCTTGTGCTTGATATGCCCCGAGGGTCCTGCATGGACTTTCGGGGTTTTGCATTGTTGATTTGAGCTGACGCCGGCGCGATCGACAGACTGAAAGGACAGGGCGATGAAGGCACGGGTAAAATGGGTCGAGGAGCGCACCTTCGTCGGCGAATCCGGCAGCGGCCACAAGGTCGTATTGGGAACCGCGTCCAGCCCGGACGGCAAGACCCCGGGGCCGAGCCCGATGGAACTGGTGCTGATCGGCACCGGCGGCTGTTCGGCCTATGATGTCGTCCACATCCTTGAAAAGGGACGCGAGGCGATCGAGGACTGTGTCGTAGAACTCGACGCCGACCGGGCCGAGACCGACCCGAAGGTGTTCACCCGCATCCACATGCATTTCATCGTCAAGGGCCGCGCGCTGTCGCGCGACAAGGTCAAGCGGGCGATCGATCTGTCGATCGACAAATATTGCTCGGCTTCCGCCATGATGGCCAAGACGGCCACGCTTACGCATGACTTCGAGATCGTCGATACGACGGCGCAGTAGGGCCGCAGGGATACCGTTCAACTAGCCATCAGCGCCTTGATGCCGTCGGCGACGAACTGCACCGCCAGCGCCGCCAGAATAACGCCGAGCAGGCGGGTCAGGATCGAGCGGCCGGTCTGGCCGAGGATGCGGTCGATGCGCTCCGACAGAACGAACACCAGATAGGTGATGGCGAGGCAGACGAAGATGATGCCGACCAGCGCCGCCTGTGCCGCAAAGCCCTGAAACGAGCCGGAGAGCAGCACAGTCGCCGAAATCGCACCGGGACCGGCGATCAGCGGGATCGCCAGCGGGAAGGCGGCGATGTTGTGGATCATGTCCTTGGTGATGGCGACGTCGCCGATCTTCTCCTTGCGGTCCTGGCGGCGCTCGAACACCATTTCGAAGGCGATGAAGAACAGCAGAAAACCGCCTGCTACGCGGAAGGCCGGCAGCGTGATGCCGAACACCGACAGGATCGAGGCACCTGCGATCGCGAACAGCGCCATCACCAGGAAGCCGATGATCGAGGCGCGTACGGAGACCTGCTGGCGCTCGTCGCGATTCATGCCGCGTGTCACGGCGAGGAACAGCGGTGCCAGCCCGGGCGGATCGATGGTCACGAGAATGGTGACGAAGGCATTGAACAGGCTGTCGAAACTCGGCATCGCTGACCCCTCCCGCCGGGCCGAGCCCGCACTCCGATATTGGTAGAGCAAAGCCCGGTCGATGGGAACTGTCGGAGGGGCCGGAGACTTCGATGCGGTAGGGCGCGTCGCGGCGAAACGGATTCAGGCGACGCGCTTTGTCCGGTGGGCTAAATGTTCATAGGTGATTTGCCAGGGGTGGCTCTCGGAAGGTCTTTCCTCGCCGATCCAATGGAAGCTGTTGGCAGTGATCTCGGTGAAACGCCATCGAGTTTGCAGACCGCGCGAGTCATCGCCGATCTGGACAATGTCCTTACCCTCGGCCCGCCCGATCTGGCGCGAGTAATCTTGGTTGAGCGGATCATTCCAGATGATGTGCCAGCCACCGATCCCAGGATCGAAGATGCGCAAAGTCGTGCCATACATGGTGGACCGCGCAGGGCGCCTGGGCCTGATCCAGATGTCCTGAATCGCGCGGCCTTCGAGTACCCAGCCGAAATGGCATTCTCCGGTCCATTTCTGGATCGTGCCGTCGTCAAAGTGGTGGACCGTGTCCATTTCCCAGCTTCCGATCAACCATCCATAGAGGTCCATGTCTTTCGCTCGGTCGGCTGGGGGAGCCTCGGATACGAGAGCAGTGAGAAACGAAGAAATGGCCATTGTCACGAGGCCGTTTCGCATCCGGCACATTGGGCGTCGCGGATGCCGATCGAGACATGATCGAACATGTTTTTCTCCATTCTTACAATGATGTGCTGCTTCAGCTTGTAGTTACTCGCCGCGCCAGGAATTCGACCTCGAGGTGCCAGTCCGCGCCATCGTGCGAGCGCTCGCCGAGCCAGCGGAAGGAATTCTCGGTGATCCGCGAAAAGCTCCAGCGCACCGATGACCCGGTGCCGTCGGCGCCCACTTGTACGATGGTGTCGCCCTCGGCGCGGCCAAGCTGGCGGCTGTAATACTGGTTGCGCGGGTCGCTCCAGAAAATGTGCCAGGCATCGGCGCTTGGGTCATAGACCCGCAATGTCGTGCCGTAAAAAGTCCATTTGCCGAGCGAAGGCGAGGGGCCGGCGTCGCGCGCGGGCAGGATCCAGACATCCTGGATCGCCCGGCCTTCCAGCACCCAGCCGAAATGCACCTCGCCGCGGCCGGTCAGCACCGTGCCGTCCTCGAGATGGCGTGAGGCGTCAAATGTCCAGGCACCGACGAAGCGGCCGTAGAGGGCCAGTTTTTCAGCGAGCCCTTCGATCGGTCCGGGACTGTGCAAGGCTTCGGCAAATGAGGATTGGTCGACCATGGCTGCGGCCTCTTCTTGTCAGGAGACCGCGAGGAATAGGCGCTGGCAGGGTTCTGGGCTTGGGAAAAGTTGCTATATTTCGGTCATGACGGCGACCGCGAATACCCTTGCATCCGGACCTGACTGGCATGTGGCGGATGTCATCTGCACGGCCAGCGCCGGCGATCGGCCGTTCGAGGAAGCACATCGGGATTTTTGCGTCGCGGCAGTCACCGGCGGCTCGTTCCGCTACCGCGCGCAGCAAGGCACGGCAATGCTCGCGCCAGGCAGTCTCCTGCTCGGCAATTCCGGCACCTGCTACGAATGCGGGCACGAGCATGGCAGCGGTGACCGTTGCCTCTCCTTCCATTTCGGGCCGGCCTATATGGACCGGATCGTGGCTGATGTGCCGGGCGCCAGGACGCTCACCTTCGCGGCGCCACGCCTGCCGCCGTTACCGGCCCTGGCGCCGTTGCTGGCCGAGGCGGAAGCCACACGCGACCTGGCCGACGCGGACGCCTTCGAGGAACTCGCCTTGCGCATCGCGGGTGCCGCCGTGGCTACAATCTCCGGCGCCACGCATGCCGGGTGCGGCCCAAGCCGCCGCGATCAGAAAAGGGTTGCCGAGGCGGTGCGGCGGATCGAACTGGGTGCCGACGGACCGATCTCGCTTCCGGCGTTGGCGGATGAGACCGCGACCAGCCCCTATCATTTCCTGCGCACCTTCCGGCAGGTCGCCGGCATGACGCCCTATCAGTACCTGCTCAGGACCCGGTTGCATCGCGCGGCAGTGCGATTGCACACGTCGAAAGATGCCATCTCGGCAATTGCTTTCGAGACCGGCTTCAACGATCTGTCGACCTTCAACCGCCGGTTTCGGCGGGTCATGGGCGAGACCCCGGGCCGCTATCGCGCCATGCGCGCGGGCAGCGGCTGAAAAGTTGCGTCACCACCCGTGGCATCAGTCCATGGTCGGCCCGCACCAGCCGGGCAGATAGTCGGCGTCCTTGCCCTTGGCCAGCACGAGCGCATCCTTCATCGCCTTGTCGAAATTTTTCGCCACCGCGCCTTTGTCGATGCGCCGGCGCAGGAAATCCGCCCACAGGAATTCGCTGAACGGCGTGGTGTCCTTGGCGTAGCCACCCAGTCGGCGCAGTTCGCCAGCCATGCTCCGGTAAGGGTCGTCGACCAGTTCGCCGATGGTCTTCGGCAGGGCGGCATAAGCCCGGCGCTGGCCGTTTTCATCGAATGGATGCATCCAGCCGCGGTTGTCGAGCATGAAAAGGAACGCGTCCTTGTCCAGTGCCGACAGGTCGCTGATCACCGTCACGAGCACATCCTTGACGCCTTCCTCGATCAGGGCGCGGGCGAGATGATGGTGATCGGTGACGTAGTTGCGGTTTTTCGGGCCCAACACGACCGGGATCATGTGCTTGCCCAGAAAGGCGCCTGTGTTCGGGGCGCTCTGCGAGCGGATCAGCTGGCGCTTGAGATCCACCTCGCGCATCCCGACCGTAATTTGCGTTGGCCGCAGTTCCTTGACGGGGACCGGGGTCACCAGCGGCTCTCTCAGGACGATCATGGTGTACTCTCCTGGTTTTCCGGCGGCCCGGAATGCAGAGCCCTGACGGCGGCATCGACGCTTTGGAAGATCCGCTGCGGGCCGACGAGATCGATGATGCCGAATCGCGCAAGGGCTGCCTGGGCACGCACCGATTCCATCCGAGCAATGGCGAATATTGCGCCCGCATTGCGGCAATGGGTGATGGTTTCGATCAATGCCTGGGCGGCGGTGTAGTCGATCTCGACAATGTTACTGGCCTCCAGCACGACGAGTTTCACATCGCCCTTGCGGGCGTCGACCAGATCACAAAAGCCGCGTTTGAAACCGTCGGCATTGACGAAGGACAATGGCGCCTGGAACGCCGCGACCAGCACGCCGGGGAGTTGTTC
The DNA here is from genome assembly GCF_004791315.1 of Mesorhizobium sp. M8A.F.Ca.ET.208.01.1.1. Taxonomy (NCBI): domain Bacteria; kingdom Pseudomonadati; phylum Pseudomonadota; class Alphaproteobacteria; order Hyphomicrobiales; family Phyllobacteriaceae; genus Mesorhizobium; species Mesorhizobium sp. M8A.F.Ca.ET.208.01.1.1. The sequence continues at coordinate 898,531 of NZ_SRUT01000001.1, forward strand.
GCCAGCGCTCGGCTTGACCGGCGGCCACCAGACCGAAGTTCCCGGCACCTGTTCCAGTTCGATCGGCAGCGTCTGGGTCGCGCTCCAGATTCCGTGCAGCAGCGACAGGCCGATGCCGACCGCCACGCCGGTCTCGATAGGCAGCACGACGATGGCCGCCATGGTGATCAGGATCAATGCGAATTCGACCGGCGCTTGCCGGTAGACACTGGCGAAAACCTTCCAGCGCAGAATGTGCTGGGCGACGAACATCAGGACCCCGGCGAGGGCGGCCTGCGGAACATCGGCGAGCAGGCCGCCGCCAAAGGCGCCCAGCGCCACAACGAGCGCCGCGGCAATGAGGCTCGAGAGTTGCGAGCGGCCGCCCGACTGGGAGACGATTGCCGTGCGTGGTGGGCTGGCGTTGACGGCGAAGGCGCCGAACAGGCTCGACGCGATGCTGCCGGCGCCGACACCAACGAAATCGCGATTGACGTCGGGCGCGTCGCCCTGCGGAGCGAAGGAACGGGACGTGGCGGCCGTCTGCACCATGACGACGATGGCGATCAGCAATGCCAGCGGAACGAGCGCCTGCACGTCGTCGAGACCGGCCAGTGGCAACCCTGCCCGCGGCAAGCCATTCGGCAAGGCACCAAGCACCTCGACGCCATGATCCTTGAGGCCGAAAATGGCGACCGCTGTCGTGGCAAGCACCATGCCGATCAGCGCGCCGGGGATGCGGGCGCTGATAAGCTCGGAAAACAACACGATTGCGAATACCCCAAGGCCGAGCGTCAGGCTCCAGGGGTTGGTGAGATGGAGGCTGCTGGCGATTTCGCCGATGCGCTGCACGGTTTCGCCGCTTTCCGCCGGCAGGCCGAGCAGTCCAGGCAATTGTGAAACGATGATATGGACGGCGATGCCTGCCAGAAAGCCAGTCGTGACCGGCACCGAGAGCAGGTCGGCAATCCAGCCGAGGCGAAAGACGCCGCTCAGCATCACGATCAGCCCGACCATCAGCGCCAGCGTGGCGGCCAGCGCCAGATAATGCGGTGAGCCTGATGATGCGAGCAGCGCCAGGCTGCCGGCAAACAAAGGCGTGATGGTCGAATCCGCGCCGGTCGAAAGGTGGCGATTGGCGCCGAACAGCGCAAACGCCACCGAACCGGCGACAAAGGCGAAAAATCCGACCTCGGGCGCAAAGCCGCCGAGCCTGGCTGTCGCCATCTGCTCGGGAATGGCGATCGCGGCCAGTGTGACGCCCGCGATCAGATCGCCATTGAAATCCCGGGGCGTCCAACCGTGCAGCGCCCGCAAAGGTAGCCATGAGCTCCAATTCATGGTGATCGCGGCTTTTGCTTGGGGAGTTGGTCCATTACAGGCTTTTGCCTTGGTGGCGGCGAAAAGCGTAACGGCCATATCGTCGCAATTAGCGGTATCCTTTTGAAATTACCACTAAAAATGACACTGGAAAAGTGCCGTGAACATTGGAGTTTCGGCCGTGCTTCCTATATAAGCGGTCAGTGATTCCTGATTAGATTGTGATCCGATTTGACCGACCAAAAGACACCGCGCGGCGCCGACGGCGGCCCCACCGGCATCGAACCCATCTCCATCATCGAGGAGATGCAGAGTTCCTATCTCTCTTACGCCATGAGCGTGATCGTCAGCCGTGCGTTGCCAGATGTGCGCGATGGCCTGAAGCCCGTGCACCGCCGCATTCTCTACGCGGCGCATGAGAGCGGCTACCACTGGAGCCGCAAATACGTGAAGTCGGCGCGTCCTGTCGCCGACGTGATGGGTAAATACCATCCGCATGGCGATGCCTCGATCTATGACGCCTTGGTGCGCATGGCGCAGGACTGGTCGCTGCGTGTGCCCTTGATCGACGGGCAAGGCAATTTCGGCTCGATCGACGGCGATCCGCCGGCGGCGATGCGCTATACCGAATCGCGCCTGACCAAGGTCGCGCATGAGCTTCTGGAGGATATCGACAAGGACACCGTCGATTTCCAGGACACTTATGATGCATCGGACACCGAGCCAAAGGTTCTGCCGGCGCGCTTTCCCAATCTGCTGGTCAACGGCTCGGGCGGCATTGCCGTCGGCATGGCGACCAACATCCCGCCGCACAATCTCGGTGAGGTCTGCAACGCCGCCATTGCCGTCATCGACAATCCGGCGATCGACCTGCCGGCGCTGATGGAGATCATTCCGGGCCCTGATTTCCCGACCGGCGGCATCGTGCTTGGCCGCTCCGGCATCTACAGCGCCTATTCCACAGGCCGCGGCTCAATCGTCATGCGCGGCAAGGTCAACATCGAACAGCGCGGCAATGACCGTGAATCGATCATCATCACCGAGGTTCCCTATCAGGTGAACAAGGCCTCGATGATCGAGAAGATGGCCGAACTGGTGCGCGACAAGCGCATCGAGGGCATTTCCGACATTCGTGACGAAAGCGACCGTCAGGGTTATCGCGTCGTCATCGAACTCAAACGTGACGCCGTTGCCGACGTCGTCCTCAACCAGCTCTACCGGTTCACGCCGCTGCAGACGTCTTTCGGCGCCAATATGGTGGCTCTGAACGGCGGCAAGCCGGAACTGCTGAACCTGACCGACATGCTGACGGCATTCGTCACCTTCCGCGAGGAGGTGATCAGCCGGCGGACTAAGTTCCTGCTCCGCAAGGCGCGCGACCGCGCCCATGTGCTGGTTGGTCTAGCCATCGCCGTCGCCAACATCGACGAAGTGATCAAGCTTATCCGCACCGCGCCGGATCCGCAGTCGGCGCGCGAGCAGTTGATGGAGCGGCGCTGGCCTGCGGGTGACGTTGAATCGCTGATCCTGCTGATCGACGATCCACGCCATCGCATCAACGAGGACGGCACCTACAATCTGTCCGAGGAACAGGCGCGCGCCATCCTCGAACTGCGCCTGCAGCGCCTGACAGCGCTGGGCCGCGACGAAATCGCCGATGAGTTGAACACGATCGGCGACGAGATCAAGGACTACCTCGACATCCTGTCGTCTCGCGCGCGTATTCAGCAGATCGTCAAGGACGAACTCGCCGCCGTGCGCGACGAGTTCGGCACGCCACGCCGCACCGAGCTCACCGACGGTGGCGCGGACATGGAAGACGAGGACCTGATCCAGCGCGAGGACATGGTCGTGACGGTGAGCCATTCCGGCTACATCAAGCGCGTGCCGCTTTCGCTCTACCGGGCGCAGCGCCGCGGCGGCAAGGGTCGCTCCGGCATGTCGACCAAGGAAGAGGATTTCGTCACCCGGCTGTTCGTCGCCAACACGCACACGCCGGTGCTGTTCTTCTCCTCGCGCGGCATCGTCTACAAGGAAAAGGTCTGGCGCCTGCCGATCGGCAACCCGCAGTCACGCGGCAAGGCACTGATCAATATGCTGCCGCTGGAGCAGGGCGAGCGCATCACCACGATCATGCCGCTGCCCGAGGACGAGACGAGCTGGGGCGAACTCGATGTGATGTTCGCCACCACGCGGGGCACCGTGCGCCGCAACAAGCTTTCCGACTTCGTCCAGGTCAACCGCAACGGCAAGATCGCCATGAAGCTGGAGGAGGAGGGCGACGAGATCCTCGGCGTCGAGACCTGCACCGACAATGACGACGTGCTTTTGACCGCCAGCTCGGGACAGTGCATCCGCTTCTCGGTCGGTGACGTGCGCGTCTTCCAGAGCCGAAACTCGGTCGGCGTGCGCGGCATCACCATGGCTGACACCGACCGCATCATCTCAATGTCGGTGATCGAGAATGTCGATGCGCCGCCGGCTGAACGCGCCGCCTACCTTAAGCGTGCCGCGGCCGAACGGCGGCTTGCCGCGGGCATCGCCGCCGGTGAAGAGGAAGAGATCGCGCTGACCAATGAAGAGGTCGGCGAGGAGACGGAGCTTTCCGACGAGCGCTACGAGTTCCTCAAGGCGCATGAGCAGTACGTGCTGACGGTCACCGAATACGGTTACGGTAAGCGCTCTTCGTCCTATGATTTCCGCCTGACTGGACGCGGCGGCAAGGGCATCCGCGCCACAGACGTGTCGAAGACGGCCGAAATCGGCCGTCTGGTGGCAACTTTCCCGGTCGGCAATGACGATCAGATCATGCTGGTGTCGGACGGCGGCACCGTCATTCGTGTGCCCGTCAATGGCATCCGTTTCGCTAGCCGCGCCACCAAGGGCGTGACCATCTTCAACACGGCTGAAGGTGAAAAGGTGGTTTCGGTCGAACGGATTTCGGAGCCACAAGCGGACGAGGAAGCGGAAGAGGTCGAGGGTGGCGCGGAGCCCGGTTCGACGCCTGACGGCAGTCCGGATAACAGCGAATAGTCGTTGGTTAGCATAGTAACGCCGGCCTGTGGCCGGCGCGGCAGCAAGTCGACAATAGCTTAGTAATGGCGATACGGCTTGCGCAGGCCGAAGCCTTCGAAGCGTTTGGTGGTTGCCTTGACGCGAATGCGCTGCGCCTCCTGATGCAGCCCGAATACTGTGGCGATCAGCATGGCGACGGTCATTGCGGTGGCGAGCATGTAGATCAGCATGTGCGTGTTCTCCTGCGCCTTACAACGGATATATGGGGCTTTGGTTTCATCTTATTAAGGGTGCAACCTAGTGAACGCTGCGTGAAGGCTTCGTGATCAGCGTATTCATCTGTCGTTCATGTGCCGGAAAAGGTTCACGGGCCGCCTGCCGATCGGATTTGCCTTTGTGAGAGAGGCTCGCTAGAAGCTCCGGCATGACCGAACGCATCGCCCTTTACGCCGGCTCCTTCGACCCGCTGACCAACGGCCATCTCGATGTGCTGAAAGCGTCACTGGCGGTTGCCGACACTGTCTATGCGGCGATTGGCATTCATCCGGGCAAGAAGCCGCTGTTCTCCTTCGACGAGCGGGTGCGGTTGATTGAAGCCGCCACGAAAGCCGAATTCGGCCGCGATGGCGCCCGCATCAAAGTGGTCGCTTTCGATGGGCTGGTGATCGATGCCGCCAGAAGGGAAGGCGCCTCGATCATGATCCGCGGTCTGCGCGATGGCACCGACCTCGACTACGAAATGCAGATGGCGGGCATGAACGAAACCATGGCGCCGGAGTTGCAGACGGTTTTCCTGCCCGCCAGCCCGTCGGTGCGAACCATTACCGCCACACTTGTGCGCCAGATAGCCTCGATGGGCGGCGACATCCGCCCCTTCGTGCCGGCGGCCGTGGCCGGTGCGCTCACCGCAAAATTCGCGAAATAAGCTCGGAGAAAATCCTCATGCAGCTCAAAAGGCTCGCCTCATTCCTTGTTGTGCTCGCCGGTCTCTTGACCGCGTCCGTTTCCGCCTATGCTGCAGACCCGGAAAACACCATGATCATCACGCTGAAGGGGGGCGACGTCACCATAGCGTTGCGCCCCGATCTGGCACCCAAGCATGTCGCGCAGATCAAGAAGCTGGTGCGCGATCATGCCTATGACAATGTGGCTTTCCATCGCGTCATCGACGGCTTCATGGCGCAGACCGGCGACGTCAAGTTCGGCAACATGGAAAAGGGATTTAACGCCCAGGCCGTCGGCACCGGCGGCTCGGACCTGCCCGACCTGCCGGCCGAATTCTCTCAGACCGAGCACTACAAGCGTGGCGTGGTCGGCATGGCCCGCTCGCAGGATCCGAACTCCGCCAATTCGCAGTTCTTCATCATGTTCGCACCGGCACCGCCGCTCGATGGCCAATATACCATCGTCGGCAATGTCGTCAGCGGCATGGAGCTGGTGGACAAGATCAAGAAGGGCGACGAGGCGGACAATGGCACGGTTGCCGATCCCGACCGGATGATCAAAGTGCGCATTGCCGCCGACAAATAGTTCCATTTTACAAAAGGATATCTGACATGGCTGAGATCAAGGACCGCGAGAACGCGCTCATCATGGAAACGACCAAGGGCGAGGTCGTCATCGAACTGTTTCCCGATTTGGCCCCCGGCCATGTCGCCCGCATCAAGGAACTGGCGCGCGAAGGCGCCTATGATGGCGTCGTCTTCCACCGCGTCATCGAAGGCTTCATGGCGCAGACCGGCGACGTCAAGTTCGGCAACTCGAGCAAGCCCTCGTTCGCGCCTTCCCGCGCGGGCATGGGCGGCTCGGAAAAGCCTGACCTGAAGGCAGAGTTCTCCAACGCGAACCACGGTCGCGGCACCTGCTCGATGGCCCGTTCGCAGAACCCGAACTCGGCCAATTCGCAGTTCTTCATCTGTTTCGACGATGCCGCGTTCCTCAACCGCCAGTACACGGTCTGGGGCCAGGTCATCGAAGGCATGGAGAATGTCGACAAGATCAAGCGCGGCGAGCCGGTGCAGGATCCCGACAAGATCGTGTCGCTGAAGGTCGCGGCAGACGTCAAGTAAGGCGAAACGACAATGATGGGCGTCGTCTGGTCGCTTCTCGGCATCCTGTCCGGCGCCTTCATTGCGATTCAGGCGCCGATCAATTCGCAGCTGGCGCGCGGCCTGGGTCTCCCGGTCGCGGCGGCCGCGTTTTCGTTCCTGTCGGGCGCGGTCGTGCTCGGCATCATCTCGGTAACGGTGGTGAAGCTGCAAGGCATTTCGCTCGACTGGAAGGCGCCGGCGCCGTGGCTGTTCGTCGCCGGGGGCATGCTCGGCGGCTTCTATGTTACGCTCTCCACCATCCTGACGCCACGCATCGGCGTCGCCGCGCTGATGGCGTTCCTGGTGGCCGGTCAGTTGCTGGCCGGCATGCTCATCGACCGCGTCGGCTTCCTCGGTGTCGCGGTGCGTGAAATATCAGTCGGCCGCGTGGCCGGCGCCGTGCTTCTGCTGGCCGGAGCGCTGCTCGTTCGGCTGTTTTGATTCCCGATGCGCGTCGACCTCTTTGATTTCGACCTGCCGGAAGAGCGCATCGCGCTTCGCCCGGCAGAGCCGCGCGACAGCGCCAAAATGCTCGTCGTCGAGCCAGGCAAGCGGCTGGAGGCCCGGACGGTTGGCGATCTGCCGTCGTTGCTCCGCGCCGGCGACGTGCTGGTCTTCAACGACACCAAGGTCATTCCAGCGCAACTGAAAGGCATCAGGCGGCGCGGTGAAGCGGCCGCGCAGGTCGAGGCCACGCTGCACATGCGCATGGCTCCAGACCGCTGGCTGGCGTTCATGCGGCCGGGAAAGCGCATCGCCGCCGGCGACCGTATCCATTTCGGTCATGACGGCAATTCCTGTTTCCTTGGCCAACTCGATGCCACGGTGATCGAAAAGGGCGAGGGCGGCGAAGCGCTGCTCGGCTTTGATCTATCCGGACCCTTCCTCGACGAGGCGCTGCACGCGGTCGGCCACATTCCGTTGCCGCCCTACATCGCCTCGAAGCGCGATGACGACGAGCGCGACCGCGCCGATTACCAGACCATCTATGCCCGGGAAGAAGGTGCGGTGGCGGCGCCGACCGCAGGCCTGCATTTCACGCCGGAGCTTTTCGCGGCGCTGGACGCCAAGGGGATCGAGCGCCGCTTCGTCACGCTGCATGTCGGCGCAGGTACGTTCCTGCCGGTGAAGGCGGACGACACCGCCGACCACAAGATGCATGCCGAGATCGGCTCGGTCGGTGCGGCGACCGTCGATGCGCTCAACGCAGCAAAAGTGAGGGGTGGGCGCATCATTGCCGTCGGTACGACCTCGCTGCGTCTGCTGGAGAGCGCGGCGCGTGAAGACGGTACGGTGGCGCCATGGTCCGGCCCGACCGACATCTTCATCACGCCCGGCTACCGCTTTCGCACCGCCGACATGCTGATGACCAATTTCCATCTGCCGCGCTCGACACTGTTCATGCTGGTTTCGGCCTTCAGCGGTCTCGACACGATGCGTGCCGCCTATGCGCATGCCATCGCGAACCGCTACAGGTTCTACTCTTATGGCGACGCAAGCCTGCTTTACCGAGCGGAGATGAGCGATGGACGATGATCTGCAAACCTTCGATCGCGAAAACCTGATCGCGGAAGTGAAAAAGCTGCGCGCCGGTATTCGCGCGCACCGCGATACATCAGGCCATGATCTGTGCTGGCATCACCCCGATCTGTGGGATCTGCTGCCTGAAAAGACCGAGCCGGCGATCGCCGTGCCACCCTGGCCCAAATTCATGCGCGGCTGCATCCATTACCGCCAGTCGCTCGACAGGCAGGCGCCGGATGCGCCGGTCCACGACAAGGAATTCAATGGCTGAGACGTTCACCTTCAAGGTGCTGGCGACCGATGGCAAGGCGCGGCGCGGCCTGATCGACATGCCGCGCGGCGAAATCCGCACGCCGGCTTTCATGCCGGTCGGCACCGGTGGCACCGTCAAGGCCATGTACATGGACCAAGTGCGCGGCGTCGGTGCCGACATCATCCTGGGCAACACCTATCACCTGATGCTTCGCCCCGGCGCCGAGCGTGTCGCGCGGCTTGGCGGCTTGCACGAATTCGCCCGCTGGCCGCACCCGATCCTGACCGACAGCGGCGGTTTTCAGGTGATGTCGCTGTCGAAGCTGAGGAAGCTGACAGAGAAAGGCGTCACCTTCCGCTCCCACATCGACGGTGCGCCCTACGAGATGTCGCCGGAGCGCTCGATCGAGATTCAGGGACTGCTCGATTCCGACATCCAGATGCAGCTCGACGAATGCACGGCGCTGCCGGCCGAGTTGAAAGAGATCGAGCGCGCCATGGAACTGTCGCTGCGCTGGGCGGAGCGCTGCAAGACAGCGTTCGGCGACCAGCCTGGCAAGGCGATGTTCGGCATCGTGCAAGGTGGCGACAACGCCGCGCTCAGGATGCGCTCGGCGCACGCGCTGAGCGCGATGAACCTGAAGGGTTATGCCGTCGGCGGCCTGGCTGTCGGCGAGCCGCAAGCGGTGATGCTCGACATGCTCGACATCACGTGCCCGGAACTGCCTGACAACAAGCCGCGCTATCTGATGGGCGTGGGCACGCCGGACGATATCCTGAAATCGGTGGCGCGCGGCATCGACATGTTCGACTGCGTGATGCCGACGCGAGCCGGCCGGCATGGTCTTGCCTATACCAGGCGCGGCAAGGTCAATCTGCGCAACGCCCGTCACGCTGACGATCCGCGCCCGCTCGACGAAGAGAGTGATTGCCCCGCTGCGCGCGACTATTCGCGCGCTTATCTGCACCATCTGGTGCGTTCGCAGGAGGCGCTCGGGGCGATGCTGCTGACCTGGAACAATCTTTCCTACTACCAGAAGCTGATGCAGGACATCCGGGCCGCGATCGAGAGCGGCACCTTCGAACTGCGCTCGGGCGAGATATCCGAGGGTTGGGCCAAAGGCGACCTGCCCGTACTTTGAATTGGGATCCGAGGACACTCTTTCTAAACAGAACCAAGAGTAATTGTTCCGAGCTATATTCAGGCAAGGGGCAAGAAACTGTTCGCAACAGCAGACCCATCTGTCGACAATTCTAAATTAGCGCTGCCTAATTCGCATGCTAGTCTGCTGCGTTTGGCAACGCGCAAGCATCGTGGTTTCGGCCTGGCGATTGCCGCGATCGTGGCAATCGGCCTTGTCTTGCGACTGCTGGGTGGGCGCGGCGATCTCTGGCTGGACGAGATCTGGAGTTTCTTGCTGCTCGAGCAGCTTACCTCGATCGATCAGATATTCTGGCGCGTAAACCACGACAACAATCATTTCCTCAATTCGATCTACCTGTACCTGATCGGTCCTTATACCTCGCCATTGCTTCAGCGCGGCCTGTCGATTGCCCTCGGCGTCGGCACAATCATTGCCGCAGCCGTGGCTGCGCAAGGCCGATGGGCTGGTGTCACCACAAGCATGCTGTTTGCGGTGAGCTATCCGATGGTCCATTACGGCTCCGAGGCGAGAGGCTATGCGGGGCTGGTGCTGTTCACGCTCCTCTCCGTCGTGTTCCTGGAACGCCGGTTCGACACAGGCCGTTCAGGCATCGCGTTCGCGGCCATCGTCCTCCTCGGGTTTTTGTCCCACCTCACGATGGTAGAGACGGTGGTGGTTCTGGTGGCCTGGAGCGCCTGGCTCATCTGGCGGCGCACCGGCAGTCTCGGTCGCGTCAACGTCGAACTGGGGCAGATTTTCACGCCGGCCTTCCTGGCTTTGTTGCCGCTAGCCGCCTGCGTAATGATCGGCAGCCAGATGTTTGGCTTCAAGGTTGGTGGCGTTTCGCCGTTCACGCTCCAGGCCTTCGTCCAAGGGTACGGCGGAATGATCCGCTGTCTGTTCGGCTTGCCGCCTTGGATCAGCAACTTGGCCTGTATTGCCTTGGCCTGCGGCCTTGTCTGCGTATTTGCCGGTACTCGGCGCGATCGGCGGGCCAGTCTCTATGTCATCGGGATTATCGGACTGCCTATTCTGATGGCGGCAGCACAGCTGCCGACCCTCGATTTCCCGCGCTACTTTCTGGTCAGTGCAACATTGCTGTTGCTTTGCGCGGGCGAGTTGCTTGCGCTCGGGTTCGCCGCCGCTGGCATATATCGGCTTGTTGCCGTCGGGGGGCTGGTGGCAATCCTAGCCGGCACGATGACGTTTCTGTTGCCATTCTACGAAAAGGAACGCGGATCCTATGCCGTCATCGTTGAGGAGATGACACGCAATGGCGCAACGAGCTACGCCAGCAATCAAGATTTTCGGATCGCCGTGATTGTCAACTATTTTGCCAAACGGCTGGGACGCCAGTCATTGCTCGTCGCGGCCGACAAGATATGTGACGAGCGTCCGTCCTGGCTGATCCTCGAGGGCGCCGTGGACCAGCAGCCGGAGCATGTCGCGGCCCCGTCCGGCTGCCTGTTGACCTATGATCGCGTCGATGCCTCGACGAGTTGGGGACTGTCGGGGCAGGGCTGGACGCTCTATCAGCGCCAGGATTGAAGTGAGCGAACTGGTTCAGGTGCTCAGCGAATTCGAGGCGCGCAGGCTGCAGCCGGTGATCTGAAATGTGCCGTCGGGCTGCTGCTGAAGCGTGTAGACCGCCTCATAGTCCTTGCCGTCGGGGCCAATGATCAGCACCTGCTGGACGATCGAACCCGGGCCCGTCTGCTCGACCTTGCCGAAAGAGTAGGACCGTGGCTTGCGCACAGGCGGGTAGCCGTTGGTCACCATGTTCATGAAAGCATCGACGGTCGGGAATACCTGCTTCACGTTCGGAGCGGCGAAGCTGTAGGCCTTGGCGCCGTCATCGGCGATGAGGGCCTTCAATTGACCGTCGATGACGGCTTGGCCAGCCTTGATCTCGGCATCGCCGGCAAACGCCTGGGAAGCCAGCATGAGCGAAACGAACGCGAATGCGAAAAAGCCGCGGCGCATGGCCTGTCTCCACCGTCCCTCGAAAAGCCGCCTCCAGAAAAGCTGTTGCGGAGGCATCCTAACATACGGGTGACGGCGCTTCACGGTTTCAGCGGCCGCCAATATTCGTCCCGGCTAGGCGGATTCCTCGAGCGCGGCATGCCGGTTGCGAAGATGCGCGAGGCCGTGGCCAAGGCCCGCGCCGGCTAAGTGCGCATTCCAGCGCTTGAAAGCCCGCCTCCAGTCTGCCAGAAGGGCCGCTTGAACGTGGACGTTTAGCGGGACGAAGCCATGAAGGCGTTTTTCGTGCAGATCAAATGCGAGCTGGGCAAATCCTACGAGGTTGCCAGCGCGCTTGCCGACGCCGAGATCGCTTCGGAAATCTACTCCACCGCCGGCAATTACGATCTGCTCGCCAAATTCTATGTCGATGATGAGGAAGACGTCGGCCATTTCGTCAACGAGAAGGTGCAGATTCTTCCCGGCATCAAGGACACCTTCACCGTCGTCACCTTCCGCGCCTTCTAGTCGCGAAGCGGATTTGCCCGGGCACGAGGCAAAGCCTGATCAAGCGCATATTTCGGCTGCCTCAATTTTAGGCAGCCGCGACATACTCATCGTCAGGTTCTCCCAAATCGCCGATTGCGCTTGATTTTCTCCGGCGACGCCAGTGAAATGGCGTCACAGGGGAGTATGCGATTGGCAGCGTTCGATGAAATGCTTCCGGAGGTCTCCGGACTTAGAAGACCGTATTCGGCTTACGATCGCTGGCTGAAGGAGCAAGATCCAGCCAGACTTACCGAAAAGATGCAGGACGCCGAACGCGTTTTTCGCAAGACCGGCATCACTTTTGCCGTCTACGGCGAGCAGGAAGCATCCGAGCGATTGATCCCGTTCGACATCGTTCCCCGCATCATTTCAGGCAATGAGTGGCGCCGCCTGACGCAAGGCATCGAGCAGCGCGTACAGGCGCTGAACGCCTTCCTCGACGACATCTACCATCGTCAGGAAATCCTTCGCGCCGGCCGGGTCCCAAGGGACTTGATTGCCAAAAACGAGGCTTTCCTGCCAGAAATGATCGGTGTGCGGCCGCCGGCCGGCGTCTACACCCACATTATCGGCGTCGACATCGTGCGCATCAGCGAGGACGAGTTCTACGTGCTGGAAGACAATGCACGCACGCCGTCCGGTGTCTCCTACATGTTGGAGAACCGCGAAACGATGATGCAACTGTTCCCCGAGCTGTTCCAGAAGATCAAGGTGCGGCCGGTGGAGAACTACCCGCAGCTGCTGCGCCAGTCGCTGGCGGCGGTGCGGCCGCAAGGCACCAAGGGCGCCCCGACCATCGCGGTGCTGACGCCCGGCAGTTTCAATTCTGCCTATTTCGAACACGCCTTCCTTGCCGACCAGATGGGGGTGCAGCTTGTGGAGGGACAGGATCTGCGCGTCGTCGACGGCCATGTCGCGATGCGTACGACCGAAGGCTACAAGCAGATCGACGTTCTCTACCGCCGCGTGGATGATTCTTTCCTGGACCCGCTGACCTTCAGGCCGGATTCAGCTCTTGGCATACCCGGCATCATGGATGTCTACCGCGCCGGGAACATCACCATCGCCAATGCGCCGGGAACCGGCATTGCCGACGACAAGGCGATCTATTCCTACATGCCGGAGATCGTCGAATTCTACACCGGCCGCAAGGCGATCCTCGGCAACATCCCGACCTGGCGCTGTTCGGAACCGGACAGCCTGAAATATGTGCTCGAACACATTGATGAGCTCGTCATCAAGGAAGTGCACGGTTCCGGCGGCTACGGCATGCTGGTCGGCCCGGCTGCAACCAAGAAGGAATGCCAGGATTTTGCCAAGAAGCTGCAGGCCAAGCCGTCTAATTACATCGCCCAACCGACGCTAGCGCTCTCGACCTGTCCGATCCTGACTGACAAGGGCCTGGCGCCGCGCCACGTCGACTTGCGGCCTTATGTGCTGGTTTCCGATCGCATCCAGATCGTGCCTGGTGGGCTGACGCGCGTTGCGCTGAAGGAAGGCTCGCTGGTGGTGAATTCCTCGCAAGGCGGCGGCACCAAGGACACCTGGGTGCTGGATGATTGAGATGGGTGAGTAGGGGATAGTCAGTCGTGAATAGTGGAAGCAGAGGGGACAGGGAAATGCCATATTCCGTTGAGATTCAGTCGCTTGCCATTCCCTACTCGCTATTCCCTGCTCACTAGCCCGAAGGGCCATTCCATGCTTCTCGGCCGCACCGCCAACGGGCTCTACTGGATGAACCGCTATATCGAGCGGGCCGAAAACATGGCGCGGTTGGTCGATGCCGGCCTGCGCATGGCGCTGACCCGCACTCAAAGCGCCTCGGAGGAGTGGAACTCCGTGCTGCTCAGCGCCGGCTCCGACGCTGCCTTCACGCAGAAGTATTCGGACTATTCGGCGGCGAATGTCGCTGATTTCCTGCTGCGCGACACGTCGAACCCTTCAAGCACGATGTCGTCGATCGAGACCGCCCGCAACAATGCGCGCATGGTGCGCACCGCGCTGACGCGCGAGACCTGGGAGAGCATCAACGAAGCCTGGATGGCGCTGAAACGGATGCTGGCGAGGCCGATCGACGAGCGCGACCTGCCCAATGTGCTCGATGCGATCAAGCGCGAGACAGCGCTGATCCGTGGCTCGTTCTACGGCACCATGCTGCGCAACGAGATTTTCGACTTCTCGCAGCTCGGCACCTATGTCGAGCGCGCCGACAACACCGCGCGCATTCTCGACGTGAAATACTACGTGCTGTTGCCGTCGATTTCATGGGTCGGATCGAGCCTGGACAACTACCAGTGGGAATCGATCCTGCGTTCGGTGTCGGCGCATCGCTCCTATCGCTGGGTCTACGATGCCGACTACAAGCCCACCAACATCGCCGACTACCTGATCCTCAATGTGCGCATGCCGAGGTCGCTGACCTTCTGCTATCGCTTCCTGGCCGAGCATCTGAAGTTCCTCGGCGACGACTATGGCGAGCGTCATGCCTGCCACGCGACCGCGGAGAAGACCCAGACGATGCTGCGCGCGGGATCGATCAAGGACATATTCGACGCGGGCCTGCACGAGTTCCTGGCCGGGTTCATTCGCGACAACACCAGGCTCGGCGACGAGATCGCGCAGGACTACAGGTTTTATTGAGGAAGCCATGCGGCTGAAAATCACTCACCGGACCGAATATCGCTATGACGCGCCGGTGCAATATCTACTTCAGCGGCTGCGGCTGCTTCCCATGAGCGGGCCGACACAGACAGTGCTGTCCTGGGCGCTGAAGGTCGAAGGCGCGCGCGAGGAAGTGCGATTTACCGACCATTACGGCAACGACAACAGGCTGTTGAGCGTCGAGGGTGACAACGACGTGATCACGGTCGAGGCTTCGGGCGAGGTGGTGACGCGCGATACGTCAGGCGTTTGCGGGCCACACCAAGGTTTCGCGCCACTCTGGTTGTTCGCGCAGGAGACTGCCTTGACCACCATAGGCGGCGGCATCCGTGATCTTGCCGAGGCGGTCGGCAAGGGGACCGATCTTGAAAGGCTGCATCGGCTGATGGCCGCAATCGGCGAGCGCGTCGCCTACACGCCCGGCGCCACCAATGCGACGACCGCGGCCGAGGAAGCCTTGGCGCTGAAGACCGGCGTTTGCCAGGACCATAGCCACATCTTTGCCGCCGCCGCGCGCGCCATGGGATTTCCGGCCCGCTATGTCAGTGGCTATCTGATGATGGATGCGGCGGTGGAGCAGGCGGCGAGCCACGCCTGGGCCGAAGCCCATGTCGCGGGCCTCGGCTGGGTTGCCTTCGATCCGGCCAACGGTATTTCTCCCGATGAACGCTATGTGAAGGTGGCTACCGGCCGCGACTACCGTGACGCTTCGCCGGTGTCGGGAATTCGGATGGGACAGGCGGAAGAACTGCTTGCGGTCACCGTCACGGTAGAGCAGTAATCCCCCCAGGATTGCTGCCTCAAGAGATTCTATGACCTATTGCGTCGGCCTCAAGATCGATCGCGGGCTCGTGTTCATGTCGGACACGCGCACCAATGCCGGCATGGATTCGATCTCGACCTTCAAGAAGATGCATGTGTGGGAGCAGCCGGGCGAGCGCGTCATCGTCTTGATGTCGGCCGGCAATCTGGCGACGACACAGGCCGTGGTCAGCCTACTCGACGAGCGCACCAAGGCGGTGACCGACCGCCATGAGAAGCTGCTCGAAACGCCATCCATGTACCAGACGGTGCGGCTGGTCGGCGACACGGTGAAAGAGGTGATCGCGCAATCGTCGCCCGCCGGCGAGAAGGCCGATTCCTATTTCAATGCCTCCTTCATCCTCGGTGGGCAGATCAAGGGCAGCCCGCCACGCCTGTTCATGATCTATCCCGAAGGCAATTTCATCGAGTCGACCGACGACACGCCGTTCTTCCAGATCGGCGAGACCAAATACGGCAAGCCGATCATCATCCGCGCCTATGAAAAGACGATGAGCCTCGCCGAGACGGTTAAACTCTTGCTGGTGTCGTTCGATTCGACGTTGAAATCGAACCTGTCGGTCGGCTTGCCGCTCGACCTGCTTTTCCTGGAACGTGACGCCTTTCAGGTCGGCCTGAAAAAGCGGATCGGCCAGGATGATCAGTATTACCGCACGATCTCCGATGGATGGTCGAATGCCCTGAAGACGGCGTTCGCCAGCCTGCCGGATTTCCCCGGCTAGTTTTGCCTATCTCGCCATTCGACGGCGGTTGCAAATATTTCACATGTTAATTAATATGATCTTGAAGATCGGGCGGCTGCCGCCGGCCACGAAAGATCATGTCGGGAGGAACAAGATGAACAATGACGATTTCCGGCAATGGTCGCAACGCGCCGCCGACTGGGGTGCCGACTATCGCAACCATTTGCGTGAGCGGCCGGTGCGGCCATTGGTCGAGCCGGGCGACATTTTCAGGAGCATCGAGGTGTCGCCGCCCGAAGACGCCGAACCGATGGACAGAATCTTCGCCGATTTCGAAGCCAAGATCGTGCCGGGGATGACACATTGGCAGCACCCGCGCTTCTTCGCCTATTTCCCGGCCAACGCGGCGCCGGTTTCGGTGGTGGCGGAATACCTGGTGTCGGCGATGGCCGCGCAATGCATGCTTTGGCAAACGTCGCCGGCGGCGACGGAGCTTGAAACCCGCACCGTCGACTGGATGCGCCAGGCGCTTGGCCTGCCGGAGGGCTTTTCCGGCGTGATCCAGGATTCGGCCTCGTCTGCGACACTCAATGCCGTGCTGACCATGCGCGAGCGGGCGTTGGACTGGCAAGGCAACAAAAAGGGCTTGGCCGGGCAGGGGCGGTTGCGCATCTATTCTTCCGACCAGGTGCACACGTCGATCGACCGGGCGATCTGGGTCTCGGGCATCGGCGAGGACAATCTCGTGCGCGTTCCGGTCGCCGGCCGTTTTCGCGCCATGGACACGGCAGCCCTGGAAGCAGCCATCATTGCCGACCGGAAAGCCGGCATGCTGCCTGCCGGTATTATCGCCTGTGTCGGCGGCACCAGCACCGGCGGCACGGACGATATTGCAGCGGTTGCGGAGGTTGCCAGGCGGCACGGGCTCTACCTGCATGTCGATGCCGCCTGGGCCGGGTCGGCGATGATCTGCCCGGAATACCGGCATTTCTGGTCTGGCGTCGAAGGCGCCGATTCGATCGTCTTCAATCCGCACAAATGGCTGGGCGCGCAGTTCGATTGTTCGATCCAGTTCCTGCGCGACCCCTCGAGCCATGTCAGGACGCTGGCCATCAAGCCCGACTATCTCAAGACGCACGGCCATGACGGCATCATCAACTACTCGGAATGGTCGGTGCCGCTCGGCCGGCGCTTCCGCGCGCTGAAACTGTGGTTCCTGCTGCGCGCCCATGGACTGGAAAACCTGCGAACCATGATCCGCAACCATGTCGCCTGGAGCGAAGGCCTCGCCACGCGTCTGGCAAGGGAGGTGGATTTCGAGATCGTCAGCGAGCCGATGCTGTCGCTGTTTTCGTTCCGGCACAAGGCGGCTTCGGACACCGATGCCGACGAGCACAATCTGCGGCTGGTCAATGCGATCAACGACGATGGCCGCATCTACCTGACGCAAACGAAAGTCGATGGAAGGGTGGCGATCCGCTTCCAGGTGGGCCAGTTCGATGCGACGGCGGAAGACGTCGACGCGGCTTTCACCGCCATTACCGAAATTGCACGCGCCGTGGCCTGAAAAAGGCTGGATCAAGGTCGCGCCGAGGTTCCCTCGTACAATCATCGGATTTCGTTAGCCGGCTTGTGCCTTTTCATCGGTTTCGTTTTCGACTATAAGCAAGAAAAACGAAAACGGGAGCTTGCTTGATGTATCTGTCGCCGCGCCATGCCGAGATCATCCAGATGGCTAAGGACAACGGCCGCGTGCTGGTCGACGATCTGGCCACGCATTTCAATGTGACGCCGCAGACCATACGCAAGGACCTCAACGATTTGTGCGACCAGCGGCTGCTTTCGCGCATCCATGGCGGCGCCTTGTTCCCGTCGGGCATCGAGAACATGGAGTATGAAGCCAGGCGCAAGATCGCGGCCGACGAGAAGGAAGCGATTGGCCGTGCGGCGGCGAGGCTGATCCCCGACAACGCCTCGCTGTTCATCAACATCGGCACCACGACGGAGGCGGTCAGCAAGGCGTTGCTCGATCATAACGGCCTGATGGTCATCACCAATAACATCAATGTTGCCAATAGGATGCGCATCTATCCTTCGATCGAGGTGGTGATTGCCGGTGGTGTGGTCCGCGGCTCGGACGGGGGTGTCGTCGGTGAGGCGGCGGTCGATTTCATCAGGCAGTTCAAGGTCGATTATGCTGTCATCGGTGCCTCCGCGATCGATCATGATGGAGCGCTGCTCGACTTCGATTTTCGCGAGGTGAAGGTGGCGCAAGCGATCATCGCCAATGCCAGGCATGTCATCCTGGTATCCGACCAGACCAAATTCGAGCGTACGGCGCCGGTACGCATCGGTCATCTGTCGCAGGTCAACACCTTCATCACCGATCGCTGCGAGATCGCTTCGGTGCGCAAGATCTGCCAGGAGGCCGAGGTTCAGCTGATCGAGACGTCGCCCGCCTGAGGTCTTTTATCGTCTTCTCGCCGGCTTGTTCACCGGCTTGTGATATTTCGTTTGACATTCGTTATGAGTTCGAAATAATTCCGCTACGGTTTCGCAAAAGACCCAAAATGGTGCAGTGCGAAATCGTGGAGGAATTAAGTGGACCCATCTTCAGTCCGGGACATTTTCGTCATAGGCGGCGGTATTAACGGCTGCGGAATCGCTCGTGATGCCGTTGGCCGCGGGTTTTCGGTCTTTCTCGCCGAGATGAATGACCTCGCCAGCGGAACCTCGTCCGGTTCGACCAAGCTGATCCATGGCGGGCTGCGCTATCTCGAATTCTACGAATTCCGCCTGGTGCGCGAGGCGCTCATGGAGCGCGAGGTTCTGTGGAAGAACGCACCGCACATTATCTGGCCGATGCGCTTCGTGCTGCCCTACGCCAGGGGCCTGCGACCCGCCTGGCTGATCCGGCTTGGCCTGTTCCTTTACGATCACATTGGCGGGCGCAAATTGCTGCCGGCGACCAGGACGCTCGACATGGCAAGCGACCCGGCGGGCAAGCCTTTGAAGCCGCTGTTCAAAAAGGCCTTCGAATATTCCGATGGCTGGGTCAACGATGCGCGGCTGGTGGCGCTGAATGCACGTGACGCTGCTGACCGGGGCGCAACCATCCGGACCCGCACGAAAGTGGTTGGAGCCCGCCGCGAAGGCGGGATCTGGACGATAAAGATCGAGAACCTGCAAACCGGCGAGACCGAAGAGGTCAAGGCACGGTTGCTGGTCAATGCGGCGGGGCCCTGGGTAGACCACGTGCTGTCCGGCGTCGTCGGGCAGAATGACGTTCACAACGTCCGCCTCGTGCAGGGCAGCCACATCGTCATCGCCAAGAAGTTCGACGATCCGCGCGCCTATTTCTTCCAGAACAGGGATGGCCGCATCATCTTCGCTATTCCCTACGAGGACGAGTTCACGCTGATCGGCACCACCGACCGGGATTATCCCGGCGATCCGCACGATGTGAAGATCAGCGACACCGAAATCGACTATCTCTGTGCCGCGGCGAGCGAGTATTTCGCGGTTCCCGTCAAGCGTTCGGACATTGTCTGGACCTATTCGGCCGTGCGTCCGCTCTATGATGACGGCGCCTCCAAGGCGCAGGAAGCGACGCGCGACTACGTGCTGAAGGCCGATGGCGGCGAGGGCGCCGCACCGCTGGTCAACGCGTTTGGCGGCAAGATCACCACCTACCGCCGGCTGGCGGAATCAATGCTGGAGAAGATCGAAGGTTTTCTCGGCAAGCGCGGCAAGCCGTGGACATCTGATGCGCCGCTGCCTGGCGGCGATTTTCCGGCCACCGGTTTCGATGCGCAGGTGGCGAAGCTGAAAAGCGCCTACCCTTTCCTCGACCAGCGTTTGGCGCGCCGGTTGACCAGGCTTTACGGGACGCGTGCGCAGGTTCTGCTCGGCTTGGCCAAGTCGATTGCCGATCTCGGCCGCAATTTCGGTGGCGATCTGCACGAGGCCGAGGTGCGCTATCTCGTTGAAAACGAATGGGCCGTCACGGCGGAAGATGTGCTGTGGCGACGGACCAAGCGCGGCCTGCATCTTAGCCGCGAGCAGGTCTCGGTACTCGATGAATTCATGCGCGGCATAAGCCGGCAGCATGTCGCGGCCGCCGAATGAAGAGGTTTTGAGCTGATGCGGAAAGCCTGGGAGGAGGCGTCATGCTGGAACTGAGGAACGTCACCAAGACGGTCGGTGCGGTCGAGCACATCCGCGAAGTGTCGCTGACGCTTCAGCACGGCTCGCTCAACGTTTTGCTAGGGCCCACGCTTTCCGGCAAGACCAGCTTGATGCGGCTGATGGCCGGCCTCGATGTGCCGACATCCGGCTCGGTCTGGTTCGACGGCCAGAATGTCACCGGCACGCCGGTGCAGAAGCGCAAGATCGCCATGGTCTACCAGCAGTTCATCAACTATCCGGCGATGACGGTCTATGACAACATCGCCTCGCCGCTCAGGGTGGCCGGTGTAGAGCAGGGCAAGATCGACAGCCAGGTGCGCGAGGCGGCAGCTCTCCTCAAGCTGACGCCCTATCTCGACCGCACCCCGCTCAGCCTGTCGGGCGGCCAGCAGCAGCGCACCGCGCTGGCGCGCGCCATCGTCAAGAATGCCAGCCTGGTGCTGCTCGACGAGCCGCTTGCCAACCTCGACTACAAGCTGCGCGAGGAATTGCGGGCCGAACTGCCGAGGATCTTTGCCGCTGCCGGCACAATCTTCGTCTACGCCACCACCGAGCCGCATGAGGCCCTGCTGCTCGGCGGCAACACGGCAACGCTGTCGGAAGGCCGCATCACCCAGTTCGGGCCGACCATCGACGTATTCCGCAAGCCGGTTGATCTGGTGACGGCCAGGACCTTCGCCGATCCGCCGCTCAACAGCATCGTGCTGGCCAAGAAGGGCGCGGACTTTCTGCTCGAGGGCGGCGTCAAGCTGCCGGTGCCCGCCGAACTCGTCGGCATCGCCGATACGAACTATACGATCGGCTTTCAGCCGCACCATCTTTCGCTCGACCGACCCAATGCCGCCGCGGTGCCGGTACGGGCAAAGGTCACCATCACCGAAATCACCGGGTCCGAGAGCTTCATCCATCTCGACTTTGCCGATGCCCGCTGGGTGATGTTGACCCACGGCATCAGGGATTTCGAGACAGACGCGGTGGTCGAAGTGTTCATCGATCCGCGTCACATCATGGTCTTCGACGAGCACGGCCGGGCTATGACCGCGCCGAAGCTGGCGGCTTAGGAGGGGCGATATGGCACGCATCGACGTCAACCACGTCAGGCATTCCTATCTGCCGAACCCGCGCACGGATGCCGATTTCGCGCTGCGCGAAGTGCATCATACCTTCGAGGATGGTGGCGCCTATGCACTGCTTGGGCCGTCCGGCTGCGGCAAGACCACGCTGCTCAACATCATTTCAGGGCTGCTTCATCCCTCGCATGGCCAGTTGCTGTTCAACGGCAGGGACGTGACCAATTTGTCGACGCA
Source organism: Mesorhizobium sp. M8A.F.Ca.ET.208.01.1.1 (assembly GCF_004791315.1). NCBI lineage: Bacteria > Pseudomonadati > Pseudomonadota > Alphaproteobacteria > Hyphomicrobiales > Phyllobacteriaceae > Mesorhizobium > Mesorhizobium sp. M8A.F.Ca.ET.208.01.1.1. The sequence continues at coordinate 920,028 of NZ_SRUT01000001.1, forward strand.
GGAGCGCAACATCGCGCAGGTGTTCCAGTTCCCGGTCATCTACGACACCATGACGGTCTACGACAATCTGGCGTTCCCGCTGCGCAATCGCGGCGTGCCGGAGGCCGACGTCGACCGCAAGGTGCGCGAGACGCTGGAGATGATCGACCTGGCCTCATGGGCGAAGAAGAAGGCGAGGGGCCTGACCGCCGACCAGAAGCAGAAAATCTCGCTCGGCCGTGGCCTGGTGCGCTCGGACGTCAACGCCATCCTGTTCGACGAACCGCTGACCGTCATCGATCCGCACATGAAATGGGTGCTGCGCTCGCAGTTGAAGCAGCTTCATCGCCGCTTCGGCTACACGATGGTCTATGTCACGCACGACCAGACCGAGGCGCTGACCTTCGCCGACCAGGTGGTCGTCATGTATGATGGCGGCATCGTGCAGATCGGCACGCCGGCGGAACTGTTCGAGCGGCCGCGTCACACTTTTGTCGGCTATTTCATCGGCTCGCCAGGCATGAATGTCGTGCCGGTGGCAATCGAAGGCAGGACGGCGACGCTCGGCTCGCAACGGATCGAATTGCCTGGAGTGCCCAAGGCCAGCGCCGGGGCCGTCGAGCTTGGCATCCGCCCGGAATATGTACGGCTCGGCAGCGACGGCATGGCCGTTTCAATCACCAAGGTCGAGGATGTAGGCCGCCACAAGGTGGTGCGCGCCAAGCTGGAGGGCCGCGAGATCGCGGCCGTCATCGGGGAGGACGAAACCGTTCCGGCCGAACCGAAGGTGCGGTTCGATCCGGCCGGCATCAACATCTATGCCGATTCCTGGCGTGTCGAGATGGGGGCATAGATGGACAAGACCTGGAATAACAAGGCCTGGTTCCTGGTGCTGCCGGTGCTTGTGCTGGTGGCCTTCACCGCCGTCGTCCCGCTGATGACGGTCGTCAACTATTCGGTGCAGGACACATTCGGCAACAACGTCTTCTTCTGGGCAGGTACGGAGTGGTTCGAGGAACTGCTTTCATCCAGCCGATTCTGGGAAGCGATGGTCCGCAACCTGGTCTTTTCCTTCATCATCCTTGCGATCGAGGTGCCGCTTGGCATCTTCATCGCGCTCAACATGCCTAAAAAGGGCTGGGGCGTGCCGGTGTGCCTGGTGCTGATGTCGCTGCCGCTGCTGATACCGTGGAACGTGGTCGGCACCATCTGGCAGGTGTTCGGGCGCAGCGACATCGGCCTGATGGGCTACTACCTCAACGCCATCGGCATCGACTACAATTATGTGCAGGATCCGTTCGACGCCTGGGTCACGATCATCGTCATGGACGTCTGGCACTGGACCAGCCTTGTCGTGCTGCTCTGCTATGCCGGCCTGGTCTCGATCCCCGACGCATTCTACCAGGCGGCCAAGATCGACGGTGCGTCGCGCTGGGCGGTCTTTCGCTACATTCAGTTGCCGAAGATGCAACGCGTGCTGCTGATCGCCGTTCTGCTGCGGTTCATGGACTCGTTCATGATCTACACCGAGCCCTTCGTCGTCACCGGCGGCGGTCCGGGCAACTCGACGACGTTCCTGTCGATCGACCTCGTCAAGACGGCACTCGGCCAGTTCGACCTTGGCCCGGCGGCGGCGATGTCGCTGGTCTACTTCCTCATCATCCTGTTGTTGTCGTGGGTGTTCTACACCGTGATGACCAACTACGACGCGGAGCGCTGAAATGGCTGGCGCCAACGAACGCACCGAGCGCAATGCAATGAACGGGACCGCCGCCGAAGGGCTCGCCAGTTCGCTCTCACAGAGCGAACTCGACAGGCGGATGCGCCGGCGCGGCGAGGAGTCGCGCTGGTGGTGGATCGTACCGACGCTCTACATCATCGTTCTGCTGCTGCCGATCTACTGGCTCATCAACATGAGCTTCAAGACCAATGCCGAGATCGTCAACTCGCTGACGCTTTATCCGCACGCGCCGACGATCGCCAACTACGTCACCATCTTCACGCAGAAGGCCTGGTATTCCGGCTACATCAACTCGATCACCTATGTCGTCATGAACACGGTGATTTCGGTGTCGGTGGCTCTGCCGGCGGCTTACGCTTTCTCGCGCTATCGTTTCCTTGGCGACAAGCATCTGTTCTTCTGGCTGCTGACCAACCGCATGGCGCCGCCGGCCGTGTTCGCGCTGCCGTTCTTCCAGCTCTATTCGGCTTTCGGCCTCATCGACACGCACATAGCGGTGGCGCTGGCGCACTGCCTGTTCAACGTGCCGCTGGCGGTGTGGATCCTGGAAGGCTTCATGTCGGGCGTGCCGAAGGAAATCGACGAGACGGCCTATATTGACGGCTATTCCTTCCCACGCTTCTTCCTCAAGATCTTCATGCCGCTGATCGCCAGCGGCATCGGCGTCGCCTGCTTCTTCTGCTTCATGTTTTCATGGGTGGAATTGCTGATCGCGCGCACGCTGACCACCACCGACGCCAAGCCGATCGCCGCCACCATGACCCGCACGGTCTCGGCCGCCGGCATGGATTGGGGCCTGCTCGCCGCCGCCGGCGTGCTGACGCTGATCCCCGGCGCGCTCGTCATCTGGTTCGTCCGCAATTACATCGCCAAGGGCTTTGCCCTGGGGAGGGTATAATGGTCGCGGGTGACGTCAAAATCTCCGAGCTGCGCCAACTGACCAACAGTCTGTTTGATGGTCTTGAAGATCAAGGCATTGACAGCATCCATGTGGCGCAAAGCCAATACTGGAAGGTCTATTTCACCGATGCGTTCCAAGCCGAAACTCCGACTTGTGTCATGGGGGACGTGTACGACGACCTCAACGATGTACGTGCGGAAGTCGACAAAGCTCGAGAAGACGAAACGATCTCGTGGCACGCATTCATGCACCTCGCCGGTTTGATCAACTTGGTCGCTTATGCCGCTGAAAACGGTGAGCTCGTGAAGTCTGCGGCAATGGAGGCGCGGCAATGAATCTAGACCTCTCCTGGATGGCCTGGACGTGGCCGACCGCGGCTTTCTTCGCGACCATTCTGCTACTGCTGTGCGGCATGGCCGCCTGGGAATACGCCTCGCCGGGCGGCAATCCGCGCGTCGGCATCCTGCGCTTCGAGACGACGCGCGGCGACCGTCTTTTCCTGTCGCTGCTTGGCAGCGCCTTTATCCATCTCGCTTGGCTGGGTCTTGTCGGATCCAACCTGTGGTGGGCTCTCGCTCTCTCCGTGGTCTACGCCATCGGCGTGTTCCGCTACGTATAGAGGGGGAAACTGTTGGAGCGGCCGCGTGCCGGCGACCGCTCCAGATCGCACTTGAAACCTTGAAACTGTGGAGGAAACTAATGCGACGTCAATTTTTAACATCAACGACCGCCATTGTCCTGTTGCTCGGGGCAGGCAACGCCTATGCCGGGATGGACGAGGCGAAAGCGTTCCTGGACAAGGAGATCGGCCCGCTGTCGACGCTCTCGCGCGCCGACCAGGAAGCCGAGATGCAGTGGTTCATCGATGCCGCGAAGCCTTTCGCCGGCATGGACATCAAGGTGGTGTCGGAAACCATCGCCACCCACCAGTATGAATCGCAGGTGCTGGCGCCGGCCTTTACCGCCATCACCGGTATCAAGATCACGCACGACGTCATCCAGGAAGGCGACGTCGTCGAGAAGATCCAGACCCAGATGCAGACCGGCCAGAACCTCTATGACGGCTGGGTCAACGATTCCGACCTGATCGGCACCCACTGGCGCTACCAGCAGGTGCGTAACCTGACCGACTGGATGGCGGGCGAGGGCAAGGATGTCACCAATCCCAACCTCGACCTGAAGGATTTCATCGGCACCTCCTTCACCACCGCTCCCGACAAGAAGCTCTACCAGCTGCCCGACCAGCAGTTCGCCAACCTCTACTGGTTCCGTTACGACTGGTTCAACGACGAGAAGAACAAGGCCGACTTCAAGGCCAAATACGGCTACGACCTCGGCGTGCCGGTCAACTGGTCGGCCTATGAGGACATCGCCGAATTCTTCACCGGCCGCGAGATCGACGGCAAGAAGGTCTATGGCCACATGGACTATGGCAAAAAGGATCCGTCGCTCGGCTGGCGGTTCACCGATGCCTGGCTGTCGATGGCCGGCAATGGCGACAAGGGCCTGCCGAACGGCCTGCCCGTCGACGAATGGGGCATCAAGGTCGACGAGAATTCGCGTCCTGTCGGCTCCTGCACGGCGCGGGGCGGCGACACGAATGGACCGGCGGCCGTCTACTCGATCCAGAAGTACCTCGACTGGCTGAAGGCCTACGCGCCGGCCGAAGCGCAAGGCATGACCTTCTCGGAATCCGGCCCTGTGCCGGCGCAGGGCGCGGTCGCGCAGCAGATCTTCTGGTACACCGCCTTCACCGCTTCGATGGTCGACGCCGGCGCCAAGGCGGTGCTGAATGACGACGGCACGCCGAAGTGGCGCATGGCCCCGTCGCCGCACGGCGTCTACTGGAAGGACGGCATGAAGCTCGGCTATCAGGACGTCGGTTCCTGGACGCTGATGAAGTCGACGCCGACCGACCGCGCCAAGGCCGCATGGCTCTACGCGCAGTTCGTCACCTCGAAGACCGTGGACGTGAAGAAAAGCCATGTCGGCCTGACCTTCATCCGCGAGAGCACGATCCACGACAAGAGCTTCACCGAACGCGCGCCGAAGCTCGGCGGCCTGATCGAGTTCTACCGCTCGCCGGCCCGTGTCCAGTGGTCGCCGACCGGCACCAACGTGCCTGACTATCCGAAGCTGGCACAGCTCTGGTGGCAGGCGATCGGCGATGCCTCGTCCGGCGCCAAGACGGCGCAGGAAGCGATGGACTCGCTCTGCGGCGAGCAGGAAAAGGTCATGAGCCGCATCGAGAAGTCGGGCGTTCAGGGCGATATCGGCCCGAAGATGGCCGAAGAGCATGACCTCGCCTACTGGAATGCCGACGCGGTCAAGAAGGGCAATCTCGCGCCTCAGTTGAAGATCGAGAACGAGAAGGAAAAGCCGATCACCATCAACTACGACGAACTGGTGAAGAGCTGGCAGAAGTGAGACTGTCCATGCGGGCGTTCGCGCCCGTGTGAAATTGGGGGAGGCGGCGCGTTGCCGTCTCCCCTGTTTGTGTCGAGGCGGAGGACTTCGGAATGAGTGGTTTTGTGCTGGCGATCGACCAGGGCACGACATCGACCCGGGCGATACTGTTCGATGACCGGATGAAGGTCGCGGGCACCGGCCAGAAGGAATTCAGCCAGCATTATCCGGCGTCGGGCTGGGTCGAGCACGACCCGGAAGAAATCTGGGCAAGCGTCGTGACCACCGTGAAGGCCGCACTGAAAAAGGCCGGCCGTACGGCTGCTGATGTCGTGGCCATCGGCATCACCAACCAGCGCGAGACCGTCGTCGTCTGGGACAGGGCGACGGGCAAACCGGTCCACAACGCCATCGTGTGGCAGGATCGGCGCACCGCACCGCTGTGCCAGAAGCTCAAGAAGCAGGGGCTCGAGAAGAAATTCACCCGCAAGACAGGGCTGCTGCTCGACCCCTATTTCTCGGGCACCAAGATCGCCTGGATGCTGGACAAGGTGAAAGGGGCAAGGCGGCGCGCCGGGAGAGGCGAATTGCTGGCGGGTACCATCGACAGTTTTTTGATCTGGCGGCTGACCGGCGGCAAGGTTCATGCCACCGACGCCACCAACGCCTCACGCACGCTTGTCTACAATATCGAGAAGAATGCCTGGGATGAGGAACTGCTTTCCATCCTGCGCATCCCGGCCGCGATGCTGCCGGAGGTCAAGGATTGTTCTGATGATTATGGAATCACAGAGAAAAATCTGTTTGGCGCCGAGATAAGAATCCTCGGCGTTGCCGGCGACCAGCATGCCGCAACCATCGGGCAGGCCTGCTTCGAGCCGGGTATGATGAAATCCACCTACGGCACCGGCTGTTTTGCGCTGCTCAACACCGGCAGCGATCTGGTGCGCTCGAAGAACCGGCTGTTGACGACCATCGCCTACCGGTTGAACGGCAAGACCACCTATGCGCTGGAAGGCTCGATTTTCATTGCGGGTGCCGCGGTGCAATGGCTGCGGGACGGCATCAAGGTGATCGGCAAGGCCGAGCAGAGCGGCAAACTGGCTGCCGAGGCCGATCCGACGCAGAACGTCTATCTGGTTCCTGCTTTTGTCGGGCTTGGCGCGCCGCATTGGGACGCCGAGGCACGCGGCGCCATCTTCGGGCTGACCCGAAATTCCGGTCCTGCCGAGTTCGCCCGAGCGGCTTTGGAATCAGTCGCTTACCAGACCCGCGACCTGCTCGATGCCATGCACAAGGATTGGAAGGGCGCCAAGGCAAAGACCGTGCTCAGGGTCGATGGCGGCATGGTGGCGTCGGACTGGACCATGCAGCGCCTCGCCGACATCCTCGACGCGCCGGTCGATCGGCCGACAATCCTGGAGACGACCGCGCTGGGGGCGGCCTGGCTCGCCGGCTCGAAGGCGGGCGTGTGGCCCGCGGCGCAGGAGTTCGCGAAAAGCTGGGCGCTCGAGCGACGGTTCAAGCCTGATATGGACGCATCCAATCGTGCTGCGAAACTAGCAGGCTGGCGTGATGCGGTGCGCAGGACACTGAGCGCATAAAGGAAGGCCCGCGCCGTTTCCGACGCGGGCCTGGAGCTCACACTTTCAGGCCACTCATACTCACTTTGGGGATCAGTAAGGCGAACGGCACTCCCGACGAGGGCCATTGTTTGGCTGGAAAGTGTTGTCCGAAGCGCGGTAGCTCCGATAATGATTGTAGCACCACTGCACATGGGCATTGCCTTCATAGACGCGGTTGTTCTCGTTGACGATCGCGCCGGTGATCAGTGCGCCAGTCGCGAAGGCAGCGAGCGGGAACCAGTAATCGCCATGACGGCGGTAGCCGGGGTGATATTCCCGATAGCCGCGATGACCATTCCAATACATGTCACTGTTGCGACTGAAGCTGCGATTGCGCGAGAAATTGCGGTCGAAGGAGCGGTTTCTCCTCCACTCCCGATATTGCACTGTCTGCACATCCGGCGTTGCCGCCTGGGACAAAGGCACGTAGGCGGGCTGAGCGTTGACCGGAACCACCTCCGCCGCGACGAATGTGGCGGAAAGCGTGGCGGCAAGCAGGCCCGTTGTGATTCTATTCATCGGTCTTCTCCTCAGGGGTTTGGCGTACGTCCCTTTGGCGAAAAACGATGGCGCGTCGGATTTGTTCCGCCGTGTTGGCAGCCGCTGCCCGACCGAAACCAAATCCGCCGGGCTGCTCACCTCAGCCCGGGGAACAAAAGCAAGGGGCAGCGACTTAGGGCAAAGAGCGGGTTTGGAACCCATCTTTTCCGGTTGACCGGTCGCGGCACTCTCCCTATGTTCCGCGCAATTTCGGGGGCGCCCTTTTCGAGCCCGCGGGAGCGCGTAGCTCAGCCGGTAGAGCAACTGACTTTTAATCAGTAGGTCATGGGTTCGAATCCCATCGCGCTCACCAAATGCATCAGGTCTCGGTATCCGTAAATCTGTGTCCGCTCGGTGTTCGCAAATTGAGGCGGGCAGGCCCAAGGCTTTCCGCGATCACACCATAGGCTAACGCGATCACACAGTTCACAATAAAACTACAAGCGGTCGATTCCTTCAGGGATGTAGCCACTCCAAAAGCCCGTCGCAGGTCGCTCCTGTGGCGGGTTTTTCATTAACCGGGGACTGAGGGGCCACGGCGTACGGCATTGTTGACCGTCAGCGTCCCCTGCAGCCTTGCACTCGTCGCTGAGCCGGACAAGCAATTGGCTGTCGCATTTGAACCCTGTCCACGTATTTTAGCATCTGCTTGAATTTCTTCTGAAGCAGGATCATGATGCAACAGGTTTGAAGGGTAAAGCGTCATGGAATTCGCAAGCTGCTATGACCAGAGCGCGAGCATCTTTGCGTCGACGATGTTCTTGAACATCACGGCGTTTTTCATAATTCTGGCCGCGTTTGCCGTTGCACGGCTGATTACAATATCCAGCGAAGGTTCCGTGAACCGGCTTCAGACCGCGTAAAGCCCGGGCATATGGCCGCAGAGAAGGTGCTCGCGGTCAAGGACTGGACTGCGCTATAAGCGACGAGACGCCCGACGAGCAGCAACGCCTCAGACGCTGCGCGACAAATGCACGTCCAGAACGGCAGCCTTCTTGGCAATCAGTCCTTCCACATCCGCGTCGGATCGCTTGGTGCCGGTTCGTTCGCGCAGCAGGGAGATCACCGCGCTCATCGAAAGCTGGGCGGTCCGACCGCTCAGGATGGCATCCACCGCGCCGGCAACATCCGGTGTGTCCGTCGGTGCTCGCATGATCGGTTCCTTTCTGTTCAGCTCGGCCTCGGCGCCGTCGGCCGGTCCCCGCACACCCCGGTCGAAGATGACGGCCAGGCCGTTCTTCACGGCGAGGGCGGCGACCATGTCGTCAAGTTCGTGATCGGAAAGTGCTGGCTCCGAAGGATCGGGTTTCAGGGTTCTGCGGATCACTCGGGCAGCCTGGTCCGTCGACACAAAGCCAAAGTGCCGTTTTCTGGCCTCGACATATTGTTCGACGATCATGCTCAGGCGCCGGGCTGCGATATCCCTGGGTTGCTGCATCTGGACCTCCTTCGGCTGCGGTAAGCGCAGGCCGGCATTACCGACAGGAAATAGGGCGGCTGGTCGAATCAAACAGGGGACGGATCGATCATTCGACGCATCTTCCAATGATTCAGGAACGATCCCGGCCCTGATGCATTTTGGCTCTATGACCAGCTCATTGAGGGACGCCGGGACATGAAGATTGCCCACGTCGCACCACTTTACGAGTCGGTGCCGCCAAGACTCTACGGGGGCACCGAACGCATCATCTCATATCTTACCGAAGCTCTCGTCGGCCTCGGCCACGACGTGACGTTGTTCGCCAGTGGCGACACGAAGACCTCCGCCAGACTGGTGCCGTGCCGCGAAAGGGCGCTTCGTCTCGATCCCCGTCCGCTGAAGTCCGAGATCGCGGCGCATCTGTCGATGCTCGATGAAGTGAGGAAACGGGCCGACGATTTCGATGTCGTCCATTTCCATCTCAGCCATTTCCTGCATTTTCCGTTTTTCCGTGATATGCCGCAGCGCACGGTGACGACCCCGCATGGCAGGCTGGATTACGCGGACCTTGCGCAGGCCTATGACCGGTTTCCGCGGTTTCCCATGATTTCCATATCCCGCAGCCAGCGGGCGCGGTTCGCGTCCGCGAATTGGCTGGCGACAATCCATCATGGGCTGCCGCTTGGGCTTTATGAGCCCGATTTCGAGGCAGGCACTGATGGCGCCTATCTGGCGTTCCTCGGCAGAATGTCGCGCGACAAGCGGCCGGACCGGGCGATCGAGATCGCTCGCCGCACCGGCCTGAAACTGAAGCTCGCCGCCAAGATCGGCGATGGCGACCGCGCCTATTTCGAGGAAGTCGTGCAGCCGCTGATCGATGGCGACCGGGTCGAGTATGTCGGCGAGATCGACGAGGACCAGAAGGGCAGGTTTCTGGGCAATGCGGCCGCTTTGCTGTTTCCCATCGATTGGCCCGAACCCTTCGGGCTTGCGGTGATCGAGGCCATGGCCTGCGGAACCCCAGTCATGGCCTGGAGTTGCGGGGCCATGCCAGAGATCATCGATTATGGGGTCACCGGCTTTGTCGTCGAAACCATCGAAGATGCCGTCGCCTCGATGCCCGCTCTCCTGCAACTCGACAGGCGAAGAATAAGAGCGGTCTTCGAAAGGCGGTTTTCCGCCGACAGAATGGCCAGGGATTATGTCGCGGCGTATTCGCGGCTGAGCAATGGCGTCGAGCAGAGCAGAGCCTCGTAGACCTTCAACCCGTTCGGAAACCAGCACGGGACAATCTTCTTGACCATTACCCAACTCGACGAGCGCAAGCTCGATCCTGCCATAGCACTGGCTTCCCTGGACGAAACCGCCCCCAGGGAGCCGCATCGGCTTTATGCTCTCAAGCATGGCGATTGCTTTGCGGTCGCCGATGCCTATGGCGACATACGTGGCGCCGGCGACGGCTTCTTCCGCGACGACACGCGTGTGCTTTCAGAATTTCGCCTGACTGTTGGCGGGCGGTCGCTGTCGTTGCTTGGCGCATCGCTCAGCCAGGACAACGTCCTGTTCACCACCAACCTGACCAATCTGCCGATCGAGAGCACCGCGAGCCGCCAGATTCCGCAGGGTGCGATCCATATCGAGCGCGCCAGGCTTCTGTGGGAGGAAAGGCTGTATGAACGCATCACGCTCTCCAACTACAGCCGGGAGCATTCGACGGTCCTGGTGTCGCTGCGCTTTGGTGCCGATTTTCGCGACATGTTCGAAGTCCGTGGCTCGACCCGCTCCAAACGCGGCACCGCCCACACGGCCGAGATCGATCGGAACTCGGTCGTGCTCCGCTACGAAGGCCTGGACAAGGTGGTACGGACCTCCGCGATATCGTTTTCGCAGACGCCCGATCAATTGACCTCCGAGCGGGCGGATTTCTTCATCGCGATTACCAAGCGAAGCAGCCAGACGCTTTACGTGGAAGTGGGCGGCGAGACGCCAGACCGCCCCGAAAGCCGGCGGTTCCGGGCTGCCGCCGCCCGTGCCCGTTTCGGCATGCGCGCCAAGCGCCGGCACGGGGCGACACTGCACAGTTCGGGCCGCGTCTTCAATGATTGGATGGAGCGGGCCCGCGCCGATGTGGCGTTGCTCACGACGGAATTGACGACCGGCCCTTACCCCTATGCCGGGATTCCATGGTTCTCCACCGCCTTCGGCCGGGACGGCGTGATCTCAGCTCTGCAGATGCTTTGGCTCAATCCCGGCCTGGCTCGTGGTGTGCTTGCCTTTCTCGCCCAGCACCAGGCGACCGAGACCTCCCCCTTCAGCGATTCCGAGCCCGGCAAGATCATGCACGAGACCCGCAAGGGCGAGATGGCGGCGCTGAGTGAGTTGCCGTTCGGCCGCTATTATGGCGGCGTCGACACGACGCCGCTCTACATCCATCTCGCCTGCGCCTATGCGGACCGCACGGGAGACACGGCTTTCATCGATGGCCTGTGGCCATCGCTGTGCGCCGCCGCCGAGTGGATCGAGACAGCCAGTCGTTCGACAGGGTTCCTTACCTACCAGCGCGCCGCCGAGTCCGGCCTTGCCAACCAGGGATGGAAGGACAGTTTCGATTCCGTCTTCCATGCCGATGGCCGCATTCCGAAAGGACCGATCGCTCTGGTCGAGGTGCAGGGCTACGTCTTTGCAGCGTTCCAGGGATTGGCAAAGCTTGCACGGCTGCGCGGCGAAGAGGAGCGGGCCGAAAATTGGGAAATGCGCGCCGATGTCATTCGCCAACAAGTCGAACGCCATTTCTGGATCGAGGACCTCAGCTACTATGCGCTGGCGATCGATGGCGATGGCCAACCCTGCAAGGTACGCACGTCCAACGCCGGTCACCTGCTGTATGTCGGCCTTCCCGATCCGGATCGCGCACGCATGGTCGCCGACCAGCTGCTGTCGGCTTCATTCCATTCCGGCTGGGGGCTGAGGACGCTGGCTGACGACGCGATCTTCTTCAATCCGATGTCGTATCACAACGGGTCCATCTGGCCGCACGACACCGCGATCTGCGCCGCCGGACTGGCGCGCTACGGCATCCGCGACAGCGTGGTGCGGTTGATGAGCGGGACTTTCGAATCCGCGGTTCATTTCAACATGCGGCTGCCCGAACTGTTCTGTGGGTTCACGCGCGCGGCCGGCGAAGCGCCGATTGCCTATCCAGTGGCTTGCCTGCCGCAGGCCTGGTCCGCAGGTTCCGCCTTCATGCTCATGCAGGCCTGCCTCGGCCTTCAGATCGATGGTGGGACGAACGAAATTCACGTGACCCAGCCGCGCTTGCCGATCGGTATCGACAATCTCGTCATTCGTCATCTCTCGGTAGGACATGTGGCGGTGGATCTGACGTTTCAACGCGTGGGAGATCGTGTCGGCGCCTTCCTTGCGGATGCGCATGAGGGACTGGTGCCTCTGGTGGTCAGGAGTTGAAAAATCGGAACCATCATGTGTGCGGAACGTTGGATCACCACGCCAAGGATGCCGGAGTTCCTGTCGGTGGACCTGCCGTATTCCATTGAAAGGTAATCAATTCGAAATGCCCGACAACAGTTCGTACCTGGTCGTCCCTTCGGCCGCACTGTGGCTCTCCATTCTCGCAATTGTCGGTATTTTATGCATTGCGCTGGCGGTGGTGGTGTCACGGGCGCATCGGGCCAGAAACACGAAGCGCGCCAGTCTCGAACCAGGACCCGTTCGCGGTCCATTGCCGGAATTCGAAAAGAACGGGCAATCCGCGACCGCCGCGCTCGTCCAATGGTCGCCGGAAACTCTGCGTCACATTTTGGCGAAGGAACTTCCCGATGCGCAGGTGATCGTGGTTTCAAATCGCGAACCCTACATTCATAACCGCAAGGGGGACGATATCCAGCTGGTCGTGCCTGCCAGCGGGCTGGTTTCAGCGCTGGAGCCGATTACGCGCGCCTGCGCCGGCACATGGATCGCCTATGGCGGTGGTTCGGCCGATGCGCTTGTCGTCGATGAAAATGACCGCGTCGAGGTGCCGCCTGAAAATCCTTCCTACACGTTGCGCCGCGTCTGGCTGAGCGAGGAAGAACAGCAAGGCTATTATCTCGGCTTTGCCAATGAAGGGCTCTGGCCGCTGTGCCACATAGCCTTCACCCGGCCGATATTCCGCGCCTCCGACTGGGAGGCCTATGAGGCGGTCAACCGCAAATTCGCCGACACCGTCGTCGCGGAGGCCCGCAACGAGCGGCCCATCGTGCTGGTCCAGGACTATCACTTCGCGCTGTTGCCGCGGATGATCCGGGAGCGCCTCCCGGAAGCGATCATCATCACCTTCTGGCACATTCCGTGGCCGAATTCCGAGGTGTTCAGCATCTGTCCATGGCGCGAGAAGATTCTCGAAGGGCTGCTGGGCAGTTCAATCGTCGGCTTTCACACGCAGTTCCATTGCAACAACTTCATCGATAGCGTCGACCGCTTCCTGGAGAGCAGGATCGAGCGTGAGGATTCCGCCATCTCCTATGGCGGCCAGATCAGCCTGGTTCACGCCTATCCGATTTCAATCGAATGGGAGCCGCCGCATCTGAGCCAACTGCCTGCCGTTGCAGCATGTCGCCAGCTCATTCGCGAAAAATTCGGCCTAGCCGAGAACGTCAGGCTCTGCGTGGGCGTCGAACGCCTCGACTACACCAAGGGCATCCTCGATCGTCTCAACGCACTCGATGAGCTGCTGACACTGTATCCGGAATGGATCGGCAAGGTCGCGTTCCTGCAGATCGCCGCGCCCAGCCGCGGCACCTTGCCTGCCTATCAACAATTGTACGAGGAATGTGTGCGCCATGCCGAGGATATCAACCAGCGCCATGGTCGTGAAGGCTATACCCCGGTGGTGCTGGTGACCGAACATCACTCGCAAGCGCAGGTCTACGAGATTTACCGGGCCGCCGACGTCTGCATGGTCACCAGCCTTCACGACGGCATGAACCTGGTTGCAAAGGAGTTTGTCGCGGCCCGCGAGGATGAACAGGGCGTGCTCATGCTCAGCATGTTCGCCGGCGCGTCGAAGGAGTTGCTGGAGGCGCTGATCGTCAACCCCTACGACGCGGCGATGATGGGCGACGCCCTGCTGCAGGCCTTGACCATGTCACCGGAAGAGCAACGTCAGCGCATGCGACGCCTGCGCGAGGTCGTGCGCGAAAACAATGTCTATCGATGGGCGGGCAGCATGCTGTTCGATGCAGCGCGCCTGCGCAAGCGGGATGCGGTCGATCGTGCCGTTAGCGCCGCTCCCCGTTCTCCTGGCCCCGGTTCTCCCGGCAATGTCATATCGCTGCTCGACCGCAAGCGCGTGGCAGCGCTGTGATGTCGACATTGTCAAACTTGACCGAACCCAACGTCCCGCAGGATGCCTGGGCCTTGTTCCTCGATATCGACGGCACGCTTCTCGAACATGCCGCGCATCCCGATGCGGTGGTAGTCGGCGACGAGTTGCGGACGCTGTTGGCGGGGCTCGAATTGCAATTGGACGGAGCTCTGGCGTTCATCACGGGACGGTCGATCGCCGCTGTCGACCATCTTTTCCAGCCCCTCAGATTGCGCGCCGCCGGGCTTTACGGCCTTGAGCACAGGCTCGCGCGTGATGGGCCGGTCGAGGCGGCGGGAGAGCCGGCCGACATTGCCGCACTTGCCGAGGAGATCGAAGCGGAGCTGGATAGTGCGGACGTCTATATCGAGCGCAAGGGTCCGATCCTGGCAATCCACACACGAGCGGCACCGCACTTGTTGCAGCGCGCGACGCAACTGATCGAGCAGGCGCTGGACAGGTTGCCCGTGGGGTATCGGGTGCTGGCCGGCAATGCCGGCGTCGAATTGATGCCGTTGGAGGCGGCGAAGGGAGCGGCAATCAGGCGCTTTTTGGATCTGCCGGCTTTCGAGGGGAGGCGGCCGGTGTTTCTGGGCGACGACACATCCGACGAGAATGGTTTCGAGGCCGTCAATGAGATGGACGGCATTTCGATCCGGATAAAACCGCGCGGACCGACAGCGGCGCGCCATGCGCTGGCCGACGTCGGCGAGGCTTTGGCTTGGCTGGGTGCGGTGAGCCAGAGCAACTTGGATGGATCGACCGGTCTGATCCATCCCTGAACCGAAGGAGTCGGCGATGACCCAATTCACCAGTCTCATCCAGGAGATGATGCCTGCTTGGCTACGCCGGCGCTCGGTCCCGAATGCGCACGAGAGCGAGCCGAGTTTGGATCCGTCGCGCCCGCGGGACGCGGACGAGGTCTGGCGCCAGTTTGTCCAAAAGGATCTCTTTGGCGCCGACACACAGGATCACGCCGAGGCGGAGGATAAAAAGACCGACCGCCACTGAGGGCGGGTTAGCCGTCCCCGAAAACCAGCGAAACATTGCCGCCGGCGTGGCGTTCAAGGCGGCCGGCGAGGTCGAGTTCAAGCAGCACCATGAAAACCTGGGCGGGGTGCAGGCCGGTGTGACGGATGATCTCGTCGACCGGCACCGGCGTCGGCCCCAGCGCTTCGATCACCTTGGCCCGGTCGCTCTCGCCTGGTGGCGCCGTGGCCGAAAAGTCGGGCGGGTCTTCAAACGGCGGCGGATCAGGTGTTCGCATGCCGGTCAGCGGAAGGATCGCCCTGGAGATGTCCGAAGCCTCGGTGACCAGCGTCGCTCCATCCTTGAGCAGGCCGTTGGTACCGGCGGCGCGTGGATCGAGCGGGGAGCCAGGCACGGCAAAGACCAGTCGGCCCATCTCGCCGGCAAGCCTGGCGCTGATCAGCGAGCCTGAGCGCTGCGCAGCCTCGACCACGACCAATCCAAGGGCGGCACCGGCGACAAGGCGGTTGCGGCGCGGGAAATCCTGGGCGCGTGGCTGCCAGCCGAACGGCATTTCCGAGATGATGGCGCCACGCTCGGTAATGTCATCGCACAGGCCGGTATTTTCGGGCGGGTAGGGCAGGTCGAGGCCACCGGCGAGCACTCCGACCGTGCCGGTCAAGAGACTGCCCTGATGCGCCGCCGTGTCGATGCCGCGCGCCAGGCCGGAGATGATGCCATAGCCGTCTCCTGCGAGATCGGCTGCCAGCATGCGCGCCATCTTGATGCCGGCAAGCGACGCGTTGCGGGCGCCGACGATCGCAATCCCCGGCAACCGGAACACCGCGGCGTTACCCTTGACCGCCAGCAGCGGCGGCGGATTGTCCATGCTGCGCAGCAGCGGCGGATAGTCTGCCTCGCCGATGCCGACAAAGCGTGCACCGATCCGCCGCGCGGCCTCCATCTCGGCCTCGGCTTCGGCCAGCGAAGGGATGCGCACCATCCGGTTGGCGCCACCGGAAATCATCAGTTCCGGCAGCATTTCCAACGCGACCTCGGCCGAACCGAAACGGTTGATCAGGTCGCGAAAGGAGGCCGGGCCGACATTCTGGGTGCGGATCAGCCGCAACCAACTCAGCCGCTGGCGATCGGTGAGACGCGGCCCGGCGGCCGGTTCGCTCACCCCTTGGCTCCGATCTTGCCTTCGGTGCCGGCCATCAGCCGCGAAATATTGGCCCTATGCTTGATGAAAACGATGATGCTCATCCCCACGAACAGCGCTGCAACCTGGGGTGTGCTCATGAAGTAGAGGGCGATCGGGACGACGACGGCCGCCGTCAGCGCTGCCAGCGAGGAGAAGCGAAAGAGAAAAGCCATCACCAGCCAGACAACGGCAAAGATCAGCGCCACCTGCCAGGCGAGGCCGATCAGCACGCCGAGATAGGTCGCGACGCCCTTGCCTCCTTTGAACCCCAGCCATGCCGGAAACAGGTGCCCCAGAAAAGCGCCAAGGCCGGCCCAGACCGCTGTTTCAGGCGCGAAATGGCCTGCTATCAGCACGGCGGCCGTGCCTTTCAGAGCATCGAGCAGCAAGGTCGCGGCGGCAAGTCCCTTGTTGCCGGTGCGCAGCACATTGGTGGCGCCGATATTGCCGGAGCCGATCTTGCGCACGTCACCGAGGCCGGCCGCGCGGGTAAGCAGCAGGCCGAACGGAATTGAGCCCAGCAGATAACCGAACACCAACGCCAGGATCAGGCCATAAGTCATTGTTTCCCCCGCATTTCCCCCGGCCATGCTCGATGTCGCATGGCTATTGCCGGCTCAGGCGGAAAACACTGTGCGGCCCGCCACCAGCGTTTGCAAGACCTTGCCTTGCAGGCGTGCGCCTTCGAAACAGGTGTTTTTCGAGCGCGAGCGGATGCCGCTTTCACTGACGATCCAGGGTTCATCGAGATCGACAAGCGCCAGGTCGGCTGCCGCGCCCGGCTTCAGCGTGCCGCCGGGCAATCCGAACAGCCTCGCCGGCGCGGTGGACAAGGTTTCGATCAGCCGGAGCAAAGGCACATCGCCATTGTGGTAGAGGCGCAAGGCGGCGCCCAGCAGGGTTTCGAGGCCGATGGCTCCGGCCGCGGCGTCGGCGAAGGGCAGGCGCTTGGTGTCGACATCCTGCGGATCATGCGAAGAGACGATGACATCCACCGTACCGTCCTTGACCGCCTCGATGACAGCCAGCCGGTCTTCCTCGGCGCGCAGCGGCGGCGTCAGGCGGAAGAAGGTGCGGTACTCGCCGACGTCGTTTTCATTGAGCGACAGATTGTGGATCGACACGCCCGATGTCACTGCCGCTCCGTCGGCCTTCGCCCGTGCCATGGCGCTTGCCGCCATTGCCGTCGAGATCTTCGCGGCATGGTACGAACCCCGCGTCAGCCGCGCCAGCGCAAGGTCACGCTCGAGCGGGATGGATTCGGCTTCACGCGGAATGCCGGAAAGGCCGAGCCAACTGGCATACAGGCCTTCATTCATGACGCCCGATGACCCAAGGTCGGCATCCTGCGTTTCATGGACGATGGTGGCGCCGAAATCGCGCGCGTAGGTCAGCGCGCGGCGCATCACCAGCGCGCTCGATATGGTATGCCGGCCATCGGTGAAGGCGACCGCGCCGGCCTCGCGCAGCAGGCCGAACTCCGTCATCTCGCGCCCGTGGAGGCCCTTGGTGATGGCTGCGGCCGGAAAGATGTTGACGACGGCCGTATCCTTGGCGGTGCGCAACACGAATTCGACCAGCGCTACATTGTCGATCACCGGGTCGGTGTCGGGCATCATGACGATCGACGTCACTCCGCCGGCGGCCGCGGCGACACTCGCCGAAGCGATGGTTTCGCGATGCTCGCCGCCCGGCTCGCCGATGAAGACCCGGCCATCGATCAAACCTGGCATGATCGCCTTGCCGGCGCAGTCGATTGCCGTGGCGCCTTCGGGGACGCCCTGGTTCAGCGCCGCCTTGCCCGCGGCAACGATTTTCTTGCCATCGACTATGACGGAGCCGACTTCGTCGATGCCGCGCGAAGGGTCGACGATGCGAGCGCGTTCAAAGACAGTCGTGCTCATGCGCCGCGACCCTCTTGATTGCGGCCCTCTTGATTACGACGGGGATCAAGCAGCGCTTCCATGACCGCCATGCGCACGGCGACACCCATTTCCACCTGTTCCTGGATGACGCTTTGCGGGCCGTCGGCGATTTCGGAGGCGATCTCGACACCTCGGTTCATCGGGCCGGGATGCATGACCAGCGCGTCATCCTTGGCCGCCTTCAGCTTATCGGTATCAAGGCCGAAATAGCGGAAATATTCGCGCACCGACGGCACGAAGGCGCCTTCCATGCGCTCGCGCTGCAAGCGCAACATCATCACCACATCCGCGTCCTTCAGGCCTTCCGCCATCGAGCGGCAGACGATCACGCCCATCCTGTCGATGCCCGAGGGCAGCAGCGTCGAGGGTGCCACCACCCGCACCTGTGCGCCGAGGGCGTTGAGCAGCATGATGTTGGAGCGCGCCACGCGCGAATGCAGGATGTCGCCGCAGATCGCCACGATCAGCTTCGACAGCGGACCCTTGGCGCGGCGGATGGTGAGCGCGTCGAGCAGCGCCTGTGTCGGGTGTTCATGCGCGCCGTCGCCGGCATTGACCACCGAGCAACCGACCTTCTGCGCCAGAAGGGCCGCCGCGCCCGCCGACTGGTGGCGGATGATCAATATGTCGGGCCGCATGGCGTTCAGCGTCATCGCGGTGTCGATGAGCGTCTCGCCCTTCTTCACCGAGGAACTCGCCACCGACATGTTCATGACATCGGCGCCAAGCCGCTTTCCAGCCAGTTCGAACGAGGACTGCGTGCGGGTCGAGGCTTCGTAGAAGAGGTTGATCTGGGTGCGGCCGCGCAGCGTCGAGGTCTTTTTCTCGGACTGCCGCGAGATCGCGACTGCCCGATCCGCCCTGTCGAGCAACAGCTCGATGTCGGCGGGCGAAAGATCGCTGATGCCCAGAAGATGGCGGTGAGGATAGAGTGGCAGGGACGAAGCGTCGGTCATCTCAAGGGGCTGCTATAGGGTGCGGATTTCGCGCCCGCAAGCACCCGCTTTGCATTGACGCCGTTCTCCCCGGTATTTTCGTCGCGCGCGCAGCAACGCTTGGCTATATCTAGCCGATGGCCTCGGATTCGAGGCTTTCCAACGATAAGGCCTTTCTAGAAGGATTGGGTGTGACCGACGACGTAACGAACCAGCCGCCGCCGCTGACGGGCGGCAACGCCTGGCGAGGCGATCCGTTGCTGATCCAGCTTGCCGAGCGCTTTTCCGATCCGGTGCGCAAGGATCTCGACGGGCTTGGCCGTTTCGTGCTCACGCAAGAAGCGCAGGAACTGGCGCGCCTCGCCAATGTCGAGACGCCTAAACTCAGGACGCATGATCGCCAGGGACGGCGCATCGACCTGGTCGAGTTCCATCCGGCCTACCACGCCTTGATGCGCCGTTCGGTGGCCAACGGCCTGCACTCCTCGGTCTGGGAAAATGGCGACGCCGAGATTGGCCGCCGCCATCAGGTGCGGGCCGCCCGTTTCTACCTGACGGCGGAACTCGAGACCGGGCACCTGTGCCCCATCACCATGACCAGCGCCTCGCTGGCGGCATTGATGGCCAGCCCAAAACTGTTTCGCGAATGGGCGCCGCGCGTGACGACCCGCAAATACGACCAGAGCCAGAAGCCGCCGGTCGAGAAGACCGGACTGACGCTCGGCATGGGCATGACCGAGAAGCAGGGCGGCACGGATGTGCGGGCCAATGTGACCAGGGCGGAACGCGTCGGAAGCGGGTTCTACCGCCTGTCGGGACACAAATGGTTCATGTCGGCGCCGATGTCGGATGCCTTCCTGGTGCTGGCGCAGGCGCCGGAGGGGCTGTCGTGCTTCCTGGTGCCACGTGTGCTCGGTGACGGGTCGGGCAATGGCTTTCGCTTCCAGCGGCTGAAGGACAAGCTCGGCAACCGCTCCAACGCGTCTTCCGAAGTCGAGTTCGTCAACGCCATCGGCGAGATGGTCGGCGAGCCCGGCGCCGGCGTCAAGACGATCATGGACATGGTGACGTTGACCCGGCTCGACTGCGCGGTGGCGTCTTCGGCGATCATGCGGGCGGGGCTGGCCGAAGCGATCCATCATGCCCGCCATCGCCAGGTGTTCGGAACCAACCTGATCGAGCAACCGCTTATGCAGCGCGTGCTGGCCGACATGGCGCTCGATGTCGCCGCGGCGACCGCGCTGTCATTCCGGCTGGCGCGTTCCTTCGACGAGGCGGCGAGCGACCGCGGCGAGGCGGCGTTCGCCCGCGCCATGACGCCGGTCGTCAAATACTGGGTCTGCAAGATCGCGCCGCCGCTGCTTTACGAGGCGATGGAATGCCTTGGCGGCAATGGCTATGTCGAGGAAGCTCCACTCGCCCGCTATTACCGTGAAGCGCCTGTCAACGCGATCTGGGAAGGATCGGGCAATGTCATGGCGCTCGACGTGCTGCGCGTGCTTGGCCGCGCGCCTGGCCTTTTCGAAGAGGTGCTGGGCGGCATCGACCGCGACCTCGGCGCCGGCGGGCGCGGCACGATCGGTGTTCTGAAGGCGGCCATGCAGGTGGCTTCGACCGACGAGGGCTCGGCCCGGCTGCTTACGGAACAGCTTGCGCTGTCGGCGGCGGCCGCCGAGTTACGCCGACTGGGGGCAGGGCGGATCGCCGATGCTTTCGTCGAGACGCGGCTCGCGGGCCAGTGGCGCAATACCTACGGTATGCTCGATTCGCGTCACGATGCGCGCATGATCATCGATACGCTCTATCCGCCGGTGAATTGAAGGAGATGTCGTTCGCCGAGGGCGTTGCCGACCCCCACCGTCGTCGTTAACCTTAACAAATGGTTTCCGTTGCGGTGACGAACCGCAAAGCCCACTGTCATTCCTGTCGAAGCAGGAATCATGATGCGACACGTATTGACCTCCTTTCTGTCGGTGCACTGGGCGATCGTTTTCGCTCTGCTCGCGCTGATCTGTATCGATGGAAATCGAGGTGTGGCGGCGGCTCTTGGCGTACTCGGCGTGACCGTCGAGAGCGCCCGATTGATCAATCTGGAGAACATCGTCGTGGTCGCTCCGCTGGCGACCGCATTGCTGGTCGTGGCGGTGCTGTTCTTCTGGGCCTTTGTCGATACGCTGATCAACGACGCGTCCAGCCCGGGTGCCGACAGCGTCGTTCGCATCGCCTTTATTTCTGCTTCCGGCGTGATGTCGATGATCCTGATCGGCGGCGCTGCCCAAGGCATCAACGGTCTGTTCATGGTGGTGGCGGTGCAATTGGCCGCACTTCTGGCCTCTTATGTCGCGAT
Source organism: Mesorhizobium sp. M8A.F.Ca.ET.208.01.1.1 (assembly GCF_004791315.1). Taxonomy (NCBI): domain Bacteria; kingdom Pseudomonadati; phylum Pseudomonadota; class Alphaproteobacteria; order Hyphomicrobiales; family Phyllobacteriaceae; genus Mesorhizobium; species Mesorhizobium sp. M8A.F.Ca.ET.208.01.1.1. The sequence continues at coordinate 941,382 of NZ_SRUT01000001.1, forward strand.
GCTCGCCGAGCGGCGGTCGGCAGTCGGGTTGGATGAGGACGATTTCCACGCCACGGCGCACAGCATGGCGAAGGCTGCGGCGCATAATTCGCTGCTCTCCCTGATATCGGGCCGCCCGAAGGGCAAGGGAGGTCTCTGATGCGTTACATCTTCGGAATGTGGGCCGCCCCGATGGCAATTTTCTGGGGCTGGTTCTATCTATCGGCCAACGACATCAATTTCGGCTACGTCATGTTCAGCCGGCAGACGCACGACTTCTTCTTCCAACTCTACGGCCAGATTCTGGGCATCGACCCATCGATCATCCCCGGAATGGTAGCGAAGACTTGCGTCTTCGACGGGCTTCTGCTGATGGCCTTGTGGGCGTTCCGCAGGCGTCGCGAGATTTTGGGCTGGGTCAGCCGGCGCTGGACGGGTCCGGTTCGGTTCGATCGGCTGCATCGAGCGACTGAAGCCGGTCCAAAACTCCCTGCAGAATAAAGGCGGCTGCCGCCGAATCGATCTTGCCGGCGCGTTTGGCGCGCGAGAAGTCCATTTCGATCAGCGTCCGTTCGGCCGCGACCGTCGATAGCCGCTCATCCCAGAACACGAAGGGCAGGTCGCTCAGTTGCGCCATGTTGCGCACGAAGGCGCGCGATTTCTGGGCGCGTGGGCCTTCGGATCCGTCCATGTTGATCGGCAGTCCGATCGCCACCGCACCGACATTCTCCTTCTCCAGCAACGTCAGAAGGACGGCCGCGTCGAGCGAGAATTTCTTTCTGAGGATGACCGGGCGGGGATGAGCGAAGGAGAACCCCCGGTCGGAAACCGCGACACCGATCGTCTTGTCGCCGAGATCGAGCCCTGCCAGGGTCCTGCCGTCGGCGAGGCGCGCCGGCAATTGCTCAATCGTGATGACAGCCAACGGTTTCCCTCGTCTTTTCGGTAGCACGCGTCTTTTCGAATGCGCGGCGGACACTATACCCTTTGATCTCGGGGCTAGCGGCGTTCTATCCTCTGGCTCGACAAAAATCGAGGAAATGCATTGATGAAATTGACCTGGTACGGCCACTCGGCGTTCCGCATCGAAACCGGTGCCGCGAAAATCCTGATCGACCCTTATTTGATCGGCAACCCGTCCTGGACCGGCGGTTGGGAAGAGCCTGCCGAAGGGATCACGCATGTTCTTTTGACACACGGGCACAGCGACCACATCAGCGGCGCGCTGGAAGTGCTCGGCAAGAGTGGCGCTCAACTGGTCGCCAATTTCGAAATCTGCATGTACCTAGTCGGCAAGGGCGTCAGCGACAAGAAGATCAATCCCGGCAACATCGGCGGCACGGTCGATTGCGGCGGCTTCACCACCACCTTTGTCCAGGCGCTGCACTCCTCCTCGTTTGGCGAAGATGGCGGCAGGAACGTCTATCTCGGCAATCCGGGCGGGCTCGTCCTGCATTTCCCGGATGACCGCACGCTCTATCATATGGGCGATACCGACATCTTTTCCGACATGGCGCTGATCAACGAGCTGCACGAGCCGAAGATCGGCATTGTCCCGATCGGCGACCGCTTCACCATGGGCGGCGCGGTGGCGGCCCTTGCCTGCCGCCGCTTCTTCAAGTTCGACACGGTTGTCCCTTGCCATTTCGGCACGTTTCCGATGATCGATCCGACGCCTGAGAAGTTCGAAGCCGGCTTGGAAGGGTCCGGCGTCAAGGTCGCGTTGCCGAAAATCGGCCAAGCGATTACGATCTAGAAACAACGAAAGCGGAACAAATCCATGGCGTTGGGGCGATCTCTTTGCGTTTCGATGGTTGTCGCGGCGTCGCCCGCGCTCGCCGCCGATGATTTCATCGACGGCGTCTATCTGCAGTCCGAGGAGCTTTGTGGACAGGCCAGGAAGGAGACGCTGCAGACGCTTGTCGATGCCGGCAACATCGTGCTTTCGGTGCATGGCCTGCAGGGCGTCGAGTATAGCTGCGAGTTCGTTCAAGTCAGCAAGGCGACGCGCTCGCCGAGCTGGGCGGTGACGGCCATCTGCCAGGAACCGGGCTACGTCTTTCCGGATGTCCTGTCGGTGACGCGGATCAGCCCGACGCAGCTCGATCTCGTCTCGGTCCGACCCATCGACGATGAGAGCGAGGCGAGCGGTAACAGCGGCAGCTATTATCTGTGCGAGGGCGTTGCCCTGCCATGAAGCTGTTTGCCCGATTGTCGGCCGGCGCATGTTGCGCGCCGCGCGCCGCGCCGCTATAGCCCGGACTGGTTTTTCCCGAGGCAAATGCATGTCCGTTGATGTCAAGACAGTGAAGCGCGTCGCGCATCTCGCCCGCATCGCGGTGAGTGAGGAAGATGCCGAGCGCATGACCGGCGAGTTGAACGCCATTCTGGGCTTCGTCGAACAGTTGAACGAGGTCGATGTTTCCGGTGTCGAACCGATGACCTCGGTGACGCCGATGGAGATGAAGAAGCGCGCGGATGCCGTCACCGACGGCAACAAGGCGGCCGACATCGTCGCCAACGCGCCGGCGACCGACGAGAATTTCTTCCTCGTGCCGAAGGTCGTGGAGTAAGGCGCCGATGGCAATCGAGATCGCCACCGAGACGCCGCTGCAGGACGACGTGCGCGGCCTGGTCAGGGAACTCGACGAAACCTTGCTCGAATTGACGCCCCCGGAGCATTGCTACCATCTGACTGTCGAGCAGATGGCGGGGCAGGACACGACGGTTTTCATCGCTCGCGACAATGGCGTCGCCATTGGTTGTGGCGCCCTGAAGCGGCATGGCGAAGCCATCGGCGAGGTCAAGCGCATGTATATCAGGCCTTCCCATCGCGGCCGCAAGATCGGCGCTGGGATCGTCGAGCGGCTTGAGGCGCTGGCGCGCGATGAAGGATTGAAGCGGCTGGTGCTGGAGACCGGTGACCGCCATCCGGCCGCCTGGACCGTCTATGAACGTGCCGGGTTCTCGCGCTGCGGGCCGGTGCTCGATTATCCCGATTCCGAGTGGTCGGTGTTTTACGAAAAGAGCCTATGATGAGCGACCTGACCCAACTGACGATTTCGCAGGCCCGCGCCAAGCTGCGCGCCAAGGAAATCACCGCGACCGAGCTGACGGAAAGCTATCTCTCGGCGATCGATCGCGCCAATGGCACGCTCAATGCCTATGTCGCGGTGACCGGCGACAAGGCGCGCGAGATGGCCAAGGCGTCGGACGCCAGGCTGCTCAAGGGCGAGGGCGGTGCTCTGGAAGGCATTCCGCTTGGGATCAAGGACCTGTTCGGTACTGAAGGCGTCCATACCCAGGCCTGCAGCCATGTGCTCGACGGCTTCAAGCCGCGCTATGAATCGACCGTCACATCCAATCTGTGGGCCGATGGCGCGGTCATGCTGGGCAAGCTCAACATGGACGAGTTCGCCATGGGCTCGTCCAACGAGACCTCCTACTATGGCCCGGTCATCAACCCGTGGCGGCGTTCGCGCCTCGATACGGTGGTGATGCCGACGACACATCAGGGGGATGGCGGCTTCGTGTCGGCCGGCGGCACGAAGACCCAGCGTAGCCTCGACAATGCACAGCTGGTGCCGGGTGGGTCTTCCGGTGGTTCGGCGACTGCCGTCTCGGCCTTCCTGTGTGCCGGTGCGACGGCGACCGACACCGGCGGCTCGATCCGCCAGCCAGCCGCCTTCACCGGCACGGTTGGCATCAAGCCGACCTACGGTCGCTGCTCGCGCTGGGGCATCGTCGCCTTCGCCTCGTCGCTCGACCAGGCCGGCCCGATCGCTCGCGACGTGCGCGACGCTGCCATTCTTTTGAAATCCATGGCCTCGGTCGATCCGAAGGACACGACGTCAGTCGACAGGCCGGTGCCGGACTACGAGGCTGCGATCGGCAAGCCGATCAAGGGCATGAAGGTCGGCATTCCCAAGGAATACCGCGTCGAGGGCATGCCTGAGGAGATCGAGGCCCTGTGGCAGAAGGGCATTGCCTGGCTCAGGGATGCCGGCGCCGAGATCGTCGACATCTCCCTGCCGCACACCAAATACGCGCTGCCGGCCTATTACATCGTGGCTCCCGCCGAGGCGTCGTCCAACCTCGCCCGCTATGACGGCGTCCGCTACGGCTTGCGCGTGCCGGGCAAGGACATTGTCGAGATGTACGAGAAGACGCGTGCCGCCGGCTTCGGCCGCGAGGTCAAGCGCCGTATCATGATCGGCACCTATGTGCTGTCGGCCGGCTATTATGACGCCTACTACCTACAGGCGCAGAAGGTGCGCAACCTGATCAAGCGCGACTTCGAAAACGTCTTCGCCGCCGGTGTCGATGTCATCCTGACGCCCGCGACCCCGTCCGCCGCCTTTGGCATCGCCGACGAGGACATGGCGGCCGATCCGGTCAAGATGTATCTCAACGACATTTTCACCGTCACCGTGAACATGGCCGGTCTGCCCGGCATTGCCGTGCCCGCCGGGCTCGACCCCAAGGGGTTGCCGCTCGGCCTGCAATTGATCGGCAGGCCGTTCGAGGAAGAGACATTGTTCCAGACCGCCGCCGTCATCGAGCAGGCGGCCGGCACATTCCAGCCGGAGAAGTGGTGGTAAGGGTATCGCTCGTCTGACGCATGCCCCCGAAAATCGCGATCGATTTTCGGATAGGATCATGCGTGAAACTGAAGCATTACGGCGTCCTTGACGCTGTAAGGGTGGAGCGATGTTCTACTATCTTTCCAAGGTCTTCTGGTTCTTCATCCAGCCACTCAACCTGACAATCTTCCTGCTTTTGGCGGGGCTGATCGCGGGAATGATCGGCCGGCGGCGGCTTGCCGTCACCGGCAGTGTGCTGGCGTTCCTGATCCTTGCGCTATCGGCCTGGACGTCGCTCGGCGCCATGATGCTCAATCCGTTGGAAGAACGCTTTCCCAAGCCGCCGCTGCCGGAGAAGGTGGACGGCATCGTCGTGCTCGGCGGCGGCTTCGAGGGCGCTATCAACCTCGTGCGCGGCGGCCATGAATTGAACAGCAGCGGCGATCGCATGGTCGAGACCGCAATCCTCGCCCGGCGTTTCCCGCAGGCAAAAGTGGTGGTCTCCGGTGGAAACGGCTCACTGTTCTTCGATGGCGAAGGTGATGCCGACACGGCGCCACGCCTGCTCGAGGCGCTGGGTGTACCGGCTGACCGTCTGATCCTCGAAGACAAATCCCGTAACACTTACGAGAACGCGGTCTTCAGCCGCGAACTGGTCAAACCCAAGCCGGGCGAGACATGGCTGCTGGTGACATCAGCCTTTCACATGCCCCGCGCCAAGGCGCTGTTCGACAAGGCCGGTTTTCCAACCGTTCCATGGCCGGTCGACTATCGTACCTCGGGCAAGGAAGGCATCGGCCTGTTCCGAGACAACCCGTCCGACTCGCTGCAGGCGACCACGATGGCGGTTCGCGAGTGGATCGGACTTTTGGCCTATTGGCTTTCCGGGCGCATCGATCAGCCGTTTCCGGCGCCGGGCGGCTGACCGATGACGGCGCGCCGCGCTGCCGAGAAGAACTGGCGCCGCACCAGGACGGCCAGCAGCAGAAGCGTCGACAGCACGAACACCAGGGGATCGACGAACCAGCCGAGATAGCCGATCGAGAAGAACACGCCGCGCAGGCCCGAGTTGAAATGCTTGCCGGCCAGCATGTTCATCTGCGTCGCGCGCCACACGGCCGTTTGCGTGACCGGATTGCGCGAGGCTTCGCCATGCGGGATCGGCACCGCGCCGATCAGGATCGAGCAATAGTTGAACAGCCGGTAGGCCCAGCCGAACTTGAAGAAGGAAAAGGCGAGAATCAGCACCAGGCCCAGCACCTTGATCTGAAAAGCGGCTCGATCCGGCACGCCGCCCAGCGGGAGGTCGCTGAGAACCTCGATGACGCGGTCCGACGCGCCAAGCAGGGCGAAACAGCCGCCGAGCGCGATCAGCGAACTGGAGGCGAAGAAGGCGGTTCCCTGCTGCAGGCCGCTCATGATGGCGGTGTCGACGATGCGGATCTCACGCTCGGCCATGGTGCGCATCCAGGCCTCGCGCTGCGCATTCATGGCGGTCGTCAGCGACATGCGGCTAACCAGCCTGCCATCGGACGCGAGCGTGTGCAGCACCCACACAAGGAGGAAAAAGCCCAGCGCCGCGAGATCGGCCGCCGACAGATAAGAGGAATCGCCCATGGTTGAGTTTACCATATCCCGCACGATCGCTTCGATCGCCGCATACGGCGACAGACAATCAATGTCGCTGCCGGAGCAAACAAGGTCGGCAGGTGCTGCGCCGCGATTGTCAAAAGAGCGGAAACATCCCGGGAATTCCTATATGTAGTCCTCGACGTGACCCAGGAGACAGCGTGTTCCTTTCCGTTTTCGACCTGTTCAAGATCGGCATTGGCCCTTCGAGCTCGCACACGATGGGTCCGATGACGGCCGCGCGCCGCTTTCTCGACGAGGTCGCGGGCGACGACTGGCCGCGCCCCGCCGGTGCCAAGGTCGACCGCATCGGTGCCAGCCTGCATGGCTCGCTCGCCTATACCGGCGTCGGCCATGGCAGCGACCGTGCCGTCATTCTCGGCCTTGCCGGCCAGACGCCGCAAACGGTCGACCCCGACCAGGCCGACGGCATCATCAGCCGCATCGCTGCCGACAAGCTGATTTCACCGCCCGGTCACCCCTCCTACCATTTTGACCCGGCCACCGATCTGGTGCTCGACCGCAAGACGCCGCTCACCGGTCACGCCAACGGCATGGCGTTCCATGCCTACGACGCGGCCGGCCGGCTGCTGCTCAAGCGCATCTACTATTCGATCGGCGGCGGGTTCGTGGTTTCGGAAGAAGAGCTGCAACGGATGAAGGTCAAGGGCTCGGTCACGACCGAGGGCAAGAAAGTGCCGTATCCCTTCAAGAACGCGGTCGAGATGCTGAAGATGGCGGCCAAGAGCGGCCTTTCCATCGCCGACATGAAGCGCACCAACGAGGAAACGCAGATGTCGCGCGAGAAGCTCGACACCGGCCTCGATGCCATCTGGGGCGCGATGAAGAGCTGCATCGACCGTGGCCTGTCGCAGGACGGAATAATGCCGGGCGGGCTGAAGGTGCGGCGGCGCGCCAGGCAGCTCCATGACAAATTGCAGGAGCAGTGGCAGCAGAACCGGCCGAACCCGCTGCTCGCCAATGACTGGCTGTCGATCTACGCGATGGCCGTGAACGAAGAGAATGCGGCCGGCGGGCGTGTCGTCACCGCGCCGACCAACGGCGCGGCCGGCACTCTGCCGGCGGTGCTGCGCTACTGGCTGCATTTCCATCCCGAGGCCGACCAGCCGAGCATCCGCGATTTCCTGCTGACGGCAGCGGCCGTCGGCGGCATCATCAAGTCCAATGCGTCCATCTCCGGCGCCGAGGTCGGCTGCCAGGGCGAGGTGGGCTCAGCTTCGGCGATGGCGGCCGCCGGCCTGTGCGCCGTCATGGGCGGCACGCCCGAACAGGTCGAGAACGCCGCCGAAATCGCGCTCGAACATCATCTCGGCATGACCTGCGACCCGGTCGGCGGATTGGTGCAGGTGCCGTGCATCGAACGCAACGCGCTGGGTGCCGTCAAGGCGGTCACGGCCGCGTCCCTGGCGATCAAGGGCGACGGCGTGCATTTCGTGCCGCTCGACGCCGCGATCGAGACCATGCGCCAGACCGGCCTCGACATGAACGAGAAGTACAAGGAAACCAGCCTTGGCGGTCTTGCCGTCAATGTCGTTGAGTGTTGAGATCTGGCCCAAACCGGCACTGTGGAGAAGTCCGCCAGGCCGTTGACGTCCTGGCGCCCCGGGCTAACCTTGGCGCATGGCTCTCAATCTCCTAAAGCTTTGCGTCGGCTGCGACAGTGTCGAGGATCTCGAAGACTGGATCGCCTTCCGTCTCGACGAGCGCCGCCGTGCCGGCGAACCAGCCGAACACTGGCACACCACCCGCATGGTGCCGACACGTGGCGACGAGGTCACCGATGGCGGCTCGCTCTACTGGGTGATCAAGGGCAGCGTGCAATGCCGGCAGTTGATCACGGAGATCCGGCCGTTCACCGATGACGATGGCATCGGCCGCTGCCATTTGATGCTCGATCCCGAGGTGGTGCGCACCGACTGGCAGCCGCGCCGCGCCTTCCAGGGCTGGCGTTATCTGAAGCCAACGGACGCCCCGGCGGATCTCGGCAAGGGCAAGGCGGGGCTGGTCGAGATGCCGCCGAAACTCAGGCGCGAACTCGCCGATCTCGGCCTGCTCTAGACATTTCTGGCCCTCAAACTTGCTTCGCACTGGACTTGCAAGCGACGCGACGACGCCACATCTTGAAATCCATGCGCGAGGAAGAACTGTCGAAGTCGACACAGGCCGCGGCGTTGGAGAATCAGCTCGTATGATGGTCCTCTTCCAGCGGGGGTAAAGGCCATGATTCTGGCGCAGAAAAAGTGTTGAAGGACATCACGCGGCTGTCCAGGCGGACAGGATATCTGCGGGGCGATGGGAAATGTTAGGCGCAATTATCGTTGTGGTCGCGTTGTTGCTGGTGCTCCTGGGGTTGGCCATGGCCTTTCTCCGTGCGGATCCGGCGCAACTCGCAAGCGGGATGAGAACCTTGGGGCCGATCCTGCTGGCGCTGATCGGCGGCGCCGTGCTCGTGGTCGGGCGTCAAGGCATCGGCGGCATTATCCTGTTCGTGGCAATCGCCTGGTATGGCGCCACGCGTACCGGGCGCCCAAATGCCAGGCCAATTGCTGGAAAACGCTCAACCGTGCGGACAGCGGCACTCGAGATGGAACTCGATCACGATACGGGCGGCCTTGAAGGGCTGGTTCTTGCCGGCCGCCACGATGGCAAGATGCTTGGCTCGATGACCCAGGCGGAATTGCAGCATCTCTACCGCGAGCTCTCCGGCGATCCGGAGAGCCGCCAGCTGCTAGAGACGTATCTTGACGGCAGATTTCCCGTCTGGCGCAAAAACGCTGAGACGAACGGTGGCGAAGGGCTGGGTGTTGCGCCAGGTCCGGGCGCCATGACTAAGGAGGAGGCCTACAAGGTCCTTGGTCTTGAAGCGGGGGCCGCCGCGGCGGATGTCCGCAAGGCGCACCGCCGCCTGATGCAGCGCCTGCACCCCGACATCGGCGGCACGTCTTTCCTGGCGGCGCGGATTAACGAAGCCAAGGACGTCTTGCTCTCCAATCACAACTAGTCTCCTTCGACGCAATATTCTTCCGGGAGAAATCTTCCACGCAGTCCTATTGCTGGACGGCGTAGCACTCGATTTTCTTCTTCTTCAAAGCGGTGCAGGCCTTCCAGGCGGCGTCCTTCGACCCAAAGCCGCCGAAACGGGCGCGGTAGTAAGTGACGCCGCCCTTGTCGAAAGCGGCGGTGAAGCCGGAAGCGTCGGCCAGCACCTTGGGAGCCTGCTTGGTGGTCTTGTCGAGGAAAGCCTGAGCTTCGGACTGGTTGGGCGAGGAGGCAACCTGAATGGCCCAGCCTGACGGAACCGAAGCGGTGCTGACCGGATCGACGGCGGCCAGGGCGGGCTCGGCATAGGCGGCCACGACCTGCGCGGTGGCGACCTTGGGGGCGGAGACGATGACCGTCTTCACCCTCTTTGCCGGAACAACCAGCTTGGGCGCCTCTGCCTCGGCTGTATCCTCGTCCTCGCTGTCGCCCTGGGCAACTGTGGCGTCGTCCGCGACAGCCGTGGTCGTGTCGTCCGCGACAGCCGTATCGGCGTCCGCGACGGCCACCGGCTTTTCGTCCGGGGTCGGCGCGTCGTGCTTGGGCAGGAGAACCTTCGCAAGTGCCTTGATTGGATTGCTGTCCGCCTTGGCGACCAGATCGCCGCCACCGCGTGTCGAGGCCCTCGGCAGGTAGGTGTTGATCAAGCCAGCCATCTGGTTGTCGCGGCTGCCGCCCGACGTGCCGCCCATGACAACGGCGACAAGGCGGCGGTTGCCGTCATTAACGGACGAGACGAGATTGAAGCCGGAGGCGCGGGTATAGCCGGTCTTGATGCCGTCGACGCCCTTGATGCGCCCGAGCAGGCGGTTGTGGCCATTGATGCGCTGGCGACCGTAGAGAAAGGACCGCTGCGCGAAATAGCCGTAGTACTGGGGGAAATGTTCCCGCAGCGCGATGCCGAGCGTGGCCATGTCGCGCGCGGTGGTGAACTGCCCCGGATCCGGCAGGCCGTTGGCGTTGCGGAAGACGGTGCCGTCCATGCCGAGCTGCCGCGCCTTGGCCGTCATCATGCGGGCGAAATTGGTTTCGTTGCCGCCGATCATTTCGCCAAGCGCGGTCGCCGAGTCGTTGGCCGACTTGGTGACTATCGACAGGATCGCCGTCTCGACCGTGACCGATCCGCCCGGCTTTACGCCCAGTTTGGTCGGTGCCTCGGCGGAGGCATGGGCCGAAAACACGACTGGCGAGTTTCTGCTGATCTTGCCCTTCGCCATCGCTTCGAAGGTCAGATAGAGCGTCATCATCTTGGTCAGCGAGGCAGGATAGCGCCGGCCATCCGCGTTTGCCGAATAGAGCACCTTGCCGGTCTTGGCGTCGACGACGATGGCCGCTGACTTTGCCGCGAGCGACGATGCCGCATCCGCGACGACGAATGTCATCGCCATGGCGAGGATCATGATCGTTTTGAGAGGGGACGCGGATTTGGAAACGATGCCCGACAACGCCTGACGCACTGGTAGTTCCTTTGAATTTCTCGTTGCGCTGGAGGCGGCAAAGGGATCCTGCCTCGCTTCCGGCCAAGCTAGCGGGGCAGCGTTACCAATCCGTTTATGGTAACCGCCGCGTTCACCATTTTCTGGTGGTTTGAGCCTTCCTTTATTCGAATTTTAGCCATTGCCGGTGCCGGCGGGGTGGCGAGCCCTTGAATTCTTGACTTTTGTGCGGCGCACAATATATTATCATGCATTGCACAACGGCGCTCGGGGCAGGGCGCTTCAACCGTCCAGGGAGAGTATGAAATGACCCAGACCTATGAGGACTTCAGCAAGTACGGCAAGGAGTTCGCCGACACCGGATTGAAGAGCTTCGCCTCTTTGTCCAAGGGCGCGCAGGCGATCGCCACCGAGGCCGGCGAATACACCAAGAAGAGCTTCGAAGCCGGCAGCGCCGCGTTCGAGAAGCTGTTCTCGGCCAAGTCGCTGGACAAGGCGATCGAGATCCAGTCCGACTATGCCAAGCAGTCCTACGAGGCGTTCGTCGCCGAGGCCACCAAGATTGGCGACCTCTATGCCGAACTCGCCAAGGAAGCCTACAAGCCGTTCGAATCGATCGTTGCCAAGGCGAAGTAATTTTCGCCCGACAATTTTCAAGATCCGGCCCTTCGTGGGTGGGGCAGAACCCGGTCGTGGAAACGCGACCGGGTTTTTTCATGCCAGTTTCCGATCCGCGACAGCGTAGCGCTTCACGAATGCGAAAATCCGCCAAGTTGGTCACCTAGCCATATTGTCAGCTAACCAGAAGGGCTTAAAATCGTCCATCGAACACCTACATGTCGAACTCGCATGAGGATTCGAAGAGGCAGGATTACGTGACGATCGGTTTGACTGCCACGAGACGAGTGGCGCGGATGCAAAACGGCGGCGGCGACGGCAATGAGGCCGGCCGCGGGACGGCCGTTATCACGCGCACCAAAACCAAGACCAAGAAGCCCAGCCTTTACCGGGTCCTCATCCTCAACGACGACTACACTCCGATGGAGTTCGTGGTTCACGTGCTGGAACGTTTTTTCCAGAAGGACCGCGAAGCCGCCACACGCATCATGCTTCATGTTCACAATCATGGAGTGGGCGAGTGCGGGGTCTATACATTCGAGGTGGCCGAGACCAAAGTGTCCCAGGTCATGGATTTCGCCCGACAGAATCAGCATCCGCTGCAATGCGTGATGGAGAAGAAGTGAGGTAACATGCCGGCTTTCTCCCAAGGCCTGGAAAAGGCGCTTCATCAAGCGCTGACGCTCGCCAACGAGCGGCACCATGAATATGCAACCCTTGAACACCTGCTGCTCGCGCTTATCGACGACACCGAGGCGGCCGCCGTCATGCGCGCTTGCAACGTCGATCTCGACGAGCTGAAGCATACCGTTCTGACCTACATCGATACCGAGCTCGACAATCTGGTCACCGGCTACGATGAGGATTCCAAACCGACGGCCGGTTTCCAGCGCGTGATCCAGCGCGCGGTGATCCATGTGCAGTCATCCGGCCGCGAGGAAGTGTCGGGTGCCAACGTGCTCGTCGCCATCTTCGCCGAGCGCGAAAGCCATGCCGCCTATTTCCTGCAGGAACAGCAGATGACCCGCTACGACGCGGTCAACTACATCTCGCATGGCATCGCCAAGCGCCCGGGCGCGTCCGAGAGCCGCACCCCGCGCGGCGCCGACGACGAGCAGGGCGGCCAGAACGGCGCCGAGCCGCAGGAGGAAGGCGGCAAGAAGAAGCAGCAGCAGGACGCGCTGACGGCTTACTGCGTCAACCTCAACAACAAGGCCAAGGCCGGCAAGATCGATCCGCTGATCGGCCGCGAGAGCGAGATCAACCGCACCATCCAGGTGCTGTGCCGCCGCTCCAAGAACAACCCGCTCTATGTCGGTGACCCCGGCGTCGGCAAGACGGCGATCGCCGAAGGCCTGGCCAAGCGCATCGTCGAGGGCGACGTGCCGGAAGTGCTGCACAATGCCACCATCTTCGCGCTCGACATGGGCACGCTTTTGGCCGGCACGCGCTATCGCGGCGATTTCGAGGAACGGCTGAAGCAGGTCGTCAAGGAGCTCGAGGATTATCCGGGCGCGGTGCTGTTCATCGACGAGATCCATACGGTGATCGGCGCCGGCGCGACTTCGGGCGGCGCGATGGACGCGTCGAACCTGTTGAAGCCGGCTCTGTCGTCGGGTGCAATACGTTGCATCGGTTCGACCACCTACAAGGAATTCCGTCAGTTCTTCGAGAAGGATCGTGCGCTGGTGCGACGCTTCCAGAAGATCGACGTCAACGAGCCGACCATCGAGGACGCCATCGAGATCATGAAGGGCCTGAAGCCCTATTATGAGGAATTCCACAAGGTGAAGTTCACCAACGAGGCGATCAAGGCCTCGGTGGAGCTGTCGGCGCGCTACATCAACGACCGCAAGCTGCCGGACAAGGCGATCGACGTGATCGACGAGACCGGCGCCTCGCAGATGCTGGTGCCGGAAGCCAAGCGCAAGAAGACGATCGGCATCAAGGAAATCGAAGCGACGATCGCTACCATGGCGCGCATCCCGCCGAAGACGGTTTCGGCCGATGACGAGAAGGTGCTGCAGGGCCTGGACATCGAGCTCAAGCGCGTCGTCTATGGCCAGGACACCGCCATCACCGCGTTGACCTCGGCGATCAAGCTGGCACGTGCCGGTCTGCGCGAACCGGAGAAGCCGATCGGCTCCTACCTGTTCTCTGGGCCAACGGGTGTCGGCAAGACGGAAGTCGCCAAGCAGCTGGCCGCCTCGCTGGGCGTCGAACTGATCCGCTTCGACATGTCGGAATACATGGAACGCCACACCGTCTCGCGGTTGATCGGCGCGCCTCCCGGCTATGTCGGCTTCGATCAGGGCGGCCTTTTGACCGACGGTGTCGACCAGCATCCGCACTGCGTGCTGCTGCTGGACGAGGTCGAAAAGGCGCATCCGGACCTGTTCAACATCCTGTTGCAGGTTATGGACCACGGCAAGCTGACCGACCACAACGGCAAGCAGATCGACTTCCGCAATGTCATACTGATCATGACCACCAATGCGGGCGCATCCGATGCGCAGCGCGCGGCGATCGGTTTCGGTTCGACCAAGCGCGAAGGCGACGATGTCGAGGCGATCAACCGGCTGTTCACGCCGGAATTCCGCAATCGCCTCGATGCGATCATTCCGTTCGGCTCGCTGCCGGTGCCGGTCATCCACCAGGTGGTACAGAAGTTCGTCATGCAGCTGGAAGCCCAGCTTTCAGAGCGTGGCGTCACCTTCGACCTGTCGCCGGACGCGATCGCCTGGCTCGCCGACAAGGGCTATGACGAACGCATGGGTGCGCGTCCGCTCGGCCGCGTCATCCAGGAGCACATCAAGAAGCCGCTGGCCGACGAGGTGCTGTTCGGCAAGCTGAAGAAGGGCGGCACGGTGCGCGTCACCGTCGAGAAGAAGGAAACCGGCGAGACCGGCCTCAAGCTCGAATCGCTTGCCGACGAGGCGCCGGTGAAGCCGAAGAAGGAAGAGCCGGAAGACGCGCCGAAGCCACCCAAAGCCGTGGCCAGGAAGCCCGCGGCAAAGAAGGTCGTGGCGCAGAAATCGGAGCCCAAGGGCAAGGACGGCGGCAAGCGCAGCCTTGTACCGCAACTGCCCAGAAAGGGCTGAGCCTGGCGAAAGTCAAAAAAGCCCCGGAAACGGGGCTTTTTTCATGGGAACAATGAGGTGGCGCGTGGCCGGGCAAATCATCATCCTCAACGGCGCGCCGCGTTCGGGAAAGTCGAGTATAGCCGAGGCCATCGGGGAGAGCTTTGACGGTCCATGGATGAATCTGGGCGTTGACAGCCATGAGCAGATCACGCCGCCGCGATATCGTCCCGGAATAGGCCTGCGCCCTGGCGGCGAGCGGCCCGATCTGGAAGTTTTCGTGCCGCGCTTCTATGCGGCCCTCTATGAATCGATCGCGGCGCATAGTCGATTGGGGCTGAATGTCGTTGCGGATGTCGGCCACCACGACGCTTATTCGAAACCGCTCCACATCCTGGCCGATTGCGCGAGGCGGCTCGCCGGCCTGCCGGTCCTGTTTGTTGGCGTTCGCTGCCCGATCGAGGTCATCATGGAAAGGCGCGCCGCCAGCGCCGCGGGCGGGAACTACGTTACCGGCGCGCCCAGTGATCCCGTGCCTTTGCCTGTACGCCTGTGGCAGGGAGAGGTGCACCGGCCTGGCGTGTATGATTTGGAAGTCGATACGTCACGCCTCGGTGCCGGGCAATGCGCGGATGCGATCCGCCAGCAGTTTCTGAAGGGAGTGGTGGCGCCAACGGCGTTTCAGAGGCTTTCGGATCCGGCTTTTGCGGCGCTCCGGTCTTCCTGATCCAATTGTCCGCAAATGATTTGGCGTGGATAAGCGCCGTCGGCCATGGCCAGGCCATCGGCCGGTTGCGGCGTTAAACAAATGAGTGGCAGCGCGCCGAGGCCGGACAGCTCTTCCAAAACGGTAACAGTTCTTGCGTCCGCCCGGGACAACGCCGCGCCGGTGATTTTCCAGATCGCAAGGGCAATAAGCGCGCCGGCGTAGCCGTCAATGGCATAGTGCCAGCCAAGGACCACCGAACCGAGCATGATGAGCACCGCGAATATCCACATCAAAGTGCCAAGGCTGACCGACAGCCTGGTCGCATAGAGGGCAATGAGCACGGCCGACGCGACATGCATGGAGGGAAATGCCGATATGCCCATGCTGCCCGAAGGCAAACCCTGATAACCGTCCCACAACCTGTCCTGCAGGGAAAGGGCCCAGATCGGATACTGCCGATTTGCCGATTGAAGTGCGTCCATCAACGGTTGATAGAGATCGCCAAGGCCGAGCCTGGCGTAATAGCAAGGGCCGGCCGATGAGAATATCAGGGCAATGCCGAAGCCGCCTATCAGCCAGACCAGCATGAAGCTGAGCAGAAACTGATGTCGCAGCAGGGAATCGCGAGCCGCCGCGACGCTTGAAAAGATCGCCGAGAGCAGCACCACGAACCAAAGATTGTAACAAAGATTGAGAAAATGAACGGCCAGGGGGCTTTCGACGATCCACCAGACCCATTGGTAAGTAGGGCGGCCGAAATGCAGGCCGACGCTGAATTGTGCAAAGGCTTGGTCCCAGGAGAAAGGCGCCAGCAACGCGATCGCTCCTTTCAGTACCGTGAAGCCGGATATAAAAGCCATGATCGCGACCAGCCCGTTCACGCCGTTGGCGATGCGCCTTCGATCAGACAGCAACTCCCAGAATGAATTCAGGAAAAGACGGAGCGGCGAGGTGGCGCCGTCGACAATGGCCAGCCATAACAGGCGGAATGCCGCGTAGACACATCCGACAACCCAGGAATACACCCCCAGGTAGAAGCCGTATTCGACAAGCAGTCCAAAATCCGGCCGGTTGCCGACCCGGGCGCCAATCATGAAACTTAGTCCGAGTGTAAACAGGGCGACCGCATGAATAGCGCGGTGGCGATAAAATGATTCGGCCAAAAGATGCACGAAGGCGCCGCTCGCGCTGGCGCCAGGCTGCCTGCCTAAAGTTTCCGAAATATCCCGCATCGCCCGTCCTCCGCGAAAACATGCCCCGGAAAGGCTTGCAAAGGTATGAACAAAGTAATCGCAGGCTGTAATACAGGCGACACCATGATCTGCCGGTTTATAAAGGATTAAAATCCGCTCTGGAGGGCGCCGCGGATCTTGTCTGCGTTCCGCGCCAGCACTTCCGGATTCTCCATCGGGCCCGTGTGCGGTTTCAGGGGGATGCCGTCGAAGCGCGGGATGACATGGACATGCAGGTGATAGACGGTTTGTCCGGATGCAGGCTCATTGAACTGCATGATGGTGACGCCGTCGGCATTGAAAGCCTTCCTGACCGCCTGTGCCACTTTCTGAACGACCGTGAAAAGGAGGGCGAATGTCGAGGGCTCGGCGTCGAGCAGATTGCGCGACGGCGCTTTCGGCACCACCAGCGTATGGCCTGGTCCTTGCGGCATCACATCCATGAAAGCCACGACAGCCTCGTCCTCGTACACACGGTGCGAGGGTATTTCGCCGCGCAGGATTTTGGCGAAGATGTTGTCGGTGTCATAGGCCTCAGTCATGGCGAACGCTCCGGAGTGTGCCTTTGCCGTCCGGTGTAACGAAGCCGCCTCCGAGCGGCAAGACGAAGCTGCGGGGAGATCGATCGAGATCGACCATGCCGGCCTCGACGAGCGCGCGATGAGGCCGGCTATTCCTCGAGATCTTTGCGGAACGGGGTATGCTCCTCCAGATACTCGCCCATCCGCTCCACCTCGCGCCGTTCGCGCCCGAGATAATCGGCGACCGCTTTGCGCAGGCCGGGGTGGGCAATGTAGTGCGCCGAATGCATGGTCACAGGCCGGTAGCCGCGCGCCAGCTTGTGTTCGCCTTGCGCACCCGCCTCGACCACCTTCAGCTTGCGTTCGATGGCGAACTCGATGGCCTGGTGGTAGCAGACCTCGAAATGCAGGTAGGGGTGGTCCTCGATGCAGCCCCAATTGCGGCCGTAGAGCGCATCGGAGCCGATGAAGTTGATGGCGCCGGCAATGTAGCGCCCGTTGCGCCTGGCCATCACCAGCAGAATGTCGTCCGCCATGCGTTCGCCGATCAACGAGAAGAACTGGCGGTTCAGGTAGGGGCGGCCCCATTTGCGGCTGCCAGTGTCCATGTAGAAGGCGTAGAAGTCGTCCCAGGCCTTTTCGGTCAGGTCCTTGCCGGTGAGCCAGTCGATCGTGATGCCATCGGCGAGCGCTTCGCGCCGTTCCTTCTTCATCGCCTTGCGCTTGCGCGAGGCAAGCGTGGCGAGGAAGTCGTCATAAGTGGAAAAGCCTTCGTTGAAGAAGTGGAATTGCTGGTCGGTGCGATGCAGGAAGCCCGCAGCCTCAAGCGTCGCGACGTCGCTCTCCTGCGCGAAAGTGACATGTGCCGAGGATACGCCGAGCTTGTCGGTCACCATTTTGAGCCCGGCGGCAAGGCCGGCCTTCACTGCATCCTGATCCTCGCCTTTGCCGACCAGCAGGCGAGGGCCGGTGACGGGCGTGAACGGCACGGCACTTTGCAGTTTGGGATAGTAACGGCCGCCGGCGCGCTCGAAGGCATCCGACCAGCCATGATCGAACACATATTCGCCCTGGCTGTGCGACTTGAGATAGCAGGGAACCGCACCGAGCAGCCTGCCTTGCGCAGTCTCCAGCCGCAGGTGATGGCCTTGCCAGCCAGTGCGCCGAACGGCGCAGCCGGAATCCTCCAGAGCGCTCAAAAAAGCGAATGAAACCAGCGGGTTATAGCCGACTTCCGCGTCGCCGCGCGTGGTCCCGGCAAAGCCATTCCATTCATCGCAGGTAAAGGCGCCTATACCGGCGGCGATGCGGATCGCATAGTCCGCATTCGCCGTTTGTCCGTCGCCGTCGTCGCCCTGATCCATGAGGCTTATTTAAGCTCCATTCGGGCCGCTACAAGTCACGTTTCGGGCACCCTCTTCAGGCGACTTTGACCAAGTCGGGTTCGAACCCTTCGAACGTCATCTGGTCGGCATATCTAAAGGTCAGGTCGACCGCCGGCTGGTCATGCACCGTCCAGGTGATGACAGGCATTTTGAGCTTTTCGCGCACGAAGCTGACAAACGGGTTCGGCAGATCGCCGGCGGCGTAGGAGGTGAAGGAGAGCTCGTGCGCCAGCATGGAGAAATGCGCTTCGATCAGCTTGGCGTCCTTGCCATAGGCGGTCAATCCAGCCGGAATGCCGGGCGCGTGTTTGGGGAAATCGCGGATCAGCCAGTGATCGAACGACATGATCGCAGCCTTGCCCTTGTAGCGCTTCAGCATCTTGCCGACGCGTGCCACCAGGCCTTCATCGCGACCGGGAGTTCCTTTCAGCTCGACGACCATGGGTACACGGCCGTCGACGAGGTCGAGCGTTCCCTGCAGCGTCGGCACGTGATCCGCCGTGCCGCCAACCTTGAGCGCGGTAAGTTCGGCGGCGCTCCGTTGCCAGACGAACCCGTCCTTCCCGGTCAACCTTTGCAGATCATCATCATGGATGACGATGGGAACGCCATCCGACGACAGATGCACGTCGCATTCGATCGCGTAGCCGCGTTCGGCCGCGGCTGCGAAGGCGGAAAGCGTGTTTTCCCAGCGCGTCTTGTTCATGTCGTGAAAGCCGCGATGGGCAACCGGCCGGGCAGTCAGCCAGGAGAGGTCGGTCATGTCTGCACCTTCACTCATTCGACTTCGAAGATCGCTTCGATCTCCACCGCGGCATTAAGCGGCAGGGAGGCGGTACCGACGGCGGAGCGGGCGTGCTTGCCGCCTTCGCCGAGCGCGGCAACCAGGAAATCGGAGGCGCCGTTGGCGACCAGATGCTGCTCGACGAAATCGGGGGCCGACGCCACGAAGACGGTGATCTTCACCAGGCGGCGGATCTTCTCGAGGTCGCCAAGTGCCGCCTTGGCTTGCGCCAGGATGTTGATGGCGCAGTATTTCGCCGCGTCCTTGCCGCTTGCCGTGTCGACGTCGCGGCCAAGCAGGCCGCTCGCCTGCAGCTTGCCGTCCTTGAGCGGCAATTGTCCCGCCGTGAACAGCAGATTGCCGGTCCTGCAATAGGGCACGTAGTTGGCGGCGGGCGCGGCGGCAACAGGAAGCGTCACGCCGAGATCACTTAGCCGCTTTTCGATTGTTTCACTCATTGCTTTTCCCTATTGCTGGAAGGTGCCGCGCTGGCCGGGCCGAAATTGCTATTTTTGCCTCGCTTCCGCCACGACTTTTTTTAAGCTGGACCATCTTTCCCTGCGGCCTGCCATCAGCCGCGACGATTGGAGTACCTCATGCGCGCAACGCGCCTTGCATTCCACGCCGTTCTGTTGTCGGCGCTGTTCCCCGTGGGCTCCGCTTTCGCCGTACCGGCGCTGCAGGCGCATCGCGCCGTCTACGATCTCACCCTCAAGAAGGCGGATGATCGCTCCGGCATCACCGGCATCACCGGCCGCATGGTCTACGAGTTCAACGGCTCGGCCTGCGAAGGCTATACGGTGAAATTCCGTTTCGTCACCCAGATCGCGACCAACGACAACACGAAGCTGACCGACCAGCAGACCACCACGTTCGAGGACGCGGAAGGCAAGATGTTTTCCTTCGTGACGAAGTCCTTCGTCGACCAGAACCTCGACAAGGAGGTCAAGGGCGTCGCGACAAAGAATGCCGAGGGCCTGAAGGTCGATATCGACAAGCCGGAGAAGAATAGTCTCGAACTCGCTGCCACCCAGTTCCCGACCCAACATCTGGTCGAGCTGATCGGCAAGGCCGAAAAAGGCGAAAACTTCTACCAGACCAACCTGTTCGATGGCTCGGAGGACGCCAACAAGGTGATGACGACCACGGTTGTCGTCGGCAAGAAGACCGAGGCCGACAAGGCCGATCCGGAAGCGCCGGCACTGGCGAAGCTTGCCGCCGACAAATATTGGCCGGTCGACATCGCCTATTTCGACGACAGCACCCAGAACGGCGAGGAAGTGCCGGAATACCGGATCAGCTTCAAGCTGCACGAGAACGGCATCACCCGTGATCTCGTCATGGACTATGGCGACTTCTCGATGACCGGCAAGCTGGTCAATCTGTCGCTGTTCGATCAGACAAAGCCTTGCCCGGTATCGAAATAGCGGCGATGCGCGAGTGAGCTGGCCGTGGCGGGCTTGATGGCGGTCTATGTCGATGCGGCGATCTGGAAGTGGGCCGGCCATCGCTGGTGCCACCTGATGGCCGACGACACCGACGAGCTGCACCGGTTCGCATCGCGGCTTGGCGTGAAGCGCTCGTCCTATCAGGGGCCGCCCAGGACATCGGCGCCACACTATGACATAACCGGCTTCGAGCGCGACCGCGCGGTACGGCTCGGCGCCATCGAATGCAGCCGCGAGGAGATCGTCGCGATCTTCCGGCGCGTGCGGGTGCCCAACGGAAAGGCCAAACTATGACACTAACGGCATTTCTGGCTTATTGCGCCGCTGTCACGCTCGCCGCCGCCACACCGGGACCCGCGATGTTCGCCGTCATCACCAATGGCGTGTCGCGTGGTTTCCTCCGCGCCTTCATAGCCGGCGTTGGGGTCGCCGCCGGCGATGCCGTACTGGTCACCCTGGCCCTGCTCGGGCTGGTGGCCCTGGCCCAGACATTCGAATGGATCTTCCTCCTGCTGAAATATGCAGGCGCCGCCTACCTGATTTTTCTCGGCGTCAGGATGTGGAGGGCCTCGACCGCGCAAACGAATGAGCCGCAGACGGCACGGACGAGATTGTCGCGCTTCTTCTTCCTTGGTGCGTCCATTGCGCTGGGGAACCCGAAGGCGATTCTGTTCCATGCCTCGATCATGCCATTGATTCTCAATCTCGACACGCTGACATTTGTCGACGGCCTGCTGGTGGTGGCCGTGGTCATCAGCGTCAATATCCTCACCATGGGTGTCTATGCCGGGCTTGCTGGCCGGGCTTCGGGCTGGTTCAGGACGCCCAGGCGCATGCGGCTGATGAACAGGTTTGGCGGCAGCGCCATGATCGGCACCGGAGCGCTGATTGCCGCACGCTAGGCGTTAAAGCGCTACACGGCTTGCGTTTGCAGCACTTCCCCTCTATATGCGCGCTCATTCCACACACGGACTTTGGTGTCTGCCCGGGAGAAATCCGGCTGAGACCTCCGGTGGCGTTCGAGGATTTCGGTCCACAAATGCCTGTGTCCGTGGAGGCTAACCGGAAAGGAAATGAGAATGGCACTGCCTGATTTCAGCATGCGCCAGCTTTTGGAAGCTGGCATTCACTTCGGCCACCAGACCCACCGCTGGAACCCGAAGATGGCGCCTTACATCTACGGCGCCCGCAACAACATCCACATCATCGACCTCTCGCAGACGGTGCCTTTGCTGCACCAGGCGCTGAAGCAGGTTTCCGACACCGTTGCCAAGGGCGGCCGCGTGCTGTTCGTCGGCACCAAGCGGCAGGCGTCCGACATCGTCGCCGATGCGGCACAGCGTTCGGCCCAGTACTACGTCAATTCGCGTTGGCTCGGCGGCATGCTGACCAACTGGAAAACGATCTCGAACTCGATCCAGCGGCTGCGCAAGCTCGACGAGATGCTGGCCGGCGAGGCGCAAGGCCTGACCAAGAAGGAACGCCTGAACCTCGACCGTGAGCGCGAGAAGCTCGACAAGGCGCTCGGCGGCATCAAGGACATGGGCTCGACGCCCGACCTGATGTTCGTGATCGACACCAACAAGGAGGCGATTGCCATCCTCGAGGCGAAGCGTCTCGGCATCCCGGTCGTCGCCATCATCGATTCGAACTGCGACCCGGACAAGATCGACTTCCCGATCCCCGGCAATGACGACGCGGCCCGCGCCATCCAGCTCTATTGCGACCTGATCGCCAAGGCTGCGATCGACGGCATCGCCCGTCAGCAGGGCGCGCTCGGCGTCGACATCGGCGCTTCGGTCGAAGCTCCGGTCGAACCGGCGCTCGATCCGGCTCCGGCGTCGGAAGCCCCAGAGGCTTGATAATCGAAGGCCGGCTTGCGGCCTTCATCTTTCTCATATTTTGGCACGCTAAACAGACGCACCGTCGAGATTCGATGGTGCGTCGGCGCATTTGAAACAAAGAGGCGACAATGAGCATTTCGGCTGCACAGGTCAAAGAACTCCGCGACTTGACCGGCGCGGGCATGATGGACTGCAAGGCGGCGTTGAACGAGACCAACGGCAACATGGAAGAGGCCGTCGACTGGCTGCGCAAGAAGGGCATTTCCAAAGCCGACAAGAAGGCCGGCCGCACTGCCGCCGAAGGCCTGATCGGCGTCGACAATGGCGTGCGCGAAGCTGCCGTCGTCGAGGTGAATTCCGAGACCGACTTCGTCGCCCGCAACGCCGCCTTCCAGGAAATCGTCGCCAACGTCGCCAAGGTGGCGCTTGCCTACGGCACGACCGAGGCTGTGGCTGCCGCGAAGTATCCGGGCTCCGACAAGTCGGTCACCGACACCATCAAGGACGCTGTCGGCACCATTGGCGAGAACCTGGGCTTCCGCCGCTCGGCCAAGCTGACCGTTCCGCATGGCGCGGTTGCGACCTACGTCCACAATTCGGTTGCCGATGGCCTTGGCAAGCTCGGCGTGCTGGTCGCGATCGAGACCACCGGCAACGAGCATGCCGCCAATGCCTTCGGCCGCCAGGTCGCCATGCATGTCGCCGCCACCAACCCGATGGCGCTGACCGCCGAGCAGATCGACCCGGCCGCTGTCGAGCGCGAGAAGGCCATCTTCTCCGACCAGGCGCGCCAGTCCGGCAAGCCGGAAGCGATCATCGAGAAGATGGTCGAGGGTCGCCTGCGCAAGTTCTATGAAGAAGTCGTGCTCTTGAAGCAGGCCTTCGTGCTCAATCCCGACATCACCGTCGAGAAGGCGCTGAAGGATGCCGAAAAGGAAATCGGCGCGCCCGCCAAGATCACGGCCTATCTGCGCTTCGCGCTTGGCGAGGGCATCGAGAAGGAAGAGTCCGATTTCGCCGCGGAAGTCGCTGCGGCGGTCAAGAAGTAAGCGTCCTACCGCATTATTGCGACTGTGTTTTTCGGCCTGATGTCCGCAAGGATGTCAGGCCGATTTCGTTTGCGGTGTCGATAAAGGCCCTGAGCTTCGGCGCCATCGCGGCGCGGCGCGGGAAGTAGAGGAAAAGGCCGGGTTCCTCGATCGCAGATTGCGGCAGAACCTGCACCAGGCGCCCGGCCGCCAGATCCGCGCGCGCCAGCGGCTCGAACATATAGGCGAGGCCGACGCCAGCGAGCGCCAGATCAATGGCGGCCAGCGAGTCCGTCACGATGGCCGTACCGCTGGTTTCCATGACCACATCCTTGCCATCCCAGGTCAAATCCCAGCGATAGAGGGCACCCGAGCGGACAAGCCGGTACCCGATGCAATTGTGGTTCGCGAGATCGGCCACGCTGCGCGGACGCCCACGTCGTCCGATATAGGCGGGAGAGGCGACGACGACGACTTTGAAGGGCGGCGTCAGTCGGATGGCCACCATGTCCTGCGCGATCATCTCGCCGAGCCGGATGCCGGCGTCAAAACCTTCGCCGACGATGTCGACCAATCCCTGATCGGCAAAAACCTCCACCGTAATGTCGGGATAGCGCTCGGCCATCGCGGCGACGACCGGCGTCACCGCCAATGGGATCGCGATGTTGGAGGCATTGATCCTGAGCAGGCCAGACGGCCTGCCCTTGACGCTGCGGATGCGGTCCATCTGCTCGGCAATGTCCTGGAGGGCAGGGGCGGCCGTTTCCACCAGCGCCTTGCCGGCCTCGGTGAGCGAAACGCTGCGCGTCGTGCGCGCAAACAGCGGCTGGCCGATCCGCTCCTCGACGAGGCGCACCGCATGGCTGACCGCCGACGGGCTCATACCGAGTTCGGCCGCCGCAAGCGCGAAGCCGCCGCGCCGGGCAACGGCGACGATGACAGGCAGATGAGAGAGCAGATCCCGATCCATTCATGAATGATATCGCATGGTCCTTGCGAACAATGCAATCTAATCGATGCCAAGACACCGATCCATATTGTCGCCGACACATCCGCGGTTGGCTGATGGCATTGAGGAGAAGAGACATGAATGCGTTGAAGCACGTAACTTTCGCGGCCGGCGTGGCGCTGTCACCGGTCGATGCCGGCGGGGCGGAACCATCCGGCTGGCAAGCGCTCGCGGACGAACGCGCGGTCATCCGCATCGCCGATGCCATCGACCGCGCCGTCGACGCGCAGGACTGGAAGCGCGCGCGCTTCTATTTCGCGGATCGGGTCGCCGCCGACTTCAGCAGCCTGTCCGGGCAGCCCGCGGCCAACATTGCGTCCGACGATCTGATCGGCGCCTGGGCCGGCAATCTCAAGGGCAGCAAGACCAGCCTGCACCTGCGCACCAATCACCAGGTCGTTCTCGAGGCGGACAGCGCGACCGTTCTGTCGAACGGCTATGCCTGGAACCGGATGGAGGGCAATGGCGATCCGCTGTGGGAAGTCTGGGGCACGTATGAGCACCACCTGACACGTTCTGGCTCCGTCTGGAAAGTCGATGGCTTCACCTTCCGCATGACGCATGAACGCGGCAATCCCTGGGTCAAGGCGACCCCGGGCCAATGACGCCCGCACCAACCGGATCAGGATCGGAAAAGACAATGACGATGAGCTACTACACACTCGGCAACAGCGGCCTGCGCGTCAGCCGGCTGGCGCTGGGCACGATGACCTTCGGCACGGAATGGGGCTGGGGCGCGGACCGGGACACGGCGCGCGCGATGTTCGACGCCTATGTCGAGGCTGGCGGCAATTTCTTCGACACCGCAGACCTATATACCGGCGGCACAGCCGAGACCTGGCTCGGTGAATTCGTGGCCGAGCGAGGCTTGCGCGACAAGGCGGTGATCGCCACCAAATTCACCATGAACTCGAACCCCGGCAATCCCAACGCCGGCGGCAATGGCCGCAAGAACATCATGCGTGCCGTCGACGCCTCGCTGAAGCGGCTGGGCACCGACTACATCGATCTCTATCTCATGCATATCTGGGACAGGCTGACGCCGGCCGAGGAAGTGCTGCGGACCCTCGACGATCTGGTTCGGGCGGGCAAGATACGTCACATCGGCCTGTCCGACGTGCCGGCCTGGTATGCCGGACGGGCTCAGGCGATCGCCGAACTGCGCGGCTATGAGCCGATCTCGGCGTTGCAGCTCGAATACTCCCTGGCGGAGCGTGCCATCGAGCATGAATTCGTGCCGTTCGGGACGCGCCATGGCGCCGGCATCATGGTCTGGAGCCCGCTGGCCAGCGGGCTGTTGAGTGGCAAATACCGCCCGGCGCAAGCGGGCAATGCCGGCCGGCTCGACGGCTTCCGCAACACCACCCATCCAGGCTTCCAGAAATTTACCGAGCACAACTGGGCTGTTGTGGCGGAGTTGGAGAAGGTCGCCGCCGAGCTCGGCCGCGGCATGGCTCAGGTGGCGCTCAACTGGGTGGCGACACAGCCAGGAATTGCCACCGTCATCCTTGGAGCAACGAGGCTTTCGCAGTTGCAGGACAATCTCGCGGCGCTCGATTTCTCCATACCGCCCGCGCTTCGCCAGCGGCTGGACAAGGTGAGCGGCACGCCGGCGCCGTTCCCGCATTCCTATTTCGGTCCCGAGATCCAGGTCCGTGTCGCCGGCGGTGTCGTGACCGGCGACAAGCCGTCCGGTTATGCATTGCCGGTGGTGGTCGAAGGCGAGGCCGTTGCCATCAGCAGCAATTGATCCAAAAAGCCTGGAATTTTGCACAAGGGCGCGGCGTGACATCGCTGCGCCCTTCGTGTATCCGGTCAACCCGTCATGACAGCACCGCCGGGCGAAGCAGGAGGCCTTTTTCGCCTTCGGAGCTTGCCGCGCCGGGATTTTCGAGGAACCAGATGACGGTGAAGCCCCTCTACCGACGTGTTCTGCTGAAAGCTTCGGGCGAAGCGTTGATGGGCGAACAGCATTTCGGCATCGACGTCTCGGTCGTCGACCGCATTGCCGGCGACATCGCCGAGGCGCGCGCGCTGGGCATCGAGGTGGGTGTCGTCATTGGCGGCGGCAATATCTTTCGCGGCGTGGCCGTCGCCTCCAAGGGCGGGGACCGCGTTACCGGCGACCATATGGGCATGCTTGCCACGGTCATCAATTCGCTGGCGCTGCGCACATCGCTGAACAAGATCGGCGTCGACGCCGTCGTGCTGTCCGCGATCGCCATGCCCGAGCTTTGCGAGAGCTTTTCGCAGCGCCAGGCGACCGCCTACATGAACCAGGGCAAGGTCGTGATCTTCGCCGGCGGCACCGGCAATCCGTTCTTCACCACTGATTCGGCTGCCGCGCTCCGTGCGGCCGAAATCGGCGCCGACGCGCTGTTCAAGGGCACGCAGGTCGACGGCGTCTATTCGGCCGACCCGAAAAAGGACCCCAGCGCGACGCGTTTCGAGCGCATCAGCCACGCCGAAGTCATAAATCGCGGCCTTTCGATCATGGATACGGCTGCGATTGCACTTGCGCGCGAAAACAACATTCCGATAATCGTCTATTCGATCCACGAAAAGGGCGGTTTCGGGGATATTCTGAGGGGCGGCGGCCGCTGTACGGTCGTCGCGGACGAGTGATCCGGGGCCTGATCCCGAAGAAGGGAAGCCGGGTTTCGAAATCAGGCTCGAACACGGGGCCTTGCCCCGAAGCAGTGAACCCGCGGCAGACGGGTCGAGGAGACTAAAATGAGTGGTGAGTACGACGATCTCAAGCGGCGCATGGATGGGGCAATCGCGGCGTTCAAGCATGATCTGGCCTCGCTGCGGACCGGCCGCGCGTCCAGCAACCTGCTCGACGCGATCCAGGTGCAAGCCTATGGCACCACCATGCCGATCAATCAGGTGGCCAACGTCACCGTGCCGGAGCCGCGCATGATCTCGGTCTCGGTCTGGGACAAGTCGATGGTCGGCGCGGTCGACCGCGCGATCCGGGAATCCAATCTGGGCTTCAACCCGATCGTCGACGGCACCAATCTGAGGATTCCGCTGCCGGAGCTCAACGAACAGCGCCGCAAGGAGCTGGTCAAGATTTCGCACGGCTATGCCGAGAACGCGCGTGTCGCCGCGCGCCATGTGCGGCGCGACGGCATGGACTTCCTGAAGAAGGCGGAGAAGGACGGCGACATCAGCGAGGACGACCAGCGCAAGCGTTCCGACCAGGTCCAGAAACTTACCGACGAAACCATCAGCACCATCGATCATCTGCTTTCCGACAAGGAAGCTGAAATCATGCAGGTTTAGGGTTGGCCCTTGGCTGATCCGAAAGCGAGATCATGACAACGCCCGCGCATGTCGCGATCATCATGGATGGAAATGGACGCTGGGCCAAGGCGCGCGGCATGCCGAGGCTCGCGGGTCATCGCGCCGGCGTCGAGGCGCTGCGCAAGGCGGTGCGCGCCGCCCCCGGTCTCGGCATCTCCTTCCTGACCGTCTATGCTTTCTCGTCGGAGAACTGGTCGCGGCCGAAGTCCGAGGTCAGTGACCTTATGGGTCTGTTGAAGCTGTTCATCCGTCGCGACCTTGCCGAGCTGCACCAGAGCGGCGTGCGGGTCAGGATCATCGGCGACCGGGCAGGGCTGCAGGCGGACATCAGGGGACTGCTCGAGGAAGCCGAATCGCTGACGATCAACAACACCTCGCTGACGCTGGTGATCGCCTTCAATTACGGCGGGCGCGACGAGATCGTCCGCACCGCGCGCAAGCTTGCCCTGGCCGTGGCGCGCGGTGAAATCGATAGCGAGGCGATCACCGCCGAAAGCTTTGCCGGCTCTCTCGACACGCAAGGCATTCCCGATCCGGAGCTGGTCATCCGCACCAGCGGCGAGCTTCGCCTGTCCAACTTCCTCTTGTGGCAGGCTGCCTACAGCGAACTCGTCTTCCTGCCCTGCTACTGGCCGGACTTCAATCGCGAGCACCTCGCCGAGGCCTTGCGCGAATATGCCGGCCGCGAGCGCCGCTTCGGCGGACTGGACCCGCAAGACGTCGCTTCGCGACCGGCCGCGGGATGAGCAACCTTCAGCTGCGTGTGATTTCGGCGGTCGTGCTCGCCATTGTCGCCCTTGGCCTGACCTGGCTTGGCGGCCTGCCTTTCCGGCTGCTGTGCGCGGTCATGTCGGCAATGATCTTTTATGAGTGGACACGTATGTCGCGGCCCGCCGCGGCCGACGGGCTTGGTTTGCTGCCGGAAGCGCTGATGGTCATTTTCGTCGGCGCCTTGATCGCTGGCCTGTCCGCATTGTGGCTGCTGCCGCTGGTCGTGATTCTGGTTGCGATAACGGCGACCACCGCGGGACTTCGCAAGATCGGCCAGTGGGACGCTGGCGGCCTTGCCTATGCCTGCGTGTCGGGCCTGTCGCTTGCCCTGCTGCGCGATGGCGACCATTCGGGCCTCGTCGCCATCCTGTTCCTGTTCGCGGTCGTCTGGGCAACCGACATTTTTGCCTATTTCGTCGGACGCGCCGTCGGCGGGCCTAAACTGGCGCCGTCGATTTCGCCAGGCAAGACGCGCAGCGGCGCGTTCGGCGGGGCGGTCGGTGGCGTCGTCGCGGGACTTCTGCTGGCAGCCATTGCCGGCGCCGGCAACCTGGCGTTGCTCGGCCTTGTGGCGCTGGCGCTGTCAGTTGTCGCCCAAGCGGGCGACCTGTTCGAATCCTGGGTCAAACGGCGGCACGGCTGCAAGGATTCCGGCGTGCTCATTCCTGGCCATGGCGGCATCATGGATCGTGTCGACGGGCTTGTCGCGGCCGCTCTTGCCCTATACGTCATCGGTTGGATTTCTGCGGGCGCCGACCATCCGGCACAGGGGCTGTTTCCCATTTGAATGCTGTCATGCCACGATCTGGCGCCGACGTGCCTTGGATTCGCCTGGATTGATGTCACAGTCACGCCGCGACCGCGGAAGAACTTGAGGGCCTGAGTTGAACGAGATTCTTCACGCGATTTTCAGCACCGAAGGCCTCTTTCTCGGCACGCTCGTGCCGTTTCTCTTCGTGCTCACCGTGGTGGTGTTCGTTCACGAGATGGGCCACTACCTCGTTGGCCGCTGGTGCGGCATCGGGGTCAAGGCCTTCTCGATCGGCTTCGGTCCGGAGCTCATCGGCTTCAACGACAGGCATGGCACGCGCTGGAAGCTTTGCGCCATACCGCTCGGCGGTTATGTCAAGTTTGTCGGCGACATGAGCGCCACCTCCAGCCAGCCGACATCGGAAGAGCTCGAAACGCTGACCGACGAGGAACGCAAGGTTGCCTTCCACACCCAGGCGATCTGGAAGCGCGCGGCAACGGTGGCGGCCGGGCCGCTGTTCAACTTCCTGCTGGCGATCGTGGTCTTTTCCGTGCTGTTTGCCTCCTATGGGCGTTATGTCGCGGAGCCCATGGTGGCGGAGGTTACCGCCGACAGCCCGGCGGCCAAGGCCGGCATTTTGCCTGGCGACCGATTCGTCAGCGTCGACGGTAGCAAGGTCGAAACTTTCGGAGACGTGCAGCGGCTGGTTTCGGGCCGGGCCGGCGACACCATCACCTTTGTCATGCTGCGCAACGGCAAGGAGGTCACGGTGACCGCGTCGCCGCGGCTGATGGAGCAGGAGGACGCGCTCGGCAACAAGGTCAAGGTTGCGGTGATCGGCGTCGTCAATAACAAGGAACTCGGCCAGCCCCGTCTCATCACCTACACCCCCGTTGGGGCGGTCGCGGCGGCGGTTGAGGAAACGGGCCATGTCATCGAGCGCACCGGACAGTTCCTGCAGCGCTTCGCTGTCGGGCGCGAGGACAAGTGCCAGCTGGGTGGCCCGGTCAAGATCGCCGACATGGCCGGCAAGGCTGCCAAACTCGGTTTCGAGTGGCTGGTGCAGCTTGTCGCGCTGCTGTCCGTGGGGATAGGCATTCTAAACCTTTTGCCGATTCCCCCCCTCGACGGCGGCCATCTGTTGTTCTACGGGGTGGAGGCCGTCATCCGCCGGCCAGTGTCGGAACGGATGATGGAAATGGCCTATCGGGCTGGTCTGCTTGTGGTGCTGTGCTTCATGGGGTTCGTGTTCTGGAACGATCTCTTTGGGTGCTGAAATCATGAAGGAATTTGGCCTGGGCATGGGCGATGTTGAGACGCCGTTTACCATGCACGGGGATATGAGTGACGCGAAAGCCACGCAACAGGGTTAAGTAAATACAAATTAACCAGAAGCCTTGCGTGTAGGGAAAATCCGGTTAATACGGTAGGGGAAATGACCGCACGTCCGGTTTTCTCGCCGTGGGGACTACGAGAAAAGGTTATTAAGCCCGATGAAGGCAGCATCCAAGTTTCTAAACGCCGCGTCAGCGGCGGCACTGTCCGCCGCTCTGGTCGTACCAGGTGCGTTCGCAGTGCAGTTCGTTGCCACATCGGCGGCCGAAGCCGCTGTCGTAAGCAGGGTTGAGGTGAGCGGCAACCAGCGTGTCGACGCCGATACCATCCGCAATTACATCACCATCAAGCCGGGCAAGGCCTTCTCCAGCTCCGATGTCGACGCCGCGGTCAAGGCGCTGTTCGGCACCGGCCTGTTCTCGGATGTCCAGATCAATCAGGTCGGCTCGACCCTGGTGGTCAAGGTTTCGGAATACAAGGTCGTCAACCAGGTGCTGTTCCAGGGCAACAAGAAGCTCAAGGACAACGCGCTTCAGGCAGCGGTTCAGCTGAAGCCGCGCGGCACGTTCTCGCAGGCCACGCTCGATTCGGACGTCGAGGCGGTCAAGGCCGCTTACAGGCGCATCGGCCGTGACGATGCCGGCGTGACCGCGCAGGTCATGGAGCTCGGCGACAACCGCGTGAACGTGGTCTTCCACGTCACCGAAGGCGATCGCACGCAGATTGCGGCAATCAATTTCGTCGGCAACAGCGCCTATTCCAGCCGCCGCCTGTCGGACGTGATCAACACCAAGCGTTCATCCTGGGTCTCGTTCATCCTGCGCGATGACGTCTATGACGAAGACAAGCTGCGCGCCGACCAGGAATTGCTGCGCCGTTTCTACTACAATCACGGCTATGCCGATTTCCAGGTCGTGTCCGCCGTCGGCGAACTCGACAATGCGACCAACAAATACACGGTCACCATCACCGTCCAGGAAGGCGATCGCTATAATTTCGGCGACATCAGCGTCGAAAGCACGATCCCGGAAGTGGACTCCAAGTCGCTGGAATCGGTGGTCGAAACCCGCAAGGGTGATGTCTACAACGCCAAGGATGTCGAAGACTCGATCATCGCGTTGACGGAAAAGGTAGCCGGTTCCGGCTATGCCTTTGCGCAGGTGACGCCGCGCGGCGACCGCAACTTCGAGAACCACACGATCTCGGTTGTCTACACGGTGGACCAGGGCACCAAGGCCTATGTCGAGCGCATCGAGATCCGCGGCAACGATCGTACGCGTGACTATGTCATCCGCCGCGAATTCGATGTCAGCGAAGGCGACGCGTTCAACCAGGTGCTCATCCAGCGCGCGAAGAAGCGCCTGGAAGACCTGAATTATTTTGACAAAGTCGACATTTCGACCGTGCCTGGCTCGGCCCCTGACCAAGTTGTGCTCGTCGTCGACGTGGTCGAGAAGTCGACCGGTGAGTTCTCGATCGGCGCCGGCTATTCGACCGGTGGCGACGCGGCCGGACCGTCGGTCGAAGGATCGATCACCGAGCGCAACTTCCTCGGCCGTGGCCAGTTCATCAAGCTGTCGGCCGGCGGCGGCAAGAACTCGCGTGACTACAGCCTGTCGTTCACCGAGCCTTATTTTCTCGGGCGGCGCATCGCTGCCGGTTTCGACATCTACAGGTCGACGCGGGAATACAACAACAACTACGACAGCGACACCACCGGCGCGACGATCCGCTTCGGGCTGCCGATCACCAACAGCATCACGACCCAGTTGGCGTATAATATCTCGCAGGAGAAATATAAGGTCGACGATAGTTGCGGTCCTACCTCCATCGGAGATCCCGACGGCAGCTGTAACATCTCACAGGCCATTCTGGACGGCATCGAGCAGAGTCCCTGGATCAAGTCTTCGGTCAGCCTGGGGCTGGTCTACAACACGATCGACGACATGAAGAACCCGCATGAGGGGATCTACGCCAACACGACCGTGGAGGTCGCGGGTCTCGGTGGCGATGCCAAATTCGTGAAGATCACCGGACGGGGCAGCATCTATCAGACGCTGTCCGAACAGCTTGACCTTGTCGGGCTCCTTTCGGGCGGGGCCGGTCATGTCGAGGGATATGGCAACGGCGACCTGCGCATCTTCGATCACTTCCAGAGCAACGACCGCATGATCCGCGGCTTTGCCTATGGTGGTATCGGCCCGGTTGCCAGCGACACCAGCGGCGACCACCTGGGTGGCACGACCTACTTCAACGCTTCGGCCGAAGCCCAGTTCCCGCTGCCGGTTGTTCCGGAGAGCTTCGGCTTGCGTGGCGCGGTGTTCGCCGATGCGGCGACGCTCTATGGCAGCAAGCTTGCGACTGGGCTGGTCGATCAAGATTCTACCGGCATGAAGTTGCGCGCCTCGGTCGGTCTCGGCCTGATGTGGGCCTCGCCCTTCGGCCCGATCCGTATCGACTATGCGATCCCGGTCAGGAAAGAGGCGAGCGACGACGTGCAGGAATTCAACTTCGGCATATCGACCCGCTTCTGATCGGCGGCCAACGATGCTCCCGGGTTTTGGATCCGGGAGAAATGTTCCGACCTAGCTGGATATAGCTTCTGGAATGACCGATCCGGTGTTCTTCGCGCCATCACGCCGGTATACGGCGGCCGAAGTCGCGAATCTGACTGGCTCGGTGCTTGTCGATTCGGGCCAATCCGACGTTTCGATCGAAGCGTTGGCGCCAGCCAGTGAAGGCGGCGTCAACGCGCTCGTCTTCGTCGATGGCAGGCGTAATTCCGCGCTGATGCCGTCGCTGCGGGCGGCTGCGGTGCTGTGTCCGGCGGAATTCGCGAACAAGGCGCCTGCCGGCATCGCCGTCCTGATCCATCCGCGGCCGCAACAGGCTTTCGCGCTGGTTGGGCGCCTGCTGTTCCCGACAGCCGCCACGCCGGGGCCGATGACTGGCGAAACCGGCGTTTCGCCGCATGCCCATGTCGACCCGACCGCGCATGTCGAAGCCGGCGTCGTCATCGAGGCCGGCGCCGTCGTCGGGCCTGGCGTCTCGATCGGCAGCGGCACCGTCATTGCGCCGAACGCCGTCATCGGACAGTCCTGCCAGATCGGCCGTGACGGATATGTCGGCCCGGGCGCCAGCATCCAGTACGCACTGATCGGCAATCGGGTCATCATCCATGGTGGGGCCAGGATCGGCCAGGACGGCTTTGGCTTTGTCGGCGGCGCCAAGGGCCCGGAACGGGTCCCGCAAATCGGACGCGTCGTCATCCAGGATGATGTCGAGATCGGCTCCAATTCCACAGTCGATCGCGGCGCGATGTCCGATACGATCATTGGGCAAGGCACAAAGATCGACAATCTCGTGCAGATCGCCCATAACGTCCGCATCGGTCGCAATTGCATAGTGGCCGGGCTTTCGGGTATTTCCGGTTCCGTGGTGGTGGGTGACAATGTCACTATGGGCGGCGGCGTCGGGCTTGCGGATCATCTGACGATTGGTACAGGTGCCAAGCTTGCCGCCAGAAGTGGATTTATGAGCAATGTTCCCGCCGGCGAGATATGGGGTGGCTATCCGGCACAGCCGATGGCGGAAGCCATGCGAGAGATAGCCATGTTGCGCACGATGGCCAGAGCACGCAAGCAGGGCAAGGACAATGGCTGACATGGTGGCGGCGACAACGCTGGAAGCGGTTGACATATTGGGGCTGATGAAGCTCCTGCCGCACCGTTACCCCTTCCTCATGATCGACCGCATCGTGGACATCGATGGTGACGACTCCGCTATCGGCATCAAGAACGTGACCATAAACGAGCCGCATTTTCAGGGGCATTTCCCGGAGCAGCCGGTGATGCCGGGCGTGCTCATCGTTGAGGCCATGGCGCAGACGGCCGGCGCCATCTGCATTCGCAGCCTCGGGGCGTCGAAACCGTCGCTGGTCTATTTCCTGACCATCGACAACGCAAAATTCCGCAAACCGGTCGTTCCCGGCGACCAGTTGAAGATCCATGTCAAGAAAATCAAGAAGCGCGGCAACCTGCTCAAATTCGCCTGCGAAGCCCTGGTCGAAGGTACCAAGGCGGCCGAGGCCGAGATTTCAGCCATGATGGTCACCGGCGACTGACGATCGAGTGCCTATGAAAATCAAGACGTCAATCCATCCTTCCTCCGTCGTCGAAGGAGGCGCCCAGATCGGCCAGGGTGTGCGCATTGGGCCGTTCTGCCATGTCAGCGCCGATGCCGTGATCGGCGACGGTGTCGAACTGGTCAGCCATGTCTCGGTGATGGGCGCGACCACTATCGGGGCGTCGACCAAGGTCTATCCGATGGCGATCTTGGGCGCACCGCCGCAGAACACCAAGCACAAGGGCGGCCGCACCACACTCGTCATCGGCGCCAACTGCACCATCCGCGAAGGCGTGACCATGCATGTCGGCACCGACACCAGCCGCGGCGAAACGACGGTGGGCGACAATGGCAATTTCCTTGCCTACGCCCATATCGCCCATGATTGCGCCGTCGGCAAGAACGCCACCTTCGCCAACGGCGCGACGCTGGGCGGACACTGCGAAATCGGTGACAACGTCTATATTGGCGGCCTCAGCGCCGTCCATCAATTTGTGCGCGTTGGCGACAACGCCTTTCTTGGCGGGTGCTCGGCTTTTGTTGGTGATGTCATTCCCTATGCCATCGCGGTCGGCAACCGCGCCAGCTTGCGCGGCTTGAACATCATCGGCCTCAAGCGCGCCGGTTTGCCGCGTTCCGAAATCTATCTGCTGCGCAAGGCCTACAAGACGATCTTCGACCGCTCCCGCACCGTCGGTGAGAATATCGAGTTCGCCAAGGCCGAGTTCGCCTCGTCACCGACTGCAATGAAGATCATCGATTTCATCACCAGTCGCGGCAAGCGGCACTATGCGGTGCCATCGCTAAAGGGCGGCGATGGCGACGTCACCGATGACGAAGGCTGAGGCCAGCTCGGCAGGCTTCGTTCTCGCGCGGGGCGCCAGGGTCGGCATCATTGCCGGCGGCGGCAGCCTGCCGGTCGAAGTCGCCGAAGGGCTGGCGGAGGGCGGACATCCGCCCGTCATCATCTTGGTCGAAGGCCAGGCCGACCGTCTGTCCGAGCTCACGGTCTATGAGCATGAAAGCCTTGCCCTGGAAGACATCGGCTCGCTGGCTGCCTTGCTGAGGCGCCGGCGGATCAGCCATCTCGTGCTTGCCGGCGAGATCAGGCGCAGGCCGCGTCTGATCGACATGCGCCCGAGCTTCGGCCTGCTGGCTGTGATATCCTCCGCCGCCATGGCGCTTGCGCGCGGCGATGACGGCCTGTTGAAGATATTGACCCGAGGCCTGGAGGCGCGCGGCATCAAGGTCGTCGGCGCGCACGAAGTCGTGCCGAAACTTGTCGCGACTGAGGGGCCGCTGACCAAGGCAGTGCCGCGAAAGTCGGACTGGCGCGACATCGAGGCGGCGCATGCGGCGGCAAAGGCCATCGGCGCGCTCGACATCGGCCAGGCCGCTATTGCGATCGGCGGTCGCGTCATTGCCCTGGAAGGCATCGAGGGCACCGGCGGTCTGCTCGAGCGGACGCAGCAACTGCGTGGCCATGGCAGGCTCGCCGGCAAAACGCGCGGCGTCCTGGTTAAATGCGCCAAGCCCGGCCAGGAACTGCGCGCCGATCTTCCCTCTATCGGCCCGCAAACGGTCGAGGCGGCGCATGAAGCCGGCCTTGCCGGCATTGCCGTCGAAGCCGGCCGCTCGTTGATCCTCGAAGGGCCGACTGTCGTTGCGCGCGCCAATGCGCTCGGTCTGTTCGTGATCGGCCTGCCGGCCGCGGGGCCTGCCCATGGCAGCTGAGAAGCCGCTGAAGATCGCGATCGTCGCCGGCGAAGAATCCGGCGACCTGCTTGGCGCCGACATCGTCCAGGCCCTGAAACGCATGACCGGGCGCGAGGTGCGCCTCGTCGGCATTGGCGGGCGGCATCTGCGGGCGCTTGGGCTGGCGCCGCTGTTCGACGGATCAGAGATCGCACTGATGGGGCTCAGCGCCATCCTGCGCGACCTGCCGCGCCTGATGCGGCGGATCAGCCAGACGGCAAGTGCCGTCGCCGCTGAAAAGCCCGACTGCCTCATCACCATCGACAGCCCTGACTTTTCGCTGCGCGTCGCCAAAAAGGTTCGAGCCGCCGATCCGAACATCCCGATCGTCCACTATGTCTGCCCGAGCGTCTGGGCGTGGCGGCCGGGCAGGGCGGCGGCGATGAAGCCCTACGTCGACCACATACTGTGCATCCTGCCTTTCGAAGTGAAGGAACTCAGCCGCCTCGGTGGCCCGCCCGGCACCTATGTCGGACATCGCCTGACGCATGATCCCGGCGTACTTGGCGCGGCCAAGGCGCAAGGCCAGCCGCGCGATCTCTCGGGCGATCGTGTCAAGACGCTGCTCGTCCTGCCGGGATCGCGGCGCGGCGAAGCGAGCCGGCTTATTGGTCCGTTTGGTGAGACGGTCTCGGCATTGCGGGCGCGCGGACATCGCTTGCGCCTGCTGTTGCCGACGGTGCCGCATGTCGCTGACCTGATCAAAACATCGGTTGCTCGCTGGGATGAAAAGCCTGAGATCATCCTTGAGCCTGAGCGCAAATGGCAGGCCTTCGGCAAAGCCGATGCGGCACTGATCGCCTCGGGAACAGTGTCGTTGGAACTGGCGCTGTCCGGTGTGCCGATGATCTCGTGCTACCGGCTCGATCCGGTGATGCGCATGGTCCAGGGGCTGGTCACGGTGTGGAGTGCGGCCCTGCCCAATCTGATTGCCGACCAGATCGTGGTGCCGGAGCACTACAACCAATATGTGCGGCCGCGCTATCTGGCGCGGCAGCTCGAGGCGCTGTTTTCAGACACCGGCTACCGAGCCTGGCAGAAGGACGGCTTTGCGGAAGTGGCAAGGCGCATGGCGACCGACAGGCCCTCCGGCGATATCGCTGCGGAGGTGGTGATGGGGTGCATCAAGAGCAAGCAGTAGGCAGTGGGCAGGCCTATTCCCTACTGCCCAATCCCTATTGCCTCATCTCTTCGCAATCGGTACGTAGTCGCGCTCCGGCGCGCCGGTGTAGAGCTGGCGCGGGCGACCGATCTTCTGGCGCGGATCCTCGATCATTTCCTTCCACTGCGCGATCCAACCGACCGTGCGGGCGACCGCGAACAGCACGGTGAACATGGTGGTGGGGAAGCCCAGCGCCTTCAGCGTGATACCGGAGTAGAAGTCGACGTTCGGATAGAGCTTCTTCTCGATGAAATAGGGATCGGTCAGCGCGATCTTTTCCAGCTCCATGGCGATGTCGAGCAGCGGATCATCCTTGATGCCGAGCTCGCCCAGGACCTCATGCGCCGTCTTCTGCATGATCTTGGCACGCGGATCGTAGTTCTTGTAGACGCGGTGGCCAAAGCCCATCAACCGGAACGGATCGTTCTTGTCCTTGGCACGGGCGATGAATTCCGGGATATGATCGACATGGCCGATCTCGCCCAGCATGTTGAGCGCCGCTTCGTTGGCGCCGCCATGGGCCGGGCCCCACAAGCAAGCGATCCCGGCGGCGATGCAGGCGAAGGGGTTGGCGCCCGAAGAGCCGGCGAGACGAACGGTCGAGGTCGAAGCGTTCTGCTCGTGGTCGGCGTGCAGGATGAAGATGCGCTCCATGGCGCGCGCCAGCACCGGGTTGATCTTGTATTCCTCGCACGGCACGGCAAAGCACATATGCAGGAAGTTTGCCGCGAAACCGAGATCGTTCTTCGGGTAAATGAAGGGCTGGCCGATGTGGTACTTGTAGGCCATGGCCGCGATCGTCGGCATTTTGGCGATCAGGCGCATGGACGCAACCATGCGCTGGTACGGGTCGGAGATGTCGGTCGAGTCGTGATAGAAGGCCGACAGCGCGCCGACCACGCCGCACATCACCGCCATCGGGTGCGCGTCGCGGCGGAAGCCGGTGAAGAAGCGCGACATCTGCTCGTGCACCATGGTGTGGCGCGTCACACGGTAGTCGAAATCGTCCTTCTGCGCCTTGGTGGGCAGTTCGCCGTAGAGCAGGAGATAGCAGACTTCGAGGAAATCGCCATGTTCGGCCAACTGGTCGATCGGGTAGCCGCGATGCAGGAGGACGCCGGCATCACCGTCGATGAAGGTGATTTCCGACTCGCAGCTTGCCGTCGAGGTGAAGCCGGGGTCATAGGTGAAAGCGCCGGTGGTGCTGTAGAGCGAGGCGATGTCGATGACGTCAGGTCCGACCGAGCCGCTTCGCACCTTGAATTCGTGGGTCTTGCCGGCGAATTCGAGCGTTGCCGTGGCCTCTTGGCCGCCCACATCCAGTTTTTTCGCAGCTTCGGTCATTGCAAACTCCTTCTTGTTTCCTCATGCCGGCAAAGGCAAATTCCGCACAGCGACACGTCGAAATCACCGCAATGCGCGTCTTCGCCACCGCATTCTAGGAGGTGCGTGCCAGATTGGGCCAAGACATAATGTTGCACTGCGAAACGCGCCTTTCAATGCCAATCTTCTTGGGCCAGTTTGCTCCTAATCGATTTGATCCGCTATGCGGGCCAGGCTTTCCTCACGCCCCAGCACGGCCAGCACGTCGAATACGCCCGGCGAGGTGCTTTTGCCGGTCAAAGCAGCCCGCAACGGCTGGGCCACGGCACCAAGCTTATGGCCGCCAGCCAGGGCGTAGTCGCGGATAGCGGCCTCGGCCGTGGCCGCCGTCCACTCACCCGACAGCGACTTCAAAGCTTCGTGAGCGCCGCGCAGGATCTTGCGGGCATCGTCATTGAGCAGGAGCGCGGCCTTGTCGTCGATCGGCAGCGGCCGCGCGGCAAACAGGAAGGCAGCGCCGTCGACGAGCTCGACCAGCGTCTTGGCGCGCTCCTTCAGGCCCGGAAGGGCTGCCAGCAACTGCGCCTTGTTCTTCTCGTCGAGGCGCGCCGCCATCGCCGGGCCGCCCTCCAGATAAGGCAAGGTGGCGATGAAAATGTCGAACAATTCGGAATCGGCCATGCGGCGCATATGGACGCCGTTCAACGCCTCGAGCTTGGCGAAATCGAAGCGCGCCGCGCCCTTGTTGACGTCGCCGATGTCGAACCACGAGATCATGTCCTTGATCGACATGATCTCGTCGTCGCCATGGCTCCAGCCCAGACGTGCCAGGTAATTGAGCAGGGCCTCCGGCAGATAGCCCATGGCGCGATAGGCCTCGACACCAAGCGCGCCGTGGCGCTTCGACAGTTTGGCGCCGTCGGCGCCATGGATCAGCGGGATATGCGACATCGAAGGCACGTCCCAGCCCATGGCGTTGTAGATCACGGTCTGGCGGGCGGCGTTGGTCAGGTGATCATCGCCACGGATGATGTGGGTGACGCCCATGTCGTGGTCGTCGACGACGACGGCGTGCATATAGGTCGGGTTGCCGTCCGAGCGCAGGATGATGAAGTCGTCGAGATCCTTGTTGGGGAAGCGCACCTCGCCCTGGACCCGATCCTGCACCACCGTCTCGCCCTCGGTCGGTGCCTTGATGCGGATGGCGCCCCTGACGCCGGCGGGTGCCTCCGACGGATCGCGCTCACGCCAGTGGCCGTTATAGCGTGGCGGCAGGCCCTTGGCGCGTGCTGCCTCGCGCATCGCCTCGAGCTCGGCTGAAGTCTCGTAGCTGTAATAGGCCTTGCCCAGCCGCACCAGTTCCTCGGCCACCTCACGATGGCGCGGCGCCCGCTCGAATTGGGAAACCGCATCGCCGTCCCATGACAGGCCGAGCCAGGTCAGGCCGTCGAGAATGGCTGATGTGGCCGCATCGGTCGAACGCTCCCGATCGGTGTCCTCGATGCGCAGCAGCATCGTACCGCCGGTATGCTTGGCATAGAGCCAGTTGAACAGTGCCGTGCGCGCGCCGCCGATGTGCAGATAGCCGGTCGGCGAGGGGGCAAAACGGGTGATGACCTTGTCGGACATGGAACTCTCGGAAAACGTCTGAAGCTGGGTGCGGAGGGCGCGGACTTTCGCGCTTCGCGCGTTCATGTAGCATAGGGTGTCGAGGGCGCAAGGGGCAGACCCGATGACTGGACGAGGCCGGGGCTCGGATCGGGGTGAGGGCGCCATTGTCGGCGTCAGCGAACGGTCCCTGTTTGCGACGCCTCCGGCGATCCCGCTGCCATCGCCGCTCGTGGCTGCGCCCGCAACCCAGCCGTTGCAAGCGGGCTTGCCGGCGCCAACTCCGTCTCCTGCCGCACGCAGGATCGTGCGCGCGCGCCGGCAAATCGGCCGGATATCCTTGCTTCGCCTGCGCCACGGCTTGGCCAAGGCGGCGGAGCTGGAACTTGACCGGGGCATCGCCTTCCTGCTGGTGCCGGTCTGCCTGGCGGTTGGGGCGATCGGCTACTTTTCGCTGGCGACCGAGCCCGATTTTGCAAAGCCTGTCGCGGTCATGGTGCTGGCGGCGACCTGTGCATTCGTCTCGCGTTCCTGGCCGAAAACCCATCTGTGTTTCATGGCAGTGCTGTTGTGCGCGCTGGGCCTGCTCGCGGCGAAGGTCGAAACATGGCGAGCAGGAACCCGGATGCTGGGTTCGGAAATCTCGACTCAATTGACCGGCCGCGTGGTCTCGCTCGAGGAGATGGAGAGCGGCCGTATCCGGTTGACCATGGACGTGATTTCGACCGCCCGGCCGAAATTGCGCTATGCGCCGGAAAGGGTCCGGCTTTCGGCACGCAAGATACCGCCGGAAATGACCGCTGGCTCGCTTATCACAGGCTACGCCAAACTGCTGCCGCCGACCGGTCCGGTGCGGCCGGACAGCTACGACTTCTCCTTCGACAGCTATTTCGCAGGCATCGGCGGCAGCGGCTTCTTTCTCGGCAATCCA
This sequence comes from Mesorhizobium sp. M8A.F.Ca.ET.208.01.1.1, assembly GCF_004791315.1. Classification (NCBI taxonomy): domain Bacteria; kingdom Pseudomonadati; phylum Pseudomonadota; class Alphaproteobacteria; order Hyphomicrobiales; family Phyllobacteriaceae; genus Mesorhizobium; species Mesorhizobium sp. M8A.F.Ca.ET.208.01.1.1. Next base: position 982,797 of record NZ_SRUT01000001.1, read on the forward strand.
ACGGTTGTCGCTACCGACGATGGTGAGATGTCGCTGCCAGCCCGTCTTTTTTCAAGCATCGAAAACGCCCGCGAAGCCATCGCCGACCACATCAGGGGCAGCATCGGCGGCGCCGAAGGCGAGATCGCGGCGGCGCTGATCGTCGGCGTGCGCGCCGGCATTCCCGATGAAATCAACGAAGCGATGCGGCGTACCGGCATCTATCACATCATTTCCATTTCGGGACTGCATATGGCGCTGGTCGCCGGCACCATCATGGGTCTGTTGCGCGGTGCCTTCGCGCTGTTTCCAGACTTTTCCGCGCGCCGGCCGGTGAAGAAATATGCGGCCGCCGCCGCACTTTTCTCGATCGCCGCCTATCTCGTCATTTCCGGTGTCGTCGTTGCGGCCGAACGCAGCTTCATCATGCTGGCGGTGATGCTGATTGCCGTCTTGTTCGATCGCGCGGCGCTCACCATGCGCAACCTGGCCATCTCGGCGATCGCCGTTATCCTGGTTTCCCCGCACGAGGTCGTCGGCCCGAGCTTCCAGATGTCGTTCGCGGCAACCGCGGCCCTTGTTGGCGCCTATGCCGGCTGGGCGGACCACCGCGCTGGTAAGACGAGGCCACCGTCGCCAAAGCGGTCACTACCCGGGTTCCTGACGCGAAAATTCCTGCTGGCGACAGGTGGATTGGCCATGACCTCCATCATTGCCGGCAGCGCGACGGCGCTGTTTGCCATCTGGCATTTCCAGCGTGTATCGCCGCTCAGCCTGTTCGCCAATCTGGCCGTCATGCCGATCGTGTCGGTGGTCGTCATGCCTTTTGCGGTCCTCAGTTCGCTGGCGATGCCCTTCGGCGCCGACGGCCCGTTTCTCTACGTGATGGGCAAAGGCCTGACAGCGATGATCGCCGTATCGTCATGGATATCGGAGCGCTCGCCGATCGATGGGGTAGGTCTGATCTCGCAGCAATCCGTGCTGCTGGTGGCCGTCGCGCTGGTCATCGCGACGATGGCGACGACCTGGCTGCGGCTCGCGGCACTGCCATTCGCACTTGCCGGTCTGTTGACTGTGTCGGACATACGCACGCCCGATGTGCTGATCTCGGAAGACGCACGGCTGGTCGCACTGCCGATCGGCAATGGCGAACTGGCCGTCAACCGGGAACGTCCGAACGAATTCGCGGCCGACAACTGGAAACGCGCTCTGGTCTCCGAAACAATCGTCAAACCGGAAATGTTCGACAAGGCGGACGGGCAATTCGATATTGCCGCTCCCACCGACCTGCCGCAGGGATCGCCGTTCTATTGCCGCGAAGGCCTTTGCCTTGCCAGGCACCCTTCCGGCGCGATCGTCGCCTATGTCGAGGATCGCAAGAACACCTGGAAAGCCTGCGCCTTCGCCGACCTGATCGTCGTCAATGACGCGACCGCCTATGACGCCTGCCACAATCCGCTGGTTGTCGTCGTCACGAAACGGCAGCTCGCCCGCAAGGGAAGTGCTGCCGTCTTCTTCGATCCCCAGTCGGCCACAACCCCGGCTGTGATCGAATTCGCTGTCGACGGACCATACCGGCCCTGGCACGAGCAGCGAAAATTCTCACGCGAGGCGAGGGGGCTGCCGCCCTATAAAAAGCCAGACAAGTCCGATGGCAAACCGGCTCAGTAGCGCCTGATCAGCCCGACCAGCTTGCCTTGTACCTTGACTCTGTCCGGCCCGAAAATGCGCGTTTCGTAGGCTGGATTGGCGGCTTCGAGCGCGATCGAGGCGCCTTTACGGCGGAACCGCTTCAGCGTCGCTTCCTCCTCGTCGACCAGCGCCACGATGATTTCGCCCGGACTTGCCGTGTTGGCATTGCGGATGATGACCGTGTCGCCGTCGAAGATACCAGCCTCGATCATCGAGTCACCCTTGACCTCCAGCGCATAGTGCTCGCCGCCCATGATCATATCCGGCGGCACCGAGATCGAATGCGTCTGATGCTGGATGGCATCGATCGGCACACCGGCGGCGATACGGCCCATGACCGGGATGGACACGGCTGAAACCACATCGTCGTCATTGCCGGCCGCGGGCAGACGCGAAGGCGCCGTCGCCGGCTTGAGCTGGCGGCCAAGATTGTTTTGACCAAGGCTGCCCTGGATGACGCTGGGCGAAAATTTCTTTGCCGCGTTCAGGCCGGGCGCGATCGAATCCGGCAGCCGCAGCACCTCCAGCGCGCGCGCCCGATTGGGTAGCCGGCGAATGAAGCCGCGTTCCTCCAGCGCCGTGATCAGGCGATGAATCCCGGATTTGGAGGCAAGATCGAGCGCTTCCTTCATCTCGTCGAAGGAGGGCGGTATCCCGCTTTCCTTGAGCCGTTCGTGGATGAACATCAGCAGTTCATGTTGCTTGCGTGTCAGCATGGCGGCCCCCAAGGCATTGAACGAAGGTCTGAACCAGAATCGAAAAAACAAACCCAGAACAAACACTATCTGTTCCAGTTGTGTTCCGCAACCGTTTAAAGTTTAATGAATTTGTTAAGGCTGCGGATGTTTTTTGTCCGCTACGGCGGGCAGAAGCCGACCTTTTCCGCCATCGGCAGGCCCATTGAAATCGTTATGGTTAATGGCCTGTGGCCCATCCGCTCCCGAGTTTGGCGTCAGCCGTTCGGAAGGCTTTCCCCGGGCGGATTGTATAATTTATCGGTCCATTATTCGCGGAACGAAACGAAACCAAAACGCCAACGACTGGCAGCTTCGGGGCAGCGATGGACCCAGGCGTCCGGCCCCACTCCGACCAACGCGTGCGAATAGGTGTCGCGGAAGCGCCGGAGTCATCCCGAACCAGCTTTCAAGCTGCCGGCGCGGGCGGCGTATTTGGTCGCGCCGCTGTCTTCGCTGTGGACATAGACGTGCAGGGTGTAGCCGATATGGGCCACCATCAGCGCCTTGGCCCGCTCGACGTCACGATCGAGTGCCGCTTCCATGATCGCGGTATGGTGTTCGATCGCAATCGCTTCGCGCAGCGCCTCCATCGCCTCTTCGTAGCCATCCTTGAGGCCGGCCGCGGCCCGCAATGTCGGCGCCAGACCAAGAAAGCGATGATGCCGGCGCAATTGATCCGAGATCGTCGAGCGGAAACGCAACAGCCAATCGCATGTGGCGGCACTCAGCAGCGCCGCATGGAAAGCCTCGTGATTCTCGTCCCATTTGTCGACCGCCGCATCCGACGGATCGTCGACGGCGGTCTTGCAACGGGAGAGCCGGTAGTGGGCGGTGACCACGGCATCTTCCCATTCCTTGCCGCCTTTCTCCATCGATTCGAGGAACAGGGGGATCTCGACCACCATCCTGGCGCGCGCCAGGTCCTCCAGTTCGGCCCGCGACACCCGAGCCACGGTAAAACCGCGATTGCTGATGGCGGTGACCAGGCGTTCGGCCTCAAGCCGCGACAAGGCTTCGCGCAATGGCGTCCAGCCGACTCCATAGGTGCCGCGCAGTGCACTCAGTTTGAGCGGGGCGCCGGGCATGAGGCGCGTGGTCAGGATATCGCGCCGCAACAGCTGATAGGCTGCCTCCGTCTTTGTGGAGCTCGTTTGATCCTGCATCGCGGTCCATCCGTCGTCTGGCAGGGAAAATTATATATGATGTAGGGGCATGGCAAGAATTATATATAATGTTTGACACAAGCCGGCGGACTGACCATGATCGTTTGCAGTAGCCGCGCTGCAAGCGGCGCTGATCAAATCTGGGAGGAAATGATGTTGAAGTCGAAATCCGCTTGGTTGTCGGGTTTGTTCATGGCTAGCGCGTTGATGGTGAGCGCCGGCAGTGCCGCCGCCGACCAGATACGCATCGGCATTGCCAATTTCGGCGAGCACCCCCAGCTCAATGCCGCCATAGCCGGCTTCAAGAAGGCGCTGACGGACAATGGCTTCGTCGAGGGCAAGGACGTCGTCTATACGGAAAGCCATACCAATTTCGATGCATCGCTGGTGCCGCAGATGATCGCCAAGCTGCAGGCGGAGCAGCCCAAGCTGATCTACACCATCACCACGCCGGTCTCGCAGATCGCCAAGAAGGCGCTCGCCGGTTCCGGCATTCCAATCGTCTTTGCCGCGGTCACCGATCCAGTGGCGGCCAAGCTGGTGCCGTCGTGGGATTCAGGTGACGAAGGCATGACCGGCGCCAGCGATCTGCAGGACGTCGCCGCGGTGATGGCCTTCACCAAGAAGCTGCTGCCGAACGCCAAGCGCTTCGGCGTGCCTTACAATCCGGGCGAGGCCAATGACGTTGCCTTGGTCGAAAAGATCAAGGCGGCGGCGCCCGCCGCTGGTTTCGAGGTGGTGGAGGTCGGCATCGACAACGTCAATGACATCCAGCAACGTATCGCTTCGCTCGCCGGCAAGGCCGACGTCATCTACGGCCCGGCCTCGAACCTGATCCAGCCGGCGATCGCCGCTGTCTCCGCCGCCGCCCGCCAGGCCGGTATCCCGGTCGTCAACTCCGATGACAGCGCGGTCCGCAACGGCACTGTGCCGGCGAGCTTCGCGGTCAATTACACGCAGGTTGGCATCAACGCCGGCGACATCGCCGCAGAGATACTCAAGGGCAAGGATCCCAAGACGATCGCGCCGTCGCGCCCGGCCTACAAGGATCACATGGCAACGATTTCCCGCAAGGCGATGGCCGCGTTCGGCATCGAGATACCGGCCTCGATGGCAGATTGCGGCTGCATCGTCGACTGACATCAGGCTGCATGAAGGTGACGGCGCGGGCGCCGTCACTTTTCATGTCAGGGAGGAACGATGCTCGAGATCCGATCCGCGCGCAAAGTATTCTACAGGGGCCAGGCCGACGAGAAGATCGCGCTGGACGGCCTCAGCCTGTCATTGGCGACTGGCGAGTTCGGCATCGTCATCGGCTCCAACGGGGCGGGCAAGAGCAGCATGCTCAACGCCATTTCCGGCGCTCTGATCCTCGATACCGGCAAGATCCTGATCAACGGCGCCGACGTGACAAATATGCCCGTGCACAAGCGTGCCGCAAGATTGGCGCGGGTCTTCCAGGATCCGATGCGCGGCACCGCCGCCAGCATGACGGTGGCGGAAAACATGCTGCTGGCTGATTTGCGCAGCAGCAAGCGCACCTTGCGCCAGGGGCTGAACCCCACCCGGCTCGCGTCCTACAAGGAACGCCTGTCGATACTGGGCCTCGGCCTTGAAAACCGCCTGGACACCCGCGTCGACCTGCTTTCGGGTGGGCAGCGGCAGTCCCTGTCGCTGATCATGGCGGTCAGCGGATCGCCCGACTTGCTGCTACTCGACGAACATACCGCGGCGCTCGACCCGCGCACGGCCGAGATCGTCATGCAGGCAACGGTGCGCGCTGTCAGCGCGCTGAAGCTGACGACTTTGATGGTGACCCACAACATGCAGCATGCCGTCGACTACGGCAGCCGGGTGATCATGCTCGACGCTGGCCGCGTCCTCCTGGAGGTCACAGGCGAAGAGAAGGCGAGGATCACGGTTATCGATCTGATCGGCCATTTCTCAGTCAAGACCGACCGCATGTTGCTGGCGAGCTGATCGTCATGGGCTTTATTCAGGACGTTCTCACCAGCTTCGTCGCGATCATGCCGGTCACGCTGGCGCAAAGCCTGATCCTGGCCTTTGTCGTGCTCGGGATCATGATTCCGTTTCGCATGCTGAATTTTCCCGATCTCACCAGCGAGGGCGCCTTTCCGCTGGGCGGCTGCATCTGCGGCGTCCTCCTTGCCGCCGGCGCATCGCCGTTGGTCGGCATCGCCGCCGCCCTCGTTGCCGGCTTCGCGGCGGGCTGCTGCACCGCCTTCATCCATCTGCGCTTCCGCATCCACACGCTTCTGGCGGGCATCCTTATGATGACGATGCTCTACAGCATCAACCTTCGCATCATGGGCAAGTCCAATCTCTCGGTCTTCGGCTCGCCGACGGTGTTCGACTGGGTGCCGTTCGCTCGGCCGGGTTTTCCCGCCAGCAAGATCGTCGTCGCCGGCCTTCTCGCGCTGATCGCCTTGATGCTGCTCTACATGTTCTTCAGGACCGAGAAGGGGACGGCCGTGCGTGCCGTGGGCGCCAATCCCGACATGGCCGAGGCGCAAGGCATCAATGTCTGGGCCGCGACCATAGGCGGCGTCGGGCTGGCGAGCGCGTTTTCGGCTTCAAGCGGCGCGCTGATGGTGCAGTCGCAGGGATTTGCCGACGTCAATATGGGATTGGGGATCCTCATCAACGGCCTTGCCGCGCTGATGATCGGCGAGGCCGTCGTCGGCAAGCAGACGGTCTGGCGCCAGCTGCTGGCGCCCTTCGCCGGCGCGATCATCTACTACCAGCTGGTGTCGTTCTGCCTTGCCGCCGGCATGCCGCCGCCCGACCTGAAGCTTGCCACGGGTCTGTTCGTGCTCGCCATGCTTGCCTTGCCCAGCCTCAAGCGTAGCCGCGGGTCCGCGCCGGCACGCGAAGCGATCCGTGAATAACCAGGGAATGTCACAAATGATGCGTGCGCCGCTCGATTTCGCAGCCGTCGAGGCCATGGATGCGGCGGACCCGCTGCGTGCCATGCGCGACCGGTTCATTTTGCCGGAAGGCGTCATCTATCTCGACGGCAATTCGCTTGGGGCCGCGGCACCCGCCGTCTTCAACGAGCTACAGAACGCCGCCACCCAGGAATGGGCGCAGGATCTCATCCGCGCCTGGAATACTGCCGGCTGGTTCGACATGCCGCTGGCACTTGGCGACCAGCTCGGACGGCTGGTCGGCGCCGCGCCCGGCCAGACCGTGGTGTGCGATACGACCTCGATCAATATCTACAAGGTGCTGCATGCCGCACTCGGCATGCGGCCGGACCGGTCGGTCATCGTCGCCGAGGGCGACAGCTTTCCAACCGATCTCTACATGGCCGAAGGCGTGGCCTCGACGCGACCCGGCACCGTCTTGCGGCTCGAGGGCGTCGACGCGCCGACCATTGAGGAACTGATCGACGAGCGTGTCGCCGTCATCCTGGTCAACCATGTCAATTACAAATCCGGCCAGCTGCGCGACATGGCGGCACTGACATGCAAGGCCCATCAGGTCGGCGCGCTGATCGTCTGGGATCTCTGCCATACCGCCGGCGCCTTGCCGGTCGAACTCGACAGCGCCAATACCGATTTCGCCATCGGCTGCACCTACAAATATCTCAATGGTGGTCCGGGCGCGCCAGCCTTTATCTACGCCGCCACGCGTCATCACGACAAAGTCCAGCAGCCGCTCAGCGGTTGGTGGGGCCACGCGCGGCCCTTCGCCTTCGAGCAGGGTTATGCGGCCGGCAGCGGCATCCGTCGCTTCCTGTGCGGCACGCAACCGGTCTTGTCGATGCGGGCGCTCAAGGGGGCGCTGGATATCTGGGACGATGTCGACATGGCGGCGGTGCGCAACAAGAGCATCGCGCTCACCGACCTGTTCATCCAACTCGTCGAGACCAGATGCAGCGCCTACGGCCTGGAGCTGGAAAGCCCGCGCGATGGCAAGCAGCGCGGCAGCCAGGTTTCGTTCCTCCACCCCAACGGCTACCAAGTAATGCGGGCGCTGATCGAACGCGGCGTGATCGGCGATTTCCGTGCGCCATCGACGATCCGCTTCGGCTTCACGCCGCTCTATGTCGGTTACGCCGATGTATGGCAGGCGGTCGAGGTGTTGGAAGATATCTTGCGCACCGGCGCGTGGAAGGACGCGCGCTTCGCGGTCAAGACCGCGGTGACCTGAAAAGTCGGCGCAATTCCAGGAAGAGTGCCGCGCCGTTTTCCAGTCCGCACCAAGGAGCTCAGAGCCGGGTACGGACGTTCCAGAGTTCCGGAAACAAGACGACCTCGAGCATCTTCTTGAGATAGGAGGCACCGGATGTGCCGCCGGTGCCGCGCTTCAGGCCGATGATGCGCTCGACCGTGGTGACGTGGTTGAAGCGCCATCGGCGGAAGTAGTCCTCGAAGTCGACCAGTTTCTCGGCCAGTTCATAGAACATCCAGTAGCGCTGCGGATCGCGGTAAATGGTCTGCCAGGCGACGAGGACCTCTTCGTTTTCGCTGCGCGTCTCTCGCCAGTCCGTGCGCCTGGCATCGGCGCCGATGTCGAACCCGTTGCGTGCCAGAAGCAGCAGCGCTTCATCGTAGAGCGACGGCTGGGTCAGGATCGCCTCCAGCCTGTCCGTAAGGTCCGGCCGGTGCTTGTGCGGCCCGAGCATGGCGAGGTTGCGATTGCCGGCCATGAATTCGATGGCGCGATACTGCCAGGACTGGAAACCCGAGGACTGGCCGAGCGCGTCGCGGAAGTCGGTGTATTCGCTGGGCGTCATCGTGCGCAGCACGTCCCAGGCGTTGTTCAGCTGCTCGAAAATGCGGGCGACGCGCGACAGCATCTTGAAGCTCGGTTCGAGGCGGTCGGCACGGATCGAGCGGATCGCGGCGCCAATCTCGTGCAAGGCGAGCTTCATCCAGAGTTCCGATGTCTGGTGCTGGATGATGAACAGCATCTCGTCATGCGCCGACGACAGCGGCGCCTGCGCGTCGAGTACTTTCTCCAGGTGCAGATAGTCGCTGTAGGACATGCGTTCGTTGAACGACATCTGTGCGCCTTCGGACGCCGGATCGTAGGGCTCGCTCAATTGACTTTCTCCGTGCGCAGGCGGAAGCGCTGGATCTTGCCGGTCTGGGTCTTGGGCAGCGCGGCGATGAATTTGACCGATCGAGGGTATTTGTAAGGCGCGATGGTTGCCTTGACGTGGTCCTGCAGGCGCTTGACGGTCATTGCGTCCGGCGAAACACCTTGCACAAGCACGACATGCGCCTCGACGATCTGGCCGCGCTCGCCATCCTCGGCGCCGATGACAGCGCATTCGGCGACATCGGGATGCGAAAGCAGCGCCGCCTCGACCTCGGGTCCGGCGATGTTGTAGCCAGCGCTGACGATCATGTCGTCGGAACGCGCGGCGAAGTGGAAGAAGCCGTCCTCATCCTGCGTGAAGGTGTCGCCGGTGAGGTTCCAGCCGTCGCGCACATAGTCCTTCTGTCGGTCATCGGCCATGTAGCGGCAGCCGGTTGGCCCGCGCACCGCCAGCCGTCCGGTCTCGCCACGCGGCACTTCGCGCATGTCGTTGTCGACGATGCGAGCCTCGTAGCCGCCGACCGGCTTGCCGGTCGAAGCGGGCTTCCTGTCGTCAAAGCGGTTGGAGATGAAGATGTGCAGCATTTCGGTGGCGCCGATGCCATCGAGGATCGGCTTGCCGGTCTTTCGTGTCCACTCTTCGAAGACCGGAGCCGGCAACGTCTCACCGGCGGAAACGGCAACACGCAGCGATGACAGGTCGGCACCCTCATCCATGGCCTTCAGCATGGCTCGGTAGGCGGTCGGCGCGGTGAAGGAAATGGTCGCTTTGTAGGTCTCGATGATGTGGATCATGTTGGGTGGCGTCGCCTGTTCCAGCAGGGTCGCCGCCGCGCCGAAGCGCAGGGGAAAGATGGCCAACCCGCCAAGACCGAAGGTGAAGGCGAGCGGCGGCGAGCCGACGAAGATGTCGTCCGGCGTCACCTGCAGGACTTCGCGGGCGTAGGCATCGGCGATGATCAGCAGGTCGCGGTGGAAATGCATCGTCGCCTTCGGCACGCCCGTCGTGCCCGAGGTGAAGCCGAGCAGGGCGACATCGTCGCGGCCGGTGCTGACGGCGGTGAAGGTGACGGGCTTGTCGAGGGCGGCGCGGTCGAGCTCGGCATCATGGTTGGCGGTGCCGTCGAAGCCGATCACCTGCTTCAGGAACGCGCTGTCCTTGGCGCAGGCGGTCATCTCGTCCATCAGCCTGGTGTCGCAGAGCGCGATCGTGATCTCGGCCTTGTCGACGATCTTTGTGAGTTCGCCGGCACGCAGCATCGGCATGGTGTTGACGACGACGGCGCCGACCTTGGTGGCGGCCAGCCAACAGGCGACCATGGCTGGGTTATTGGCGGAGCGGATCAACACCCGGTTGCCCGGCTTGACGCCATAATTCTCGACCAGCGCGTGGGCGAGCCGGTTCGTCCAGTCGGACAGTTCCTTGTAGGTGCGGCGGCGGCCATTGCCGATCAGGGCGGTGTGGTCGCCGAGACCCTTCTCGACCAGCCGGTCGGTCAATTCGACACCGGCGTTGAGATGTTCGGGGTAGTCGAGGCCGTCGAGCAGGAAGTCGGGCCATTGTTCGGGCGGCGGCAGATGATCGCGCGTGAACGTGTCGGTATGCGCTGAAGGCCCAAGCATGTCGCCGCTGTCCCTGTCTGCTGCCCGGCCAGCGTGGGGGCCCCTGGCCGGAGGCGGTGGATCTGAATTCCCATCTTTCGCGGAAGGCTTCGTGCAACCGGCTACACCTTGTCGACCATGTCGCCGGAAAGGTGACGATTGGCAGATTCGGACAGCACAGCGGACCTCCCATTGTCGACTGTTCCGCAGGCATGATCGCACCAGTCGAAATTTGTTTCAAGCCTAAAATGTTTTTGCCGGAGCATTGACGCATGACGTGGCGGCGGCCATTGCTAGTGCAGAAACGATGCCGCTTCGGGGGAGGGTGCCGATGCCAGACCATCGCATTGCCGACTGGGACAATGCCTACGCCAACGGCGCCAATATCGCCGGCAGTGACCGTTGGCCGGCCGCATGGGCGGAACCCGCGCAGGCGTTCCGCGATGCGCTATCGGCACAGGGCCGGGCACGTATCGACATTGCCTATGGCGATCGTCCGCGCAACCGCTTCGACCTCTTTCTGCCCAAGGCCGCGCCGAGGGGCCTCGTGGTGTTCATCCATGGGGGCTATTGGATGGAGACCGACAAGAGCTTGTGGTCGCACCTCGCCGGCGGCGCGGTCGACAGCGGTTTTGCCGTGGCGATGCCGTCCTACACCCAGTGCCCGGACATACGCATCGCCGGCATCGTCACCGAAATCGGGACGGCTATCAGCAGGGCCGCGGCAATGGTCGACGGGCCATTGATTCTGACCGGACATTCGGCCGGTGGACATCTCGCCAGCCGCATGGTGACGGTGACCACGCCTTTGGCTGCCGGTGTCGCGCGGCGCATACGCCATGTCGTTTCGATTTCAGGCTTGCATGATTTGCGCCCGCTGATGCGCACGGACATGAACGCGACGCTGAAAATCGATGAGCATGAGGCGCAGATGGAAAGCCCGGCACTGCTGCGCCCCCTGGATGGTGTCCGTATCACCTGCTGGGCCGGCGGCGGGGAGCGTTCCGAGTTCTTGCGCCAGAATGCGTTGCTCGCCAACATCTGGACCGGACTTGGCGCAATTACCAACGCCGTGGTCGAACCGGATCGGCATCATTACGATGTTGTCGATGGCCTTGCCGATCCAGCGCACGCCTTGACGCGGACTTTGATCTCGGAATAGCCGAGATTATTTTTGTCCTGTTATCAGCTATTTATGAGATAATTCTTCAACGCAACATCAGAACGCTGCAAGGGTCTCCGGCAACAGATGCGGGAGCAAAAGGCGCGCGCACGACCAATCCGTTGGCATCGGCAAGCATCCTCAGCATTGAAGAATCCTGGATGCCGAACGGCGTCGCCACCAACCCGCTGCCGTCTTCCCGGACCACCGCCCGCACATAATCCTGGCGCAGATCGTTGGCCGCCATTGCGGCGCCCAGCCGCGCCTGGCGGATATCCTGACGATGATCGCGACCGCCGAGCCTTGCCAGAAGCGGCTTCAGGAACAATTGCGAGCAGACCAGGCTTGCCACCGGATTGCCGGGCAGGCCGATGCATCTGACATCGCCGAGGCGCCCGAACATCAGCGGCTTGCCAGGACGCATGGCGATCTTCCAGAAGCCGAGGGTCATGCCTTCGCTGGTCAGCACGTCATGGATAAGGTCATGGTCGCCCACCGAGGCACCGCCCAGCGTGACGATAACATCGGCGCCGGCGGCCACCGCTTTCCTGACCAGGGCGGCGATGGCGTCCTTGCGGTCGGCGGCGATTCCGAGATCGAGCGCGCGGGCACCGACCGACCGTGCTGCCGCGGCGACGCCATAAGCGTTGGACGAGATGATCTGGTCCGGCCCGAGTTCGCTGCCGGGCTGCAACAGCTCGTCACCGGTGGCGATGATGGCGACCAACGGCCGTTTCACCACGCTCACTCGGGGGTGGTTGGCCGATGCCGCCAGCGACAGTGCAGCCGGGTCGAGCAAGCGCCCCTTCTCCAGCAGCACGTCGCCCTTGGAAAAATCGAGGCCGACGCGGCGGATGTTGCGCCACTCGGCGGTGGGCTCGACCACTTCGATATTGCCACCGCCGAGATCCCTGACATTCTCCTGGATGACGATGGTATCGGCACCATGAGGCAGCGGTGCGCCGGTGAAGATGCGCACGGCTTGTCCTTGGCCGACCGCGCCGTCAAAGCCACGCCCGGCCGGCGCCATCCCGATCACCGAGAGTTTCGACGGCACCGACGCCACGTCGGCGACTCGCACCGCATAGCCGTCCATGGCAGAAGCGTTGAAGGGCGGCTGGGTGCGAAGCGCCACCACCGCTTCGGCCAGCACACGATCGACAGCCTCGATGAGGGGGACGCTTTCGCCGGCCAGCGGCACGGCGCCGTCGAGGAGGCGTTCGAGCGCCTCGGCGACCGGAACCAGCACCATCAGGCACCTGCCTTGTAGTCGCCGGACTTGCCGCCGGTCTTTTCGGCCAGCCGGATACCGGAGATGACCATGGCGCGGTCCACCGCCTTGGCCATGTCGTAGATGGTCAGGCAGGCCACGGACGCGGCGGTCAATGCTTCCATCTCGACGCCGGTCTTGCCGGTAACGCGCGCCAGCGCCGTGACTCTGAGGCCGGGCAGAGCATGGTCTGGCTCGATGTCGACGGAAACCTTGGTCAGCAGCAGAGGGTGGCAGAGCGGGATCAACTCATGCGTCTTCTTGGCCGCCATGATCCCGGCGATGCGCGCGGTGCCAAGCACGTCACCTTTCTTGGCGTTGCCGGCGAGAATGGTCTTCAATGTCTCGGGCTGCATGGAGACGAAGCCTTCGGCGATCGCGGTGCGCGTCGTCTCTTCCTTGTCGCCGACATCGACCATGTTGGCCTCGCCCTGCGCGCCAAGGTGCGTGAGGTTGGCCACGATCAGATCGCCTCGGCTACTGCCTTGCCCGTCAGGAGCAAGCGCGTCGCGGCGGCGACGTCCTGTTGCCGCATCAGACTTTCGCCGACGAGAAAGGTGCCGATGCCGCTCTTTTGCATCCTGAGACAATCGTCATGGGTGAAGATGCCGCTCTCGCTAACCAGCAGGCGATCGGCAGGTACCATGGCCGCCAGCCGCTCGGAGGTCTCAAGGCTGGTCTCGAACGTTCTCAGATTGCGGTTATTGATGCCGATCAGCCGCGACGACAATTTCAACGCGCGCTCCGTCTCGGCCTCGTCGTGGACCTCGATCAGCGCATCCATGCCGAGTTCGAACGCGGTCGTTTCCAGCTCATGCGCCAAGTCGTCGTCAACACTGGCCATGATGATCAGGATAGCGTCCGCGCCCCAGGCGCGAGCTTCATGGACCTGGTAGGAATCGAACAGGAAATCCTTGCGTAGCGCGGGCAGGGCGACGGCTGCCCTTGCCCTGGTGAGGAATTCCGGCGCCCCCTGAAAGGACGGCTCGTCCGTCAGTACGGAAAGGCAGGCGGCGCCGCCTTTCTCATAGGCCTTCGCCAATGCCGGCGGATCGAAGTCCGCACGGATCAGCCCTTTGGAGGGACTTGCCTTCTTGATTTCGGCGATCAGGGCGAAATCGCCGGATTTGCGTTTCGCGTCGAGCGCCGCGAGAAAGCCGCGCGGTGCGTCGGCGTCTTTTGCGTGCGCCTTGATCTCTGCCAGCGGTACGCGTGCCTTGGCGGCGGCTATCTCGTCGCGCTTGTAGGCTTCGATCTTGCGCAGAATGTCAGACACGGTTCACCCGTTCGAAATTTCGACCAGCCGGTCGAGCACCTGCAGCGCCCGGCCGCTGTCGATCGCCTGCGCGGCGATGGCGATGCCGTCACCCAGCGTCGTCGCCTTGCCCGCAATCACCAGTCCGGCGCCGGCGTTCATCAAGACTGTGTCGCGGTAGGCGCCGGCGGCGCCGCCCAGCATATCGCGCAAGGCCTTGGCATTGTAGGCGGCGTCACCGCCGCGCAGCTCGTCCTTGGTATGGCGCTTCAGTCCAACCTCTTCAGGGGTCAGCGTAAAGCTGCGTATCTCGCCGCCAACCAGTTCGGCAACCTGCGTCTGCCCGGTGGTGGTGATCTCGTCATAGCCGTCGCCATGGGCGACCCAGGCGTGCTCGGTGCCGAGCGCCTTCAGCGTCTCGGCCACCGGCATGATCCATTCCGGCAGGAACACGCCGACCATCTGCCGCTTCACCCCCGCCGGATTGGACAGGGGACCGAGCAGGTTGAAGATGGTGCGGGTGCCGAGCTCGACGCGTGTGGGGCCGACATGTTTCATCGCCGGATGGTGTGCGGGGGCGAACATGAAGCCGACGCCTGCCTCACGAATGCAACGGCCGATGAACTCGGGCGAGAGGTCGATCTTGACGCCGAGCGCGATCAGGACATCGGCCGCACCGGTCAGCGAGGACAGGCCGCGATTGCCGTGCTTGGCGACCGGCACGCCACTGGCCGCAATGACGAAGGCTGATCCTGTCGAGATGTTGACCGAGTGCGAATTATCGCCGCCGGTGCCGACGATGTCGATGGCGCCGTCAGGGGCATCGACGCGCAGCATCTTGGCACGCATCGTGGCGACGGCGCCTGAAATCTCGCTGACCGTCTCGCCGCGCACGCGCAGCGCCATCAGGAAGCCGCCGATCTGCCCTGGGGTCGCATCGCCCGACATGATGATGTCGAAGGCCTCGCACGCCTCCTCGAAGGACAGGGCGGTGCCGGTCGCGACCTTGGCGATATGGGTTTTCAGCGCGCTCATCTTGTCGAGGCTTGGGCAACGGCGGCCTGGTCGATGCGGACATCGTATTGCGTCTGCAACTGCGCCACCAATTGGTCGAGCAGGTCGTCGGACATGCCGGAGGTGAATGATTTCTGCGCGTCGTCCGGCACCGAGCTGGCGTCGGCGCCGGCCGGTTCGAACACTTCGGCGACCTTGAACAGGATCTGGCCGTCGCCGGTGGGCGAGGGGATCAAGCCGGTGCCGCCTTCGCCGACGCCGAACATCACGGCGGCGCCCTCCTTGCCGAAATCGGCATCATCGGCTTCGCGCTTCAGGCCGCGCTTGGTCTGCTTTTCCAGCTTGAGTTCACTGGCGATGACATCGAGCGTGGCGCCGGCCTTGAGCCGCTTCTCGAGTTCGTCCGCCTTGGCGGCGAGCCGCTTGGTGGTCTCGGCAGCCGTCCAGTCGGCGACCACCCTCTGGCGCACCTCATCAAGAGTGCGGTCGCGAGCCGGTGTGATCGAACCAACCTCATAGAAGACGAAGCCGTTGTCCGCCGTGGTCAGCGCTTCGTTTTCGGTGTTGGGTTCGGCATCAAAGACGGCCTTGATCAGCGACGGCGATTCCGGCAGGTCCTTGACGATGGTGCCATCGGGCCTCAGGCCATTGCGATCGATGGCGTCGATGGTGATGTCCTTGAGCTTCAATTTGGCGGCCGCGTCGGCCAGCGAACTGCCCGATGCACGGGTGTCCTCATAATTGTCGTGCACATCCAAAAGGATGCGGCTTGCCTCACCCAGCGCCAGGTCCTTGCGGATCTGGTCGGACACTTCGGCAAGCGGCTTCACCACCTCGGGCTTGATCTCGGTCACGCGCAGCAGCACTGGACCGAAGGTGCCCTGAACGACCTGGCTGACTTCATTGGCATTGAGCGCGAAGGCGGCATCGGCAACCGCCTTGTCGGCGATCTTGTCCTTGGCGAGCGTGCCAAGCAGGATATCGGCCGGGGTCTTGCCTTCGGCGGTCACCAGCTTGTCGAAGGTGGCACCTGCCTTGAGCGAATCGAGCGCTGCCTTCGCGGCATCCGGCGTCTTGAACACAAGCTGCTCGATGGTGCGCATTTCGGGTGTGGTGTAGCGCGCCTTGTTCTTGTTGTAGTCGTCACTGACCTGCTGGTCGGTGACCGCGGTCGTATCCATGATGTCCACCGGTTCCAGGCGGACATAGGAGAATTTGCGGTACTCAGGTGCGGCGTAGGTTTTCTTGTTGGCCTCGAAATAAGCCTGGAGCACGCTGTCGCTCGGCGCCTCGATCGGCTCGACCAGCGTCTTTGGCAATGTCAGATAGTCGACGGTGCGGTCTTCGCCGCGGTAGAGCGCGACTGCCTTGAAGAACGTGTCGGGGGCTTTGAGGCCGTCCGAGACAGCCTCGACGATCTGCTGGCGCACCGCCACCTGGGCGCGGTTCTTCAGGTAATCCTCGGGCCGCATGCCGACCTCGTGCAGCATGTAGTCGAATGTCCGCCGGTCGAACTGACCGCCAGGGCCCTTGAACGCCGGATCTTCGCGGGTGAGTTCAGCCAGCCGGTCCTTGGAGAGGCCGAGGCCCAGCTTGCGTGCCTGTTCGTCGAGAACGGCACCGGAGACGAGTTGCGCCAGCACCTGATTGTCGATGCCGAGCGCCTTTGCCTGTTCATGAGTGAGGCGCTGACCGAACTGCTGCGACATGACGGCGAGCTGGCGGTCATAGGCAAGGCGGTATTCGTTGATCGATACCTTGGTTCCACCAGCGGTTATCACCGAATCGTGGCCCGCAAAGCCGCCCATGAGCTTTCCGGAGATGCCCCAGGCAGCGAAACTGACCACCAGCAGCGAAAGCAGCGTCTTCGCGACCCAGGTACCTGCCGCGCTTCTCAATATACCAAGCATGGTTACTTCCGATTTATGCGCATTTTCGCATGCGCCGAGTCTGAAACAAGCGCAATAGCGCCCTTCCGGTCCACTGTCGATTGCTTTGTGGCCTGATTTTGGTAGTGAGGGCCAGAGCCTGATATCGCCCGGAGAAGCACACCATGACGCCAGGAATTCGCCCGCTTGTCGCCGGCAACTGGAAAATGAACGGCACCAGCGCCTCGCTGAACGAACTCAGGATGATCGGCAACGGTTTCATGAGCGGGCTCGACGCCGAGACCGAAGCACTGGTCTGTGTTCCCGCGACGCTGCTTTCCCATGCGGCGGAGATCCTGTCGCGCACGCCTGTCCATGCCGGCGGTGAGGACTGCCACCCCAAGGAAAGCGGCGCCTATACCGGCTGCATCTCGGCGGAGATGCTGAAGGACGCGGGCGCGAGCCATGTCATTGTCGGTCACTCCGAATGCCGCGAACAACGCGGCGAGGACGATGCGACGGTCCAGGCCAAGGCCACCGCGGCCTGGCGTGCCGGACTGGTGGCCATCGTATGCATCGGCGAGACGCAGCAGCAGCGTGAAGCCGGCGCCACGCTGGAGGTGCTTTCGCGCCAGGTTGAAGGCTCGGTGCCGCCGAGCGCCACGCCGTCCAATACCATTATCGCCTACGAGCCGGTGTGGGCGATCGGCACCGGCCTGACGCCAACGGCGGCCGATGCGGCCGAGGCGCATGCGCATATCCGCGAAAAGCTGTCGGAAAAGCTGGGGACCGCCGCTGCCAGGATGCGCATTCTCTATGGCGGCTCGGTCAAGCCGTCCAACGCGGTCGAACTGCTGGGCGTCAGGAACGTCGATGGCGCGCTGGTCGGCGGCGCCAGCCTGAAAGCGGCTGATTTCCTGGGTATCGCCGAAGCCTATCGCAGCATTGCAGGCTGAGATCCACGACGATGGGCGGGTCCCATCTCGTCCAAATTCGTTGCAAAGGGCACGTTGCTTCCCATATTCCGGCCACGGGCTTGGAAATGCCGTGAAAGCATTGTATTGAGCCGCCTCCAATTCACCGGTCGTGTCCGCGGCCGGGCAAGGCCTTGCCAGGATAAACTATGCAAACCGTACTGATCGTCATCCATCTCATGGTCGTGCTCGCCCTTGTCGGCGTGGTGCTGCTGCAGCGTTCCGAAGGCGGCGGCCTCGGCATTGGTGGCGGGTCGGGCTTCATGACGGCGCGCGGCGCGGCCAACGCGTTGACCCGGGCGACGGCGATCCTGGCGGCAGCGTTCTTCGTGACGTCGCTGACCTTGTCGATCATTGCCCGCTACGGCGAGAAGCCGATCGACATTCTCGACCGGGTTCCCGTGACCTCGGACGGTGCTGGCAAGGGCGTGCTCAACCAACTGCCCGGCACCACCACCCCGGCTCCCGCCGGCACCACCACGCCGACGCCGCCATCCGGAAACGACGCCGCGGCAAAGCCTCCGGCAACGGCCCCGGCCACTGCCCCCGCCGCAGGCTCAACGCCGCCGGCCACCAATGGAACCACCAACACAGCGCCGGCGGCGCCCCAGGTTCCGAACCAGTAAACCTCGACGTTTCCAAACCGCGATCTGTGATCGTTTGAACACAGTCGCGGCAAATGCTGCGCGATCACGAAGATTCGACGGGCAGCAGTGCGGTCTCGCGCTTGAGGCATCCGCGCTTATTCGACTATAGATTGCACGCGGCATTTTCGGCGTCCTTGGGGGACGCCGGGCGACGCCGTGGGCAACAAGCATTGAACGATCGGATCTTCGCCATGCAGCTTCGCAGCTTCATTTTCCTGGGACTTTGCGCCGCAATCGGCATGAGTTCCCCGGCCTTCGCCGCCATGCCGGCAAACATGGCCGCACAACAGCCGGTGTCGCTTGAGAAAACCGACGCCATCCCCGTCGCGGCCAAAAGCGATGCGGCGCAGTTGAAGCTTCTCAAGAAGAAGAAAAACCCGACGCCGGACGATCTTGCCCAGATCAAGAAGATCGAGGCCAAGATCGTTGCCGACAAGGAGAACGCCAAGGCCAAGGCGCTCGAGGCCAGGAAGCTGGCGATGCGCGAAGCGGCGAAAGCCAGGGCCGATGCCGCACGGCAGGCCTTCCTGGCCCAGAAGGGCAAAAGCGCTCCGGCGGCTGAAGTGGCCGAGGCCAACACAGCCAAGAAGACCACCAAGATCATCGAACCGATTGAACCCGTCACGCCGATCCAATCGGCTGAGCCTATCCCGGCCGAAGCGATGAATGTCGCTTTGACCGGCAACAATGGCGAACTGCGCAGCGAGGTCGTCGGCGGCCAGAAGCAGTCGAGTGGCGGCCTGTTCGCCGGCCTGTTCGGTGGAACTTCATCGGGTTCATCGATCAGCTATCTGCCCGAGACCCGCGCGCTCGATTCGGCACTTGCCCAGAGAAACGCCAAGAAGCCGTTCAAGGTGAAGCCGGAATTCGTGCCTCAGGACGTGGAATTTACGGGCTATGATGCCGGCACGATCGTCATCGACACCAGCGCTCGCCGGCTCTATCTCGTCGAATCGTCCACGACCGCGCGTCGCTATGCCATCGCGGTCGGCCGCGAAGGCCTGCAGTTCAAGGGCACGGTCGCGGTCGGCGACAAGCAGGAATGGCCGCGCTGGATCCCGACACTCGACATGCAGAAGCGCGAGCCAAAGCACTACGGCCAGTACAAGGATGGCATGGCCGGCGGCGGACAGAACCCGCTCGGTGCCCGCGCCATTTATCTCTATGACGGCAAGAAGGACACGCATCTGCGTATTCACGGCACCATCGCGCCGCAGTCTATCGGCACCAGCGCCTCCAATGGCTGCTTCCGTATGATGAACGAGCACGTCATGGATCTCTACAGCCGCGTCCGGGTCGGCACCAAGGTCGTCATCATCTGACGTTTCCATCATCATGCCGAAAGGGCCGGCTCAGCCGGCCCTTTTGTTTTGCTTGGAGCGGTTCAACGTTTGATAGAATCGCCGACCTGCTCTAAGTCTTTGTTTTTACGCCAATTCCGGACGGAAGGTCTCGATCAAAACCCGTTTTGGTCGGGATCCTGTCCAAAAAACCGGATTCCATTTTAGGGATCATGGTCCGAGCGCCTTCTTGGGAAAAAGCCTTCGCGGCGGTTTTTTCTCTGGCGGAATCAATCCGGCCGCGTTAAGCGATGACTCCCATGGCGCGATATGTATTCATCACAGGCGGCGTGGTTTCCTCACTTGGAAAAGGCATTGCCGCAGCGGCCCTTGGGGCTCTCCTGCAGGCGCGAGGCTATCGCGCTCGCATCAAAAAACTCGATCCCTACCTCAATGTCGACCCCGGCACGATGTCGCCGTACCAGCATGGCGAGGTGTTCGTCACCGATGACGGTGCCGAAACCGATCTCGATCTTGGTCATTACGAGCGCTTCACCGGCCGTTCCGCCAATCAGCAGGACAACATCACGACCGGGCGTATCTATAAGAACATCATCGAGCGCGAGCGGCGTGGCGACTATCTCGGCGCGACCGTGCAGGTCATCCCGCACGTTACCGACGAGATCAAGAACTTCGTCCTCGACGGCAATGACGACTATGATTTCGTGCTGTGCGAGATCGGCGGCACGGTCGGCGACATCGAGGCGATGCCGTTTCTCGAGGCAATCCGCCAGCTCGGCAACGATCTGCCGCGCAACAATGCCGTCTACGTGCATCTGACCTTGATGCCCTATATCCCGACAGCAGGTGAGCTGAAGACCAAGCCGACCCAGCATTCGGTCAAGGAATTGCGCGGCATTGGCATCGCGCCCGACATACTTCTGGTGCGCGCCGACCGCGCCATTCCCAAGGAAGAGCGCCGCAAGCTGTCGCTGTTCTGCAATGTCCGGGAGAGCGCCGTCATCCAGGCGCTCGACGTGCCGCACATCTACGACGTGCCTATGGCCTACCACAAGGAAGGTCTCGATTCGGAAGTGCTGGCCGCCTTCGGCATCGACCCGGCGCCCAAGCCGCGCATGGAACCGTGGCAGGCTGTCTCCAACCGCATCCACAATCCGGAGGGCGAGGTCACCATCGCCATCGTCGGCAAGTATACCGGCCTCAAGGATGCCTACAAATCGCTGATCGAGGCGCTCTCGCATGGCGGGTTGGCCAACCACGTCAAGGTCAAGCTCGACTGGATCGAATCGGAAATCTTCGAAAAGGAAGACCCGGCGCCTTGGCTTGAGAAGGTGCACGGTATCCTGGTGCCCGGCGGCTTCGGCGAACGCGGCTCGGAGGGCAAGATCCTGGCGGCGAAATTCGCGCGTGAGCGCAAGGTGCCATATTTCGGCATCTGCTTCGGCATGCAGATGGCCTGCATCGAGGCGGCAAGATCCCTGGCCGGCGTCGAACATGCCTCCTCGACCGAGTTCGGCCCGACCAAGGAACCGGTCGTCGGTTTGATGACCGAATGGCTGAAGGGCAATATGCTGGAAAAGCGCCGGGCGACCGGGGATCTCGGCGGCACCATGCGGCTCGGCGCCTACCAGGCCGAGCTCGCCAAGGGCTCGAAGATCGCCGATATCTATGGCGACACCCAGATTTCCGAACGTCACCGGCACCGCTATGAGGTCAATATCGACTACAAGCAGCGCCTGGAGGATTGCGGGCTGGTCTTTGCCGGCATGTCGCCCGACGGCGTGCTGCCTGAGACGGTCGAGTATCCCGACCATCCCTGGTTCATCGGCGTGCAGTATCACCCCGAGCTGAAGAGCCGGCCGCTCGATCCGCATCCGCTGTTCGCCAGCTTCATCGAGGCGGCGGTGGAGCAGAGCCGGCTGGTCTGACTGATTCCATGCGGACCTATGTCGCGCTCCTCTACAGCATCATCCTGGGAGAGGGGCGGCGGGTCGTCATGTCCGACCTCAAGGCGATGGCGGAAGGCATCGGCCTAAAGAATGTCCGCACCTTGGTGGCGACCGGCAACCTGGTGTTCGAGAGTGAAAAGATTTCGGTCGCCACGCTTGAGACACGCCTTGAGGTCGCCTTCGAAAAGGCCTTTGGCCGCCACGTCGACATCATTGTCCGCAGTGCCGGGGATTGGCTGACACTCGCAACCAGCAATCCATTCCCGGCTGACTCGGTGGAAGCCGGCGACCAGGTCGCGGTGCGCGTAATGCGCAAGCCTGTAGCCGGAGATGCCATATCGGGTCTTCAGACCCGTGCCGCCGGGGACGAAAAGGTGCTTCTGGTCGGTGGCGACATATGGCTTGTGTTTTCGCGCGAGAGGCCAAGTTCGCGCCTGCTTGCGGCCGCCAATCACAGGCGCCTCGGCATTGGCACCTCGCGCAACTGGAATACTGTGCGCAAGCTGGCCGAGATGGTTAGGCAGTAGGCAGTAGGCAGTAGGCAGTAGGCAGTAGGCAGTAGGCAGTAGGTAGTAGGCAGTAGTTCCCTAGGCCCTACCGCCCACTGCCTAAGGCCTGCTTCAAGCCTTCGCTGTCTTGGCGCCTGCGCCCACGGCCGCGGTGCGCAGCACGTAGTAGATGACGCCGGCGATCGCCACGCCGAAGAACCAGCCATAGACGCCCCACCAGGACGGCAGCCAGTTGGTGAAGTTCGGCAGGATCGAGGAGAAGACGGCGCCGATCCCGGCGGCGATGAAGGCATTGACGTGCCAGCCGCCCTGGAAGCGGAATTCGCCGTCCTCGCGGTAGAGTGCCTCGACGTCGACCTCGCCCTTCCGGATCAGGTAGTAATCGACCATCATGACGCCGAAGATCGGTCCCATCGTCGCGCCGATGATGTTGACGAAGGAGGCGGCGCTGCCTTCCCACGGCGCGAAGGGATAGAGTACGAGCGCAATCAGCGCGGCGATGTAGCCACCCTTCTTGAAGTCGATCTGACGCGGGAAGACGTTGGAGAAGTCGAACGCGGGTGAGACGAAGTTGGCCACCACGTTGATACCCAAGGTCGCCACCGCGAAGGTCAAGGCCGCAAGGGCAGCCAGGAACCAGCTGTCGAACTTGGCCGAGATCTGGTCGGGATGCAGCAGCACTTCATGATAGACGTCGTAGGCGGCGATGGTGGTGACGCCGGCGACCAGCGAGAACAGGATGAGGTTGACCGGCAGGCCCCAGATATTGCCCTTGCGCAGCGCTGCCTGATCGGGGGCATAGCGGGCGAAATCGCAGAAATTGAGATAGAGCGCCGAAAAATACGTCACCCAGATCGCGGCCACCGCGAACAGCGACGTCCACGAGCCCGGCGTTCCAGGCACGCCGGCATCCCTGGTCTTCTCCAGAAGCACGTCCATCGGGATGTCGCTGGTGAAGGCGAAGGTTCCGGATTTGACGCACAGATAAATGGCCAGGAGCAGCATCATCACCCAGACGGCGGGTCCTGCCCAATCCTGGAAGCGGCGCACCGTTTCCATGCCTTTCTGGATGATCAGCAGTTGCAGGGCCCATATGACCACGAAGCAGATCACCTCCAGGCCGGAATGGCCGAGGAAATGGGTGTTGGCGTTGAAATCGGCGAACCATTGCGAGCGGATGAGCAATGCGACGATGGCGCCGGAGGCGGCGGCAGTCTGCGCGCCATACCAGAAGCAGGCGACGATGGCGCGCACCAGTGCCGGAATGTTGGCGCCCCAGATGCCGAAGGAGGCTCGGGCCAGCACGGGGTAGGGCACACCGGTTTTCACACCGGCATAGCCGACCATGTTCATCAATGCGTAGATGATCAGCGAGCCGATGCCGATGGCGATGATGAAATTGACGAAGCCTCCGCAGAACAAAAACAGGCTGGCGGCGAGATAGTAGCCCCACAGGCTATGGACGTCCGATGTCCAGACATTGAAGATCGAGAACGGTCCCCAGTTTCGAACCTTGGCGGGAGCGAGGTCTTCATTATACAGGTCAGGCGATGCGCCTTGTATCGTCATTGCAATATCCCCTTCTTGCAGCACGCGCCCTCACGCGTTGACCGCAGAGGTTACGCCTGACGCAGGGGAACCGACAAGCAACCGATTTGCCGGCTTTGACCTTAAAGATATTCAATGCGAACCGCGATTATCGGCGGGCGTTGATGGTGAACCGCTTTTGAAAAGCGCCCTGTCTGTTGATTCGAATTTTCGATCCACGGCGCCAGACTGGATAAACCCGTCTTCCCAACTTCTGACGCAAGAGCGGCAGCCTAGGCGATGGCCATCATCCGCTTGTGGTCCTCGACTTCGGAAAGCAGCCAATCCTGAAACAGGCCGGTACCCGGCTTGTTGCCGATACTGCGGCGCTGATGCAGGTAGATGCCGGCCGGATAGGTATGGCGGGCGCTGAATGGGGCGACCAGCTTGCCTTGCTGAAGCAAATCCTGCGCCATCATCGTGTCGGCAAGCGCTATTCCAGCGCCATTGATGGCCTCGCGCATGATCAGCGTGCAGTCATCCAGCGTCGTGCTGGATTTCGGCGTGGTGTCCAAAACGCCTTCCTGCTCCAGCCAGCGCTTCCATCGCATGGTCTCGCATTCGTGGATCAGGTGGTGATTAACCAGATCGGCCGGCGACAGCAGTGGCATCGGCCCTTCAAGCAACGAGGGTGCACAGACCGGCGTCAGAACCAGCGGGATCAGCAGCGTCAGCGCCGGGCCGGCCTTGTAGACGAACTCGTCGACAATGGCCAAATCGAAATTGGCCCGCTTGCCCGATGTCGAGATCTCCAGATCCACGGTCGGATGCTGCCGGCGAAAATTCGGCAACCGGTCCGCCAGCCAAAGGTTCAGGACAGCGGGCACGCACAGGACCCGGACACGCTGGGTCCTGCCGCGGCTCGGGCCGTCGGCGAGACTGACATCGTCGGTGGCGCGCCAGATGGCCTCGAACGCCTCGGAGAGGCTGCGCGCATAGTATGAACCCCGGATGGTCGGCGTTATCTGGCGAAAGCCGCGCTCGAACAGGTCCTGGCCGAGATTGCGTTCGAGTGCACGGATGTGGCGGCTGATCGCCGAGGGCGTCAAATGCAGCTCCTCCGCCGCATCCTTGATGCTGCCAAGACGTGCTGCGGCCTCGAAAGCGCGCATGCCGTTGAGTGAGGGTAGGGCCATTGGCCGATCATGAATTGTCAGTTGAGTTTTTGTCAATCGACTTGGACAAAATTGGCGTTTGATCGCTTGGCCCGTTCAGGGATACCCAAGAGGCAAGAGCAACTAAGTCGTCTTACGAAAACGGCTATTCGGGAACTTCGGCACCATTCCACTAACGGCGGCGACCGGTTTGACCGGCTTCCACCGGTGGCGGGCGAAGCATTGCACGAGCTGCAAGCGACGCCTCGGCCAAAGCCCCCGCAATGAGGAGAACGCCCGCCTATGCCTCAATCGCCAGTGCCGGTTTTTGAAACGGCGGACGAGATTTCCGCGGAAACCTCCGTCGTCGTGATCTTGCAGACTGCCCAGACGGGTTTTGGCCCTCGGGCAGCGGCACTGGACACGGAAATGAGCGGGATACTCTCCCGAGCCTGTTCCGATGCAGCCGTACTGGCTGAATCCGGCACTTGCATCGATGTCATCGCCCCTAAAGCGGTATCGGCCCGGCGCGTGATTGTCCTTGCCCTGGGCAAGGCCGAGGCCGTCACCGCGCTCTCCTTGACGCGTGCCGGCGGCCTCTTGGCCGCGCATCTGGAAGGCAAAGGGGAATGCGCGGCTACCCTGGTCCTGGATCCCATTGCAGGCATAGGTCTGACGGGAGCGGAAATCCTGGCAAGGGTCGCGCTTGGCATGCGGCTGCGGCGCTATCGTTTCGACATGCGCAACCGGCGCGCGGGAGCGGGGGCCGATCGGACCCTGCGGGTACAACTGGTCGGGGCCGGCGGTCCGGCGCTGAATTCGGCGCTGGCGCGGATCAATGCGATCGCGGATGGCGTCGAATATGCGCGTACTCTGGTCAACCTGCCGCCGAACCATCTCCATCCCGACAATTTCCACGATCATCTGGAGCCGTTGCGCGAAGCTGGCATCGACGTCGAGATACTCGATACGGCAAGGCTCGGGGAACTCGGCATGAACGCGATCCTGGCTGTGGGATCAGGCTCGGTGCGTCCCCCGCGCGTCGCGGTCCTGCGCTATCGCGGCAAGGGTGCCCCCGCACAACCGCTGGCCTTCGTCGGCAAGGGTGTCTGTTTTGACTCCGGCGGCCTCTGCATCAAGCGCGGCGAGCAGATGTTCGATATGAAGGCTGACATGGGCGGCGCGGCCGCGGTGGTCGGCCTGCTGATCGCGCTCGCCCGGCAAGGCAGTCCGGTGCACGTGGTCGGCGTGCTCGGCATCGCCGAGAATATGCCGTCGGGCACCGCGCTGAAGCCGCGCGACATCATCACGACAGCGTCCGGCCAAACCGTGGAAGTGTTCGACACGGATGCGGAAGGACGCCTGATCCTGGCCGACTGCCTCTACTATGCCGCCTCGCGCTTCAACCCGTCGGTGATCGTCGACCTCGCCACTTTGACCTATTCGGTGATGCGCGGTCTCGGATCGGTATTCGCCGGCCTCTTCAGCACCGACGACGCCATCGCCTCGCGGATGATCGCGGCCGGAGAAGCGGTCGGCGAGCGGTTTTGGCAGCTGCCACTCGACCGGGCTTACGACGAGGGGCTGCAATCGCCGTTCGCGGACCTGCGGCATCACGCCAAGGACATGGAAGACGGTGACGCTCCCTACGCCGCGGCGTTCCTGCGTCACTTCACCGAGGATCGGCCCTGGGTGCATCTCGACATTGCCGGCAAGGAACTGGCCGATGCGGATCGGCCCCTTGGCAGGCAAGGCGCCACGGCATTCGGCGTGCAGATGCTGGAAGAATGGGTTCAGGCCAGCCGGGTCACGAACTAGGGACAAAGCAACATGTCTTCAATCACGCATGGAGCGGGGATGTCATCGGAAATCGCCACCAGGGAAGGGCGGGCCGGCTTTGGCGACTACGAAACCTGGTATCGGGTCAGCGGCGAACTCGACGCCGACAAGGCTCCGGTCGTCATCCTGCATGGCGGGCCAGGTGCCGCCCACAACTACGTCGATGCGTACAAGCTTCTTGCTCGAACGGGCCGTGCCGTCATCCACTACGACCAATTGGGCTGCGGCAACTCCACCTTGCTGCCTGACAGAGGCGCCGATTTCTGGACGCCCAGGCTGTTCATCGATGAACTTGAAAACCTCGTCGACCATCTCGGCATCCGCGGCGGCTTCCACGTGCTCGGACAGAGCTGGGGCGGCATGTTGGGCGCTGAATATGGGGTGACGCGGCCAAAGGGTCTGAAGTCGCTGACCATCGCCAACTCACCGGCTTCCATGAAGCTGTGGGTGGAAGAGGCCAACCGGTTGCGCGCCGCCCTGCCGAGCGATGTGCAGGAGACACTGGCAAGGCACGAACAGGCCGGCACGACGGACGATCCGGCCTATCAAGAGGCGACGATGGTGTTCTACGAGCGGCATGTCTGCCGGGTCGTTCCGTTCCCGCCCGAGGTGACGGAAACCTTCGCCCAGGTCGCACGCAATCCGACCGTCTATCATCTCATGAATGGTCCGAACGAATTCCACGTCATCGGAACGCTGAAGAGCTGGAGCATCATCGACCGATTACCCGCCATCGATGTTCCCACGCTGATCATTTCCGGCCGTCACGACGAAGCCACGCCCGCGACCGTGCAGCCCTTCAAGGACGGCATCAAGGGATCGCGCTGGCAGGTATTCGAGCATTCCAGCCATATGCCGCATGTCGAAGAGCAGGATCTATGCATGCGGGTGGTGGGAGACTTCCTGGACGACAACGACAACTGAGAAAAGGGGACTACGACATGAAGAAACTGCTTCTCGCGGCATCGGCCGCGGCATTGCTGGCCGGCATGTGGCTGGCTCCGGCGCAGGCCGAGTACCTCAAGGAACATCGCGGCGGCACCATTCGCCTGCTGGCGCGCTCGGCGGCCGGAACGCTCGATCCGCATATCAACTACACCGACCAGGGCTGGCAAATGTATCAGCCGATCTATGACGGGCTGGTCGCCTTCCGCAAGGCCGAGGGCATGGACGGCTTCACCATCGTCCCCGATCTCGCCGAGGCGCTGCCGCAGGTCAGCAATGACGGCAAGACGTTTACCTTCAAACTGCGCAAGGGCATCAAGTTCTCCGACGGCAAGGATCTCGGCGTGAAGGACGTCGTTGCTTCCTTCCAGCGCATCTTCAAGGTCTCCGGACCAACATCCGGTACCTTCTATGCTGGCATCGTCGGTGCCGACAAATGCCTTGCCGACACCAAGAGCTGCACGCTGGAAGGCGGCGTTGTCGGCGACGAGGCGGCCGGCACGATCACCGTCAACCTGACCAAGCCGGACGCCGAGATTCTCTACAAGCTTGCCTTGCCGCACGCCGTCGTCCTGCCGGCGGAGACGCCCGCGGAAGACATGGGTTCCAAGCCTATCCCCAGCACCGGCGCCTATATGATCTCCGCCTTCGATCCCAACAAAGGGATGACGGTGACCCGCAACCCCAACTTCAAACAGTGGAGCGAGGAAGCCCAGCCCGACGGCTACCCCGACGTCGTCCAATATGATTTCGGCCTCTCCGAGGAAGCCGCCGTCACCGCGATCCAGAATGGGGAAGCCGACTGGATGTTCGACGCGCTGCCGAGCGACCGCCTTGGCGAACTCGGCACCAAGGCCATGGACCAGTTGCACATCTCGCCGCTTTCGGCGTGGTGGTATGCGCCGCTCAACAATCGTCTGGCGCCGTTCGACAACGAAAAGGCGCGTCAGGCCGTTGCCTATGCGATCGACCGCAACACGCTGGTCAAGCTGTTCGGCGGCAAGGTGCTCGCCTCGCCGGTATGCCAGGTTCTGCCTCCGGATTTCCCTGGCCACGAGGACTACTGCCCCTTCACCAAGAACCCCGGCGCCAAATGGTCGGCGCCTGACCTCGACAAGGCAAAGCAACTCGTCGAGGAATCGGGCACCAAGGGCCAGAAGGTGACCATCATCGTCGAGGACACGGCCATTTCCCGGTCCATCGGCGTCTATCTGCAGAGCGTGCTGACCACCATCGGCTACGTCGCCGACGTCAAGCCGATCTCGTCCAACATCCAGTTCACCTACATCCAGAACACCAACAACAAAGTGCAGATGTCCGTCACCCAGTGGTACAAGGACTATCCTGCGGCCTCGGACTTCCTGAACATCCTGTTCAGCTGTGCCTCGTTCCGCGAGGGTTCGGACGCTTCAATCAACATCGCCGGCTTCTGCGACAAGGATATCGACGCCAAGATGCAGAAGGCATTGGACCTCGGCGTGACCGACCAGAAAGCCGCCGACAAATTGTGGGCTGAAATCGACAAGCAAGTCACGGACAAGGCGCCGGCCGTCGGCCTCTTCACGCCCAAGCGGCTCGACTTCGTCAGCAAACGCGTTGGCAATTTCAAGTTCAACCGGCAGTTCAACTGGATGATCACCCAATCCTGGGTACAGTAATGGCCTGGGTAAAGTAACGAACCGCGGAGGGGCACGTCCGTGTCGAACGAAGCTGTCGCCATGCCGCGCAAGACGCGAGGGCCTTGGGCCGTCGCGTTTGCGAAGCTGGCAACGGACAGGGCCGCCATGGCGTCCCTGGCCGTGTTCCTCCTCATCGTCTTCGCCTGCCTCAGCGCGCCTCTCTACGCGAAATGGGCAGGAACGGACCCATTCGCCTCGACGCTCGACGCCGTCATCCAGATCGACGGCGCCGACGTTCCTGTGATGGAACAATCGACAGAGGGGCTCGGGCTCGGCTACACGCCGCTTGGGCCGACCTGGCGGCTCGGCAATTATTTCCTTGGCGCCGACAGCCAGGGACGCGATGTCATGGCCCGGATGCTCTATGGCGGGCTGAGTTCGCTGCTGATCTCCGGTGCGGCCACCATCTTCACCCTGATCCTCGGCACGGCGGCGGGATTGATCGCGGGGTATTTCGGCGGCGTCACCGACACGGTGCTGTCGCGCTTGCTGGATGTGCTTTGGGCGTTTCCGATCTATCTCCTGGCGATTTCGCTTTCCATCGTCACCATCGCGCAAGGCATCTCGATCGGGCCGATCGAGATCGAGTCCGGCAGTCTGTGGCTGCCGGTCATCATCATCGGTATCGTCTACATACCCTATGTGGCGCGCCCGATACGCGGGCAAGTCCTGTCGCTGCGCCACAGCGAGTTCGTGCTCGCCGCGATCAATCTGGGGGTGCCGGGGCCGCGGATTCTGTGGCGCGACATCCTGCCCAACATCACCACCACGCTGATCGTCTTCGTGCCGCTGATGATGGCACTGAACATGCTGACGGAATCGGCGCTTTCCTTCCTTTCGATCGGCGTGCAACCACCAGCCGCGAGCTGGGGCACCATCATCCAGGACGGCCAGGCGCTGCTTTACACCAGGCCATTGGTGGCGCTGGTACCGGGCCTGGCGATCGCGGTTTCCGTCATGGCGCTCAACGTCTTCGGAGACGGCCTGCGCGATGCGCTCGACCCGCGCTCCAAGGTTCGGCTGGGGCGCGACTGATGATCTATGCCATCCTGCGCCGTTTCGGTCAGATGCTGTTCGTGATGTTCGGCATCTCGGTCATCGTCTTTTTGATCTTCTTCGCGACACCTGGGGCCGACCCTGCGGCGCGCATCGCCGGCCGCAATGCATCGCCCGAGGTGCTGGAGGCGGTGCGCCACAGCTTCGGCTTCGACCGGCCACTCTACGTTCAATATGTGAAAATGATGGAGAAGATCTTCGTCACTGGCGACCTGACCTCCTTCGTCAATCGTGGCTGGAAGGTGGTGCCGGCAGTCATGGATTCGATCCCTGTCACGCTCTCGCTGGTGTTCGGAGCGGCGATTCTGTGGGTGGTTGTCTCCATCGCCATCGGCATCGTCGCCGCCGCCACCCGCGACAGCTGGCTGGACAAGCTGCTGATGGCGTTGGGTCTGCTCGGCATTTCCATGCCAGTCTATTGGCTGGGGGAGGTGATGAACCTGATCACCCAGAGCCGCTACCACGACAGCTGGGCGTTCTCCTGGGTGCCCCCGCTCGGCTACAAGAATTTTTCCGACGATCCGAAAGGCTGGTTCCTGACGCTGGTCATACCTTGGATCACGCTGGCCATTCTCTACATCGGCATCTACGGGCGGGTGTTGCGCGCGGCAATCATCGAATCCATCCAGGAAGACTATATCCGCACGGCCCGGGCCAAGGGCCTGTCGGAGACGCGTATCCTGCTGCGCCACGCCTTGCGCACATCGCTCATCGCCTTCGTCACCCTGTTCGGCCTCGATTTCGGCGCACTGGTGGGCGGCTCGGCCCTGCTGACCGAGGTGGTGTTCGGGCTGCATGGTATCGGCAAGCTCACCTATGACGCGCTGCAGAACCTGGATCTGCCGATGATCATGGCAACGGTGATGTATGCGTCCATGTTCGTGGTCATCGCCAATGCGGTTGTCGATTTCGTCTACATCCTTCTCGATCCGCGCCTGAGGACATCATGATATTGTCGGTGCGCGACCTTAGAGTGTCCTTCCGGACCGACGACGGCCTGGTGAGGGCCATCGATGGCGTTTCCTTCGATCTCGCGGAAAGCGAAATTCTCGGTGTCGTCGGCGAGTCCGGCTCCGGCAAGACAGTGTCGCTGCTGGCGGTGATGGGGCTGATCACCGACCCCAACGCGATCATCGAAGGCTCGATCCGCTACAAGGGCCGCGAGCTGGTCGGACTGCCTCCGCGCGAACTCAGGCGCCTGCGGGGCAACGAGATCGCGATGATCTTCCAGGATCCGATGACGGCTCTGACGCCGGTCTACACGATTGGCTGGCAGATCGCCGAGCAGATCCGTGCCCACCGCAACATCAGCAAATCCAGGGCCATGGAGCGCGTCGAGGAACTGCTGGCGGAGGTGAATTTTCCCAACCCCCACGAAGCGATGTCGCGCTACCCGCACCAGCTCTCCGGCGGCATGCGGCAGCGGGCGGTGATTGCGATGGCGTTGTCCTGCAACCCGGCGCTGCTGGTGGCGGATGAGCCGACCACCGCGCTCGACGTAACGGTGCAGGCCGGAATTCTCGATCTCGTGCGCAAGCTGCGCTCGACGCACAAATCGGCCGTCGTCTTCATCACGCATGACATGGGCGTGGTCTCCGAACTCGCCGATCGGGTCATGGTCATGTATGCGGGCCGCATCGTCGAACGCGGCAGCCGCACGGAGTTATTTTCCGACCCGCGACACCCTTATACGCGCGCATTGCTTGGTTCGATCCCGCCGCTGACCGGTGCGAA
Organism: Mesorhizobium sp. M8A.F.Ca.ET.208.01.1.1; assembly: GCF_004791315.1. Taxonomy (NCBI): domain Bacteria; kingdom Pseudomonadati; phylum Pseudomonadota; class Alphaproteobacteria; order Hyphomicrobiales; family Phyllobacteriaceae; genus Mesorhizobium; species Mesorhizobium sp. M8A.F.Ca.ET.208.01.1.1. The sequence goes on from NZ_SRUT01000001.1 coordinate 1,014,923, forward strand.
ACCCCGCCGCCTGCCGGCTATTCCCGGGTCACCGCCGTCGCTGCTGCGATTGCCGCAAGGCTGCGCCTTCGGGCCGCGTTGTCCGGTCCGGTACGAGCCTTGTCTAACCGACAAGCCCGATCTTGGCGCCGCCACGCACGCTGCGGCCTGCTTTCGGGTGGCGCAGGTATGAGCGGACCGATGATCGACAAAGACCGTCCAATCCTCGAAACACGCTCGCTCGGCAAGCGCTTCTCGATCGGCACCCGTTTTTCCGCTGAAGGCAGGCGGACCGTTCACGCGGTCGACAATGTCTCGCTGACGGTGCGGCGCGGCGAAACCGTCGGATTGGTCGGGGAGTCCGGATGTGGCAAGTCCACGCTGGCGCGCTGCCTGGTCAGGCTCTACGACATTTCGGACGGTGAGCTTCTGTTCGAAGGCGACGACATCACGTCGAAGTCGCTGTCTGAACTGAGGCCGCTGCGGCGGCGCCTGCAAATGGTGTTCCAGGACCCGTCGGCCTCGCTCAATCCGCGCCGGCGCGTCGGCGATCTCGTGGCCGAACCGCTGCGTATCCATGGCAAGCTTTCATCGCGCGAGATCACCAATCGCGTCGCGGAACTGTTCGACCTCGTTGGATTGTTGCCGGACCATGTCATGCGCTTCCCCCATGAATTCTCGGGCGGGCAGCGCCAGCGTGTCGGCATAGCGCGCGCCATTGCCCTCAATCCCGATCTCGTCGTTCTCGACGAGCCGGTCTCCGCGCTCGACGTGTCCGTACAGGCGCAGATCGTCAACCTGCTTGCCGACCTTCAGGAGAAGCTGGATCTCACCTATGTCTTCATCGCCCACGACCTGTCCGTGGTGCGCCAGGTCTCGACCCGCATCGCGGTCATGTATCTCGGCTCGATCGTGGAGGAGGGACCAGCGGAAGAGGTGTTTTCAGCCCCCGCCCATCCTTACAGCCAGGCGCTGATCTCGGCGGTTCCCGTGGTGGAGACGACGCCCAACGGGATGCGCAAGCGCATTGTCCTCACGGGCGATGTACCGAGCCCGCTCAACCCGCCATCCGGCTGCCGGTTCCATCCCCGATGCCCAATAGCGGCGGAGCGGTGCCGCACAGAGCGGCCTGAGTTGAAACAGTATAGGCCCGGCCGCAAGGTGGCGTGCCACTTTCCGACGGTATAAGCAAACATCGCGCCTTGTACCCGGAGGGCCGCATCCGGTCGGAAAATTCTTCAAAAATTCAGTTGTCCGCATGGAACCAACCGACGTGCGGCGCGTTTGATTGGGTTCGATCGAGCGCATCTCGATCGACGGGAGGAAACAATGGACTACCTGCATTTCTTTTCGCCCGTGCGGATATCGCGCGGGCAGGGGCATCCTGTAGAAGAAGTGGATAGTGTCGCCGAGGCGATGGTTTTCTTGCGCAAATGGCCGACGGGACGACGTGGGCCAGTGTATCAGTGCGCGTTGAATTGCTGCTCGGCCGCCCTGTCGGGCCAGATGTCGGCAGAGGAAGCAAGGAAGGCCTTCACCGGCTTTGCCCGAATTACGCGGCTTCTCGACGACGACATGGCATTGCCGATGGGCGGCGACAGCATGGCGAGCGTACACGCGCTACGGCGCTAGCAGCCCCCAACCCCTTTGTTGCTGGTCCGCGCCCGCTGCGGGGAGCGGCAGTGGTGGTGCTTGCACCTACCCAGGTCATCCGTCGCCAATCGACACAGTCGCCAGGGTCCATCTGCTTGCCGAGGGGCGACGCCAACCGTGGTGGAAAACGGCGTGCCGGAAGCGTTTTGCGCTGTAAGGCAGCAAATAGGCCATGATGATGACCCCTCCCGAGATACGCACGCATGAACGTGCGTATCCTCCCTTTATTAGCAATTCCTAAAACACTACTCCAATTTGTGGATAATTCAATATGCCTATTGCATTGTGAAATAGATTATGACTCTAAACCGATTCAAACTAAGTGCAAAAAAAACCGCAGATTACCGGTCGCCGAAGTTGGATAGATCCAGCTCGCCGAAGGAAACGAATAAAATCAGTATGTTGAACAGGCTCGCCATTGCGCCGATGATGGACTGGACTGACCGGCATTGCCGGTTCTTCCATCGCCAGTTGACGAGCCGTGCGCTGCTTTACACCGAAATGGTGGTGGCCGACGCCGTCATCCACGGTGCACGCGAGCGGCTGCTCGGCTTCGACGAGGTGGAACATCCCGTCGCCCTGCAACTTGGCGGCTCGGATCCTGCAAAACTTGCAGAGGCGGCGCGCATTGGCGAGGCCTTCGGCTATGACGAGATCAATCTCAATGTCGGCTGCCCGTCCGACCGCGTCCAGTCCGGCACGTTCGGCGCCTGCCTGATGAAAGTACCCGACCTTGTCGCCGATTGCGTCGCCGCGATGAAAACGGCGGTGGCGGTGCCGGTCACGGTCAAATGCCGCATCGGCGTCGACGAACAGGATCCCGGGCCGGCGCTCGATGCGCTTGCAAATGGGGTTTTCGATGCCGGCGCCGATGCCTTGTGGGTGCATGCACGCAAGGCGTGGCTGGAAGGGTTGAGCCCCAAGGAAAACCGCGACATCCCGCCGCTCGACTATGACAGAGTGTATCGGCTGAAGGCCGGAAAACCGAGCAAATTCATCGGCATCAATGGCGGTATTCAGTCCCTTGACGAGGCGCGGGTGCATCTCGGTCATGTCGATGGCGCCATGCTTGGCCGCGCCGCCTACCACACACCGGGCATTCTGGCTGGTGTAGACGCCGCCTTCTACGGCGCGCGGCCGGAGGCGTTCGATTTCGCCGCGCTGATCGATGCGATGGCGGACTACGCGGCACGCCACATCGAACAGGGCGGGCGGCTTGGCCATGTCACGCGCCACATGGTCGGGCTGTTTCACGGGCTGCCCGGCGCGCGCCGCTACCGCCAGATCCTGTCTACCGACGCTACGCGGCCCGGGGCCGGGCCGGACGTGCTGAAGACGGCTTTCGCGGCGGTCGAATTCGGTGGAGGGGCCGCCGAAGCGGCCTGATCTCAGTCCCTGAGGATCATGCGGTCGCCACGCACGTCGAAACCCGACAGCGAGCCGATGAAGTTCATGCCAAGCAGACTTTGGCTCAGCATGCCGGGAGCGGCGACCATCACCGGCATATCCTTGCGCACGATGCCGCCGATTGCCAGCTCGCCGGTCTTGACCGCCGCGGCGCGCGCCATGCCGTTGGCGGTCGAAACCGGTATGGTGTAGTTGAGCGCCGCCGGATTGAAGCCTGCGGCCTGAGCGTCCTCCGAAGTCAATACGGTGCTGGTCGCGCCGGTGTCGACAACGGCCCGCACCGGATTGCCGTTGACCAGGATGCGCGCCTCGAAGTGACCGTTGTCGGCCTTGTCCAGGGTCACCGTCGCATGTCCATCTTCGACGCCGAGCGCCAGCGGACTGCCGGGAACGAGGCCCGCGGTCACGCGGCTGGCGACGTCCTGCAGCTCGTAACGATATTGGTAGCCGGCGATCAGCGCGAGCACGATAGCCGCCCATGCGCTGAGGTTGCGTGCCATCACTCCCAGCGGAGCTGACCGCAGCAAGCCCGCGCCGATAAGGGCGCCGAAAGCCCCAAGCCAGATCAGCCGGCCAAAATCGTAATTCTCGACGCCGAGCGTGCTGCCGGCGGAATCGTTGAGCATGAGCAGGGCTGCCCCCACGCCGATCACCGCCATCACAATCCAGAACAGCCGGCTGCTCATCCGTCCCTCGCTAGAGTGCGTCGCGTTCGCGCGCCATGCGGGTACGGCGTGTTTCGCGGCGCGGCCGGCGCTCGACGGTTTCCAGCCGGGCCGGCAGTTCGGTCATCACGCCGCGGCGCGTTTCGGGCGTCATCCCCATCCAGGCGCCGATCTCCTCGCGCGTGCGGCCGCAACCGAAGCAGAAGCCGGTTTTCATATCGATCGAGCAGACCAGGATGCAGGGAGATTCGATGGCCGTCATGACTTTCTCTGGAGGAACTCCATTCGGAAATCCGCTCTTCCTTCTCCACATGGTGCAACGGCGAAGCCAATGCAAGCCCTCGCGATAGCGCCTTCCGTGGCCGCCTTTGCGGCAAGTCGGGAAGGACGATCGGGGAGGTTGTGCCGATCACGCAAGGCGGCTATGCCGCTCCTCCACTCCAGGAATGATTGTCACGACATGACCACTGCACTGCCTTTCGACGATTTCCGCAACCTGCTCGACAATTTGCCGGAAGCCGACCTCAAAGCCGAGGCGCGCGTGCGCACGCTGTTTGCCAAGGCGGACAAGCCTCGGAATTCGCTTGGCCGCGTCGAGGACATCGCCGCATGGCTCGCCGCATGGAGTGGCCGGGCTCCGCCTGCGGTGACAAGGCCCTTGATGGCTGTCTTTGCCGGTAACCACGGCGTGACCCGACATGGTATTTCGCCGCGTCCGGTTGCGGCCACCGCCAACGCGGTCGAGCTTTGCGCGGCCGGCGGTGCCGCGATCAACCAGATCTGCATTGCCTATGATCTGGGGTTGAAGGTGTTCGATCTTGCCCTGCACATCCCGACCGGCGACATCAGAGAGGATGCGGCGCTTGACGAGCGCGGATGCGCGGCCACCATGGCCTTCGGCATGGAAGCGATTGCCGGCGGCACCGACCTGCTTTGCCTCGGCGATCTCGGCGTCGGCAATTCCACCGTCGCCGCCGCCCTGTTCGCCGCGCTGTTCGGCGGCAGGGGCGCCGACTGGGTCGGCCCGGGATCCGGCGCCGACGCGGCGATGCAGGTGCGCAAGGCAGAGGTGGTCGATGCGGCGTTGGCCTTTCACGGCCACCATCTCGAAGATCCGCTGGAGGCCCTGCGCCGGGTTGGCGGCCGCGAGTTCGCGGCGATAGCTGGCGCAATCCTCGCCGCGCGGATGCAGCAGATACCGGTACTGCTCGATGGCTTCGCGGCAACGGCAGCCGCGGCTGTGCTGCATGCAGCAAACCCCGCAGCGCTTGATCATTGTCTTCTCGCCAGCCTGTCGCCGGAGCCTGCGCATGCAAGGGCCGCAGAGCACCTCGGGCTGCGTCCGCTGCTCGATCTCGGCATCGGTCATGGCGAAGGTGCGGGAGCGGCCCTGGCGGCCGGGCTCGTCAAGGCAGCGGCACTGACCAGTTCAGGCATGGCGGCGGCTGTTCGGGGCTAGAGCGTTCGCGCCTCGACGTCTCAACGTCTGAGATTGGGGATACGGTAGACGACCGAGATATATTTCGAATTCGAGCGTGTCTCGACTATCGAACCGCCAAGGCCTTCCGCGATCCTTCTGCTCGCGACGTTCTCTTCTGCGACAGGATACTCGAGGCAATCCGGATTGAATTCCTCAGACGCCCATGCCGCAACGGCGGCAACGGCCTCACGGCCGATGCCGTTTCCATGTACATCCTCCCTTATCCAAATTCCGATCTCGGGACAGGCAGTCCTGGCCGCGTGAAGGCCGACAAGTCCCAGGCAGCGACCGTCCGCCAACGAACGCGCGACGAAATGCAAATCCGATCCGTCAAGGATCGGGGCAAGCCAGGATCGCCATACCTCGGCAAAGGCCGCTGGTGATCGAGGTGGTTCCCACTGCATGAAACGAGTGATCGCGGGAGTGATGGCGGCAAAGACTTCCGCGGCATCGTCGGACGTGAACAGCTTCAGACGAAGTCGCTCCGATTTGATTTCGACGCCACTGGCATCCCAATCTGCCGTCATTGCGGTCTGCGTGCCTTCTTCCAGTCCTTGTCGACGCAGGTTTGCAGGGGTACTACCGCCGCCGCGCGGCCACCGCCGCGGTCGGCAGCGCCGGCAGTTCCTCCATCACCCGGCTTAGCGGGAAGATGGCGATCGCTTCTGTGCCCTCGCGCAGCTTGGAGTGAAGCTCGAACTCGCCGCCATGCATGGCGAGCAGCCCTTGCACGATCGGCAGGCCAAGCCCGGTGCCTTGCTCGGCGCTCTTGATGGCGATCGAACCCTGGCCGAAGGCTGAAAGCACGACCGGAATCTCGTCCTCGGGAATGCCGGGGCCGTTGTCCTTGATCGAAATGTATTGGCCGCCGCCCGCCGTCCAGCCGACCCGCACGCGGATCTCGCCGCCGGTGGCGGTGAATTTGATGGCGTTGGACAGAAGGTTGAGCGCGATCTGGCGCACGGCGCGCTCGTCGGCGAACAGGCGCGGCAATGTCTGTTCGAAATCCTGGACGACGCGGATGTCCTTGTTGCGCGCCTTCAGCTCCATCATGTGGCAGCAATCCTCGACGATGTTGAGCAGCATCACCGGCTCCTCGTTGAGCTGGTAGCGGCCGGCCTCGATGCGCGACAGGTCGAGGATCTCGTTGATCAGGTCAAGCAGGTGCTGGCCTGAATCATGCACGTCATGGGCGTAGTCGCGATAGGTGGGATTGCTCATCGGCCCCAGCACCTCGTTCGCCATCACCTCGGAAAAACCGAGAATGGCGTTGAGCGGCGTGCGCAATTCATGGCTCATCGAAGCGAGGAAACGCGATTTTGCAAGGTTGGCGTCCTCGGCCCGCCGCCGCGCCTCGTCCGACATCGATTTCGCCGTCTCCACCTCGGCGATCAGCGCGTCCTTTTCGGAGCGGAACGACAAGAGCAGCAGGGAGAAGCGATTGAGGTGACTGGCGATATAGGTGAAGAAAGGCAGCGACAGGACAAGCAGCCCGGCCATGATCGCCTCGACCGGCATCCACGATTTGGCCGCGGCATAGGCGTAGAGCGCCACCGGAACCGCGAAGGTCGCCAGCAGCGCTCCGCTCAGGGATGAGGCCATCAGTGCGGTCCCTGCCATGGCAAACAACAGCACCACCGCCTTGATCACCTGGAACTGGTCGACCTCGCAGGCGCCGCAGCCCAGCCAGACGAACCAGGCCCAGCCCAGACCGCAAAGGAAATGGCCGACCAGCAATTCCCTTCGCGTTTGCAATGAGTTGAGCTCGGAAGCTTCCGTACGCTCGATGCGCCGCGCCATGAAGACGACTGTCGTATAGCAGGTGAGCGTAAACAACGCCCAGAGCCCGATCTCATTGCCGATGCCGGCCAGACGGCCGGCCGCGGCGATCGCCAGGACGAGCAACGGGATGACCACGGCGCCGCTTGTCATGGCTCGGGCGTGCAGCTTCAGCAGTTCACGGTCGAAATCGGGATTGCCGGCCTGCTGCGAAAGACGGTCGCGCGTCTTGCGCACCGCGCGCGCGACATCGCTGTTGCGATGCCGTTTCCTGCGGTCCACTATGAACTTGTCCGCTGTGTTCGAGCGTTGCAAGGGCATCAAGAGCTTCAATTTATGCGCGCAGCGATTTCAAGGTGTTAAGCTACGTTCGAATGATTAACCAACCGTTTGCCATATGAGCCGTTCCTGGTCGCCAAGGTCGCGCCCGCGGTACGCGGCGCCGCGCCCGACAAGCCCGTGGCGCAAGCTGCTGGACTACGGGCTGGCCGTCATCATTCTGGGGCTGCTGATCCTGCTTGCGGCGCGTCTCGATCGAGTGGAGACGCGCAAGACGCAGGGTGGCGCCATCATCAATGACGGCGACTCGATCACGCTCGGCACCGAGCGCATCCGCATGCGCGGCATCGACGCCCCGGAATACACCCAGACCTGCCGCAAGAACGGCGCCGATTATGCCTGTGGCACGCTGGCGCGCCAATCACTGGTGCGCCTGATCGGCGGCAGGCCGGTCACCTGCAGCGGCTGGCAGCGCGATCGCTATGGCCGGTTGCTCGGCGACTGCAAGGCAGGCGCCACCGACCTCAACCGTGCCCAGGTCGAAGCGGGCTGGGCCGTCGCCTATGGCGACTTCGAAGGCGTGGAAGCGACCGCCCGCGCGGCAAAAGTCGGTATCTGGGCGGGCACGTTCGACCAGCCGCAGGACTGGCGCGACAGCCACCACGGCGATGTCGTGGAGCGAAAACATGGCACGCTGGCGTCGATCGGCGACGCGGCGCGCGAGATATTTCGCTTCTGGTGAAGCGCGTCTGCGGAAAGAAAAGGAGGATCGAAATGAAGCTGTTCGACGGCGGTCGTGCGCCCAACCCACGCCGGGTTCGCGTTTTCCTCGCCGAAAAAGGGATCACGGTTCCGTTGGTGCCCGTCGACATGGGCGCTCTGGAACACAAGCAGCAGTCAGTCAGTTCGCGCAATCCGCTGCGGCGCCTGCCGGTTCTGGAGCTCGATGACGGCACCATCCTCACCGAATCCGTCGCAATCTGCCGCTACTTCGAGGAGCTTTACCCCGAGCCGGCATTGTTCGGGCGCGGCTCGCTTGGCAAGGCACAGGTCGAGATGTGGCAGAGGCGGATGGAGTTCAACCTGCTCAGCAGCGTCGCGCAGGCTTTCCGCCACATCCATCCGGCCATGAAGGAATGGGAAATCCCGCAGATTCCCGAATGGGGCGAGGCCAACAAGCCGAAGGCGGTGGAGTTTCTCCGGCTGCTGGACGCTGAACTCGGCAACCGTGAATTCGCCGCCGGCGACAGCTATTCGATCGCTGACATCACCGGCCTGATCGCGATCGATTTCATGAAGCCGGCACGCATCAAGGTGCCGGAGGAATGCACCAATGTGCTGCGTTGGCATCAGGCTGTCTCGAGCCGGCCGAGTGCCGCCGCTTGAGCGTCGAACTCGACAGGCTCGCCGCGACGGTCCGCGCTTGCCGCATCTGCGTCGACAATCCCGTCGGCAAACCGCTCCCGCATGAGCCGCGTCCGGTGCTGCGACCCTCGTCCAGCGCCCGCATCCTGATCGCCAGCCAGGCTCCGGGGACCAAGGTGCATCTGTCGGGCATGCCATTCACCGACGCTTCCGGCGACCGCCTGCGCAACTGGCTCGATGTGAGCAGCGACGAATTCTACGACATCGAGAAATTCGCCATCGTACCGATGGGCTTCTGCTTTCCCGGACAAGACTCCAAGGGCGGCGATCTGCCGCCGAGGCGTGAGTGCGCTCCGGCCTGGCGCTCGCCCTTGATGGCGCTGATGCCGCGGATCGATCTGGTGCTGACGATCGGCATCTATGCGCAGACCTGGCACATGGGCGCGGCGCGCCGCCCCTCGCTGACGGAAACGGTGATGAACTGGCGCGCCATCTGGGAGAATTCTGTCGGCCCCAAAGTGCTGCCGCTGCCGCATCCGTCCTGGCGCAACACTGGCTGGTTGAAGCAGAATCCGTGGTTTGAAATGGATTTGCTGCCTTTCCTGCGGTCGGAAATCCGCTATCGCCTAGGCTAGGCATTAAGCAAGAAATCACTCGCTTTCGACGCAAGTGGCAGAATTTCTTTCTTGTGAATGGCCTAAACAAAAGGGAATATAGCGAAACCATTCCACCAGGAGCTTCCGATGGATCGCCTTGACCGAAAAATTCTCCGCCTCCTGCAGGAGGACGCGACGCTTGCGGTCGCCGACGTCGCCAAGAAGGTCGGCCTGTCGACCACACCGTGCTGGCGGCGCATCCAGAAGCTCGAGGAAGAGGGCGTCATCAAGCGGCGCGTCGCCATTCTCGACCACGAAAAGGTCAATGTGCGGGTCACGGTCTTCGTGTCGATCCGCACCAATTCGCACAGCCATGAATGGCTGCGCCGGTTTTCCGAGGTCATCCAGGAATTTCCCGAGGTGGTCGAATTCTATCGCATGAGCGGCGACGTCGATTATCTCTTGCGCGTCGTGGTGCCCGACATCGCCGCCTACGACGCCTTCTACAAACGGCTGATCGCCAAGATCGAGATCCGGGACGTGTCGTCGTCCTTCGCCATGGAGCAGATCAAGTACACGACCGAAATCCCGCTCGACTACATGGTGCTGGACAAGGAGTCGGGCGCGAACGCGGCCTGATCGCGCCGTTCAATTCTTCTTCTTGTTGAGGAAACTCCAGGGCGAGTTCACCGGCAATATGACGGAGTCCGGAACCGTGTCGACGCCCACGACATCGGCTTTGCGTACGGTATAGCCGGACTGGATGACGCTGACGCCGTCGAGAATGAACAACTGGCTTTTCTCCATGTCCGGCTTCAAGTCACCGGTCACGGCGACAGGCTGGTAGGTTTGCGACATCTTGTAGGGACGGGCAGGCGTGACCAGCACGATCTGGTTGGGAGGAGGCGTCGGCATATGGCTGCACGCGCCGGTCCAAGGCACCAGCAGGAACTGATAAACGAGATCGCCGTCGCGATCGACCGGCAATGCATAGCCGGCTAATTGTATCGTTTTGTCCTGCAGGGCGACCGACAGCGTCTCGCCGTGATCCGGCAGTTTCGCCGCGATCATCGGCAGGCCGGCGTCTTCGGCGACCGCCTGGGTGACCGGGCGCAAATCCTTCCAGAGGATGTGCGTGGTCTCGGCCGAGGCGCCGGCGGTGGAGCGGGCAAGCGCGGCCGCAAGCGCTATGATCGACTTGAAATGGTTCATGGCCGCATCCCTTTGCGGGCAAGTAAAGACACTGCTGTTGGCGGCGTCAATGCTCGAGCCGCATCACATGGCGGCGAGAACCGGCCATGCCGGTCTCGTGGAAACCGCGGCTGGCAAACATGTCGTGAAAGCCCATGAAACGGTAGCTCGGCGAGGCCTCGTCTACCGGATAGGCTTCTATGATGCGCGCACCATTGGCGAAGGCATGGTCAATGGCAGCATCGAGCAATGCCGTAGCAAGGCCACCGCCGCGCAAGGCCCTTGGCACATAGAAGCAGACGATCGGCCACACACCTGTCTCGCCGTCGTCCTGCTGTTTCGATAGCTTACGATAGGTCTCTCGCGGCGCGACCGAGCACCAGGCTACGGCCTTGCCGCCGATATGGGCGAGGATGCCGACCGGCGTGCCAGCATCGATGAGCGCCATCATCTGGCGTTTCTTCTCGTCGGTCTGGGCGGGCTCGGGGCTGTGGCGCCAAGCCATGCACCAGCAATATTTTGGCGCACCCGGCTGCTCGAACAACGTTTCGAAGCTGGCGCGTGTTGCCCGTGTCACCTCGGTGAAAAGGATATCGGCGCCGTCAAACTTTCCTGGCGGCGAGGCGTTCAAGCGTTTTGGCATCCGACAGTTCATTGGCGGCGTCCTTGCCGATCCAGCGGGCGGTCTTGTCCAGGGAGGTCGCAAGTTTCCGAGCCAGGGCAAGGGCGGGGGCATGCAGGCCCATCGATCGCTTGCCGATCTGCCGCAGCGCCCAATTGACCGCTTTGCGGACGAAGTTTCGCTCATCGCCGGCATAGGATTCGATCAATGGCAGGTAAGGCAGGAACGTCGCGTCCGATTCCTTCTTCAGATGCACGGCTGCCCATGCCAGCATGGCGAAGGCTGTACGGCGGACGAATTCGCGCTCGTCGGCGGCGAACTCTTCGACCAGCTGGCGCCAGAACGGGGTGTCCACGAACAGGTCGGAGACGGTGTCGACGATCTCCCATGAGTCGAAATCGCCGGCCCAGCGGCGGCACTCTTCGATGGCGATCTTTTTCGGCTCGCCGGTGAAGGCCGCCATCAGCCGCGCCTCGCGAATGCCTGTGTCCCATAGCGCGAGGGACCGTTCATAGTTGCGCTTCACCTTGCGCGCCAAGGGCCGCAAGTCCGCATTGCCGATGCCGAGCGCGGTCGCGTTGTTGATGCCGAACCGCGCCATGCCGGCGCGGTTTTTCTCTGTGCCAATCGAACGCAGATGAGCGACGATGTCCTGCGCGGTCCAGCCTGGAGCGGGCAGGGGCATCGTCACCTACCTCTCCAGCCGCGCCAGCAGCGAGGACGTGTCCCAGCGCTTGCCGCCCATCGCCTGCACATCCTTGTAGAACTGGTCGACAAGCGCTGTCACCGGCAGCCTGGCGCCGTTGCGGTCGGCCTCCGCTAGGCAGATGCCGAGGTCCTTGCGCATCCAGTCGACGGCGAAACCGAAATCATATTTGCCGGCATTCATGGTCTTGTGCCGGTTTTCCATCTGCCAGGAGCCGGCCGCCCCCTTGGAAATCACCTCGATCACCTTTTCGATGTCGAGCCCGGCCTTCTTGCCGAAATGGATGCCTTCCGACAGGCCCTGCACCAGTCCGGCGATGCAGATCTGATTGATCATCTTGGTGAGCTGGCCGGCACCCGCCGACCCCATCAGCCCGACCATGCGGGCAAAGGCGTCGATGACCGGCCTGGCCCGGTCGAACGCAGCCTCATCGCCGCCGACCATCACGGTCAGCACGCCATTCTCGGCGCCGGCCTGGCCACCGGAGACCGGCGCGTCGAGGAATGAGAACCCGCTCGCCTGTGCGGCTTCCGCCAGTTCGCGCGCGACTTCCGCCGAAGCCGTGGTGTTGTCGATAAAGACCGAGCCTTTCTTCATCGCCTTGAAGGCGCCTCCAGGCCCTGTGGTCACCGAACGCAAATCGTCGTCATTGCCGACGCAGGAAAAGACGAAATCCTTGCCCTCGGCGGCCTGCGCAGGCGTCGTGGCAAGGTTGCCGCCATGTTGAGCGACCCATTGTTCGGCTTTGGCTTGGGTGCGGTTGTAGACGGTGACGTCGTGGCCGCCCTTGTTCTTCAGGTGTCCGGCCATGGGATAACCCATGACGCCCAGACCGAGAAATGCCACCGATGCCATGCCTTGTCCTTCCGGCGAAACAGAGATTTCAGTTGCGGAAGCTCTAGGCCATGCGACGAATTCGTCAAGGCGCGCGCCGCCGCATCGACTGGCACAGGCCGATCAGGAACGGTTCGGCGATGCGTCAGCGATGCAGATGGATGGTGATCCGACGCTCGATCCATTCGACGCCATGGCGCAGGATCTCGACCATCACCAGATAGACGATGGCGACCCAGACATAGGCCTGGAAGTCGAAGGATTTGGCGTAGGCGAGCTTCGCATTGCCCATGAGGTCATAGACCGTGATGATGGCGACGATGGCCGAGGCCTTGATCATCAGAACCAGTTCATTGCCATAGGGCCGCAACGCCACGATGAACGCCTGCGGCAGGACAACCTTGCGCAGCGTCTGCAGCTTGTGCAGGCCGAGCGAAGCAGCTCCTTCCCATTGGCCCCTGGGCACGCTTTCGATGGCGCCGCGCAGGATCTCGGCCTGGTAGGCCGCGGTGTTGAGCGCGAAGGCGAAGACGCCGCAGTTGAAGGCCTCGCGGAAGAACCACCACAGCCCGACGGATTCAAGCTGCAACCGGAAAGAGCCCAAGCCATAGTAGACGAGGTAGACCTGGACCAGCAGTGGCGTGCCGCGGAAGAAGTAGACGTAGCAGTAGGCAAGGCCGGACAGGAAGCGGCTCTTCGACATGCGGCCATAGGTGACGGGCAACGAAAAGATCGCGCCGACCACCATCGAAATCGCCACCAGCGACAGCGTCGCCCACAGGCCCTGCAGATAGGCTGGCGCATATCTGGCAAAGAACTCGCCATTCCAGGCATAGATGAGATAGGCGAGGATACCGAGGCCGAAGAGAATCCACAGGCCGACGAGCGCGTACCCGACGATACGGGTGCGCGGCCAGCCGCGTGCCCGCGGCGGCGGCCGGTCGACGGAGATGGCTTGGCTGAGGCTCATCGTGCCTCCCTCCGTCCCAGCGAGCGCAAGATGAACCCGGTCGCGATCGATGACAGGATCGCCAGAGCGAGGAAAACCAGCGCGGCCACGCTGTAGAACAGGAAGGCGTGTTTCGTGACACGCGCCGCCACGCCGGCGTTGCGCAAGGTTTCGGCGAGGTTGACGACAGAGACCAGTGCGGTGTCCTTGAGCAGGCTCAGCCAGCAATTCTCGAGGCCGGGAAAGGCGATGCGGAGCAGCTGAGGGAGGATCACCTTGCGCATGGTCAGCCATGTCGACAGGCCGATCGCGTAGCCGCCCTCATACTGGCCCTTGGGAATGGCGCGAAAGGCGGAAAGAAACACCTCGCTGGCATAGGAGGAAAAGATCAGCGACAGCACGATCATGCCGGCGATGAAGCTGTCGACGTCGATCGTCGCCTCGGGCTTGAAGAGGCGGATGACGTATTGCAGCAGGATGGGCATGCCGAAGAAGAACAGGAACAGCGTCACCAGTTCCGGCAGGCCGCGAAACACGGTGGTGTAGATGTTGGCGGCCACCCGCAGCGACGGTTCTTCGGATTGCTTGGCCCAGGCTACGAAAAAGCCGATCGTCAGGCCGATCGGCAGCGTGGCAAGGGCAAGCGCGATGGTGACCAACGCGCCATAGGCAATATCGTCACTCCAGCCCTCGGGTCCCCAACTCAGCAGTGTCCATATGCTTTGGGCTGGCATTGACTGGTCTTACTCCACGGCGCTCCCGAGATGAACAAGGCGGCAGGGGACCCCTGCCGCCTTGGCAACAGACTATCAGGACTCGGCGCCGTAGACGTCGAACTTGAAGTACTTGTCGTTGATTTCCTTATATTTTCCGTTGGCACGGATGGCGTCTATGGCGGAATTCAGCTTGTTGACCAAGTCGGTATCGCCCTTGCGAACGGCGATGCCGGCGCCGGGTCCGAAGATTTCGACCGGTTGCGGCGAGGGCTGGCCGAGGATCTTGCAGCAGGCGCCGTCTGGCGAATCAAGCCACTGCTGCAGCACGACGATATCGTCCTCGATGGCGTCGAGACGGCCATTGGCAAGATCTGCCTGCTCCTCGGGGCTGCTCGGATAGCCCTTGACGGTGCTGTCGGTGTAGGTCTTCGAGGCATAGTTGAAATGCGTCGTCGTGGTGGCCACACCGATGTTCTTGCCGGCGAGGTCTTCCTTGGTCACGCCCTTCAGAGGCGAATCCTTCGGCACGGCGATTGCGGACGGCGTATTGTAGTATTTGTGCGAGAAGTCGACCTTCTCCTTCCTCTCCGGCGTGATCGACATCGAGGCGACGATGGCGTCGAACTTGCCGGCCTGAAGTGCGGGAATGATGCCGTCCCAATCCTGGGCCACGAAGGTGCACTTGACCTTCATCTCATCGCAAAGCGCGATGGCGATGTCGATGTCGAAGCCGACAAGCTGGCCATCGGCGGTGAGGTTGTTGAATGGGGGGTAGGCGCCCTCGGTGCCGATCCTCAGGGTCTTTTCCTGGGCCTGGGCTACGCCGAGCGTCAGCAGCGCAGCCGATGCGGCGAGCGCGATACGCAGTGCAATACGCATGATAGTCCTCTCTTTATGGTCCCGGCCGTCGTTCCGAAACGGCTCTGTGGGGCGGTGCTTTTGACCGCCCGCTGGGCCGATACTCCCACTCTTTCCAAGAAGAAAGCAACTGCAAAACCGCCAAAATCGGCAATGGGCTTCTGCCGTTACGTTACTTCTCAAGCAACGAGGTCGGTCGTTCGCTCGATGAAGTCGGCTATGGATTTCGTGTCGTCGAGGTCGAACACCGGCAAGCTCTGGCCGGTGATGGCGAAATCCGCGGCGATGGCGACAATATTGGGATCACCCGCCGCAAGCGGCGTCCGCTCCTTTGCTTCCAGTCGCCTCGTTTCGATCTTGCGGTGGGGTTCGCGCTTGTAGCCTTCCACCAGCACGATGTCGCATGGGGCGAGCCGCGAGAGGATGGCGTCCAGCGGCGGCTCATCCTCGCCGCGCAACTCGTGCATCAACGCCCAACGATTGCCTGACACGATCGCAACCTCGGTGGCGCCGGCCTGGCGATGGCGGAAGCTGTCCGCGCCTGGCTTGTCGATGTCGAAATCATGGTGGGCGTGTTTGACCGTCGATACCTTCCAGCCGCGCCGCACGAGCTCGGCGACCAACTTCTCGGTCAGTGTGGTCTTGCCGGAGTTTTTCCAGCCGGTGATGCCGAAGACGCGTCTGTTCATGACGTCATGCTCTGCAACAGGCGCGCGGCCTGGGCAAGATCGTCCGGCACATTGATGTTGAAGAAAGGATCGATGGATTGTCCGGCGGATTGCAGGATCGGGAATTCGACCTCGACATGGCCGTGCTGCTCGATGAAGGCCGAAACCCGCTTGTTGTGCTCATCGACCAGGAAATGCCGCAAGGCGTCGCGGCATCCGACCGGCCATAGCGCGAAGGTCGGGTGCAGCCTGCCTGCCGAGCAAGCGACCGCGATCGAACCGGGACGTTCGCCGGCCGCCGCCTCCAGACGATCGACGAGATCCAGCGGCAGGAATGGCGTGTCGCCGGCAGCGGTGACGATCGCCGTGCAAGGTGTGCGGGCAGCGGCCCATTCGAGGCCGGTGAGGATTCCGGCGAGCGGCCCGGCGAAGCCCTCGACGGTATCGGCGAGCACCGGTAGCCCGAAACGGGCGAACCGCGCCGGGTCGCCATTGGCGCTAAGCGCCAGGGTCTCGAACTGCGGGCCAAACCGCGACAGGATCTGGTCAAGCACACAGCCGTCGCCAAGCGGCAAAAGGCTTTTATCGCCACCGCCCATCCGTCTCGATTGGCCACCCGCCAGAATGATCCCTGCGACATCCCGATTCATTCTGCCCAGCCTGTACGCCAACCCCGTGAAATCGCAAGCGACTTCACGGGCGGGTAGTGCATCAGTTTGAAATCCGGCGCTTTACGCGCGCGAGGCCTTCAACCAAGCCAATGATGAGCCAGCCACGCGAGGTACAATCCGGCTATGGCCGCATAGATAAAGCGACCGGACCTTTGGGCATGGGCTTATGGTGCGCCACGCGTAGCCGTGGCGGCCGATAATAGGATAACATTTGCCGTTGTGAGACGATTAGCATTTGCTCCAACTCGCGGCGCCCTTCCCCCGTTGCCGGCTTTGAATCCAGGCGCTCCTGAGCGTAGAGTTGTCTCGCATGTTCCGAGGCCGAGAGTGAGTTTTCGTCTAGCCACGCTTTGAACTTGCCGGGTCTTATGAGGACTTTGGCGTGGGTGAAGTCGCGGCGGTGTAGCCGTTCCGCCTTGGAAGCTTCGAAATCGGCGTGCCACTCTTCCCAAGTCGCCGGCATGTCATCGGCACCAGGAAGCTGGCGGATGCGAGGATAATCCTTGGCAGTGTAAACTGAGATAGCCCTGACTTTGCTGGCCATTGCAGATCTCCCCCTTGTTCCAAGAAGAGGGTGCGACATCCTAGGGCTTGATGTCCAGATGGCGTATCGAGCCGCATCGCCCCGCCAGAGCTAGGGATAACTGCCTTTTTCACACAACATATTCAAGGCCCGCCATTTTCAAACTGATGCATTACCCACGGGCGCGGCTAGATTCCGTCCGGCGCCATGGCCGGCCCAGTGCTTTCGGCGACGATCCTTCGCCGACCGACGACGCGCTCGCGATAAAGCGCATAGAGACCCGAGCCGACGACTATTGCCGCACCGGCGATCATCGGCATGTCCGGCACGTCACCGAAGATGATCAAGCCAAGCAGGATCGACCAGAGGAGCGCGGTATAGCGGAACGGCGCAATGAAGGAGATCTCGCCCGAACGCATCGCCATGATGATGAATTGATAGCCGATCAGCACCAGCACCGCGGCCAATGCCAGCAGCGCCGTGCCTTTGCCGGTCATCGGGGTCCAGCCACCCATCGGCGTCAACAGGAAGGCGCCGACGACGGTCATGGCAAGCGCGGTGGCGGTCGAGACCAGCATCGTCGGGATGGCCTGGGGGATGCGTTTGGTGGCGAGGTCCCGCACCGTGCAGCACGCGACCGATGCCAGCGCCACCAGCGAGTAAACGCTGAAGCCCTCGAAACCCGGCCGCACGATGATCATGACCCCGGCAAAACCGATAGCGATCGCCAGCCAGCGCCGCCAGCCGACCGCTTCGCCGAAAAACAGCGCCGCGCCCATCGTCACCGCCAGCGGCAGTGCTTGCAGAACGGCCGAAACGCTGCCAATCGGCAAATGCGCGAGAGCGACCAGGAAGGACACCGTGGCGCCCGCTTCGCCCAGCACGCGGACCGCCACCAGCGGCTGCACCATCAGGCGAGGCCGGAAAAGCGCGCCACGTTGCCAGGCCAGCAGGCCGACGAAGAGCGAGGCGAACGCTCCTCTGATCAGCATGACCTGCGCCATGTTCATCGACTGCGACGAGTATTTGGTAATGGCGTCGTTGAGCGTGAAGCCAACCATCGCCACCACCATGAACAACGCGCCGCGAAGATTTGGGGAAAGGGGCAAGACACCTACCGATTGCCTGAGCAAGCAAGCCTGTAACAGCCCGCCACGAAACAGCAATGGCAAGGGCTGGGCCAGCACCGGATACCCATCGTCGCTGGCGTGAAATCATCCCGGATCAGGCACGAATTCGGTCGGAAGGCGGCGTCGCCTCCCGACACTTGTACAGCCGAGGCGACGTCTATTTCTTCGGCGTCAGCACCTCGGTGCCGTTGCCGTCCTTGCCGGCGATGGTCCACAGGCCATGCAGCGACCCGTCATCCTCGACCTTGTAGACGACGAGGCCGATATCCTTGCCCATGACGTAGCCGGCGGAGAATGCATTGTCGTTGCGCATGCAGATGCCATCCGAAGACGAGCCGCCCGTCTCCCAATGGATCGCGCAGGTGGTCCCGCTGGTCAGTGTGATGGTGGCTTCGCCATCATAGGCCGAACCGTCGAAATTGGTGCCGGCGACGGTGTAAGTGCCGCCGATCGACTGGGCAGCCGCGGGCAGGGCGGCCAGGCCGAGCAGGGCGAAGGAAAGAAGAAGTTCGCGCATGATGTAATCCCCCGAGACAGCGAAGAACCGCTACGGAACGGAGGCTAGGCGGGAAACCGTCACCAGTAAATCAGACGGATATTTGCGGACAAAGATTTGTTTGCGGTGTGGCTAAAATGCTGATGGCCGCCTACGGCTCATGGCCCCCTGAGGCTGCCGGCGATGACGCCGACCAACAGGTCATATTTCGATTTCAGCGCCGGCGGATAATCGATCCAGACCGTGCGGATGACGCCATCCCTGCCAAACAGCCGCCGCTCATAAAAGATCTTTCCATCCTTCACGCCCGACAGCACCGCCCAGTCCTTGCCGGCTTTGCTGTAGGTGACTTCGTACCCTGGTTCATTGCTCGCCTTTTCGCCGGCAATGAACCCCTTCGGCGTCTCGTCATCGACATTGAATATGCCGGAGCAGGTCAGGCTGGCGCCGTCCGCGCTCAGCCACATCTGGCCGTCGCCATTTTCAGGCTCGGGCTGGCGATCGGTGAAGATATCGCCGGGAAAGGTGCAGACGGTGCCGAAGCGCTCGTTCACATAGGTGGATTGCGCGGCAATAGCGGTGGTCGCCGAGACCACGGCTAGAGATGTCACGATTGAATAGAGCCACCGCATGTCTGACCCGAAGCCGATGATTGCGGGGCAATTCTTGCACAGACAGACGAGAAGGTCAGCCGCCCGTGACACTCATATGGCGTGACACCGAAGGGCGGCTGGTGCGGCGGTCGATGATGAAGTCATGACCTTTCGGCTTGCGGCCGATGGCTTCGTCTATGGCGTCAGCGACAAGTTCGTTGCCTTCGGACGCGCGCAACGGCGCGCGCAGATCGGCCGCATCCTCCTGGCCAAGGCACATATAGAGCGTGCCCGTGCAGGTCAGCCTGACCCGGTTGCAGCTTTCGCAGAAATTATGCGTCATCGGCGTGATGAAGCCGAGTTTTCCGCCGGTCTCGGCGACATGGACATAACGGGCCGGGCCACCGGTCTTGAAGGGGATATCGGTCAGCGTGAACTGGCGCTCAAGCGAAGCGCGCAGCAGCGACAGCGGCAGATACTGGTCGGTGCGGTCGGCGTCGATCTCGCCCATCGGCATGGTCTCGATGACGGTCAGGTCCATGCCGCGGCCATGCGCCCAGCGCATCATCTCGGGCAGTTCGACGTCGTTGAAATCCTTCAACGCCACCGCATTGAGCTTGACTTTCAATCCGGCCGCCTGAGCCGCGTCGATGCCGGCCATGACCTTGCCGAGATTGCCCCAGCGCGTGATGGCGTGGAATTTGTCGGCATCGAGCGTGTCGAGCGAAACGTTGATGCGCTTGACACCACGATCGGCGAGTTCGGCGGCGAAGCGCGAAAGCTGCGAGCCGTTGGTGGTCAGCGTCAGCTCTTCCAGCGCGCCGCTTTCGAGGTGCCGCGAAAGCTGGCGCACCAAGTGCATGATGTTCTTGCGCACCAGCGGCTCACCCCCGGTGAGGCGCAACCGTTTGACACCCTTTTCGATGAACACGGTGCAGAGCCGGTCGAGTTCTTCCAGCGACAACAGGTCCTTCTTGGGCAGGAAGGCCATATCCTCGGCCATGCAATAGGTGCAGCGGAAATCGCAGCGGTCGGTGACCGACACTCTGAGATAGCTGATCGTGCGACCGAAGGGGTCGATCATGTTCATGTTCGAGCGTTTCCGTGGCCGTTAACGGCGTCGTTATATACAGCTATGTGATACGATCCAACCCGCCATTCAAGATAGCTTGCCTTGATCTTTGGTAACATTCCCCGACCGACATTGCGTGTCGGACACCGTTGACGCCTTTGCGTACGGAGCGAAGCAGCGTAGGGAAGGGGAATTCAAGCAGGATCGACCATGACGGCGCCGAAAGAACTGAGGGTCTCCAAGGACCGCAAGCTGCTCACCGTGACGTTTCCGGGCCACCAGCCGTTCGAGCTGCCCGCGGAATTGCTGCGCGTGGCGTCGCCTTCCGCGGAAGTGCAGGGTCATTCGCCGGAACAAAGGGTGACGGTTCCCGGCAAACGCAATGTGGCCATCCTGAAGATCGAACCGGTCGGCAATTACGCCGTGCGCATCACCTTCGATGATTTCCATGACACCGGCATCTTCACCTGGAATTACCTGCACACGCTCGGCCACGAGAAGGACGCACGCTGGAGCGTCTATCTCGCGGAACTCGCCGAGAAGGGCCTGAGCCGCGATCGTTAGCCGCCATTGCGTCGTCAAAACGTCACGTGTCGGGAGTAGGGGCGGCGGATCGGGAGACGGAAAATGTCGGTCATCACCACAATCGAACAACTCGAAGCCCTTTACGGACTGCCCGGCGAAGCCTCCGTGGTCAAGGAACTCGACCATGTCATTCCCGAATACGCCGCCTTTATCGAAGCGTCCCCCTTCGTCGCTCTCGCGACCAGCGGCCCAGAGGGGCTGGACTGTTCGCCGCGCGGCGATCTCGCGGGCTTCGTGCGTATCGTCGATGCGAAAACGCTGATGATGCCGGACCGGCGCGGCAACAACCGTGCCGATTCGTTGAAGAACATCATCCGCGACCCGCGCGTCGGCCTGCTGTTCCTGGTGCCGGGCTCCGGCACGACGCTGCGCGTCAATGGCCGGGCGCATATCACCACGGATGCGGCGTTGTGTGCGTCGTTCTTGGTCGACGGCAAGCCGGCGCGTTCGGTCACGGTGATCGATGTCGATTCGGTCTATTTCCAGTGCGCCCGGGCGATCGTGCGGTCGGAACTGTGGAATCCGGAGAGACATGTCGATCCGAAATCGCTGCCGACACCCGGAAAGATCCTGGAAATCACCAGCCGCAAGAATATCGACGGCGAAACCTACGACAGGGAATGGCCGGAGCGGGCTAAAAAATCGATGTGGTAGTGAGTTGAGGGGCGCAAAGGCCGATCACGCCTCGTTCAGCACGTCATAGATCTTGCGCATCTGCTCGCCGATCATGTCGCATTGTTCCGGCGTCGACTGGCTCATCGCCTTCTCGATCAGCGCCATATGCACTTTCAGCGCCTGCATCAGCAGCGCCTCGCCGCCTTCGGTCAGCGTAAGCCGCAAGATGCGCTTGTCCTTCTCATCGCCTTCCCGCCGCAGCAGGCCACGCGTCTCGAGCTGCGGCAACAGCATGGTGATGTTGGAGCGGCCGACGAGCAGCTTGCGTGCAAGGTCGTGCTGCGACATGCCTGGATGGCGATAGAGGTTCATCAGCACGTCGAGCTGCGCCGGCTTCAGGTCGAGCGGCGCGAGTTTCACCGCCAGCGTGCGCTCCAGCACATGGCACGCGCGCGCCACCGCGACCCAGTTGCGAAAACGCGGGTTGTCCCAGGGTAGCTCTTGTTTATTGTTCATCTTTGAACTATTATGTTCATGCTTGAACGTATGGATGGATTCTGACTATGGCATCATTCGGGCTGAAGGTCATCCGAGGTGTGTTTGGAGCGGCCGAACATGTCGCGCCGCGCATCACCGGACGCGCGGCTTTCGAATTGTTCTGCCGTACGCCGAGCACCAGGACATTGACCGACGGCGAGCGCCGCGCCATCGACCGCGCCGCGGAGTTCATGGCTGAGGCGCGGCATCACCGGCTGAAAACCGCGACCGGCTGCGTCATGGTGCATGAATTTCGTCCCGAGCCGGGCCGCGAGCCTGCCGGCACCGTCCTCGTCATCCATGGCTGGCGCTCGCGTACCGAATACATGCGCGCCCTGATCGAAGGTTTTCGCGCTGCCGGCTATAGGGTCGTCTCGCTCGACCTTCCCGGTCACGGCCATTCGCAGGGCAGGCACCTGAACATGGTCAACGCTGTCGAAGCCGCAAGAGTGGCCGGCGAATGGTTCGGGCCGTTCGTGGCCGCCGTCGGCCATTCCTTCGGCGGCGCCGTCGCCGCCAATGCCATCGCCGGTTCCGTCAAGGACATCCCGCCGCTGGCGGCCGCACGCCTCGTGCTGATCGCGGCACCAAGCTCGCTGCCGGCGATCTTCGCCGACTTCAGCCGCATGCTCAATGTCGGTCCCCGCTCGCAGGTCGCCATGGCGGACCGTGTCGAATATCTCTCCGGCCGGCCACTGCATGAATTCACCGGTGACCGCCAGCTCGCCCAGGCGCCCGTGCCGACGCTGGTCATTCATGCCCCCGATGACCGTGAAGTGCCGGCTGAACACGCACGACGCTATGCCGGCGCAGGCGACCATGTGCGACTTCACTGGGCCGATGGGCTTGGCCATCGCCGCATTCTGGCCGACAAGGGCGTGGTTGAACGCGCCGTCGGCTTCGTGACCACGCAGCGCGGGGCGTCGCTGGTCCACTGAGCGGCGTTCAGGCTTTCTTCTTTTCACCCGGCTCGACGGGCAATCCGGCTGCCTTCCAAGCCGTGTAGCCGCCGAGAATATGCTTGACCGGCGAAAGCCCCATGTCTTGCGCCGTCTTGGTGGCCAGCGCCGAACGCCAGCCGCCGGCGCAGAAGAAGACGAAGCTTTTTCCGGAAGCGAAGAAGGGCTTGTGGTAGGGGCTTTCGGGATCGATCCAGAACTCCAGCATGCCACGGGTGACATGCTGGGCGCCGGGTATTCTGCCGTCACGCTCGATCTCTCGAGGGTCGCGAAGATCGACGAAAATGGTGCTTTCGTCTTCAAGCAGTCCTGCCGCTTCCTCGGGCGAAACCACTTCGATCTCGGCGTTGGCCTCATCCAGCAGTTCGCGATACCCTTTTTTCACGTCGTCCCTCCCGGCCGCAGGTTTGCTGGCAAGTCGAATTTCGAGCACAACGAACGGTGTTTGTCACGCCTCGGCGGTGTCGGCCATGGTCTTCCAGGCGGCCATTGCCCCGGCCACCGTCGCCAGCAGGGCGGCACGGGAAGCACCGTCGCGCGCCTGGATCGACATGCCGTGCTGGACCGTTGCAAAAAAGGTCGCGGCGGCACGGCAATTGAAGTCGGCAGGCAGTTCACCCTCGGCCACGCCGCGCTCGAGACGCTTCTTCAGGGCGGTTAGATTCTCGGCGCGGCGGCGCCGCAAATCCGCGCAGATCGCGCCCCGGCTCGAATCTTCGTGCAGCGCACCCAGCGCGATCAGGCAGCCCTGCGGGCGATCGGTCTGCGAATAGGCCTTTGCGGTCCGACGCAGGAACCGCTCGATCGCAAGGCGCGCCGTTGGCGCCTCTTCGAGCGCGAGCCAGATATCGGCACCTTCCACGCGGGAATAGAGATCCGTCGCCTCGAGGAACAAGGCTTCCTTGCTGCCGTAGGCGGCATAGAGGCTCGGCGAATTGATGCCCATCGCCGCCGCGAGGTCGCTGATCGACGCGCCTTCATAGCCCTTGGCCCAGAACACATCCATCGCGCGCCGCAGGGCCGCGTTTCGATCGAAGGTGCGGGGACGGCCTCTTTCCGACATGACGTTCATTTCTGTGTTGATCGATACATAAATGAGTTGACGCAATCAGGCAAGGCTGGCAGATATTTATGTATCAATCACTACATAAATGGAGAAACCGATGGCATCCAGGAATTTGAACGGCAAGGCGGCACTCGTCACCGGAGGCAGCCGCGGCATCGGCGCGGCAATCGCGCGAAGGCTCGCGGCGGAGGGGGCCGATGTCGCGCTGACCTATGTGCATGGCGAGGACCAGGCCCGCTCGGTCGTCGCCGAGATAGAGACCAAGGGCGGTCGCGCGATCGCGATCAAGGCCGACAACCGCGACGCCGAAGCCATAGACCAGGCGGTTGCCGATGCGATGACCGCCTTCGGCCGGCTCGACATCCTGGTCAACAGTGCCGGCATCTGGCGCGCCGCACCCATCGATATGCTGTCGCTTGCCGATTTCGACGAAACCATGTCGGTCAATCTGAGGGCGCCGTTCATCGCCTCGAAAGCGGCGGCAAGACACATGGGCGAGGGCGGCAGGATCATCTCGATCGGCAGCAATCTGGCCGAACGGGTCACCGACACCAACCTGGGAGCCTACTCGACCAGCAAGGCGGCGCTGGTCGGCCTGACCAAGGCATTGGCCCGCGACCTCGGGGCACGCGGCATCACCGCCAATGTCGTCCATCCCGGCTCGACGGATACCGACATGAACCCGGCCGACGGCCCGCATGCCGAACATCAGCGAAAGAAGATGGCAACTCCGCGATTCGGCAAGGCGGAGGACATCGCCGGCATGGTTGCCTGGCTCGCAGGTCCAGAGGGCCGTTTCGTCACCGGAGCCGCGCTGACCATCGACGGTGGCGCAAACGCCTGAAGACGCAGGGATCCCCGCGGCCGGGGCGACCCAAAGGTCGCCCCGGCCGTCACGATCTTGTGAAACCGTTCTGCAACAGGCCCGCCGAAATTTATGAAAGCTTAACGAAATCGGTATGAATCGGTATAGTCGCGCCTTACATCCGCCATGCGGTTAGCGGGACGGTCTAGCGTGCGGAACGGGAACCGGTTGCGGCCGGAGCGGGTGATCCATGAACTTCCTCGGTAAAAAAGCAACCGTGATGCCGCTGGTGGCGATTACGGCGACGCTGGCTTTCGGCACGCCTCAGGCAGGTGCCCAAGGGCTTTTCGACATGCTGTTCGGCGGCGGCATCAGGCATGAGCCGAACGGCGAGTTTCCGCCTCCTCCGCCAAAGCACAAGCCGAAGGCGCCGGCCGGTGGCGACGGCGGCGGTGCGAGGATCAGCAGTCCGTCCTACTATACTTACAAGGCCGACAGACTGGTGCGCGTCGACTTCTCGACGCTGGCCACCGCGCCGCAGCCGGCGGCGCCGCAAGATGCCGCTTTCGTTCCCTCGGCCACGGGTGCTGCTTTCCACGATGCCATTGCCGGCCTCAGCGACTACGAACTCTATGCCGAGCCCGACATCGCCAAGGCGCTGATCGCCTACTACTCTGCCAACCCGGATTTCATTTGGGTAGGCGGGACAAGCCCCAACAACCGTGCGCAAGATGCCGTGCGGGTGCTTGGCGAGGCTGCCAGCTACGGCCTCACGCCCGCCGACTACACGGTCGATGTGCCAGCGCTCGGTTCGACCTCGGCGGACGACGCAGCCAAGTTGAAGGAACTCGTCCGTTTCGAGATGGCGCTTTCCGCGCGTGTCCTGCGTTACGCCCATGACGCCCAGAGCGGCCGTGTCGAGCCCAACCGCATGACCGGCTACTACGATTTCCCGGCCAAGCCGCTCGACATGGTGGGCGTGCTGAAAACACTGGCGCATACACAGGAAGTTCGCACCTACCTCGAATCGCGCCATCCGCAGAATGCGGAATACCAGGCGCTGCGCGTCGAACTGGAGTCACTGCAGGCGAGCGCCGAGAACGAGATCGTCGTCGATCCGAAACTGCTGCTGAAGCCGGGCGAAACCAGCCCCGAACTGCCGAAGCTCCTGTCGCTGATCGCGCGCAATCTCGATGACGAGATGGGCGGCACCTATGGCGAGGTTCTGTCGCGGCTGGCAACCAGCGAAGTCTATGTTCCCGAACTGGTCCCTCTGATCAAGGCGGTGCAGCAGAAGGAGGGCATGAAGGGCGACGGCGTCATTGGACCGCGCACCGTCGCCTTGCTGGCGGGGACGTCGAAGGCCGACAGGCTGCTCAAGGTTCAGGTGGCGCTGGAGGAACTGCGCTGGCTGCCTTCCGATCTCGGCAGTCCGCGTGTTTTCATCAACCAGCCCGCCTTCACCGCAAGCTACATTGACGACGGCCAGGAAAAGCTGAAGACACGCGCCGTCGTCGGCCGTGTCACCAACCAGACGGCCTTCTTCTACGACCAGATCAAGCAGGTCGATTTCCATCCCTACTGGGGCGTGCCGCAGTCGATCATCGTCAACGAAATGCTGCCGAGATTGCGTGGCGATCCCGGCTATCTCGACCGTGCCGGCTATGAGGTGACGGATTCACGCGGCAAGCGCATTCCGTCGTCGGCGATCAACTGGGGCGATTATGGCGCCAACATTCCCTACAGCGTGCGCCAGCAGCCGAGCGAGGCCAATGCGCTGGGAGAATTGAAGATCCTGTTCCCCAACAAGCATGCGATCTACATGCATGACACGCCCCAGAAATCATTCTTCAAGCAAGACATGCGCGCGCTCAGCCATGGCTGTGTACGCCTGCAGGATCCGCGAGGAATGGCAGCGGCGGTGCTTGGCACCTCTGTCGATTATATCGCGGAGAAGCTGAAGCACGGACACTCGACCGAGGATGTGACGCGCAAGATCCCGGTCTATGTCGCCTATTTCACGGCATGGCCCGACATGTCCGGCAAGGTCGAGTATTTCAGCGACGTCTATGACCGCGACTCGCGGCTGAAGCAGGCCCTGGACGCGACCGAGGCGGTGCGCTCACCGTCGAGCTAACAGTCAACGCTCCGACAGCGGGCGCCGGAAACCGGCGTCGCGCCCGGCGATCAGCCAATAGACCAGCCCGGCCACAAGACCAGCGGCGGCTATGATGCCGATGTCGGCCCAGCGCTCCAGATCCACGTCCTCCGCCGCGCTCGGCCAGATCAGGAAGAAGCCGCCGGCCGCTGCCGCGGCGCCGAAGAACATGTGCAGCAGGGCGTTGCGCAGGGAGAAGAACTCGGCGATCAGCGCGAAGATCAGCGTCTGCGGCGCCGTCACCACAACCGTCAGGAAATAGATGAACATGCCGAGCGGCGGTACCACCAAGGCCGCGATCGGCGAGACGCCCATGAGGTCGAAATAGGCCGGCGCGTTGGGCAGGGCGCTCAGCGCGGCATAGATCGCCACCACGGCGATCAGGCCAACCAGTATCGCGACAAAATAGCCGGCGAGCATCATCAGGACGCGCTTCATCAAGTGCTTCGCAGTCGACATGCCCACCCCCGTGAAGCCCGGTCACTCCACAATCAGCCATCAATGGCGAATTGACGCAAGGGGAGACAGAGACTGTCAGCGTCTTGGCCCGACGCGGACGGACGAAACCCGCCGTTCAGGCGCCGCCGCACATATGCTGCGAATCCGGCAGAGCCCAGGAGCCTTTCGAGACGAGGTCGACGGAATAATAGACCCGGCCACGGTCGTCGTCCTTGGGGCAGTCCCTGGGAATCGAGATCAGGCATATGACGACCGGTTCTCCGACCTTCGAGGCGGCCAAGCCGGCCTCGTGATCATAGGAGACAGCCCCGCCGCCATTGGTGAACGTGGTCGCGCTGCCCGCTTCGGGACTGGCCGTTTCCAGCGGATCGTCGCCGAGCCGGGCGCTAAGCGTCTTGATGTGCGTCGATGCGCATTGGCCGATAGCCGAAGGTAGGGGCTGATCGACGTGCCCGGGGTTTCGCCCGGCGGCTTCGAGCGCCTTCTTGCCAATCAGCGCGATGTTGTAGTCCTGGATCCAGGAAGGCGCATTGCCATAGGTCTGCAAGGCGTTGTTGAGGGCGCTGACGATACAGGCCGTATCGCTCTCGCAGGCATTGCGGTCGGCGATCAGCCCGCGGGCAATCCTGCGCTTGTCGCCGCCGAACGCCGGCTCGAATCCCTTCAACGCCTTCGAAACCAGCAGATCGATCGCCGACAGCCGCGGGTCGGCACAGATCGCTTTTTCCGCGAGCACTGCAGCCTTGGCGCAGTCGAAGGACTGGCCATCGGCTCGCGCGGGAGAAACGGCAAGGAAGCCGTCGGCTGGGATGATGGCGAGTACAGACAGAAAATAGGTTCCAGCGAAACATCGCATCATAGCCCCCAAGCCAACAGGTTTGTCCAAGGCATAACATACCCCAGGATGGACAATGTGGGCGCGCGTTTCGTCGCTGAGAATGCTCGGAGGCAGCGCATTGGCGACGAGGTCCCTGCGAACCTTATTTTGGTTCGGCCGTCACAGGATCGAAGTCGATTTCGACTTTTGCCTTGTCCGAGGTGTAGTAGGTGACGGTGTAGCCGTCTTTGTCCCAATCGACTTCTTTCACGTAGCGAAAGCCGTCGCGTTGCTCGACCTTCGCGATGATCTCCGACAGCTTCTTGGCATTGGGTGGCGGCAGGGGGGCTTCATCCGCGGCAAAGGCCGATCCGCTGGTAAGAAGAACGGCGACGCTGGTCGCCAGCAGAAATCTGGACATGGTTTTCCCTCAGGTTTCGACGGAGGGAAACTCGCTGGTGTATTGGTTGGTTCCGGAGGCAGGCAACTGTTGGCCCAAAAGAAGCGTGACCGCGCCGACGAAAGACATCTAAACCCGTCGTGTTTTCGCACGACTTGGAACGTCGAGTTTCCGACCATGATTTTGCACTGGCCTACATTTGCTTACGCGCCAGCAAGCCTTGTCCTACGCGCCAGTAAGCTTTCAAGAGAATTTGATTGCGGCCGAACATCCAACGATTTCTTCAGGTTGGATGGTGGGCGATGCAGGGATTGAACCTGCGACCCCACCCGTGTGAAGGGTGTGCTCTCCCGCTGAGCTAATCGCCCGCTCGTTGCCCGAAGGCCAAGCGAGCCGCGATATAAGGGAGGCCGGCCGGTTAAGTCAAGGCAGTGTCTGGTGTTCTCACACAGATCGGATTTGCGGTCCCGGCTGGCCCGTTCCGGAGAGATTTCGTCCCCGGCGCTCAGTGTGCGGCGGCGCCGATCAGCCCTTGTGCCAGATCGAGCGTCAATGCATCAAAATGCGATATCACCGCCGAGGGCTCGAACTCGCGCACATGACGATCGGTGTAGCCGAAATCGACGGCGACCACAGGAATGCCGGCGGCCTTGGCAGTGTCGATATCGGTTTGCGAATCGCCGACCATCAAGGCGCGGTGCGGATCGCCACCGGCCAGTTTGATGGTTTCGATCAGGTGGCGCGGATCGGGTTTGCGAAACGCGAACGTATCCTGTCCGGCAATTGCCGCGAAATGCCTGGTCAGGCCGAGCGCCTCGATCAGCGCCAGCGAATTGGCTTCGTATTTATTGGTGCAGATGGCCAGCAGATAGCCGGCCTTCTCAAAGCGGGCAATCGCCTCGATCACGCCGGGGTAGGGGCGGGATTTGCCCGGAATGTTGTCGGTGTAGTGATCAAGGAACAGTTTCAGCAGCCGGTCGTGCTCCTCAACCTTGAGGGATCGTTGCTGCGCGGCATGCGCCCGTTCGATCATCACCCGGCCGCCATGGCCGACGAAGCGTTTGAAGCCGGCTTCGTCGACGGCCGCCAGTTCGCTGGCCGCCAGGCTGTGGTTGAGGCTGTCGAGCAAGTCCGGCGCCGTGTCAATCAGCGTTCCGTCGAGGTCGAACACGATGATCGGGCGACTCATGATCCATCCTGAGCAGGTTTGCGCATCGGCAGGCGATAGCGGCTGCGACGCTTTAAGGCAAGCAAACTGGTGGCGCAGCCGCCAAGGGCTTTGACCCGGCCAGCAAAAATGCTAGGAGCCCAAACGCCAAAGCGCGTCGCATCGAAACGGACCCATGCGACACGCCTTGGGTTTTGTTTCATGCATGTCGTTCCCAAACCGAGGTCACTGTTGGGCGACGTGCATCAGGTTTCGGGGCAGCAAGCAGCATGGATGCGAGGCAATTGAAGGTCGAGGCCGCGCGGGCGGCTCTTGCCCATGTCACCGACGGCATGCGGCTCGGCATCGGCACCGGCACCACTGCCGAGGAATTCGTGCGGCTGCTCGCCGACAAGGTTGCCTCAGGCATGACCATTATCGGCGTGCCGACCTCGGAACGCACCGCCGCGCTGTGCCGCGAACTCGGTGTGCCGCTGTCGACGCTGGAGGAAACACCCGAGCTCGATCTCACCGTCGACGGCGCCGACGAGGTCGACGGTGAGCTGA
Organism: Mesorhizobium sp. M8A.F.Ca.ET.208.01.1.1; assembly: GCF_004791315.1. Classification (NCBI taxonomy): domain Bacteria; kingdom Pseudomonadati; phylum Pseudomonadota; class Alphaproteobacteria; order Hyphomicrobiales; family Phyllobacteriaceae; genus Mesorhizobium; species Mesorhizobium sp. M8A.F.Ca.ET.208.01.1.1. The sequence goes on from NZ_SRUT01000001.1 coordinate 1,045,270, forward strand.
CATTGATCAAGGGCGGCGGCGGTGCGCTGCTGCGTGAGAAGATCGTGGCCGCGGCTTCGCAGCGCATGATCGTCATCGCCGACCGTTCGAAGATGGTCGAGACGCTCGGCCGGTTTCCTCTTCCCATCGAAGTCAATCAGTTCGGCCTGCGCTCGACCGAGATCGCCGTGGCCGTGGTGGCCCGAAATCTCGGCCTTTCCGGTCCGGTGACATTGAGGATGACGGGAGGCCAGCCTTTTGTTACAGACGGCGGCCATTTTATCCTCGATGCATCTTTTGGCCGCATTCCGGATACAAGAGCGCTTTCGAATGCTCTCCACGCCATTCCTGGCGTGGTCGAGCATGGTCTTTTCATCGGGCTGGCGTCAGCGGCCATCATCGCCGGCGGCGACGGTATCCAAACCGTCCATGCCGCCCGAAAACCAGGGAGTTCTACCGATCATGATGTTGCATAACCGGGTTCGCCGTCTTTCAGTTCTCGTGGCGGCTTCGGCTGTCTTCGCGTTCTCCTCGCCTGTCTTCGCGCAGGACGTCACGGAATCGCATCTGAAGGCCGCACGCGCCGCGGTCGCCGCGATCCACGCGACCGACCCGTTCGACAACATCCTGCCGCAGGCCGCCGCGGCGCTCGAATCGCAGCTCATCCAGAAGAACCCTGACATGCAGGAGCTGATCGGCAAGACGATAAACGAGAAGGCGCTGGCGCTGGCCTCGCGCCGCGCGGACCTCGAGAAGGAAGCGGCTCTTGCCTATGCGAAGGTGTTTTCCGAAAAGGAGCTCACCGACATCGCGGCCTTCTACAGTTCCGAGTCCGGCAAGAAGCTGCTCGACAGCGGCCCGACCGTGACGCGTGACCTCGTCAAGGCCGCCGACATCTGGCAGAACGGCGTAGCCCGCGATCTTGCCCAGCAGGTCGGCGAAACTCTGGCGGCGGCGGCAAAAGCGAAGGCGGTGGCTGCGCCTACGCCCGCGCCCGCCGATGGCGCCGCTCCGGCAGACAATGCGGCCCCGGCGGATGGCGCCGCCCCCGCGGACGGATCGGCTCCCGCCGACGGCACGCAGAACTGATCCTGCATTTCAAACGCGGCCCTTGCGGCCATCTGTAAAGCCCGGCCTGTCCGGGCTTTTCTTTTGATGGTTTGCGGCCTACCTGTCACTCACATTTTCGACGTTCAAGGAGCCGCTTCATGGCCGGTTACGACTACGACCTCTTCGTCATCGGCGGCGGCTCCGGCGGGGTGAGGGCGGCGCGGGTCGCGGCAGCACTCGGCAAACGCGTCGGTATCGCCGAAGAATACCGTTTCGGTGGCACCTGCGTCATCAGGGGCTGCGTGCCGAAGAAACTCTATGTCTATGCCTCGCAGTTTCCCGAGCATTTTGCCGACGCCGCCGGCTATGGCTGGACGGTGCCGGAAGCCAGCTTCGACTGGCAAACGCTGGTCGCCAACAAGGACCGCGAGATCAGCCGCCTGGAAGCGATCTACAAGAGGAATGTCGAGGGCTCGGGTGGCGAGACCTTTCATTCGCGGGCGATGATCGTCGACCCGCACGTGATCCATCTCCTGGGCGAGGACCGCACCGTCACCGCCGATCAGATCCTGATCGCCACCGGCGGCCGTCCGGCTGCCCATCCGGCACTGCCCGGCCACGAACACTGTATCTTTTCCAACGAGGCTTTCGATCTCAAGGAGCTGCCGAAGGCGATCATGATAGAGGGCGGGGGCTATATCGCGGTCGAGTTCGCCAACATCTTTCACGGCCTCGGCGTAGACACCACGCTGGTCTATCGCGGTAAGGAAATCCTTGGCCGTTTCGACATGGACCTGCGGCGCACGCTGCATGAGACGATGGAAAAGAAGGGAATAAAAATCCTTTGCCATGCCGTCTCCGAATCGGTCAGCAAGCGGCCGGACGGGCGGCTCGACGCGCAGCTCACGAGCGGGCAGGTGCTAACGGTCGACCACGTGATGCTGGCCATCGGCCGCATCCCCAACACCGAGAATATGGGCCTGGAAGGCGTAGGCATCGAGATGACCGCCGCGACGGGTGCGATCAAGGTCGACCGGTTTTCCCGCACCAACATCGACAATATCTGGGCGATCGGCGATGTCACCAACCGTGTCCAGCTGACGCCGGTGGCGATTCACGAAGCCATGTGCTTCGTCGAAACGGCGTTCAAGAACAATCCGACCGCGCCCGATCACGACACGATCGCGACTGCCGTCTTCTCGCAGCCGGAAATCGGCACGGTCGGCTTGTCAGAGGACGAAGCCGTCAAGCGCTTCGGCGATATCGAAATCTACCGCGCCAGTTTCCGGCCGATGCGGCACACGCTGTCGGGCCGTGACGAAAAGATGCTGATCAAGCTGGTCGTCGACGGCGCTTCGCGCAAGGTTCTCGGCGCCCACATACTGGGGCCGGATGCCGGCGAAATGGCGCAGCTGCTCGGGATCCCACTGAAGGCGGGGCTGACCAAGGACGATTTCGATCGCACCATGGCCGTGCATCCGACCGCGGCAGAAGAGCTCGTCACCATGTACAAGCCGACCTATCGGGTGAAGGACGGCGAGCGCATCTGACGCCTCGCCTACCGGCGCGCCGCCACCAGCCCTGGCCGGCGGCGGCAGTCAAACCGCTATAGCAACGTGCCGCGCAGGATGACGAGCGCCACCGAGAAATAGATCACCAGTCCGGTGACATCGACCAGCGTGGCGACGAACGGCGCTGACGCACTGGCTGGGTCGAAACCGATCCGTTTCAGGGCGAAAGGCAGCATCGACCCCGAGAGCGAGCCGAACGTGACGATGCCGACCAGTGCAGCACCAACCGTTGCGGCAATCAGCGGCCAGTGCGGGCCATAGTCGTAGAAGCCCATATATTGCCAGAGCGCGATCCGGCAGACGCCGACCACGCCGAGCATGGCGCCGAGCACGAGACCGGTGGGCAATTCGCGCAACGCCACCCGCCACCAGTCACGAAGGCCGATCTCGCGCAACGCCAGCGCCCGGATGACCAACGAGGTAGCCTGTGAGCCGGAATTGCCGCCGGAGCTCATGATCAGCGGGATGAACAGCGTCAACACGATCGCTTTCTCCAGCTCGCCCTCGTAGCTTTGCATCGCATTGGCCGTCAGCATCTCGCTGATGAACAGCGCGCAAAGCCAGCCGCCACGCTTCTTGATCATGGCGAGGAAGCTCATCTTCATATACGGCTCGTCCAGAGCCTCCATGCCGCCGAACCGATGCACGTCCTCCGTGGTCTCCTCGATCATCGTGTCGATGATGTCGTCGATGGTGACGATGCCGAGGATCTTGCCGTGGTCGACGACCGGGACGGCGAGCAGATCGTATTTGGAGATCGTCTGCGCCAGGTTTTCGCGATCGGTCAGCGGGCTGACCGTCACCGGCATGCGGTCGGGCGCAACCGACAGGATCGAGTCGCCCGGCTCACCGGTGATGAGCCGCCGCAAGCCCGTCGACCGCACCAGGAGGTGTGTTTGCGGATCGACGATGTAGATTGCGTAGATAGTCTCGCGCGTCCGCTCGACCTTGCGGATGTAATCGAGCGTGCGCCCCACGGTCCAGTCGGAGGGAACGCTGACGAACTCCGTCGTCATGATCGAGGCGGCGCTGCCTTCGGGATAGCCCAGAATGGAAAGCAGGGTCGCGCGCAGTGGCGGGGCCAATGCGCCGAGCAGTTCGGAGCGTGCCGGCTCGTCGAGTTCGCGCAGAATGTCGGCCGCGCGGTCGACGGACATGGCGGTGAGCAGCTTGCTCGCCTTGGGGCGTGGCAGGGCCTCCGCCAATTCGGGCGCGCTTTCGAGCTCAGGCTGGTCGAAAATCTCGACCAGCCGTTCGAAGGGCACGGCGCAAAGCAGCTCCGTCGCGGTTTCGCGCGACTCATGATTGAGCGCCTCGACAACGTCGGCGACATGGTCGTTGGCAAGGATGCGGGCGATGGCGACGGCCTCATCGTCCGCTACGGGGAAAAAATCGTTCATGGTTCACTCCTTGCCGTCCGGCAGGACGTGAACCATTCAGGTCACGTCTAGGCGGACGGCGGTTGCGTTCGACTGTGACTATCGCCAGGCATGGCGCGGTGACCTTTCTGCTTGCGGGTTCGCTTTTGACTGTCTGCAAGCCGGCGCAACATAGGAGCGAGCCTTGCCGAGTCAATCGCGGTGAGGAGGGAAAACAGTCCCGAACGGCCCTGATCGCGAGACTGTGATCACGGCGCGCCGGTTGACGCGGAAGTTCCCGTTACGTCGTCGTTATTTCTGCTTCAGCCGGCGCGAGAACCGCGTCCATTTGTCCTCGACCGGCCTTGGTTGGACCAGGATCGTGGTGAGTTCGACGGGCAGGCTCGGGGCGAGCGGCTTCTTGGTGGCGACACCGTCGGCAATCAAGACCATCGAGTGGTAGAACTCGGTCCCCGCAGCCGATCTCGGCGCCACGGCTTCGTGCATGACACTGATCACCGTCACATCGGGGCAGTTGTCCTTGATGGCCTGGTGGAAGGCAATCTTGCCGTCAGGATCGAGAGCACCGGTCGCTTCGTCGAGGAACAGCAGCCCCGGCTGCTGCAGTAAGATACGAGCCACCACAAGCTTCTGCTTCTGGCCGCCCGACAGAACCTGATCCCAGCTTTTACCCTCGCGGCTTTCATTGGCCATGTGTTCGATGAAATCGCCAAGGCCAGCCTTGTGCAGCGCGGACGCAACCTGGGCATCGCCATGGTCGCGCTCGGAGCCGGGCAGGCAGACCAGCTGTTTCAGCGACACCTGCGGCAGCTTGACCTCCTGGGCGGCATAAAAACTCTTCACGCCCTCGGGGAAGACGATGGTGCCGCGGCCGTAGGGCCACAAGCCGTTGATCGCCTTGATCAGCGAGGTCTTGCCGCAACCGGATTCGCCTTTCAGGAAGGTCCATTCGCCGCGCCGGAAGCGCAAGTTGGCGGAACTGAGGAATGGCGTCGCGTCCTCGCCCTGGTGCGCCAACTCCAGCTTCTGGATGGTCAGGCCGAAAACCGGATTCTGGTTGGCGTAGTGGAAGTCGGAACGGCCGCTCTGGCTGTAGAATTCCTGCGGGTGCTGGACATTCTCGATCGCGTTGGCGAGCTCAGTCACACGCTGGCTGTTGGCGCGAAGCGTGGCGATGGCGGGCATGACATGGATGAACCACGAACACTGGCTGATGAGCTGGGCAACCATTTCGGAGCCGGTGATATAGCCTTTATAGTCCAGGCGACTGTGGATGAACGGCACCAGGCCCGGAGCATAGGCTACCATGCGGGCGCCGATGAAATTGTAGATTAGTTCGAACGACATATAGCTGGTGTTGACGACATTCAGCCGTCCCCAGGTACGATCAATGTCGACATAGAGCCGGTCGTGCATCGCTTTCTGCACGCCTTCGCCATGTGAGGCGGCGACATGGAAGCTGCGGCGCAGAAATGTCGTAAGTTCGCTACGATAGCTCCCCTCGGCCTTCTGCATGCGAATATTGAGACGTTCCAGCAGGCTGCCGAGCTTGACGGCGATCCAGGTGTTTAGGGGCACGTAAGTGGCAACGGCAAGAAGGGCGAGAACGGCGCTGCCATAGCTGCCAAGGAACTCCAGACCTTTGACCTCAACTGACGACTGCAACAGGTTCTGGCCGATAAAGTAGAGCGAGGTCGCCAGCCCCAGCACGCCCATGGCGAGGCCGATCGCACCGCCGGTCATGTCCTTGATCGATTCCTGGATGCGCTGGTCAACGTTGTCGGGCGCAACGATGCCGCCGTCCGCGGAACCATGTTGAGCATGGAAATGGGTATGGTTGCCGTCGAGCAAGGCCTGGTTGAATTGGTCGTTCAGCCAGCCACGCCATTTGCGGTGCAAGGTTGCCGAGACGAGATTGCGTATACCGGTGAAGCCGGCATCCTTGAGCAGGACCAGCAGCACCAGCACCCCGGCGTTGGTCAGGATTGTCTCCAGCGGGCGAGTGTTGGCGGCATCGTGCAGGAAGGCGATCGAATTCACCAATTCGCCCGAAGCCATGGCGAACCACACGCTGGCCTTGCTGGACAGCGCGGTGAGCAACGCGATCACCAGCGTCAGCGTCCAGGCTTCCTTCCAGCGGTCCGAGACCCAGTAGGCTCGCACGAGGCCCCAAAAATTGCGCATCGAGGATACCGGCGTCAGATGCGACCGCCCTGAGGCACCGCCTTGTAGTCCATCCGGTACTGACTCTTGCGATCGTCTGCCGATCCGAATCACGATCCCGCCCAAACCTTCTTTGTTTTGTTACGGATGGTAACACCAATTGATCATTTTCCATTAATTTTTAAAGCGGGCATGCGAGATTGCGTCCGCAGCCGTTGCCCTGAGGCAACATAGTGATGGCTGGATCGCCATCCGAACGCCTGGCAATAACTAGAAAATCTCTATTTATTTCAGTCTTTTAGACTCTGCATAAATTGCCGCGACAAATCTTCCCCAAGGGAAGATCCGGACACGGTTTTGTGACTCAAAAATCGTTTGGGCCGGCCGAGTTTCTTATCGGGAACTGACCAGAATTCCCGAAACACGCCGTCCTTGATGTCTGATTCATGGCGTCGGAGCTCAGTTTGCTCACGCAACCCTGCTCTTGCTATCGGCGCGGGGATGGCTGGCTCAGCCGGCCTTCTCCAACTCGCCACGCGCCTTGGCGGCCGCCACCTGGCGGATCGCATCAGCCAGCGTGTCCGCGTCCTGCGCGCCCATCACGGCATATTTGCCCTCGATCAGGAAGCACGGCACGCCTGTGATGCCCATGCGCGACGCGGTGGCGATTTCCGTGCGAACCGCTTCGACATCGGCATCGCTCGGCAACAGCGTTTCAACAACAGAGGCATCCATGCCGGCCTCCCGGGCGGCTTCGACCAGCACGGTGTGGTCGCCGATGTTGGCGCCTTCCTCGAAATTCAACTGGAACAGGCGGCGCACCAGCCGGTTCTGGACGTCCTCGCCGGCGGCCCCGGCCCAGCGGATCAGCCGATGCGCATCGAGCGTGTTCGGCGCCACCTTGATGGCATCGAAGGCAAAGGAAATGCCCTCGGCTTCGCCAAGCGGTTCGATGCGGGCGTGAATTTCGCGAATGCGCTCGTCGCTGCCGAACTTGGCCAGCATGTATTCCTGGCGGTCCTTGCCTTGCGGCGGAATGGTCGGATCGAGCTGGAACGGCCGCCAGCGTATGTGCACTTCGACATCACCGGCAGCCGCCACCGCCTTGTCCAGCCGCTTCTGACCGATGAAGCACCACGGGCAGACGACGTCCGACACCACATCGACGGTTATGGCGTTCGCTTCGCTCATCTCTATCTCCGGATCTTCAGTTCGGTTTGCGCCACCAGGTCGGCAGCTGATAACCGAATATGGGCGTCTTTCGCGGATGTTCCAGATAATTCCAGTAAGCAAGCCACTGTTGCGTGTTGTACTGCATCGGCACCAGGTAATTGCCGGAGATCAGCAGCCGGTCGAGCACGCGGACAGCGGCGACATAATCCTCCTTCGAACGGGCTCGCAGCATTGCGTCGATGGCCGCATCGATCGCCGGATCGGCGACGCCGGCGAGATTGAACGATCCTTCGGTCCTGGCCGCTGCGGACGACCAGCGCCCGATCTGCTCGATGCCGGGGGACAACGAGTTGTTGAAACCGCTGGAGCCGATCAGCACCTCGAAATCGAAACGCTGCTTGCGCGACTGGATCTGGTCGCCGTCCAGGCTGCGTATGCTGACGTTGATGCCGATCTTCTCCAGTGTACGCTGATAGATGCCGGCCAGGCGCTCTTCGTCCTGCGATGCGGTCAGTATCTCGAAGCCGAAAGGTTTGCCGTCGGGATCGAGCATCGTGCCATTATTCACGTGGTAGCCGATGCTTTTCAGAAGATCGAAAGCGGTCTTCAGCACCTTGCGGTCCTGGCCAGAACCGTCCGTCACCGGCGGTTTCCAGGTGCCGTCCATGACGTCGGCCGGCACGCGGCCGGGGTAGGGGGCCAGAAGCGCCTTTTCCCTGTCGTCAGCCGGATGGCCGAGCGCTGAAAGCTCGGAATTCTGCCAATAGCTCATCGTGCGGGTGTACTTGCCGCCGAACAAATTCTTGTTGGCCCATTCGAAATCATAGAGCATGCCGAGTGCGCGCCGAACCACCGGGTTGGAAAATTTCGGCAGTCTCGTGTTGAACAGGAACCCGGTCACGACGGGCGGGATGCCGGTGTCGAAGGTTTCAGAGATCACGTCGCCTCTATGGAAGGCGGGAAAGTCGAGATCGCGCTCGCGTTTCACCGGGTCGCCGTCGTCGTCGATGGCGCAAAGCCCCTTCTTGAAGGCTTCGAGCTTGGCGTTGGCGTTGAGAAAATACTCGATGGTGATCTGGTCGTAGTTGTCGAAACCGCGCTTGGCGGGAACGTCCTTGCCCCAGTAGTCGGGGTTGCGCTTGAAGACGATGCGCTGGCCGGGCGTCACCTGTGCGATCCTGTAGGGACCGCTGCCGATCAACGGCTTCAGTGTCGTCTTGTCGAAAGTATCGATGTCGAAAGCGTGCTTGGGGATGATCGGCGTCAGCGCGATGATCAGGGGAAACTCACGATCGGCCTTGTCGTTGAAGGTGAAGCGCACGCTATGGTCGCCGGTCTTTTCGAGCTTGGCGATCCTGGCCATGCGGTCGCTGTAGGGTGGCCGGCCTTTCTGCGTATAGGCATCGTAAGTGAACAGCACGTCTTCCGGCGTCACCGGTTGACCATCCGACCATTTGGCATTTGGGTCGAGATGGAACTCGATGCTCCTGCGCTCGGGATCCATGTCGGCGGTGTCAGCCAGAAGTCCGTAGAGAGTAAAAGCCTCATCGGCACTGCGCTGCATCAGCGGCTCGAACACCAGATTGCCGAAGATCGTGTCCATCATGCCGCGCGCCGTCGTGCGCAGGCTTTTGAGGATGAAGGGGTTGAGATTGTCGAAGCTGCCGACGACGCAATAGGTGATGCTGCCACCCTTCGGCGCGTCGGGATTGACGTAGCTGAAATGGGTGTAGTCCGGCGGCAGGACCGGTTCGCCCTGCATCGCAATCGCGTATTTCGGCTCCGACAACGCCGGTGGCGACGACAGGGTGAAAAACGATAGTGCGGTGACCAGCCAAACAAGAACGCGGCCCATGACCGTCTCCTTAACAGGTCGGCTTGATGATTCGGTCCGCACCCTAGCATGGGGCAACTGCGTGGCGGCCAATGGCGTCGTCAAGAATTACAAGTGAGCGGGCTGGATTCGACGCCGCTTGCAGTGTAACACGCCGTCCGAAGTCATTCTGTTGCCTCATTTTGGCAACAGGTAGCTGGACCATACGGCACGAAAAAGCCGGTCCCGGGATCATTGAGAGGAAGTGCACGACATGACGAGCCTGAACAGCAACGCGTACCGCCTGTCGGTCATGGCCGCAGGCGTGGTTGGCTTTCTCGGCGCAGGACTTCCCTCTGCTTCCGCCCAGCAGCAGCCGCAGATACCGCAGGGCTGGTTCAAGGCCTGCACCAAGCAGGAAGACGTCGACATCTGCAACGTCCAGAACATCGTCACCGCTGGCAATGGCCAGCTTGTCACCGGCGTCAGCCTGATCGAGCTCAAGGGCAAGGTGAACCGCAAGGTGTTCCAGGTGACGGTCCCGACCGGTCGCCTCGTGCCTCCCGGCATCGGCCTGCAGATCGACACCGGCAAGGCGCAGAAGCTCGACTATGTCATCTGCTTCCCGGATCGTTGCGTGGCGGAAGTGCCGCTGACCGACCAGCTCGTCGCCTCGTTCAAGAAGGGTCAGGGGATCACGCTGACCTCGATCAATTTCCAGAACCAGGCCAACCCGATCAAGATCGCATTGCAGGGCTTCAGCGGCGCCTATGACGGCCCCCCGCTGCAGCAGTCGGACATCGAGGACCGGCAGAAGAAGCTCCAGGACTTCGTCGCCAAGAACAACCAGGATTTCGCCAAGAAGCTCAAGGACGAGCAGGACAAGGCGAAGACCGCCAACTGATCAGGCGTCGGGTCGTGTCAAAAAAGCGGGGTCATGCCCCGCTTTTTTCATTTCTGGCCGTACCCGGTATGCCGGAAGTCAGTGCCTGGACTGTCGTTTCGGCGCGTAGCGCCCGTCCGGCTTCTTGTCGAACATTTCCTTGATCTGCGGATGGCGGACGGGTTCTCCCGACTGATCCTCGAGCAAATTCTGCTCGGACACATAGGCGATGTATTCGGTTTCCGAATTCTCGGCGAGCAGGTGGTAGAACGGCTGGTCCTTGCGCGGCCGTACGTCTGCGGGGATGGCTTCGTACCATTCGTCGGTGTTGGCGAATTGCGGATCGACGTCGAAAATGATGCCTCGGAACGGGAACAGCCGGTGGCGAACCACCTGTCCGATCGCGAATTTGGCCGTTTTCATCGCACTCACCACTGAATTCCTTGACTTTATTTGGCGCAGACTCCGCATCAATTCAATCCCAAGCGTCTGAGCGCCTTCAAAATACGCGGAATGCGCAACAAAGGTTTTTGATGAACGTCGCGATACCGCGGCAAAATCCCAGAATGGCTACCGCTGCCGCGTCGGCTTCCGAAGGCCACCTGCAAGCGCCGCAAAGCCGCTGCCGGGACGAAGCCCTTCGCGCATGAAGAAAGCGCGCAGCGGTGCAAAGCCGCCGAGCACACCGAGACCGGCGCCGCGCGCCATCTGTGCGGGCAACATGTCCGAAAGCAGCGATATGTTGAGCAGATTGACAGCGCTGCTGCGCGCCAGAATATCGGGCCGGCGCTTGAAATCGTATACGGCAAGGGCAGCGGCAGCCCCCGGATCCTCACGATTTTCCCGCGCGATTCCAACCAGATCGTCGATATCCCTGATGCCCAGGTTGAGGCCTTGCGCACCGATCGGCGGGAATACGTGCGCCGCTTCGCCGACAAGCGCCACCCGCTGCGCCGCGAAACGCAGGGGGGTCACCGTCGACAACGGATAAATCTGGCGGCCCGGCTCCACGGTTACCCGGCCCAGCATCGACTGCATCTGCCGTTCGACCCGCAGCGAGAGCGTTGCGTCGTCCAACGCGGAAAGCTCCTTGGCGGTCTCAGGCTTGACCACCCAGACAAGGCTGGAGCGATTGCCCGGCAGCGGAACCTGCGTGAAGGGGCCAGTCTCGGTATGGAACTCCGTCGAGGTGAAGCCATGTTCCCGGCTGTGGCCGAAATTGAGGACGAGCGCCGCCTGAGGGTAGGCGCGCGCCGCCGTCGAGATGCCCGCGGCCTCGCGGGCCGGCGACAGGCGGCCATCGGCAGCGACCGCAAGCGACGCATCGATCTCGCTGCCGTCAACCAGCGCGGCATGAGCTTTGGCGGCGCCGAGATGCCAGGCCTTCACCATCGATCTGCGCCATTCGATCCCGGAATTCGCGGCCACCTTGCCGGCAAGCGCGGGTCCAAGGATGCCGTTGGGCAGGTTCAGGCCGAACCGTTCCTCGTCGATCTCGCTGGCGCGGAACGTGACGACGGGACTGCGGATCAGCCTCCCGGTCGCATCGACAATACGCATCACCTTCAGGGGGGCGGCCTCGGGCTCGATGTCCTGGAGCACGCCCAGCCGTTCGAGCACTTTCAGGGCAGGCGTCATGAGCGCCGTGGTGCGACCGTCGGGAGCCGAAACCTCAGGCCCGGCAATCGTCACCGGAAAGCCGGCATCGGCGAAGTCGAGTGCGGCGATCAATCCCGCCGGCCCAGTGCCTGCGATCAGTATCCGCGCTGTTTCCTGATGCTCCAAGATCGGCTTCCGGCTTGCTATGCGAGGCGGCCATCAGACCTGCCAGTCGAGAGAGGCATATAGGGCAGATCATGCCGCTTGATCAACGCGGCGATTCGGCCCATTCGAGTGTCATGACCGGCCAACAGGACGATTTCAGCCACCTCGACCGCGCCGGCCGCGCCACGGCAAACGTCGCGCGCAGGCCGCGCTTGACGGTCAACGTCGTCGTCGGTGCAAGCATCGCCCTGGCCTGGCTGCTGCTTGCCGCGATGGCGATTCGCGGCGCCGAGGCGCAGATCAGCGCGCCAGGCGGCACTTTGTTGCGTGACCTGCCGCAACTGCCGTTACCGGCCGTGCTCGAACGGTTCTTCGCACTCTGCCTTTCACCTGCGCCGCTGGACGCAAGCATCGGCCCACGTACCCTGGCGCTCATCCTCATGTGGTTTCTCATGGCGATCGCCGCGATGCTGCCATCCGCGGCGCCAATGATCCGCACCTATTGCGAGATCGCCGATACGGCGCGGATCAAGGGGGAGCCAGTCGTCCATCCGCTGGTGCTGGTTGCCGGCTACCTCAGCGTCTGGCTTGCCGCCTCGATGCTGTTTACGGCACTGACACTTGCCGTCCACGCATTCGCCGCCTCCGGAGGGATATTCGATCCGGTGCTTGGCGTTGCCGGTGGGCTCGCCTTGCTGGTTGCCGGCCTCTACCAGTTCAGCGGCCTCAAGGAGGCCTGCCTGACGAAGTGCCGGAACCCGTTCTCGATCCTGTTTGCGAACTGGAGCACGAGCGCCGCCCGCGTCTTCCGGCTCGGCGTCGCGCAAGGCATCTGGTGCCTCGGCTGCTGCTGGGCATTGATGCTGGTGATGTTCGCAGTCGGCGTGATGAACGTCTTCTGGATGGCGCTGATCGGCGTGTTCACCCTGATTGAAAAACAGACGACAGGCAGTCTTCCAACCCGGCTGGCTGGTGCGATACTGCTTGTCTGGGCAGCCGCGCTGCTAGTAGTCTCGCTATGAGTGGGGGAAATTCGATGGCAGAGCAGAGCTGGGCAATGAAAGGAGAGCTCGTACTCTCCTGCAATTGCACGGTTTTTTGCCCTTGCGTGCTGTCGCTTGGCAACCATCCTCCGACCGAAGGCTACTGCCAGACCTGGGCGGGTTTTCGTATCGACGCCGGCCATTTCGGCGAGGTCGACCTCTCCGGACTCAATCTTGGGCTGATCATGGAAATCCCCGGTTACATGAGCCGTGGCAACTGGACCGCGGGCTTGTTCATCGACGTCAGGGCGTCGGTCTACGCGGTCAAGGCCTTGACCAAGATCTTCACCGGCAAAGCCGGCGGGACCACGTCGCTGCTCTCGATCCTGGTCGGCAAATTCCTGGGCGTCGAACAGGTGCCGATCACCTACCAGACACGCGACAAGACGCGTATTTTCCAGATACCGAAGATCATCGACGGGGCGGTCACGCCAATCGCGGGCAAGGACCGCGAGAAGGACACGGTGATCACGAATTCCGAATACTGGATCGCGCCGGAGATCATCGTGGCCAGGTCCGACAAGAGCAAGATGCGGGCCTTTGGCCGCAACTGGAATTTCGCCGGCCGTTCGGCCGAGATATGCAAGCTGGATTGGCGGGGCCCGTGAGGAAGAACACAAAGGCCCGCAAGATCGCCGAGAAGATCACGGAACGGATTCCGCGACCGAAGAAGAAGGTCACCTGGCCGCAGGCGCGCGCGTTTTCGGTGCATTTGCTGACCGCTTCCGGTTCGTTCCTGGCTTTCCTGTCGCTGGTGGCGGCGAGCGAGGAGCGCTGGACGGCCATGTTCTGGTGGCTGGGGCTGGCGCTGTTCGTTGACGGTATCGATGGGCCGATCGCCCGAAAGCTGGAGGTCAAGGAAATCCTGCCGACCTGGTCGGGCGAACTCCTCGACAACATTATCGACTATGTGACCTACGTGCTGATCCCGGCCTTCGCGCTCTATCAGCGCGGTTTCATGGGCGAAGGCCTGTCGTTCCTGTCGGCGGCGATCATCGTGGTCTCAAGCGCGATCTACTACGCCGACACCGGCATGAAGACGAAGGAGAATTTCTTCAAGGGATTCCCGGTAGTCTGGAACATGGTGGTGTTCACGCTGTTCGTCATCGAGCCGGGACAATGGGTTTCGTTCGCCGTGGTGGTGGTGGCCGGCATTCTGACTTTTGTGCCGATAAACTTCATCCATCCGGTGCGGGTGAAGCGGCTGCGGCCGATCAATCTCGGCATGACGCTGTTGTGGTGCGCCTTCGGCGCGCTTGCGCTTGCGCAGGCGGCGCTCGCCGCCTTCTACGACGAGATCGGCGTGCTGGGTGAGCAGGTCAGCACTTTTACCAAGATCGGTATTACCATCACGGGGCTCTACCTGGCCTGCATTGGCGGCATCATGCAGTTCTTTCCAAAACTCGGCGCCAAAAAGGCCTGATCAGCCGCTCTTCAAGGAATCCTGTCCATGTCCAAAGCCATCCGAATCCACGCCAATGGCGGCCCCGAAGTCCTGACTTACGAGGACACCGATCCCGGCCAGCCCGGTTCGGGGCAGATCCTGATCAAGCATACCGCGATCGGTCTCAACTTCATCGATGTCTATCATCGCTCGGGCCTCTATCCGCCGCCCGGCGGATTTCCGCTCATTCCCGGCAGCGAAGCCGCCGGCGTGGTGCTGGAAGTCGGCCAGGGCGTCGACTGGTTGAAGCCGGGCGACCGGATTGCCTACGCCGTGACGACGGGTGCTTATGCGCAAGAGCGCGTCATCGATGCCAGCAAGGTCGTCAAGGTGCCGGACGGCATCAGCGACGAACAGGCCGCTGCCATGATGCTGAAGGGCATGACCGCGGAATATCTCCTGCGCCGGACCTTCAAGGTCAAGGCAGGCGACACGATCCTGTTTCATGCCGCGGCTGGTGGCGTCGGGCTCATTCTAGGCCAATGGGCAAAACACCTCGGCGCAACGGTCATCGGCACCGCCAGCTCCGCCGACAAGATCGAACTGGCCAAGGCACACGGCTTCGACCATGTCATCAACTACAAGGAGCAGGATTTCGTCGCCGGCGTCGCAGCCATCACCGGCGGCAGGAAATGCGACGTCGTCTACGATTCCGTGGGTAACGACACATTCCCGGCCTCGCTCGACTGCCTGAAGCCGCTCGGCATGTTCGTCAGCTTCGGCCAGTCCTCGGGACCCATCCCGCCGTTCTCGATGTCGCTGCTGGCGCAGAAGGGCTCGCTGTTCGCAACGCGGCCGACACTGTTCGTCTACAATGCAAAACGCGAGGACCTCGATGCCTCCGCCGCCGCATTGTTCGAGGTCGTGCTCTGTGGTGCCGTCGAGATCAAGATCAATCAGCGCTATGCGCTGAAAGACGCGGGCATGGCGCATCAGGATCTTGAGGGACGCAGAACGACAGGCACGACCATCCTGGTTCCCTGACGATAGTCTGCCTTGGTTTTCAGCGTCCCGCCGCAGCCGCGGGCTTGGTTTGCACGAAAAGTCGGCCAGCCACATGCTTGTGCGAGGCAGGCTGATCTTTGCCCTTGAGTTTCCGCTGAAATTCTTGAAGCTCTTTCAAGTCGGGTGCTGCTTTCGCACGAGAGCCGGCCGCGCATACGATGCTTGCGGGAACACAGAACATGTCCGGTAATCCGGATGGGAGGCACTGTGAGTGCAAATCATGATGGAGCGAACCTGCTCGAGGTTCGTGGCCTGACCAAGATATTCGGCACGCTGACGGCGTGCGACCATATCGACCTCAACATCGCCAAAGGTGAGATCCACGCTTTGCTCGGCGAGAACGGCGCCGGCAAGTCGACGCTGGTCAAGATGCTGTTCGGCTCGCTCGAGCCCAATTCCGGCGAGATTTTCTGGAACGGCCAGGCGGTGCGGATCACCAGCCCGGGGGCTGCCAAGAAGCTCGGCATCGGTATGGTGTTCCAGCATTTTTCGCTGTTCGAGGCGTTGACGGCCGCCGAGAACATCGCGCTGTCGCTGGATGACGGCTCGCCGATCAGCAGCATCGCGGCCAAGGCGAGGGCGCTTTCCTACAGCTACGGCCTGCCGCTCGATCCGGAATCGCTGGTCGGCGACCTTTCGGTCGGCGAGCGCCAGCGCATTGAGATCATCCGTTGCCTGCTGCAGACGCCGCAGCTCATCATCCTGGACGAGCCGACATCGGTGCTGACGCCGCAGGAAGCCGACAAGCTGTTCGAGACGCTGGAGCGGCTGCGTGCGGAAGGCAAATCGATCCTCTACATTTCGCACCGTCTCGAAGAGGTCAAACGCATCTGCGACCGCGCCACCGTGCTGCGGCACGGCAAGGTGGTCGGCCACTGCAACCCGCGCGAGGAGACCGCCTCATCGCTCGCCCGCATGATGGTCGGCAGCGAAGTGCAGGCCGTGGTGCGGGCGCCGGTCGAGGGGATCGAGACCACGCAGCCGCTGCTCGAAATCCGCGGCCTCAGCCGCAAGCCGGCAACGCCGTTTTCCATTCCGCTCAAGAACATCAGCCTCAATGTCCGCGCCGGCGAGGTGATCGGCATTGCCGGCGTCGCCGGCAATGGCCAGGGCGAGTTCTTCGAATCCGTCTCCGGCGAGGTTTTGCAGCAGGATGCCGCCTCGGTGCGCATCCGCGACAAGGACGCCGGCGGCCTCACCATCACCGGGCGGCGCCTGCTGGGAGCGGCGTTCGTGCCGGAAGAGCGCCTTGGCCATGGAGCGGCACCGCGCATGAAACTCTCGGAAAACCTGCTGCTGTCGCGCCATGCCACCGACGGCAAGGCTTTTGTCGGCACCGGCGGCATGGTCAAGAGCGGCGCCGTCTACGCCGCATCGCAACGCATCATCGAAGCGATGGATGTGCGCAAGAGCGCGCCGGATCCCGAAGCGGCGGCACTTTCGGGCGGCAATCTGCAGAAATTCATCGTCGGCCGCGAGCTCGACCGCCGCCCAAGCGTGATGGTGGTGAACCAGCCGACATGGGGCGTCGACGCCGGAGCCGCGGCGCACATCCGCCAGGCCTTGATCGAGCTCTCTCGCAGCGGATCGGCCGTACTGGTGATCAGCCAGGATCTGGACGAGCTGTTCGAGATATCGGACGCGATCGCGGTCATGCACAATGGCGAGCTCTCGAAGCCGATGCCGATCGCCGAAGCGACTTTCGAGAAGGTCGGCTTGCTGATGGGCGGCGCCGAACCCGGCCACGCCGAACATACGCTGGAGACGGCATGATGCGCCTCGAACTCGTCAAACGCCCGCAGCGCTCGGCGCTGTTTTCGATGCTGTCGCCGTTCATCGCCTTCGCGCTGACCATCATTGCCGGCGCCATTATGTTCGCGCTGCTCGGCGTCAACCCGCTCAACGCGTTCCATATCTACTTCATCGAGCCGATCAGCCAGGTCTGGCAATTGCACGAGCTGGCGATCAAGGCAGCCCCCCTGATCCTGATCGCGGTCGGCCTGTCGGTCTGCTACAAGGCCAACATCTGGAACATCGGCGCCGAAGGCCAATTCATTTTCGGTGCCATCTTCGGCTCCATCATTCCGGTGCTGTTTCCGCAATTCGAAGGCCCGCTGGTGCTGCCGCTGATGCTTCTACTCGGCATGGTCGGCGGTGCGGCCTATGCTGCGATCCCGGCCTTGCTGAAGACCCGGTTCTCCACCAACGAAATCCTTACCAGCCTGATGCTGGTCTATGTCGCGCAACTCTTCCTCGACTGGCTGGTGCGCGGGCCGTGGCGCGATCCGCAGGGACACGGCTTTCCACAAACGATCCAGTTCGGCGACTCGGCGGTGCTGCCGGAACTGATGCCCGATGCCGGGCGCGCCAATTGGGGCTTCATCTTCGCGCTGGTTGCCGCGGTGCTGATCTGGATCCTGATGGGCCGCATGCTCAAGGGTTTCGAGGTCCGCGTGCTGGGCTCCAGCCCGAGAGCAGGGCGTTTCGCCGGCTTTGGCCTCAACCGCATGGTGTTCTTTGCCTTCCTGCTGTCGGGAGCACTGGCCGGCCTTGCCGGCATCTCGGAAGTCTCAGGCGCCATCGGGCAATTGCAGCCCGTGATTTCGCCCGGCTATGGCTTCACCGCTATCATCGTGGCCTTCCTCGGTCGCCTCAATCCGCTCGGCATCGTCGCCGCCGGCCTGGTGCTGGCGCTGACCTATCTCGGCGGCGAGGCGGTGCAAAGCGCGCTCGGCATTTCCGACAAGGTGGCGAGGGTGTTCCAGGGCATGTTGCTGTTCTTCGTGCTCGGCTGCGACACGCTCATTCATTACCGCATCCGATTGATCGGCCTGGCGCTGACCAAACAGGAAGTCCCCGCTAAGCTCGAGGCCGCGCCAAAGTTGAAGGAAGCCCGCTGATGGACATTACCGTCAACATCCTCCTGACCATCGCCACGGCGGCGACGCCGCTTTTGATCGCTGCGATCGGCGAGCTGGTGGTCGAGCGTTCCGGCGTGCTCAATCTCGGCGTCGAAGGCATGATGATCATGGGGGCCGTCGGCGGTTTCGGGGCCGGCTACCTGACCGGCTCGCCCTGGATCGGCCTCCTGGCGGCAGTCATCATGGGAGCGCTATTCTCGCTGCTGTTCGCCGTCATGACGCTGTCGCTGGCCACCAACCAGGTGGCGACCGGATTGTCACTGACGCTGCTCGGCCTCGGCCTCTCCGGCATGATCGGAACGCGCTTCGTCGGCCAGCCTGGCGTCCGGCTACCCAACCTTGATATTCCCGGCCTCAGTTCGCTTCCGATCGTGGGCAAGCTGCTGTTTGGCCAGGACCCTGTGTTCTATATTTCGATCGCGCTGACGGCCGCGGTGATGTGGTTCCTGTTCAAGACGCGTACCGGGCTGACGCTGCGCTCGATCGGCGACAGCCACACGTCAGCGCATGCGCTTGGCATCAAGGTCATCCGCTATCGCTACCTCGCGGTCATCTTCGGCGGCGCCTGCGCCGGTCTTGCTGGCGGGCATCTGTCGCTCGTCTATACGCCGCAGTGGGTCGAGAACATGTCCGCGGGCCGCGGCTGGATCGCGCTCGCACTGGTGGTGTTCGCATCCTGGCGGCCGTGGCGGGTGCTGGCCGGCGCCTACATCTTCGGCGCGGTGTGGATCGGCCAGCTTCATGCACAGGCTTTTGGCATTCCGGTGCCCTCGCAGATGCTTTCTTCTCTGCCCTATCTGGCAACCGTCGTGGTTCTCGTTCTAATCTCGCGCAACAAGCGTCTGACGATGATGAACACGCCGGCATCCCTGGGGCAGCCATTCGTTCCGGATCGTTGACAACAAGAACAAGACGGGAAGCTCCAAGGCTTAACTCAGAGAGGTAACACAATGAAAAAACTGCTTATTGCCCTGATGACCACGACCGCCGCAATGTCGCTGGCGGCGTCCGCGCAGGCCGCCGACAAGTTGAAGGCGTGCTGGGTCTACACCGGCCCGATCGGCGATTTCGGCTATTCCTACCAGCACGACCAGGGCCGCCTCGAGGTCGAGAAGGCGCTCGGCGACAAGGTCGAGACCGCCTATCTGGAGAACGTCTCCGAAGGCCCAGACGCCGACCGTGCTTTCGAGCGTCTGGCGCGCGAAGGCTGCAAGATCATCTTCGGCACCTCGTTCGGTTTCATGGACGCCGAAGTGAAGGTCGCCAAGAAGTTTCCCAAGGTGATGTTCGAGCACGCCACCGGCTACAAGACCGGGGATAATCTCGGCATCTACAATGCGCGCTTCTATGAAGGCCGCTACGTGCTCGGCCAGATCGCCGCCAAGGAATCGAAGTCCGGCGTCGCCGGTTACATCGTCTCCTTCCCGATCCCGGAAGTGGTGATGGGCATCAACTCCTTCATGCTCGGCGCGCAATCGATCAACCCGAACTTCAAGGCCAAGATCGTCTGGGTGAACTCGTGGTTCGATCCGGGCAAGGAAGCCGACGCCGCCAAGGCACTGTTCGACCAGGGCGCCGACATCATCGTCCAGCACACCGACTCGACCGCTGCCCTGCAGGTGGCCGAAGAGCGCAAGCTGCACGGCTTCGGCCAGTCGTCCGACATGATCAAGTTCGCGCCGAACGCGCAGTTTACATCGCTGACCGACGAATGGGGTCCGTACTATATCAGCCGCGTACAGGCTGCCATCGACGGCAGCTGGAAGCCGGACAATGTCTGGCTCGGCATCAAGGACGGCGCGGTCAAGCTCGCGCCCTACACCAACATGCCCGACGACGTGAAGGCGATGGCCGAAGCGAGCGAAAAGAAGATCGCCGGCGGCTGGAACCCCTTCACCGGACCGATCGCCAAGCAGGACGGCTCGGCGTGGCTCAAGGACGGCGAGGTCGCCGACGACGGCACGCTGCTCGGCATGAATTTCTACGTCAAGGGCGTCGATGACAAGCTGCCGCAATAGACGGCAGAACATATTTCGATATGGAGAGGGCGCCGCGAGGCGCCCTTTTCATTTGGATGGAGAAGCTGGCGGGAGCTCAGACGGCCGAGCCGTAGAGGTCGTAAGCGTCGGCGCGCTCGATCTTGACGGTGACGATGTCGCCGGCGCGCATCGGGCGGCGCGACTGGATGTGGACCGAACCATCGATCTCGGGCGCGTCATATTTGGTGCGGCCCTTCGCAGAGGTGCCCTGCGCCTCGTCGATCAGCACCGGCAGACGCTTGCCGACCTTCCTGGCAAGCTGCGTCGCCGAGATCTTCTGCTGGCGCTGCATGAAGCGATGCCAGCGCGCTTCCTTGACTTCCTGCGGCACCTGCTCGAGGCCGAGATCGTTGGAACGGGCGCCTCTGACCGGCTCGTATTTGAAGCAGCCGGCGCGATCGATTTTCGCTTCATCCAGCCAATCGAGCAGCATCTCGAAATCATCGTCCGTTTCGCCGGGAAAGCCGACGATGAAGGTCGAGCGGATGGCGAGATCCGGGCACACATCGCGCCAGCCGCGAATGCGCTCGAGCGTCTTCTCGCCGTGGGCGGGCCGGCGCATGTTCTTCAGCACCTGCGGCGAGGCGTGCTGGAAGGGGATATCCAGATAGGGGAGGATTTTTCCATCGGCCATCAGCGGGATGACGTCGGCGACATGCGGGTAGGGGTAGACATAATGCATGCGCACCCAGATGCCGAGCTTGCCCAGTTCCTCCGAGAGATCGAGGAACTTCGCCCGCACTTCGCGATCGCCGAACATGGACGTCTGGTATTTGATGTCGATGCCGTAGGCGCTGGTATCCTGCGAGATGACGAGCAGTTCCTTGACGCCGGCCTTGGCCAGTTTTTCGGCTTCACGCAGCACATCGGCCGCCGGCCGCGAGACGAGATCGCCGCGAAGGGCTGGAATGATGCAGAAGGTGCAACGGTTGTTGCAGCCTTCCGAGATCTTCAAATAGGCGTAGTGGCGCGGCGTTAGCTTGACGCCCTGCGGCGGCAGGAGGTCGATGTAGGGATCGTGCGAGGGAGGGGCCGCCTCATGGACGGCGGCCATCACGCTCTCATAGGCCTGCGGTCCGGTGATCGCCAGCACGTTGGGGTGCTTCTCGCGGATCACGTCCGGCTCGGCGCCCAGACAGCCGGTGACGATGACCCTGCCGTTTTCCGAAAGCGCGGAGCCGATGGCGTTGAGTGACTCGTCGCGGGCGGAATCCAGGAAACCACAGGTGTTGACGACAACGAGATCGGCGCCGTCATGCTTGCGGGCGATCTCGTAGCCCTCGGCCCGCAGACGCGTGATGATGCGCTCGGAATCGACAAGGGCTTTGGGACAGCCGAGACTGACGAAGCTGACGCGTGGGGCGGACATGGGCAATTTTCCAATGGACGCGAACCGGAAACATCGATCCGGCCCGCAGTCTCGACATATAACGGTTTGCATGGCTCCTAGCAGGAGCTCAATTCGGGCGGCGCAATAGCACGGCTTCCTCAATCAGGCAAACGGAGCCCTGCGGCTCCGCCTGTGCGTCAGTGCCCGCTTGACCCGAACCAGGGTGACAGGAAGGCGAAATGATCGGGGAATTGCTGCACAGCCCCATCAAGCAGCATCTTGACCGCGACATAGAGGATGATGACCAGGCCGATATAGGCAATCCAGCGGTATTTGTGCAGCAGGCGCGCGACGAACGACGCAGCAAAGCCCATCAAAGCGATCGACAGCGCCAGCCCGACAATCAGCACCGTCGGATGGTTCATGGCCGCGCCCGCCACGGCCAGGACATTGTCGAGCGACATCGAGACGTCGGCGATGACGATCTGCCAGGCGGCCTGCGAGAAGGTTTTGCTCGGCCCCTTGCCGCCAATGACGCCATCCTTGTTGAAGTCGCCGTTCGACAGCGCTTCGGTGGCGTCGCGCTCCTCGTCGTGGGTGACCCGCAATTCGCGCCACATCTTCCAGCAAACCCACAGCAAAAGCAGGCCGCCACCGATAAGCAGCATGGGACCAATGGTCAGCAGCCATTGCGTGATCAGGGCGAAGAAAATGCGAAGAACGGTGGCCGCCGCGATGCCGACCAGAATGGCTCGCTGGCGTTGGCTGGCCGGCAAGCCTGCAGCGGCGAGGCCGATGACGATGGCATTGTCGCCCGCGAGCGCAAGGTCGATGGCGATGACCTGAAGGAGAGCCGAAAAGCCGGCGGCGGTAAATATTTCCATCGACCTGGAAGCCCTTCGTCGAGTGTTCGTCGTCGATCGTCCGAACGGGCCTAAAGGCATGGTCTGCTGGCGTCAAGCCGCAGCACCGGACAACGCTGGAAAACCATTTTCGTGGTGGTGGAATTACGGAAGATTCTCAACATGCGCCGGCGGCAAGCCAATGCGGGCAAGCCCGCGAGAACTAATCGTAGAGATTGTACTTCGGCCAGTCGGCTTGCGGGATCTCATCCCCGATCCGATAGCGGAGCTGGAGAACTTCCATATGATCCGGCCCCGTCTGGCATTTGAACTTCAGCCGGTACCACTGTCCCCTGCTGCGGAACGCCGCACCGGGGCTCCGGATGGCGTCGGCGCTCATCTCTGGCGTCGCGAAGGCGTAGGCGACGACGCGGTCGGCCTTGAACTTGCGATCATCATGGGTGATCCGGTCCAGGACTTCGGCATCGCAACGCTGCTCGAGGCGGGTCTGCGGATCAAGTTTCATCAGTCCGGAGCGCAAGGCGTTGTCCATCGCACTGGCCGGAAAAGCCAGCGTCAGGGACGCAATGGCCATCATGCATAGTGTCTTCATGGGCGGGACAAGCAGCATGTTTTGTCTGAAAAATCAACCAACAGGGGCGGTTCATGCTCGGCAAACCCCGGTATTCAGAGGCCGGGCGCAATCAAAATCTCGTGTCGGGCTTCATCATGCGGGACCTGCGGCCAACGAACCAGCGAGGCGCGGCCGGCATCGGTGAGATCGTAGAGACCACGCTCGACCCTTGCGAACCAGCCATAGACATTGTGCTGCAGAATCTTCGGCGCGATCGGCATCAGGCCTTTCAGATCGCGCGGCCGCTTGGGGCCGTCCGCAAGCGCGGCGGCGCAGGCGAGGGCGCTCTGCCGGTAGGCGGTCATGATCGGAGCGCGCGATCCGCCGCCGGCGACAGGATCGCCGCGGCGGCGCTGGTGCTCGTCGACAAGGCGAGATCGCCGTCGCGCATTCTTGCGTGGCGCCACGGCAATCGGACTGAGAAGCACTTCGACCCGATCATTGGCGGTTACGCCAATCAGGCCGAAGCCGAGCCGGCGGCAAAGGTTGCGGAACCTGGCATCGCTTTCGCGCCCCTTGCCCCGCGCCGACATGCGCGCCGCCAGCCACACTTCATCGCAAACAGCCGCACGGTCGACGCCCTGCAGAACCAGTTCGAGATTGAACTGCAGCTTCAACTCGCAGATGACGACGATCTGCGGCTCCCCTTCGCGCAACGCGACGATATCGCAGCCGCCGATTTCCCCCTTCACGACGAAGTCGAGATTTTCGAGGAAACGCTTCACCGGCGCATAGAGTGAGGTCTCGTTCATATCGCAAGGTCTAGCCGATTCGACATGAAAAGCCTCGCAGGCGAAATGGTGTGTCGCGTGCCTGGGCCAGAGCGGGGATTCCGGAAGCGGCGAGGCAGGGCTCAGGAATGAAGTTCTGCGAGGAAAGCCAACAGCACGCGGTTGAACTGGTCGGGACGCTGCAAGGGCGCGAAGTGACTGACCTCGGGCAGCATCACCAATTCCGATCCCGGTATGCTGCTGGCCAGATAGGTGGCGTGCTCGTCCTTGATAAACTCGTCGTGCTCGCTTTGGACGACCGCAACGGGCACGCGGATCTCTCCCAGCTCGGTGGCGCCATAATTGGGTTCGCTCTTCATCATCAGGCCGACAGCTTTGACAAATGCATCGAATTGATCTGGCGTGGCCGACAGCACCGCATAGTCCTTTTTGTGCCGGCTGAAACATCGCTCGATGACCGGACTGGCCTCGAAGTCCTTCGTGCCGCTGGGATCCATATTGCAGCCGAAGAAGAACACACCGGCGATGCGATCGGCGGCCTTCATGCCAAGGATCAGCGCAACGCAGGCACCATCGCTCCAACCTACCGCGATGGCCTTGTTCAATTGCAGGCGATCCATCACGGCCAGGACATCCGAGGCCATCAGCTCGTATTTGTATGGCCGTTCGTCGCGGGTGCTACGTCCATGGCCACGGCTGTCGATGGTGACGACCTGATAGCCGCGCTCGACCAATGATGGGACCTGAAATCCCCAATTGCCGCTATGGCCAAGGCCGCCATGCAACAAGATCACGGGAAACCCCGCCCCAAAGGTGGCGCACCAGATTCTCGCCCCCTCATGCTCCACATGGCCTTCGTCCGCCGCGGCCGGCAAAGGAGCGGCACCTTGCGCTTCGAATTTCGTGAGGTCGTCATCGCGATAGTCCATGCCGAAACAGCCTCGTGGCAAATGCGCAGCGCTTATGTTTATTGCCGGCACCCGCCGAGACCAACCCGCAAGGCAAACTCTGCTGCCATCAGGCGACACGACAGGAGATTGCATTGCCTAACGGCCGATATTGACCGCACCTCTTGTCGCCCGATCCTGGTTGTTTCGCGCCGGCTGATTTTCGTGGAGGGCTTCGCCGTCCGGCACTGCCCTACTCGATCGTGTCCTGCGGCGCCGCAGCGGATAGCCGATCTGTCCGAAGTAGCTGGAGGGGACTGGATCATCGACGCCATATTTCTCAGGCACTTTGTTGCCAGTCGCATTGTACGTGCCGAACACCACGTCGAGGAAGGGCAACTGTCCGGCGAAGTTCTTGTCGTAGGCTTCGCGCTGGTTGGCGTGGTGCCAGCGATGGAACTGCGGGCTGGCGATGAGCCACCTCAAGGGGCCGAACGGAATCCGCAAGTTCGAATGAACAAGCAGCGTGTGCCAGAAGTAGATGACGGAAAAGACCGCGATCGAGGCTTCGGAGAATCCGAGAAAAAAGATCGGTGTCAGCGAAATTGCCTTCGTGACTATGGCGTCGACGGGATGAGAGTGGAATGCACCGAGCCAATCCAATTCCTCAATGCCGTGATGAACCGCATGGAACTTCCACAGCGCGGGGATTTCGTGAAACGCGCGGTGTGCCCAATAGACGCCTATATCGGTAATCAGGATGATTTCGGCGACCTGCAGCCAGATGGGCTGGCCGCCGACCGCATGCGTTACCGAACGCGGGATCAGCATTGCAGCGGCTTCGAGTGCGTTGGCCGCTATCAGGATTATCACTGCCTTTACCACGAGGCCGTTGAACAGCACGTAGATCAGGTCGACACCCAGGCCCTTGCGCAGGATCTTCTGCGGTCGCTCGGCAAACAGATGCTCGAACGGAATGAAGATCAGCGCGCAGATCAACAGCCCCTTGATGCCAAAGATATCCATTCGACCGCTTATCGCCTTGCCTTTGGCCCAGCGCACCCCGCGCTTCAGCTCCCGAACAGAACCACATTTCTCCTTTCCAAAGGCTTGATGCTGGCCGCTTGTGTCGCTCCTCGCTTGTCATGTGGCAAACGCGCTCGCCGGGTGTCACATCCGTGTCGCAAGCTGGCGCTACTTGGTCGGCGCGCGCTTGTCGAACGCAGCGCAACGCGCGTCCTCCCAGGACTAACCCCTCCGGTCCCTGCCGGCGGGGTTTTTCATTTCCAGAACCATATCGTCGGTCGCGAGTTGTCCTTGCTATCATGGCATTACGATCAGCACAGGGACGCCCATGATGGACGCAAGTGAAATGAGTGCGATCGGCGACACCCTCATGAGGATCGTCACGCCCGGCATGTCTCCCAAGCAGCTTGTCAAAGCCGCCCGGAAGGCCCACCCCAAGGCCTCGAAGAAGGATATTGCCAGAGCAGCCTTCTTCTCGATCATCGCAAACGCGGATCAGGACATCGGCAAGGCCAGGAACCTGCAGGCATTTGCCATCGCGGAGCGCACACAGCAGTCGGACTGAGCCGGTCGCCGCTTGGCATGGCGTGGGCTTGCCGGCACGCCCTCATCGCCGCGCATATGCCGCCCGGCAGGCCGACATCACGGTATCGCGCAGCCAACGATGGGCCGGGTCGGCGTCCATGCGAGGATGCCACATCGCCGATATCTTGAACTGAGGAATGGGAAGCGGGAGCTCGAAACTCTCGAGACCTGCCGTGATGGCGTGGTCGCCTGCACTTGTGCTGCCGAAACACGAGCCCGGCACGGTCGCGACCAGATCCGACTGTCGCACAATCCGTATCGCATCGGGGTAGCCGGGCACGACAACCACGACGGTGCGTCCAAGACCGAGCTTCTGCAAGGCGCCATCGATCGGCTCGGCGACATTGCCTTCCCGTGACGGCGCATGGCTTCCGCTTGCCCATATCTGCGGTCACCCAACCAACGAAAGAGATCGCCCAATGCCCGCAAGGTTTTGAACACCCCGTCAGGTACAGTCCTCATCATCGGCGCGTCGCGCGGCCTCGGCCATGCAATGGCGGCCGAGTTCCTCGGGAAAGGCTGGAACGTCATCGGCACGGTCCGGGAAGGCGGCCGGACCAAGCTGCACGACCTCGCGGACGCGTTCGAAGGCCGGCTCGAAATCGAGACAGTCGACATCTGCGAACCCGATCAGGTCACGGCCTTGCGCGACCGGCTGTCGGGCGGGGTGTTGGACATAGTGTTCGTCAATGCCGGCGTGAGCAACAACCCGGCTGAGACGATCGCCGATGTGACGACCGACGAGTTCGTGCGCGTGATGATCACAAATGCACTCAGCCCGATGCGTGTTCTCGAGAGCCTGGCGCCATTTGTTCCAGCGACCGGCCTGATCGGCGTGATGTCGTGCGGGCAGGGGAGCATCTCCAACAACGAGACAGGTCAACGTGAGGTCTACCGGGGCAGCAAGGCGGCGCTGAACATGTTCATGCGAAGCTTCGCCGCCCGCCATGCCGCAACATCGCGTGCCATGGTGCTGATGGCGCCCGGCTGGGTCCGTACGGAGCTGGGATGGCCGGATGGAAGGCTGAGCATCGAGGAAAGCGTGCCGAGCCTCGTCAACGTTCTGCTTGCCAGGAAGGGAAGCCAGGGATTGCACTATGTCGACTATCTCGGACGCACCGTCCCCTGGTAAATCCCATCGCGATGCCTGCGCGGCGACGAGCGCCAGCTTGTCCGCGGCCACACGAAATAAAGTGGTACCGCGACCGCTGGCGGCTTCTGCATCTAGCCCTATTGAGCCGCCGTCATGGCGATGAGCTTTCGGACCTGGACGTACTCTACGCAGTGAACAGGAAAATCCGGCCGGGTGGCCTTCGCGCAGTCTTTCGCGGTGGCGACAGGTTCATTCAGCGGAACGCTCGATGCCTGCGTGGACGCTGATGAAAAAAGCAGCGTTTGGGTGGTCAATGCCGAGACGGCAGCGACTTGTATGAGAAGCGCGGCGAAGGCGATATTTTTGAGCATGCGCGACAACGCGCCTACCTGCTACAATGTTCCAGTTAGTCGGGCCGCTTTGGGGGCTTTCTTACTTCAACCGCCCATCTTGCGGCGGCGTCCCACGTTATTTCGGGCATTTTGCTCCCCCACGTCACCTGGTCGAAAGCGATTTTCCGGGCAGGGGTCACAGGCGTACATTGCCGTCGTTCTGGCGGGCCGAGAGCGATGAAACGGAGAACTACGTTTACGCTATAGCCCTCCAAAATTAAGGCACGAGCGAATGGCAACAATGGGGTGGGAAGCGGAATGGCAGATTTCGGGCGGGTATCCCAGAGAAGCTGCCCTTCATCTGGCAAGCGAGCATCAGCCGCAAAGCGTCCTGATATGGACCATAATCAACCGCCTTCCCCATAGCAGCTCCTCCCTTCGCACCGGGACGAGGGCGCTTATGAGGACGAAGCGGTGCGCGGCGTCACTTTGCCGTCGTCACCGCCCAAATTTCATCATTTGAACCTTTGAAAGCTATGAGCCTGATGGCATCATCGTTTACGCTGATGATGCCGTCCTTTTTTTACAACCAACTGCCGCCGTTAGATCGCACGCGATATGGATGCAAGAAAATCGCTTCGATCTTGTGAATGGCCCGATGCCGAATTGAAAGGCAAGAATGGAGGCTGTAACTTGCCATATTCTGTCCCCGATATCGCAAGGCCTTATCTTCCAACCTTATGGTGCGACGGTTGCCAACGGAGACATCGATCCAACACGAAGCGGGTGAATACGGCCGCGAGTTCTTCGGTAAACCCTGCGTCCCCGCGGCGATTTCGGTAAAGCCCGTTGCAAGCGGATCATTTAACGACATCTACTTGATCTCAGTCGATGGTGAGACTGTCGTCTTGAAATGTCGAAAATACCAAGATCCACGTGGATGGGCGTCTACGGAGAGGGAAGCATTCGCTCTTCGTCACCTGAGAAGCACCCTTCGCGTACCAGCACTGCGGTTCTATGCACCCAGAACAGTACGATTTCCCAATGGCTACATAATATACAGCTGGGCGAGAGGAATGCCATCAGTCTCCTCCAAAGCGCATGCCGTGGCTTTGGGGAGAATGATTGCCTCCCTTCATACCGCGCATATCGTAGAGCACTTTCCGAGCGATGCGCGTCATTCCCGAGAGAGCGTGGTGAGAGACGCTGAAACATTGTTCCAAACACTCGAGTCAATGGAGCTGACCCACCCCGAGCGTCTTCGCATAAAAGGGCTTCTCCAACTATTGGCACTATGCAGGCTTGAGTTTGGCCGGTTTACATCCGACGAAGTTTGTACCCATGGAGATCCGGTGCCATCAAATTTTCTTTACGATCGCCATTCAAGCTCCCTAACGGCGATCGACTGGGAAACATTTTGCCTTGCACCACGTACGTTCGACCTATGGGCGTGCATGTCATCGGCGTTTAACACCTGGGATTGGGCCAAGGGCGTAACATCTCGCTACAGAGAGCTCTTCATTACCAGTTACAGCGAGGCTACGGGGCTCGCGATCCAGCCACTTTTTACCTCAATCTTAAGATCCGCCCCACTTTATGCCCTTCGTCATGGTCTGTGGTGCCTATATCGAGCTAAGGTACTCGATCGCAACTGTATACTCGGCGGGCAAAATTCAATGGCAGAACGATTCCTGATGATATCACAACGGGGTTTTGATGAGGCCGAACGTGTCGAGCAACTTTGGCAATGACTCAGTTGGAGGTAGAGCTGCTTTTTGGCCCTTCAGGTGCCGGGAAATCGACCATCGCGAGGCATGTGGAAGCGCGAGAGCTTCGCCAAGTGTTTTTTGTTGGAGACAAATGCCGGCAGCTTGCTCAACAAGGCCGCTTATCAGCCGCTGACACCGTGGCAATTGAGACTGGGGTCCCACTATCAGTTGCGGCCATCAATCTCGCGCTGGATGAATTGTCGCTCGGCCAGAAGCCAACGATGCGCGTACTGATCGATGGGCCGCCAAGGAGCGAAGAACAGGCGCGGTCACTAGCCGCACGATTTCGGATAAGCAGGATATATCGACTTATCGTGCCGGATGCTATCTTGGTGGCGCGCCTCATCGCTCGATACCGCACCGAATCTCGAGCAGATGATCTCCCAGCGCACGCAAAGGCAAAAATCTTCGCGTTCAGAGATCAAGAGGACTCTATGCTCGAAAACCTGAAAGGCATTCCGACCAACGAGATTAGGTATCCAGCAAGTTATAAAGCTGTTCTTCAGGTAATAAGGCAATTCACCCGTTAGCCCCCAATTTTCGCCAATAACTTGGTCATGTGCTCCTGATTTGTGATGTCGCAACTCACGAACCAGCAGAGAGACTGTGCCACGAGCGCTTCTAGTTGGCGTCTACTACTGGCGCATGCTCTTGCAAACGCTCGAGGATCAGAGCCGGCCTCCTCGAGCATCTGATTTTTCAACGAGTACGCATTGAGCGCCATACTGAACTGTTCCATGTAACCGATCACGTCGATATTACTGACCGGTTCTATGAGGCATTCGCCACTTCTGGAATAGTCCACTAGAAGTATTGATGTTATTTTTGCCTTCGTTGATGTCTTTGC
This sequence comes from Mesorhizobium sp. M8A.F.Ca.ET.208.01.1.1, assembly GCF_004791315.1. Classification (NCBI taxonomy): domain Bacteria; kingdom Pseudomonadati; phylum Pseudomonadota; class Alphaproteobacteria; order Hyphomicrobiales; family Phyllobacteriaceae; genus Mesorhizobium; species Mesorhizobium sp. M8A.F.Ca.ET.208.01.1.1. The sequence goes on from NZ_SRUT01000001.1 coordinate 1,075,573, forward strand.
GAAGACCTTCTGAGGGTCGAGAAGAAACTCGCCATCGTTTACGCTTCTGGGAAGCTTGAGCCGATCTATAATCGTGTCAAAATAGAAATCTCTTCGCACCCTCATCGTCGTACCGACCCCCACGACATCGTCCCGGTTGACCATGCAGTGCGTATTTGAAACGAAAGTAGCGCCGCCTTTCAAGCAAAGCTGCGACAACATGACGGTCTTTCCAGTGCCCCCGTTTCCGATTATCAGGACCCCTTTACCGTCGTTTTCGAAGCACGACGCTTTGATATGTAAGTGACCGTTTCGATTGCCCCACAATGTTAGACATAACTTCACAAAGTACGACCAAACCAGCCGATCAAACTCTTTGCCAAAGACGAAAAAGTCGTTCCCACTTGATGCCAACGTCACCGGCGAACCGAAGTTATCAGTAACATAATACCCCTTCGCAAATCGTCCTCCGGCATACGTACGATCAGGCATCGGAATAACATGTGTAGGGAAGTCAGGCAGCGATATATCTATGAAGAAGAGCCGAAAACTCACTTGCTCGTCATAACGGCACTTCGAGTGCGGTGAGAAGAACCGCAAACATTCATCTATGTTGCGATTTGCATGAATTTCCACGGATGTAACGCCGAGGTCGATGACATGAGAAGTGGTGATCAGTGATTTGATCACGGCGAGGAGTGGCGTTTCCAATTCGGGTTTCGTAAGCAATGTGGGTTCCATCTACTAGTGAATCCGAAAGGAATTGTCGAAGCAATCCCGCGGAACAAATCCCGGCAGGCTCGAAACATTTGCAGTTACCTCTGGTGTGCGGAGGGCCACCTCGACTGCATGATCAGGGCGTATTCTCCAATTCAGCGCTATTGACTGCTCCTGCCCCACCCTCACTGAACGGCACTGCGCCAAGAAGTCGGCGATGCCAGACACGACTTGCGCAGCAATTACGAGCGTGCGGCGTATTTGGGATAGGTCATCCCAGAGAGCGGCCTCGTCGCTGGGCGTTATCTCGACATTCCGGTCGAGAATAGAAAAGAATGTGTCGAACGCCAAATACCAGCATTCGCGTTCTTGCTGTTCTAGATAGGTGTGCCCATCACGAAATACGTCCATCACGGCCCGCGGTGTCGCCGACTGATCTCGTTCAAGTGTCTCTTCTCGAAATCGCGCCTTTGCGGCGATAGTGCCGTTTAGCAGCTGTGCCTGGTCCATCTGTCGTAGGAACCGACGTGTTGAGGCTTCGAATTGCGCTACACGATGGTCGTCAAAATTGTAGAACCAACGTTCCGCAAAGGGCGCCGTGTCAGTCAACCCTCGGCGCTTCATCTTTTCGAAGATTGGTGTGCCCCAGTAGATATTCAATCGGTTTTGAAGATGTTGCACTCGGCAGATTCCAGACGCACGTATCCAGCGATACTGGTCTTTGAGTTCCGCAAACGTCATCTCCGGCTCGAACATGATATACCCGCACTTGATATCTTCAGGTCGGAGGCCGACTTCATCACGCAGAACGACGATCGCCTTTTCGTTCTGGGCAACTGTAGTCCCCTTGTCCAGACGTGCGAGTATGCTATCGACTCCGGCCTCCAGCCCTAAAAAAATGCGATCTAGCCCGACGGAGATCAAACGCCGCATCAATATTGGTTCAACGGTGTCGGCGCGTATTTCAGCGTAGAATCTAATTCCTAAATTCGCCTGCTCAAGGCTGTTACAAAACTCATGTATCCAGCGTATTCCCGCCCGGGACGGCATAAGAAAGAGATCATCTACGAATGAGAAGCGGTGAACATCAAAGCGGTCCTGTAGAGTTCGCATTTCCTCGACAATATCGTCAGGTTTTCGTCGCGCGACAAGATGGTCACCGTAAATCTGGTGAATTGAGCAGAAGCTGCATTTCGCATAGCAACCACGAGAGGAGACCATGTATGCGGACGACACTGTTCTCCCGGTGCTGACTATATACTCTAAATCATTCCGCGCAGGCGGTGGCGCGGAAGAGAGGTCCATCTGCCTGTGCCGTGCCGCATTCTCTTGAATAGATGCGCCAGCTCTGTGACTTAGTCCGAGCACTGTATTGATTGGCCGTGCAGAGCGAATCGCGTCAGCCAATTCGACAATGGCGTCTTCACCTTCACCCCGTACCACTGAGTCGATGTGAGCGCTGTCCGAGAGGATCGACGAGCTCCAAGAGGACGGCAATATACCACCGCATGTTATGTGAATGTCGCGGTCAGCTGCTTTCACAGCTTGCGCTAGTTCCTTAGCGGCTTTGTATCCGCGCTGCGAGCTGATCGACAGGCCAACCAGGAACGGTGCGTGCGATAAAAGCTCTTCCACCACCTGAGCGACACTGAGATCACGAAGTTCGGCGTTAATTGATACAACTTGGTAGCCTGCCCTTTCTAGGGATGATGTGAGGTAGCCAAGCGCTAGGCATTCGCGATACCGGAATCTGTTTTTTATCTGTCCTTCTGGAAGGAAGGGTAGGACGAGGCCGACTATCCCTCGGATGCCATCTCCCATGGTTTTCTCCCATTGCCAGCTATTGCGCCGTTCATATAAAGATTTGAGGCTCAGCTAGTTTGGAGAAGCGCGACGGCACAAAAAGGGGCCGCTCTAGCTTTCCAAACCACCGTAAACACATGTCGCGTCAGGCTGCTTTCCGAGAAACTGTAGCACCCAGTCTACTGGTACCTGTAGCCCGTGTTGCAGGGCTCGCGCGCGGAGCATAGGCTGATCGGTGTGGCAGTTAGACCTTCGCAACAGTCTGTGGATGTCCGATATCAGCTTTATGCCCTTTGCCTTGCGATATATTTCAATGTCGGCGTATGCTTTGAAGCAAAGATATAGAACTTCGTCATCCTCCAGAAGATGATGCCACTTCTGGTCGGGTAGATCGACTTCCTTCGACCCGCGCCACGGTATTCGCCCTGGAAGATCTAGATCAAAATGAATCTCAAGAGGGACATACACGACAAGCGGATTTTCTGCTTCAAAAAAATATTTAGATTCTTCTTCATGTCTAAAGACATCAAGAATATCATTCTTGTCACCATCTATCTGAACCGCTCGGACCATCCGAGGAAACTCGTAATCGCTGTTAAGATCAATAGATGTAGAGACAGGGACGATTGTCTGCGTGAGACTGTCAAATCGACCCTGTACGAAACCCAGTGTCAATGCGATCTTGTAGAGTGCCTCTGCGTTGCCACGCTCGATCAAGACATCGATATCTCTTACGGGTCGGCTCCCGATGTCAGCATATAGTCGTCGGCAGGCGGACAAGCCCTTTATGCGCACAGGTGTCAAATCCACCAGCGAGCACAGGTACTCAAGCTCGAGACAGGTTGTCTCAAAAACGTCAAAAAGCAGGCGATTGGTTGCGTTTATCTTTTCGATCGACTCCATCAACCAGGGTGGGGTTAGTTGGGATAAGCTAGACAGCTCCAGCGACTCACCTAGTAATCCGACTTGATGAGACCTACTGCACGCTGTTAGCAGCTGCTTTGGGGATCCGAGTACACACCGTTCTAGTGCGCTGTAAAACGCGCGCGGAAGGGCTGCGCAATTTCGCGCAAGCCCCATTCGTACCGTATTGAGGTCTCCGGTTGGCTGAATATAAGAGGAACTATCTCTCAAAACATCGCCTTACACATTGCAACGCGTCCGCCAGCAATGTCTAATGCGGTTCTGACTGCCTTATCCTCTGCCTTAACAGTAAATTCGGGACCGCCAAGGACAAATATCTTATCATCATTCAGCTTTTCGATCGTCAGCGACGAACTGCGGGCGATCTCATCCAACTGCTCCCGGCTTAGTCCGACGACTCGGTATCTTGGCATTTTTGACATCACGGTATCCTCTTGATTGAAGACGTACTGAGCGATAGTCGCGCGAGTAGAATGCACCATCCTTACGCGTTGTGCCAGTGGTCAACTAACCGGCGCGTTGGCGCATTGCGTCTTTGGCTCACCTGTTATTCAGATCCCTGCCTTAGCCTAGAAATGTGAACACTGATGCGTGTCTGCTTTCCTTGCCTCACGTCCGAAGACCCGCTGGTCGCTGCTTGCCCCTTCATGTTGCATAGGCCGCGGCTGCGGACGGCAGGCTTCAGGCAATTCAGATGGCCGTTTTACGTCTGAACAGGGGTCGTAAGCTGCCGTAGCCACTCTAAGGATATCGGGCTGTAGCGTAGAATCGGCGGTTCGCTATCCTACCCGGTGGGATGCGGCAATCGGCGGCAATATAGTATTATAGAGGGCAATCGGCGGGCATGGCGGAGGGAGTGGGATTCGAACCCACGGTGAACTTGCGCCCACGCCGGTTTTCAAGACCGGTGCCTTAAACCGCTCGGCCATCCCTCCGGTGACTGCCGGCCACTGCTCTAGTGTGCCCGGCAAAGGCCTGTCAACCGGCTTGCGTGAAGCGGCCCTTCTCCAAGCCCCGGGACAGGACAAGCAGCGTCACAATCTTGCCCGGTTCCGGCCACAATCGGTTAATACCGTGATAAACAATTCCTGCGCACAAAGGATCGGGGTCCGAGACGTCGTTGGCATTGTCGAGTGAGCGCGTGGCTCTCTGATGGTCGGACACGATGTTGTTGGTCGAGACTTTAGGGGGCAATCAAGAATGCAGGCTGTGACGCACCCGCGTCTTCGTCGCGTTGCCACTGTTGCGTTGCTTGCGGCGTCGGCTGCATTGCTTGCCGCTTGCGCGTCGCAGCCCGAGCCGAAGGGCATGGTCTACAAGAAGACCCGCTCCAAGGAATATTTCGCCGAGACCGAATATGGAGTGAAGGCCAGTCCGCGCGCTGCCTTCATGCGGCGCGGCGGCGGCCGCGACCAGCTCGGCAAGCCGTATCAGGTGCGCGGCAAGTGGTATTATCCCAAGGAAGAGAAGCGCTACGCCAAGGTCGGCTTGGCTTCGTGGTATGGCGACGCTTTCCATGGCCGGCTGACCGCCAACGGCGAAGTCTACGACACGGCGCAACTAACGGCGGCGCATCCGACGATGCCGCTGCCCAGCTATGCCCGCGTCACCAACCTCGAAACCGGCAGTTCGGTCATCGTGCGCGTCAATGACCGCGGCCCATACCATGAGGGCCGCATCATCGACGTCTCGGAGCGTGCCGCGCAGATGCTCGACTACGACAAGGTCGGCACCGCGAAGGTGAAGGTCGAATATGTCGGCCGCGCGCCGCTCGACGGCAATGACGACCAGTACCTGATGGCCTCTTACCATCCCGGCAACCGCATACCGGATCCATCGGATGGCCTGCCGACCGGCGTCATGGTGGCCATGAACGGACCGTCGCCGAGCCTTCCGGCGGGTGCTGCCGCCGTGCCGTTTCCAGGTCAGCTGACCGATGCCGCGATCCCGGTCCAGGCGCAGATGTCCGCGCAGTCGCCGGCCTTCGGCGATCTGGCGCTGCCCGATTTCGGACCGATCGTGCCGGAACGTCCCGAGATCGGCTTGCCGCCGCAATCGCCGTTCGCCATGGCCTCGCTGTCCTATGCGGATGAACGCGTCCATCGCGCGGATGTGTTTGCCGCGCTGGACGACAGCGGCATGTCACCCGCAGACATCCTGCGGTCCTGGAAAAAGACCGATCGCCAAGCGACGCCGTCCAGCTCCAACTATGTCGCCGCCGGCACGTTCGACGATGCCACCGAGGCCAAACGTGTGGCCTCGGCGCTAAAGTCCTTCGGCAGAATAGAAATCCAGCGCTCCGATCTCGACGGCAATGACTGGTATGCGGTCAACCTCTATCCGGACGGCCATGGCGACCTGGACGAGTTGCTGAAGGCGGCATGGTCCCACGGCGCGCCCGACGCGCTGGTCGTGCGCGACTGATCCGAGAGCCGGTGTGCCGCCGGCAGTTGATCCCTCGCCGAAAAAGCCCGATAGTTTCGGCACGCCGGAGGGGCCGGCCAACGGGTCGCTTTTCATGCAATTTCGCTTGCTACAGCCTTTCGCCGGGTTTCTTCTCCTTGGCCTGCTGCTTATGCTTTCGCCGGCCCAAGCGCAGCTTTTCGAAACCAAGGCCGCACAGGCCTTCATGATCGATGCCGACACCGGCACGGTGCTGTTTTCGAAAGATGCCGACAAACCCATTCCGCCGGCCTCGATGGCCAAGCTGATGACGATGGAAGTGGTTTTCAACGCCCTCAAGTCCGGGCGCCTGAAATTCGACGATACGTTCGTGGTCAGCGAGAACGCCTGGCGCAAAGGTGGCGCGCCGTCGGGGACCTCGACGATGTTCGCCAAGCTCAAATCGGCGATCCGGCTCGAGGACCTGATCCAGGGGGTGACCGTGCAGGCCGCGAATGACGGCTGCATCGTCATCGCCGAAGGCATGGCCGGGTCGGAGGATAATTTTGCCGGAGAGATGACCGAACGCGCGCGCCAGATCGGCCTCAAGACTTCGACTTTCGTCAATTCGACCGGCCTGCCGGCCGATGGCCAGCAGACAAATGTGCGCGAACTGGCGCAGCTCGCGCTCCATCTGTGGCGCGAATACCCCGATTTCTATCGCTACTATGGCCTGAAGGATTTCACCTGGAACAAGATCTCGCAGAGGAACCGCAACCCGCTGCTGGCGATGGACATCGGCGCCGACGGCCTGGCTGTCGGCGCAAGCGAGACATCCGGCTTCGGCATCGTCGCTTCGGTCAGCCACGACGGCAAGCGGGTGATCGCTGCAATGAGCGGGCTGGCCAATGACAAGGAGCGTGCCGAAGAGGCGCGCAAACTGCTCGATTGGGGCGTTCGTTCGTTCGAGAAGACCGAGATCTTCGCCAAGGACGAGGTGGTCGGAGAGGCCCAGGTCTTTGGCGGTGCGAAATCCGGTGTGACGCTGAAGGCAAAAGGTCCGATCGACATCTTCCTGCCGATCACCAACCGCGACAAGCTGACGGCGAGAATCGTCTACACCGGGCCGGTCGCCGCTCCGGTGGAGGAGGGGCAACCGGTGGGCGCCCTGCGCGTCTGGATCGGTGACACGCTGAGCCAGGAGACACCGTTGTTCGCCGCCGAAACGATCGGCGTCGGCACGTTGCCGCAACGCGCGCTCGATGCCGTCAAGGAACTGGCTATCGGCTGGCTTCGATAACACCGACGGCATGGACGTTTTCCCTGCCGCGGACTATCTAGAGCGCAACAATCCACTCGAACACGAACAAAAGGCCCTCGGTTTGGCGCGCGGATTTTTCATCACCTTCGAAGGCGGCGAAGGCGCAGGCAAGTCGACACAGATCGAGCGGCTGGCCACAAAGATGCGCGCCAAGAAGTATGACGTCCTGCGCACGCGTGAACCGGGCGGCTCGCCGGGCGCCGAAGCGGTCCGTCATGTGCTGCTGTCGGGCGCCGCCGAACCGTTCGGGCCGAAGATGGAAGCGCTGCTCTTCGCCGCCGCGCGCTCCGACCATGTCGAGCAGGTCATCCGTCCGGCCGTCGAGCGCGGCTCCATCGTTCTTTGTGACCGCTTCCTGGATTCCTCGCGTGTCTATCAGGGCGTTACGGGCGGGATCGATCCGGCGTTCATGGCCATGCTGGAACAGGTCGCCATCAACGGCATGATGCCCGACATGACGTTGATCTTCGATATCGACCCGGCCGAGGGTTTGAAGCGCGCGACCTTGCGGCGCGGCAGCGATGCCGCCGCCGACCGCTTCGAAAAAGAGACGCTGGCCATCCACCAGGCCCGCCGCGAAGCGTTCCTGGCGATCGCCGCGGCAGAGCCGGAGCGCTGCATCGTCGTCGATGCGTCCGCCGATCCGGATACGGTGGAGGACGTCGTCACCGCGGCCGTGTTCGCGGCACTGGAGGCAAGGGCGCCCGAGCGCAACAGGCAGGTCGCACCGGTATGATCTTCGAACGCATCGCACCGGAACAGCATGATACGCTGGACGGTGTGCCGGAACCCTCCGAAACGCCGCGTCTGGTCGGGCACGGGCAGGCCGCCGCCATGCTGGCCGCCGCCTATCGCGCGGGAAAGCTGCCGCATGCGCTGATCTTCGCCGGACCTGTCGGAATCGGCAAGGCGACGCTTGCCTTCCACCTTGCCCATCATCTTTTGAAGCACCCGGCCTTCGACCAGGCACCCGGCAACCTGGCGGTTCCCGATCCGGCCTCGCCGCTGTTTCGCCAGATCGCCACCGGGGCGCATCCCGGGGTGCTGCACCTGACCCGCCCCTTGAACGACAAGACCAAGAGCTTCAAGACCGTCGTCACCGTCGACGAAATCCGCAAGGTCAGCCGCTTCCTGTCGCTGACGTCGCACGACGGCAGCTACCGGGTGGTGATCGTCGATCCGGCCGACGACATGAATGCCAATGCGGCCAATGCCTTGCTGAAGAATCTCGAGGAACCACCGGCACGAACCCTGTTCATTCTCATCGTCCATGCGCCGGGCAGTCTGCTGCCGACGATCCGCTCGCGCTGCCAGGTGGTGCGGCTGACACCGCTCGACGCCAACGAGCTGATGGCGGTGCTGGAGACCGCGGAACCGCCGCCGCCGGACGATCCGGCCGCGCGAGCCGCGCTGGTCGAGCGGGCAGGGGGAAGCGCCCGCAGCGCGATCCTGTTGACGCAATATGGCGGGTTGGAGATCGCACAGACGCTCGATGGCCTGGTGGCGAAGGGAAAGAGCGATATTGGCGGCGCCTATCGCCTGGCTGAAGCCGTCGCGGGCCGAGATCAGGCGATCCAGTTCGACATCTTCAACCGCCGGGCACTGGACCTTCTGTCGGACGCGGCAAGCCAGGCGGCGCTGGCCGGCGACCTTGCGCGGGCCAAAACACTGTCGGACAGCTGGCATGAGGCGCTGGACGCCATATCGGAAACCGATACCTACAATCTCGACAAGAAGCAGCATGCCTTGACCATGATCGATCGACTGAATTCGGCGATGCGCGTGTGACGGTCATCTGGGGCGGCAATCGCCCGCCGCTGGCAGCTGTTGGAGGATCGCGGCCGGCTATTCAGGCCGTCATCCGCGCCGGCTTGCTCGCGGCACCATTGAGCGCCGCATCATATTTGGCGCGATTGGCCCAATAGATCGTGGCGAACAGCAGCGCCTGGTCGCGGAAAGGAATGTGGTCTACAGCATCGCTGGCGGCCTCGGCTTCGATCCAGTCGATATGGAAGTCGGCGGCCCCCTTCCTGTCGCCGCCATGTGCCATCTGCTGGAACCGATGCATATGGTCCTCGATGTCGGGATAGCGGTCGGCCCAGACAATCGACCATTGCCGGTTCTGCATGGTGAATTTGCGGATCCAGCGCTCGCTCAGGTCCATGTCGCCTTCGGGCTTCGAGTACATGACGTTTCGCCGCGCTTCGAGCAGCGTGTTGGTGGCGACGACTTCGTTCTCGCGCCATAGAAGCCGCATGGCCGGATCATTGAGAAACCGGTCCGCATAAATGGGATGCGGAAACGCGCTTTCCCTTAGTCCATCGATCTTGAAATAGACCAGCAGTTCGGAAGCCACGCTCGCTTCGAGCTCGTTGCGCTCCATCTTGCCGTGGAACGCCTCGAACCCGATGCCCGGTATGAAGGGCATGTGCGCGGCGTGCCAGATTTCATGCAGAATGTAGAGATCCTCGACGGCCGGAGCGGCATAGTCGTCCCGGCGCATCGTCAGCCCCCACCAGGTGCAGAAGTGCGCGCGTTCCAGGCGGTCGTTGGTGGTCTCGCAGGTGAAGCGCGGCAGGCGGGCGTACTGATCGACGACGTCGTGAATGTAGCCGCCCTCGCGATGCGAGGATCGGAATACATCCGTTTTCCAGTGCGCCAGGCAGTGGGCATGGACGTCATCGCGGGTGACCAGCGGGATTAGATGCTTCATGAAACCGGTCCAGGAGGGGCCATGCCGATCCGCTCCGCCATGCCTGGCGTGAGACACAGGCGGGGCCGAGCACCGATCGCGCCAGGGGCGCGGGTAAGGTAGGAGGCCATGTCCGAATCCCCGTCCGCCCCTGCCGATGCCTGGGCAAGAATGAAGACGTCCGCCGGCACCAGGGCGAGGCCGAGAGCCTGGCCGGCATGTTCCGCAGCGCTATGTTGAACCGCGGCGTAGCGGCGCGCCATGGCGAACACGTCGAACCGCTCCATCAGCCGGATTCCCAGTTGCAGCGACGTCAGGTTCTTGAACCATTGATTGCCGAACAGGCCGAGATTCTCCGATCGGCAAAACACACCGCCTATGCGGTCGTAATAGGTGCCGAACGGTTTGGACAGGCTGATCACCACGGCACTCACGCAAGGGGCGTCGGCGAGGATCGTTTCCGGCGGTGGCTCGGCGGTTGCCCCGACATAGGTCAAATCCAAGACGACCTGGGCCGGGTTCGCGCGCCCGCTGAGCCGGCGAAGAAATGCGTTGGCTTCGGGCCATAACATGCCGTCAATGGCCGAGGGTTGGCTGAGACACAGCAGATGCTGGGGATCGATGGTGTCGGCCATATCGCGCCAGTCGTGGCGGTCATATTCCGTCACCGGAATGCCGCAGGCTTCAGCATAGGCTCTGTAGCCCTCATACTCGCCACGAAAGATTGCAAGGCGAGGGGAGAACCCGTCGAGGCGCGCGCGGTTGCCGTAATCGGCAATCAGGTGAAAAAGCGGCTCGCTTGCACCCGCGGTCGGATAGCTGAATGGAAAGTCAGCCGTGTTCAACGGCGCCATCGGCTTCGCCCAACCGAGCCAGGTGTCGAAGAACCGTTTGTGCAGCGCGTTCTGCTTTCCGGTCCAGGCATGGCGAAACTGATCGAGATAGGCCGCACGGACCGGATCAGGGCCATTTCCGGTATTGTTGCCGAGCAATTCGGCCTTTACCGCCTCGATCTCGGGGGTGACGAGGGCGTAGACGGTTTTGCTCGCGCCGGCCTGGCGCAAGCGCAGATCGAGATTCGGTCGCGGATCATATTGTGTGGTCGTGGCCATGCGGATCTGCCTTTGCCCGTCACGACCCTAAGGGAACGTGGCCCGACTTTGCAACGGCCTGCCGCCAGACCATCGTGATGAATGCGCAGGTCAGGCAAGCGGTCTGGACTTGGCATGAGGCCCTGGACGTTATATCTGAGGCCGACACCCTGCAATCTCGACAAGAAGCAGCACGCCCCGACCATGACCGACCGCCTGAATTCTGCAATGCGAATGTGACGGCCTTTTTTGGTGCATGCCGTTGCCCCCAAAACCGGGGCAGCTTTTGGGCGGCATGCATTGGTCTCGGGATGGCAATCGCCATTCCGATGCGATATCCACCGCCACGGCTCCCATTCAGACATTCATGACGGTTCATTCATGTCACGCGACACATTCTACATCACGACCGCGATTTCCTATCCGAACGGCAAGCCGCATATCGGCCATGCCTACGAGCTGATCGCCACCGACGCGCTTGCCCGCTTCCAGCGGCTTGACGGCAAGCAGGTCTTCTTCCTCACCGGCACCGACGAGCACGGCATCAAGATGCTGCAGACGGCCAAGCGCGAAGGCATTTCGGCGCGCGAACTGGCCGACCGCAACTCGGCTGAGTTCAAGCGCATGGCGACCGCGCTCAACGCCTCCAACGACGATTTCATCCGCACCACCGAGGAGCGGCATTACGCGGCTTCGCAGGCGATCTGGAAGGCGATGGCCGCCAACGGCGACGTCTACAAAGGCGGCTATGCCGGCTGGTACTCGGTGCGCGACGAAGCCTATTACGGCGAGGAGGAGACCGAGGTCCGTCCCGACAATGTCCGCTACGGGCCGCAGGGAACGCCGGTCGAATGGGTCGAGGAAGAGAGCTACTTCTTCCGGCTGTCGGCCTATCAGGACAAGCTCATTGCGCTTTACGAAGGCCAGCCCGACTTCATTGGCCCGGCCGAGCGACGCAACGAGGTGATGAGCTTCGTCAAGTCGGGACTGAAGGACCTGTCGATCTCGCGCACCACATTCGACTGGGGCGTGCCGGTACCTGGCGACGAAAAGCATGTCATGTATGTGTGGGTCGACGCGCTGACCAACTACATCACCGGCGTCGGCTATCCCGATGAAAAGGCTGATAATTGGCGTTTTTGGCCGGCTGATGCGCACATCATCGGCAAGGACATTGTGCGCTTCCACGCGGTTTATTGGCCGGCCTTTTTGATGTCGGCCGGCATTCCGCTGCCGAAGCGTGTCTTCGGCCACGGCTTCCTGTTCAACCGCGGCGAGAAGATGTCGAAATCGGTCGGCAACGTCATCGACCCGTTCACCATGGTCGACCATTACGGCCTCGACCAGGTGCGCTACTTCTTCCTGCGCGAAGTGCCGTTCGGGCAGGACGGCAGCTACAGCCATGAAGCGATCGTCAACCGCACCAATGCGGATCTGGCCAATGGTCTCGGCAATCTGGCGCAGCGCTCGCTGTCGATGATCGCCAAGAATTGCGGCGGCGTGGTGCCGAAGCGCGGCGATATGGCGGAAGCCGACAAGGTGATCCTGGATCAGGCGATCGACGCCCTCGTCACCGCGCGCAAGGCAATGGCTGAGCAAGGCATCCATCTGGCACTGGCGGCGATCTTCGGCGTGGTTGCGGAAGCGGACCGGTATTTCGCCGGGCAGGAACCCTGGGCGCTCAAGAAAACCAATCCGGAGCGCATGGAAACTGTGCTGTGGACGACGGCCGAAGTGGTCCGGCGCGTGGCGGTTCTATGCCAGCCCTTCATTCCGGGCTCGGCCGGCAAGCTGCTCGACCTCCTGGCGGTGCCGGCGGACAGTCGCGATTTCGTGCATGTCCACGCCGACCATGCGCTTGTGTCCGGCACGCAGCTGCCTGCGCCGGAGGGCGTGTTTCCGCGCTATGCCGAACAGACGGACGCGAACGCCTGATGCTCGTCGACAGCCATTGTCATCTGGACTTTCCGGACTTTGCCGAGGAGCGGGCGGCCATTGTCGCCCGCGCCAAGGCGGCCGGTGTCGGCCGCATGGTGACGATCTCCACGCGCGTGAAGCGGTTTCAGCAAATCCTTGAGATCGCGGAGACTTTCGACGAAGTCTATTGCTCTGTCGGCACCCATCCGCACAATGCCGCCGAGGAACTCGACGTCACCACGGCCGACCTTGTCCGCCTGTCTGCTCACCCGAAGGTGGTGGCGATCGGTGAAGCGGGGCTCGATTTTTTCTACGACAAGGCACCTCGCGAGGCGCAGGCGCAGGGTTTTCGCGCTCATATCGCCGCAGCCCGCGAGACCGGGCTGCCTCTCGTCATCCACTCGCGCGATGCCGACGATGACATGGCCGCCATTCTCGAGGACGAGTCAGGGAAGGGCGCCTTCCCATTCATCCTGCATTGTTTTTCGTCGGGACGGCGGCTCGCCGAAATTGGCGTGTCGTTAGGCGGCTATGTGTCGTTCTCGGGCATCCTGACTTTCAAGAACTCAGCCGAATTGCGCGCCATCGCCGCCGATGTGCCGCATGACCGGCTGCTGGTCGAGACGGACGCGCCATATCTGGCGCCGGTACCGTTTCGCGGCAAGCGAAATGAGCCGGCCTATATCGCGCAGACGGCCAAGGTGCTGGCTGAAACAATTGGCATCAGCGAGGCTGAAATCGCAGCGTTGACGACCAACAATTTCTTTCGGCTGTTTGGAAAAATGCCACGCCCGGACCAGCGGGCGCCCGAGGCATGAGCGACCGGCTGCGCCTGACCATTCTCGGCTGTGGATCGTCGCCAGGCACGCCGCGCATCACCGGCGACTGGGGCAATTGCGACCCCACCAATCCCAGGAACCGGCGCATGCGCACGGCCGCGCTTGTCGAGCGCATTGCCGCCGATGGCGGCCGCACCACGGTCGTCATCGACACCGGGCCGGATTTCCGCGAGCAGATGCTGATGGCTTCAGTCAGGCGCATCGATGGCGTGATCTACACGCATCCGCACGCCGACCACATCCACGGCATCGACGATTTGCGCGGCTATGTGCTGGAACAACGGCATCGCATCGCCATCCATGCCGACGAGCCGACCATGCTGCGGCTGCGCGAGGCGTTCGGCTATTGCTTCGAGACGCCGCCAGGCAGTTCCTATCCGCCGATCGTCGATGCCCACATCATCGACCATGCCAGGCCGGTTGTGATCGAAGGAGAGGGGGGTGCCCTCACCTTCGAGCCGCTGCCCCAGATCCATGGCGACATCATTTCGCTGGGTTTCCGCATCGGCGGGCTCGCCTACTGTCCCGATATCAGCGATTTTCCCGATGCCACCGTCGAGCGGCTGCGCGGCCTCGATGTGCTTATTATCGACGCGCTGCAATACAAGACCCACCCGAGCCACATATCGCTTGGCCAGGCGCTTGAATGGATCGAACGGCTGGCGCCCAAACACGCCGTCCTGACGCATATGCACGTGCCGCTGGATTATGCCACGGTGATGACTGAGACGCCGGAGACCGTGGTGCCGGCCTACGACGGCATGGTGATCGAAACTCCTTATGAATCAGCGTGATGAACACGCTTGTTTCTTCCGCTGTTCACTTCTTCGGCTGGAATATCAGCAGCGTGCCAATGCGCTCGTAGCCCATGCCAGGATACAGCAGCGCCCCTGTGTGGGTTGCCGTCAGCACCGAGCACCTCGATCCATGGGCACGATCATCGCCCAGCATTTTCGACAGCAGAGCCTGACCAATCCCGCGACGTCGGTGTGAAGGGTCGACATACATGTCCGCGCACCACGTGGCTCCCGTGGCACCCACGCTGCGCACGCGGCCAACGATATCGTCGCCATCGACCGCCACATATTGGCGGAACGGCGCGCCGTCGCCGAGCAGATCGTCGGCGATCGGACGCCTGCGCATGATCTTTCCCAATTGCGCCGCGCGTTCGACTGTCTGCACGCGTTCGATCGAGACTATGGCCGGCGGGCTGGGAATCTGGCGCAATCGCTGGATGAAAAAGCCTTCGTCCGAAGCAGCCGGTAGCCGAGAGCCTTGTATGCGGTTCGCGTCGGCTCATCGGGTTCGTCGTTCGCGATCACGACGGAAATGGCGAAACCCGGCCGCGCATGCCGCCGCACGACCGCGTCGGCTTTCGGGACGGCAACGTCGTGGACGACCCATTCCTCGCTGCGGTAATCGCGAGGATTCTTGCGCACGGCATCGCGCATCAGCCACAATGGCCCGACCCGGATGGCCTCGTAGGGAAAGGTGCGGCTCTTGTCGGTGCTGTACCCATGCACGAACACCTCGATCGCGGATTCCAGCTCACGCTTGGCTGTTGTCATCCGCGCAGCGTAGCGTTGGCCATCCACTCAAGGCAACACGGATTGATGGTTCAAGCCTATGAAAATCAGCCGCAATTTCCAACTGCGGGCCTATGCACCAGTTCCATAATCTATCTTATGCGACTTTTGTCGCAACGTGAAAGCGTCTCGAATCCATCTCGCAGCCCTGCCTTACAGACCTGCCTTCCGACGCAGACCGGCCCAAAAACTTCTGAGCGAATTCGCGGATGAGACAGGTGCACGCTCCACGCCGCGGTATTCGATCCTGTCGCGACCGACCGTTTCGTCATTCCAGACCAACTCAAAGGCGATGCCTTTGAGCCCGAGTTCCCCGATCTGACGCACGATGGTGTCTTGCAGATAGATATCGGATACTCGCACGCCATCGGCACGCTCCGGCAATTTGAATATCTCGGCCCCGCCGATAGCCTCCGCCCGAAGGACGAGGTTTTCGATCGTCATGATGCCGCCATCGTCAAAGCGGACGATTCTTGAACGCTCTTCGTCCAGCGCATCGACCACAGTGGTGACGTTGAAGAGCCATATGGGCTCGTCACCACGAAGCGACAGGAATTCGCCATACCGTTCGAGAATCGGCCGTAGCGACTTCAACGCCGTGGCCCTCAGAATGAGCACATGCTCGCCAAGCCAGGGAAAATCCGAATATAACCGGGGTGTTCCGTCTTCTTGCTCGTGCAGGAATTTCATCCGGGGCGAACGCCATCGCTTCTGGCTCCGGCCGCCGAGGGTCGCGAATAGCCGGTAGTCGTCGGTTTGTTCGGGAAGAACCCATTCCTGCCCCTCCACTACACTCGGAACATAGATCTTCACCCGACCTCCCGACCCTCGCACGCTTCCAGGCAGTGAAGCCCCCCTAACGCTGCGCACAGCGGCCTCGCAGCGGATTTTCGAGCACGCCGCCGATACCGACGCGTCGATCGAGACTATACATCCGTTTTGCGGACCGCCCGCACCCAACATATCACTGTAGATGACGCGGCGGTGCCGCGCGATGCTCTGTTCCTGTATCCGGGTCGGATCAGTGCACCTCCGCCGGTCGCAGGATGCGATGGATCTGGATGCGCTCGATGGAATCCGGCATACAAAGCAACTACCTGTCCCAATCCGTTCATCACGCGTCGGCGGGACTGAAGGCCATCAGAATGACCACTCGATCTTCCTTTCTAGGCTTGCCCGATCGCCTCGCCGATGGCACGGTGCCCCGCGCAGTGATCTTCGGTGCTGGTCACGGCAGCACCTATCCCGGCAAAGACAGCAGCGGTCACGCCTTGACCTTGAGATCCTTAATGAGCGTCACGGAATCTCCGTCACTCAGAGGTGTGCCGTTGCTGTCTTTGACCTTCATGGTTTCACTTCCTGCCTTTGTGCATTCAGCCCGTTGAGGAGATCGGCGAGTTCCTCGGCATCGGGTCGGTTCATTCCAACGATGGTCCGACTCCCCATCTCGGCGGGCCGCCCGGTCCGAGCATCATTGACGGCCCAGGTGCCAGTCGGCTCCTGAAAAGGTTCGTAACGATGAGTCATTGGCACAGGATAGTCGCCAAGGCTCTCCCTGCCAAGATCAAATCATTATTTTTTCGCCCTGTATTGATGTTTTATGCATCAATGATACGATAGAGGATATCATTTCTCATACCAAGACGATGATTCCTCGATGATCACGGCTTCCCAGCTTCGCGCCGCTCGCGCCCTTCTCAACATCGACCAGAAAACCCTGGCGGAAATGGCAGGCGTCTCGCTGCCAACGATCCAACGAATGGAGGCCAGCCAAGGGAATGTGCGAGGCGTTGTCGACAGTTTGATGAAAGTGATCAACGCGCTGAACCGCGCCGGCGTTGAACTTCTCAGCGAACATATGCGCAGCGACGATGGTGGTCGTGGCGTGAGGTTCCGGCATCCGGACACGCTATTGGGCAAGCCGAACTAGACCATACAAAGTGGACCTCCGGCGCCCGCGCAATCACCGTCTTTCGTCTCCTTTTCCTTCCAGAAACACCCAATGAGCCTCTCCCTGCACGTCAACTTGTGGTTCCGCTTTTCCACACGGAAAGGCAGGGTTCGCCCATGATCCTCTATCTGCGTCGGCTTGCCGGGAAGGAACGGAGCGACAGGACCGATCGACATCTCGCCCGTTTCCTGACCTTTGTCGCGGGGGCGGCCAATGCTGGAGGATTTCTGGCGGTCCAGCAGTATACGTCCCATATGTCAGGCATCGTTTCGTTGATGGCTGATCACTTGGCACTCGGCAACGTCGAGCTCGCGCTTTCCGGATTCGGAGCCTTGCTGTCGTTTGTCTCTGGCGCGGCCTGTTCAGCGATGCTGATCAATTGGGGGCGACGGCAGCATCTGCAGAGCGAATATGCGTTTCCGCTTGTCCTGGAAGCCATCTTGCTGATCTGTTTCGGCCTTCTCGGCGGCCATCTCGCGCGTCATGAAGCGCTTTTTGTACCAATGACGGTGATGCTGCTTTGCTTCATCATGGGGTTGCAGAACGCCATCATTACAAAGCTATCGGAAGCCAGAATCCGGACGACGCATATCACTGGCCTGGTGACGGACATGGGCATCGAACTCGGCAAGCTGCTTTATTGGAACATCTCAAGAAGTGACTCGGACGAGCTGTTCGTGAAGGCAGATCGAAGAAAGCTGAGACTGCTTGCATCGCTTGTCGCATTGTTCTTTGTCGGCGGTGTCATCGGCGCTGTGGGTTTCAAGCACATTGGCTTTGCAGCGACGCTGTTTCTCGCAGCCATTCTCCTCGTGCTGGCCTCCATGCCAGTCCTGGAAGATATCTCCGTTCGCATGAAGCAACTCTGGCAGTAGCTCAGCGGAGTTTTTGCACCTGCCCGGTCACACCCCAAGGATTACGCTGTCTGTTGCGCTAGCGCCAAGGCCTGAACACCAATTGGCTGAGGTCATTTGCGATCTCGTCGGCTCCGACCGCTGGCGGTATCAACAATATTGGCTGGACGAGGTCCCGCACCTTACCCGCCATGACGAGCGCGTTGCGATCCGGAATACCGCGCGTGTCGAGCAGTCTCACGTTCTCCCATATATTACTGAGTTTGGCAGCAACACGATCCGGCATGATGTCAAGGTCGTGTCGAGCATGAACGTTCCCGATCAGAATACCGGACGAGCTGAGACGCGTCTGCGCCAAGCCGAAGAATGTCTCGGCACACAAGTGGTCTGGAATGCGCCTCCCGGAATATGCGTCCAGAACAATCGCATCGTAGCGATGACGGCCGGCGCGCAGAAAATCCCGCCCGTCGGAGATGCAACAGCGAACTCCATGGGGTAGTCCAAAATATTTCTGGGCGATCTGGAAAGCCTTCGGGTTGATGTCGACGATCGTGACACGCACGCCAACCCTATCCAGCATCGTCCCCCGGCTGCCGCCGCCACAACCGATCATCAAGACATCGGACGCCTGCGCTTGCGCGAGGAGGCCAAAGATCGCGTGGATGTAGGGCACGACGCTGACGCCATTCGGATCGCACTCACTTTGATAGCAGCCACCTTGGCGATAAATGAACGAACCGGAGTCCTTGGCCCGCAGAACCTCGATGTTGCCGAAATCGGTATGATATTTCGCAACCCGGATCATGCCTTGTCACCACAGCTGAGTTCCTAAGTCCGCTGTACCGCCGGTTTCACGAACTTTCTTTCTGTCAGCACTCACCCGGAGCCCAGGGATTCCTCCGTCATCGCAGCAGGCTCCGCTTCCAGCTGCAGGGCAACCCAATCGGCGAGGCTCAGCGCCTCCCAACTCGTATCTCCCAGTTTTCTACAACTTCGAGACAGATGCGTCACGCATCATTATTTGAATGCGCCGCATTTTAATATATGCTGCAGCGCTTAGAGATAATACGTCAAAGCTGATCGAAAAGGGGATGCGACCGTGATAACTGCTCCACAGTTGCGTGCCGCGAGGGCGCTCCTTGGCATCGACCAGCGCAGGCTTGCCGAATTATCAGGCCTTTCGGTGCCGACAATTCAACGTATGGAAGCCAGTGAGTCGATTATCCGAGGCAACGTCGATTCCCTCATGAAGCTGATTGGGGCTCTTGACCTTGCCGGCGTGGAATTGATTGCTGAAGGCGCCTCCAGCCAAATCGGTGGGCGCGGCGTGCGACTGAAAGCAGATTTTGATCCCGCCAAAATTCTGGGCGGGATCGATACGGACGCCAAACTCCCCGTGAGGAGCGTGGCGTGATTTCGAGCGCCGCGGTCCTCCTGTGGGGCGTTGCTGCGCTCTTGGGGACCGCGGTGCTTGCGGTTTCGGAAAGCCGTAGATCTGGCTCGGGAACACGCCTGATCTACGGCTTGACGCTAGGCATATCGGCGGCCGTGCTCCTGGTTCTCGCGAGCCGCATCGCCAATGATCCCGTCACCCCGTCGACTGCCGCGCTGCCTCTTGGGTTGCCATGGATTGGCGCTCATTTCCGCTTGGATGCGCTCTCGACTTTCTTCCTTGCCGTCGTCAATTTCGGCGGCGCCATGGCCAGTCTTTACGGCCTCGGCTACGGCAGGCACGAGTCCGCGCCGCATCGCGTGCTGCCGTTCTTCCCGGCCTTCCTTGCCGCAATGAACCTTGTCGTGATGGCAGACGACGCCTTCACCTTTCTGCTGTCCTGGGAATTCATGTCGCTCGCCTCCTGGGCGCTCGTCATGGCGCACCATCGCGAACAGGACAATGCGCGGGCGGGCTACATCTATCTCGTGATGGCGAGTTTCGGAACGCTCGCACTGCTGCTTGCGTTCGGTCTCCTGTCAGGCCCTGGCGGGAACTACACGTTCGAAGCGATGCGTGCCGCCTCCCCCACCCCGCTCGCCACCGCTTTCGTCCTGGCTCTTATGCTGCTGGGCGCAGGCTCCAAGGCTGGCCTCGTACCGCTGCACGTTTGGCTGCCACTCGCTCACCCGGCCGCGCCGAGCCACGTCTCGGCTCTGATGAGCGGCGTCATGACCAAGGTCGCCGTCTATGGCTTCATACGCGTTATTTTCGACCTCCTCGGCGAGCCGGCATGGTGGTCAGGCGTTGTTGTGCTTTTCCTCGGCGGCCTAACGGCGGTTCTCGGCATCCTCTACGCGCTGATGGAAAAGGACCTGAAGCGGCTGCTTGCCTATAGCACCATTGAAAATGTCGGCGTCATCTTCGTGAGCCTTGGCCTTGCGCTAGCATTCAGGGCGAATGCCATGCCATCGGCCGCGGCGCTGGCGCTCACCGCCGCGCTGTTCCACGTCCTCAACCATTCCTTCTTCAAGAGCCTGCTGTTTTTTGGCGCGGGCGCCGTGCTGACGGCAACCGGTGAGCGTGACATGGAGAAGCTGGGCGGCCTCATCCATCGCATGCCCCTTACAAGTTTTGCCTTTCTCGTCGGCTGCGTCGCGATCTCGGCTCTTCCACCCTTCAACGGGTTCGTCTCCGAATGGCTAGCCTTCCAGGCCATATTGCAGAGCCCCGACCTGCCACAATGGGGACTGAAGGTCATGGTGCCCGCCGTCGGTGGTCTGCTGGCACTCTCGGCGGCGCTGGCCGCGGCCTGCTTCGTGAAGGCGTTCGGGATCACATTCCTCGGCAGGCCGCGCTCGGCCGCGGTGGAACCGGCGCACGAGGTCGACCGCTACTCGCTGACTGCAATGTTCAGCCTCGCGGCCCTGTGTCTGCTTGCCGGCATCGTTCCAGGCCTTGTCATAGACGGCCTATCATCGGTGACTCTCCCGCTGATTGGCAGCCGGATGCCGGTGCAGATGGCGCAGCCCTGGCTGTCGATCGTGCCGATTGCGACAAGCCGCAGTTCCTACAACGGCCTGCTGGTGTTTCTGTTCATTGCGTTTTCAGCATCCGCAGCAGCATATGTCATCCACCGTTTCGCGTCGCATGCAATCCGTCGGGGTCCTGCCTGGGGTTGTGGCTTCGCGGATGTGACCCCAAGCTCGCAATACACGGCCGTCAGCTTCGCACAGCCTATCCGCCGCGTCTTCGGCACGTTCGCTTTCCGTGCGAGGGAAACCGTCGAAATGCCGCCCCCCGGCCAAACCGGTCCGGCTCGCCTGGATGTCGAAATGCATGATGTGATCTGGGAGACGCTGTATTTGCCCATCGGCAAGGCCCTCGACTTTGCGACCGACCACCTGAACCATCTCCAGTTCCTGACGATCAGGCGCTACCTGACCCTCGTCTTTCTCTTTCTCGTTGTCTTGCTCCTGGTGCTCGCACTATGGCCCTGATCCTTGAGTTGGCCGTTCAGGGCGCACAGATGATCCTGGTGCTTTTACTGGCGCCACTCCTGACTGGCTTCGTGCGCAAAGTGAAGGCGAGACTTCTGCGGCGCCAGGGTCCCTCTCTCGTCCAGCCCTATCGCGACCTCCTACGGCTCATGCGCAAGGAGGTCGTCCTGGCGGATAACGCCTCCTGGCTGTTTCGCGTGACGCCCTATCTGATCTTCGCCACGACCTGGGTCGCGGCTGCGCTCATCCCGACATTCGCTACCGGGCTCACCTTCAGTTGGACTGCGGATCTCATAGCCATCGTTGCACTGCTTGGGAGCGCTCGGTTCTTCCTGGCGCTGGCGGGGATGGACGTCGGCACCAGCTTTGGCGGCATAGGTTCGAGCCGCGAGGTCATGATCGCTTCCCTGGCCGAGCCCGCAATGCTTCTGATCGTGTTCAGCCTGGCGCTTGTTGCCGGAGCGACGCAGCTGTCCACGGTCGCCGCCTTCATGGGCTCGCCGCAAGTTGGGCTGCGGGTATCGCTCGGGATGTCCCTCATCGCCCTGGTGATGGTGGCGGTCGCCGAAAACGCCCGCATACCAGTGGACAACCCATCGACCCATCTGGAACTCACCATGGTTCACGAGGCGATGGTGCTGGAATATTCAGGTCGCCATCTGGCGATGATCGAGTTCGCGGCCTTCCTCAAGCTCCTGCTCTATATGTCGCTGATTTGCTGCGTCTTCCTACCTTGGGGACAGGCGACCGCCGAGGCAGGACCGGAATCCCTTGCTCCAGGTGTCGTTGCCTATATCGGCAAGCTTGCCGTCTGCGGCATTCTGCTCGCCGTGTTTGAGACTGCCATCGCCAAGATGCGCGTCTTCCGCGTCCCGGATTTTTTGGGCGCCGCACTCATGCTGGCGCTGCTCGGCACGCTCCTGCTGTTCGTCTCGCGGAGTCTGTGATGAACGGTCTCACCTTCGACATCGCTCATTTGCTCGCCGGCGGCCTGGTGCTGGTCAGCTTCATGATGCTCTATCAGGATCGCCTTTTCGCGCTGATCAACGTCTTTGCGCTGCATGCCGTCGTGCTTGCGCTGTCGGTAGCCTGGCAGGCCTACATTCAGGACGCCCATCATCTCTACGTCACCGCGGCGATCGCTCTCGTTTTCAAGGCGATCGTCATTCCCGTCGGGCTTCATCGCATCATCCAGCGGCTCGGTATCCATCGCGACATCGAGACAGCCGTCGGGATCGGTCCGACGATGCTTGCGGGAATAGGCCTGGTGGCCCTGTCCATGGTGTTGATGCTACGCGTCACGCCCGAAGCTGACCCCCTCGCCCGCGAGGACCTGGCCTTCGCGCTGTCCATCATACTGCTGGGCCTTCTGGTGATGGTCACCCGCCGGAATGCCGTGAGCCAGGTTGTCGGATTCATGTCGCTCGAGAACGGTCTGGTCCTTGCCGCCACGGGGGCAAAGGGCATGCCGCTGGTCGTCGAGATAAGTGTCGCCTTCTCGATCCTGATCGCCTTCATCGTCATCGGGGTTTTCCTGTTCCGTATACGCGAACGGTTCGACTCGGTGGATGTCGGCGCGCTCGACGATTACAGGGGAGAACACCGTTGACCGCGTTATCCCTCGATGCGGTGGCTGCCGTTTTGCTGATACCAGCCAGCGCGGCCGCACTTCTGGCGTCGCTGCCGAACTACCGGATATCGGCGGGCCTCAATGTCGGCGCGAGCTTGCTGACCTTGCTCGCCGCGGTGTCGCTCTTCGTCACGGATCGGCCGCTGCCGGGCCAATACCTGCTCGTCGACGATCTCAATATCGTCTTCATCGTGCTCAACGCATTCGTCGGTTTCACCACGAGCGTCTTCAGCGCCTCCTACATTGCGCACGAGCTCGAGACAGGGCGGCTGACCGTACCAAACTTGCGATTTTATCACGCTATGTACCAGATCATGATGTTCGGCATGAACCTGGCGTTCGTGTCGAACAATATCGGCCTGATGTGGGTGGCGGTGGAGCTTGCCACACTGACCACCGTGCTCATGGTCGGGATCTACCGCACGCACGAAGCGCTGGAAGCCGCCTGGAAATATTTCATTCTGGGAAGCGTCGGCATCGCGCTTGCGCTCTTCGGTACCATCCTCGTCTATATGGCCGCGCAGCCGGTTGTCGGCGAGGGCACGAATGCCATGGTCTGGACGGTGCTCATCGAGCATGCGGCGCACTTCGACCCGGCCTTGCTGAATGTCGCCTTCGTTTTCCTGCTGCTCGGCTACGGTACGAAGGTTGGCCTTGCGCCCTTGCATGCCTGGCTGCCCGATGCGCACGCGGAAGGCCCGACGCCGATTTCCGCAGTGCTGTCAGGCCTGCTGTTGAACGTCGCGCTCTATGCCGTGCTGCGCTTCAAGCTGCTGCTTGCGGCTAGCCCCGAAGCGATCGCGCCTGGGCCATTGATGATCACGATGGGGCTGACGTCGCTTGTTTTCGCGGCCTTCATGCTCTACCGCCGCCGCGACATCAAACGTCTGTTCGCGTACTCTTCGATCGAGCACATGGGCATCATCGTGTTCGCTTTCGGCATGGGTGGCCCGCTCGCCAATTTTGCCGGTCTGCTGCACATGGTCATGCACAGCCTGACCAAGTCCGCGATCTTTTTCACGGTAGGCCACATTGCCCAGGTCAAGGGAACACAGAACATCGCCGAGATCCGGGGGCTGACGGAGACGCATCCGGGGCTCGGCTGGGCGCTCGTCATCGGGGTCGTTGCCATTGCCGGCCTCCCTCCGCTCGGCATCTTCATGAGCGAATTCCTGGTCGTGAGTTCGACATTTGCCAGACACCCCCTCTTGGCGATGCCATTGGTGTTCGGGATTCTGCTCGCTTTCGGAGCCCTGCTGCTTCGACTGACCGGCGTCGCTTTCGGCGAACCGCGCGGCAGCACCGCACCCGCCGAGGCGTCCTACATTCCGATGTATTCCCACTTGGCGCTGGTGTTTGTCGCCGGCATCTATCTGCCGGCATCGCTGGTCACATGGTTCCAGCATGTCGCAAGTATCCTGGGATGAGAAAAAAACCATGCCCGAGCTGATCGATCTCATACTTGATGGCCGACGTGTAAAAAAGCATCTCCCCTGGCCACGCGCCGTGGTGACCCCCCAAATATGGAACTTTGCTGTTGAAAAGCTGGTCGTGAGTCACTGGAGCTTGCTCGGTCTTTGGGGTGAGCCAAGCGTCGTCCACATGGCGCTTCTTGACGAAACGGCCGGGAACATCGGCGTTATCAGCCTGAAATGCCCGGACGGCCGCTACCCATCGGTCGGTCGGCTGCATCCGCCGGCATTGCGTCTCGAACGTGCGGCCGCTGACCTTTTCGGCCTCTTGCCACAAGGCGCGCCTGATACGCGACCGTGGCTTGATCATGGCCACTGGGGTGTCAGCTATCCATTGAATACCCACGTCCGGACGTCTGCTGCAACGGTGTCCCCGTACCCTTTCCTGTCAGCCGAGGGGGAAAGCCTGCATCAGATTCCGGTCGGGCCCGTGCATGCCGGCATCATCGAGCCAGGGCATTTTCGATTCACAGCGAGCGGCGAAACGGTCGTCCGGCTGGAGGAGCGCCTCGGATACACGCACAAGGGCATAGAAGGCTTGATGGCGGGGTCCGATATCGACCGTGCAGCCAAACTGGCGGGCAGGACCTCTGGCGACAGCACCGTGGCGTATTCACTGGCTTTTGCCCGCGCGGTCGAAACGGCGCTGGGTGTCGAGATTCCCTCACGAGCAATCTGGTTGAGAGCGCTCATGGCCGAGTTGGAGCGCCTGGCCAACCATCTGGGCGACATCGGAGCCATTTGCAATGACGCCGCCTTCGCCCTGATGCATGCCCACTGCGGAGTGCTGCGTGAGCGTGTGTTGCGGGCAAGCGATATAGCCTTCGGCCATCGTTTGATGCGCGACCGCATCGTGCCGGGAGGGGTGGCAAGCTTCCTCAGCGATGAGGGGGCGACAGCGGTCAGGTCTCTGATCGCAGAGATCAGGCGGCGGTTTCCCGCACTGGTCGAACTCTACGACAACACGGCGTCGCTCCAGGATCGGACAGTCGCAACTGGCCGGCTGAAGGTGGAGCTTGCTCGCCAATATCGTGCTGGAGGGTATGTCGGGCGGGCCTCCGGCCGGGACTTCGATGCCCGCCGCAATGTCGCCTATCCACCCTATGACAAGCTCGCCTTCGATGTGCCTGTCCTCCAGGAGGGCGATGTGAACGCACGTGTCTGGATTCGTATCCACGAGGTTGAACAGAGCCTATCCCTGGTCGAGCAAATCCTGGCACAACTGCCAGATGGGCCGATCCGTGTCGACTTCGCGCAGACAGGCGGGCCGCATGAAGGCATGGCGCTTGTCGAAGGTTTCCGGGGCGACATTCTGGCCTGGCTGCGCATCGGCAAGGGCGGCTTGGTGGAGCGCTGTCACCTGCGTGATCCGTCGTGGTTTCAATGGCCGCTTCTTGAGGCTGCGATCGAGGGAAACATCGTCGCCGACTTCCCGCTGTGCAACAAATCGTTCAACTGCTCCTATTCCGGCCACGATCTCTGAAGGCACGTCGTCATGCGCAAGCTTCTCTTCGAAAGCCTGATACGCCCCCCTCTCACCGAGCGTCCACCGGTGGCACGCGACTCGGCAGTCGAGGAATTGGCGCGTGCCCTCAACGGGTCCGCTCGCAAAAGGCTGGGGAGAAGCCTGGCCATTCGGGCTGTCGACGCCGGTTCCTGCAACGGTTGCGAACTCGAGATGCATGCGCTCAACAACGCTTTCTACGACATCGAGCGTTTTGGGATCCGGTTCGTCGCATCGCCGCGCCATGCCGATGTGCTGCTCGTCACGGGTCCGGTCACAAAAAACATGCGCGAGGCATTGAAGCGGACATACGACGCAACTCCTAATCCCAAATGGGTGGTCGCGCTCGGAGATTGCGCGAAGAACGGCGGCTGTTTCGCCGGCGGCTATGCCGTGATGCGCGGAGTGTCGGAGGCGCTGCCCGTCGACCTGCATATTCCAGGCTGCCCACCGCCGCCCATCGAAATTCTGAAAGGCCTGCTCGCCTTGCTTGAGGGAGTGAGTTCAAAGGCTGGCGTTGCTCGAAGTTGACTATCGATGTGGAGGGCTCTTCCGCCACAAGGGGAGCAAAAGCCTCCAGGCCTAAAATGGCATCCCGACTAACCAGGTTTCGATGTGAAAACGGAGCCTTGAACGATCGCAGCGTGAAGCAGAAGCAGGGCAAACTGGTCGACGGGCTGCCGCAGATTGCAAGGGAGCAGGCCGAGATCAGGAAGTGATGAGCGCGCTGGACTGCATCAGCCAAGCGGGCAGGAACCATCACCCGACGGGCAGCTAGCTTCCGGTGTTCCTCACGGAACCGATGCCCTCCGCCGTGAACTGTCGGCGAGATAGCCGCGGCAGGCTTGAGTGCAACGCTCAGGCGTCCTAGTGGGCCTTACGAGTTGGCCGATCATCTGAAATGACAGTCCGCAAGGCGCGCATGGTCAGACAGTGTCCATCTGATGGCGCAGCAGCCCCGCAACCTAACGCTGGACCCGTGCAGCATCATGTCAGACAGTGTATATCTAGGTGTTGAACCATTGAGTGTCATGTATTATACATTATCATTGATGGACAAAGGAAGCGACATATTTGCACGGCCGACTCTGCCAGTCGCCCTTTCACGAGGCTTGGTGGGCCGATGCCCTAACTGTGGTCAGGGGAAATTGTATCGCACCTACCTGAAGCAGGTGGAGCGTTGCGCGGTTTGTGGAGAACACTTTGGTGACATAGAATCTGACGATGCGGCGCCTTGGTTCACTATCCTCATTGCGGGCGTCTTTGCAGCCCCCTTGTATTTCTTGTTCCAAGGGCTTCTTCTGTCATACTTCGCCGTCACAATGGTATTGATCTCTCTTATTATTGTAGCGCTGATACTGCTTTTGTTACCCCGCATAAAAGGCGCTTTGATCAGCGCGTTCTGGTTTTCGCGGCTTAAAAACGACGAGCCGGGATGATCCCTTTACTGATCACAATTGCCGTCTTTCCATACGCCGTCGCGTTGGTCGATGACTGTTTCAATGCGGAGCAGCGTAGCCTGGAGACCAAAATGTGATTAGCGCTTCGCAGATTCGCGCAGCCCGGGCATTGCTTGGAATCGACCAGAAAAGCCTAGCTGAGCGTGCCGGCATTTCCCTGTCAGCCATCCAACGAATGGAGGCCGGCGAGAGCGATCTACCCGGCGCGTTTGACATGCAGAAGAACGTCGTAATCGCCCTCAGAGCAGCAGGGATCGAGCTGATTGGCGATCATGAGCGCAGTGGCGGCGGAGGCCGAGGCGTGCGCCTGGCGCATCCTGTCGGTCTGGCAGGCCGGACGCATTGATTGCCCCGACGGCGTCGTAAGGACGGCACCGATCAATCGGCGAGGTCTCGACCTGAGAAGCAGGAAAGATGAACACGTATCATCCAATGGGCCAATGAAGCGACGATACACAGAACATCAGGAGCCAACTGGTAGCTGGTCGGTCGGTTTGTTCGGGAAGAACCCATTCCTGCCCCTCCACTACACTCGGAACATAGATCTTCACCCGACCTCCTGACCCTCGTCCGCTCCAGGCAGTGAAGCCCACTAATGCCGCTCACCTCCTGAGGTCTTCGGCCTCGCAGCGGATTTTCGAACACGCCGCCGATACCGGCGCGTCGATCAAGACAATACATCCGTTTTGCGGACCGCCCGCACCCAACATATCACTGTAGATGACGCGGCGGTGCCGCGCGATGCTCTCCATGTGTGTTCCTATATCCGGATCGGATCAGCGCAGCTTCGAGCAGGATGCGATGGATCTGGATGCGCTCGATGGAATCCGGCATACAAGGCAACACCCTGCTCCAATCCACTCATCATGCGTCGGCGGAACTGAAGGCGATCAGAAATGACCACTCGATCTTCCTTTCTAGGCTTGCCCGATCGCCTCGCCGATGGCACGGCGCCCCGCGCGGTAATCTTCGGAACTGGTCACGGCAGCACCTATCCCGGCAAAGACAGCAGCGGTCATGCCTTGGCCGCCGAGGCCATCCGCTTTGCGAGCCAGGGTGATGCCCCGCTCGTCGAGCACTGGGATTTCGATCTCGGCGGCCCGCTGTTCGACGGCAGGCCGATCTGCTGCGTCGACGCCGGCGACATCCTGACCATCATGCATGACAATGCCGGCAACCGTGCCCGGATCGAGGCGAAGACGCGCCAGATCCTGTCATCGCCGGCCGTGCCCATCCTGCTCGGCGGCGACGATTCCGTGGTCAGTCCCTTCCTCGCCGGCTTCGCGGATCACGGGCCTGTCTGGATCCTGCAGATCGACGCCCATATCGACTGGCGTGACGAAGTGCATGGCGAGCGCTACGGCTACTCCAGCCCGATGCGCCGGGCGAGCGAGATGGCGCATGTCGCCGGCATGGTGCAGGTCGGATTGCGCAGCGTCGGCAGCGCACGCCTCGCGGAAATCGAAGCAGCGCGGCACTATGGCAGCCGTTTCGTCACCGCCCGCGAGGTTCACGCCCTGGGTGTCGAAGACGCCCTGCGCCATATTCCGGAAGGCGCGCGGGTCGTCGTCACCTTCGACTGCGACAGTCTCGACCCAGGCATCATGCCTGGCGTGGCCGCGCGTACGCCGGGCGGCCTCACCTATACGCAGATCATCGACCTCATCGCAGGCCTCGGCAAGCGGGCGAGGATCGCCGGATTCGATCTTGTGGAGCTCTATCCGCCAGCCGACATTGACGGCCTGTCGGCGCTCACCGCCGCGCGCCTTCTCGTCAATGTGATCGGCGCCGTGGTCCGGCAGGTTTGAACCTCGACCTGAGGTCGAATACGGCTCCGGTCCGCGGCTTGCAGGAACCTTACCGAGGCCCCTGCTCCAGCCTGATCCGGTAACTCAGCGAACGCTTCGCGCCCGGCGCGATCAGCATCAGGCCCGGCTTGTCGGTGAACTCGCCATCGAAATCCAGCGGGCTGGCAATGCCGTGCCAAGGCTCGATGCACAGGAACGGTGCGCCGCCGGGTTTGGACCAAATGCCCAGTTCTTGAAATCCCTGCCATGAGACCTCGATCGCCGGACCGCGATCGGCGCTGTAGCGAACGCTGCTGCTGGCCGGCTGGTCCAGGATCACGGCGTCCCCATCAAACAGCCGTTCGGACAGCTCGAGGATATTGCCTTTGACAGGCGTTGGCTGCGGCGTCGCGGTGAGCAGGCCATCCTTCAGCCGGCGGATCGGAGCGCGCTCTGCTTCGGCGAACGTCAGGCGATAGGCATCCTTGGCTACATCGGGCAGAAGCGGCCAGTTGAATGCCGGATGCGCCCCGATCGAGGCCGGCAACGGGTCGTCGCCAGTGTTGGTGACCTCTAATCCTATGTCGAGCTGCCTCTCGCCCAGCGTATAGGTCACGGCCAGGCGAAATGCGAACGGGTAGTGCGTTCGGGTTTCCATGTCATCGGTGAGCACCAGCGTGCAGGACCGGGGCCCCCTCTCCGCCCACGCAAAAGGCTTATCGCGCGCGAAGCCGTGCTGCGTCATCGGATAGGTCTGGCCGCGATGGCGCAGCTGATCGCCCTTCAGCCGGCCGACGATCGGAAACAGCACCGGCGAATGGCGTCGCCAGGCCGGTCCGGCCTGCCACAGGAACTCAAATCCTCGTGCATCCCGCAGCGAAACCAGTTCCGCGCCATCCGCGACGATGGTTGCCGATATGCCGTCACCGTCGAGCGTCAGGCTGTCCTGTCCCATATGTCCTCGCGGTTTGTCTGGTGTGGCCAGCAGGCTAGCAAATGGCCGGGCTCGAACTCAAGGCGGCCGATCCATTTGCATTTATGAACATCCACGGCGCCGCGGGCCAAGCGTCGTCTCGAATGAAAAAGTGGCCGGAGGTTTCCTCCGGCCACGGCAGAATGCCAGGTGTTGCCTGCTACGGTTCGGACTATTCCCGCTCGCCGGTGAAATTCAGCAGCAGCTGGAAGATGTTGATGAAATTCAGATAGAGCGAGAACGCACCGAAGACGGCGAGCTTCTGCCGCGACTCCGCATCGAAATTCTCCGCATACTGCTCCTTGATCGTCTGCGTATCCCAGGCGGTCAGGCCGATGAACACGGCGATGCCGATCACCGAGATGGCGAACTGCAGCGCGGTCGAGCCGAGGAAAATGTTGACGATGCTGGCGATCACCACACCGATCAAGCCCATGATCAGGAAGGACGAGAACTGCGTCAGGTCGCGCCTGGTCGTGTAGCCGTAGAGGCTGGTGGCGCCGAACATGGTGGCGGCGATGAAGAAGGTGCGCGCGATGCTGGTTCCGGTGAAGACCAGGAACACCGAGGCCAGCGACAGGCCCATGACGGCACAGAAGGCCCAGAACATTGCCTGCGCGCTTGCCGCCGACATGGTCTGCATCTTGAACGAGAACAGCAGCACGAAAGCGAGCGGCGCCAGCATCACCACCCATTTCAGCGGGCTGGAAAAGATCGGCACGTAGAGAGCCGGCGTCGACGACACCAGCAAGGCGACAAGGCCCGTAACCACCAGGCCGAGGCCCATGTAATTGTAGACGCGCAGCATGTGCTGGCGCTGGCCCTCGTCGTAGACGGCTCCGGTCCGGGCGCCTGTGCCCACGCGGTATCCAAGATTCGGCGTATTCATTTTCAGGTCTCCTTTGTGGATCGGTCAGTAAAGCGTTCTGGCGAGCGTTTCGGCGGCGCGGTCGAGATCATGAACCTCGCTCTTCGCGACAACCGCGTAGGCGACATCGCCGATCTGGAAGTAAGCCGAGGAGATATCGCCGGAGGGCGCGACGGTCGGTTTGACCACATCGAAAGTGCCCGGCCGGATTGCGAACAGCGACACCAGGCCCATCTCCTTCGTTTCAACAGCAATCTCGACACTCGGGCCGAAGCGCGACGGATAGATCTGCACGTCGCGGACTTTCCAGTCCGTCGGCAGGGATGGCATGACAATGGCGGTGGCGGCGCGGATCTCGCCGGCATTGTAATTGGGCGCCTCGGTCTGCGAGGGCATGTTCTCGCGCAGCAGCGTTGTCCTATGTGCCTGTACCGCCTCGTCGACATAGGCGGGCGGCTGCGGCGAAGCGACGACCTTTGTCACCGATATCGGCCCGATGATGCCGTTGGCCAGCCAGCCGGCGGCAACGAAAGCAGCAACCGCCGCCGCGCGTTGCAGCACGCCGAAGATACGGCCCCGGCCAAGTCCCCTCTCCAGCCGCCGTGCGGCATCGGCCGTTGCTGGCCGCGCCATGCCACCGGAGCCAGCCAACGCCACGCGCAGTTCGTCGCGGGTGCGCAGATCGGACATCACGCGCGCGGCCGCCGCCGGACGCGCGGCCAGGAAAGCCTCGACCTCGATGCGGCGGGTGACGTCGAGCTGGTCGTCGACATAGGCGTCGAGATCGGCGTCCGTAACCGGGTCGACAAGAGCGGTCATGAGCCGCCTCCCACGATCCTGAGATGATTTTTGCCACGGGCGGGCGCCTCTTCCATTTGGCGCAAAGCCGCGCGCGCCCTGCCGATACGCGACATCAGCGTGCCCAGCGGCACGCCGCTGGCATTTGCCGCCTGCTGGTAGGAGAGGCCCTCGATGGCGACCAGATGCAACGCCGAGCGCTGCTCTTCCGGCAGGCTGAAAAAGGCTTCGCGCACCTGCGCCAGGCGCACGGAATGTTCCTGCGGCGCCGGCGTGCTGCCGTCGGCCAGATATCCGGCCTGTTCCAGCCGCGCCGCTTCCGAACGGCGCGAACGCACGCGGTCGATGAAGGTGTTGTGGACGATCGACAGCAGCCATGCCCGCAGGTTTCCTCGCGAGCGGAAGGTGCCGCGCCGCTCATAGGCGCGCACCAGCGCGTCATGCACGAGATCCTCGGCCTCGACGCCGTCGCGCGTCAGCGAGCGCGCATAGCGCCGCAGCGACCCGAGCTGTCCTATGATGTCAAAGCGTGGCATCGACGGTTTCATGCCCTGTTTACGGAGCATGTGGGGACTTTAATCCCGCTGGCGCCATTTTTTCTTCGCTCGAGGATATGTCGGCGGCTGCCCTCACCTCGCTCAGTTGTCGTAGGCGCCCTCTGGTCCAAAGTGTTTTGCCGGTTTGGGAAGCGTTACGCCGCAGGCGCGGAGCATCCACCTGTGGCCATCGCTGCGAAAATCCGTGATGCTCAGCGGCTCGACGTCGATCTTCCAACTGGCGGCAAGCGGCGCGCCGAGAACATGCAGGATCGCGGCGCGGATGACGCTGGCATGCGTTACTGCGATCGTGTGACCACGTTCGGCGATCAATCGATCCATCAATCCAGCCGCCCTTTGGGCAACCTCGGCCAGCGATTCGCCACCATGCGGGGCCGCATTCGGATCCGTGCGCCAGGCGCCGATCTCGTCGGGCTGTCGCGCCTCCACCTCGTCAAAGCTCTTGCCTGCCCATCGTCCGTAGTTCTGGTCCGCCAGCGCCGGATCGACAGATGCATCCAGCGATAGCGCCTGCGCGGTCTGACGGGCGCGAAGCGCCGGCGCCGTCCACACACGGTCGGCGCGACGCAGCGTCCCGCGCATCGCGTTTGCCAATGCCAGCGATCGTGGCTCCAGCGGGTCATCCGAAGGAAACGATCCGTTCCGGGTCGCCGCCGTGGCGCCGGCGCAGATCATGGTCAGGCGGACGAGCATGGAGCATGCTTTCTCTGAAGTGGGTGGAAGCTGTACCAACAGTGCCGCCTTTCATGCCGGCGCACCGAAACCGCTGGTGAAACGTCGCCAATTTGCGTATCACTCCGCCGCGCCAACGGAACCATAATGATGTTCGAAGACCTGCAGCCAGCTCCCGCCGACAAGATTCTTGCGCTGATCGGCCTCTATCGCGCCGATCCACGCCCTGGCAAGGTCGACCTCGGCGTCGGCGTCTACAAGGATCGCGACGGCAAGACGCCGGTCATGCGCGCCGTGCGCGAGGCCGAGAAGCGGTTGCTGCAGGGACAGGATACCAAGACCTATCTCGGCCTTGCGGGCGATACCACTTTCAACACGGTGATGGCCAAGCTCGCCTTCGGTCCGGGTGCCGACCTGTCGCGTATCCGGGCAGCACAGGCGCCTGGCGGCTCCGGCGCGCTGCGGCTGGTGGCGGAACTGCTCAAGCGCACACGGTCGGACGCGACGGTCTGGGTCCCCGACCCGACCTGGCCGAACCATATGCCGGTGATGCGTGCCGCCGGCCTGCAGATCCGCGAATATCCCTATTTCGATGCGGCCTCGGGCGCGGTTCGTTTCGACGATATGCTGGCCGCGCTACGGGGCGCCAACAACGGCGACGTGGTGCTGCTGCATGGCTGCTGCCATAACCCGACCGGCGCCAATCTCGACGCGGCTCAGTGGGAGGCCGTCACGGATCTGGTCGTCGAGCGCGGCCTGCTGCCATTTGTCGACATCGCCTATCAGGGCTTTGGCGACGGCCTCGAGGCGGACGCGCTCGGCTTGCGGCTGTTGGCCGCGAAGGTGCCGGAAATGGTCGTGGCGTCGAGCTGTTCGAAGAATTTCGCCGTCTACCGCGACCGTGTCGGGGCGGCGATGGTGCTGGCCAGGGACGGCGCGCAGGCCGACGTGGCGATGAGCCAGATGCTGTCGGCGGCGCGCGCCATGTATTCGATGCCGCCGGACCATGGCGCGGCCGCGGTGCGCATCGTGCTGGAAGACGCCGCGCTGCGTGCCGACTGGGAAGCCGAGCTCGAAGAGATGCGCCTGCGTATGTTGAGGCTTCGGGTCGCGTTCGCCGAGGCGTTGCGCCGGCAATCCAATTCCGATCGTTTCGACTTCGTTGCCAGCCATCGCGGCATGTTCTCCCGGCTTGGCCTCACGGAAGCGCAGGTCGAACGGCTGCGCGCCGAGCACGCCGTCTACATGGTCGGCGACAGCCGCATCAACGTGGCCGGCCTGCCCGAGGACGGCATGGATGACCTCGCCAAGGCGATCGTTTCCGTGCTGGACTGACGAAACGGGTACGTGCAACTGTGGACAAGGTCCCCTCGCCGGCTGACAGCGTTGGCCGCGCGGCGGTTCGCGCGATAGCATTCGCCGCATGACGCCATCCAAAGACATTTCACGCCTGATCGAGATCATGGCGGCGTTGCGCGCGCCGAAGACCGGCTGTCCGTGGGACATCGAGCAGGATTTCTCGACCATAGCCCCTTATACGATCGAGGAGGCCTATGAGGTGGCGGACGCCATCGCGCGCGGCGATCTCGACGACCTGCGCGACGAACTCGGCGACCTCCTGCTGCAGGTCGTCTACCACGCGCAGATGGCGCAGGAGGCCGGAGAGTTCGCGTTTGGCGACGTGGTCCAGGCCATCACCACCAAGATGATCCGCCGCCATCCGCATGTCTTTGGCGACGAGAAGGCTCGCAGCGCCGGCATGGCCAAGGGCATGTGGGAGAAGATCAAGGCGCAGGAGAAGGCCGAGAAGCGGCAAGCCCGCCTCGCGCGTGGCCTCGACCCCGAGGATAATGGCAAAGGCTTCCTGGACAGTGTTCCAGTCGCCCTGCCCGCCTTGACGCGAGCGCTGAAACTTCAGGAAAAGGCTGCCCGTGTCGGCTTCGACTGGAGCGAGGCCGTTCCCATCCTGGACAAGATCGAGGAAGAGATCGGGGAGTTGCGCGAGGCTCTGGCCAAGGGCGAAACGGCTGACATCAAGGACGAGTTCGGCGACACGCTGTTTGCCGTCGTCAATCTCGGCCGTCACTTGAAGCTCGACTCGGAAGCGGCGCTTGCCGGCACCAACGAGAAATTCCGCTCACGCTTCCACTACGTCGAGCAGGCCGTGGAGAAATCCGGCGGCACGCTGGAGGAAGCGACCCTGGAGGAAATGGAAGCGCTCTGGCAGGAAGCGAAAACCGCGACGTAAGCCTATAGCTCGGCAATGCCGGGCGAAAAACCGCGATACACTTTTCCTGGAGTTGCTGCGCGTTAGCCGTTGTTTTTGCGCCGCAATCGGCTTTCGATCTCTTCGCGAGCGCTTTGCGTGGCCTTCAGTGAAATGGTGGCGCTGCCGTCGTCATTGTCGGTCCGCGAAACGACGTCACCATTGCGATAAAGCCAATCGACCAAGCCAAACTGGGCCTCGATCGTCACCGTCAGGTCTTGCAGCTCGCCGGCCATTCGCGTTTCGATGACCGCTTTCAGCACATCGATGCCTTCGCCAGATACCGCCGATACGGCGATTGGCGGTTCCTTGCTGCCGTCGGCGCCGTCGGCAAGCAGCCGGTGCCTGTTGCCTTCGTCCAGAAGGTCGATCTTGTTCCAGACTTCGATGACGCGCTTGGTGTCGCCGGCATCGACGCCGAGGTCGGCGAGGATGCGCTCGACATCCTCGGCCTGAGCCGCCGTATCGGGATCGGAAATGTCACGCAGATGGATGACGAGATCGGCCTCGACCACCTCTTCCAAGGTCGCGCGGAAAGCAGCGATCAGATGCGTCGGAAGGTCCGAAATGAAGCCCACCGTGTCGGAAAGTATAATCGGCGTGCCATGCGGCAGGCGTACGCGGCGCAATGTCGGATCAAGCGTGGCAAACAGCATGTCCTGCGCCAGCACCCCTGCCCCGGTCAGCTTGTTGAACAGCGTCGACTTGCCGGCGTTGGTGTAGCCGACGATCGCCACCACCGGAAACGGCACCTTCCTGCGCTTGGCGCGATGCAGGTCGCGGGTGCGGCGCACGGTTTCCAGCTCGTGCTTCAGCTTTATGATCTTTTCCTGCAACTGACGCCGATCGGATTCGATCTGCGTTTCACCTGGGCCGCCGAGGAAGCCGGCACCGCCACGCTGACGCTCCAGGTGGGTCCAGCTGCGTACCAGGCGGCCCTTCTGGTAGTTGAGATGGGCAAGCTCGACCTGCAGCGTGCCTTCCTTGGTGCGCGCCCGCTCGCCGAAAATCTCCAGGATCAGGCCAGTGCGATCCAGCACCTTGGCGTTGAATTCCTTCTCGAGATTGCGCTGCTGCACCGGCGTCAGCGGATGGTCGACGATGACCACTTCCGCGTGGCCCTCCTTGACGATTTCGGCGAATTCCTCGACCTTGCCGCTGCCCAGCAATGTCGCCGGACGCGGGTCGTTGACCGTCACGACGGCCGTATGGATCAGATCAAGATCGATGGCGCGGGCAAGGCCGACTGCTTCGTCGTGGCGCGCCTCGGCCGAGCGCGTCAGCCGGGGACGGCTCGTGTCATCGTCATTACGCGGTTGGCGGGTAAGCACCGGTACGATGACAACGGCCCGGGTCGGGGCTTCGGCCGCCCCGGGATGATGCGCTGGTTTTCCGCGAACCGTGCCGTCCGCGTCCTTCTCACGTGCCAATCAGGCGCCCTGGCTTTCCTCGCCATCGAACATCTGAACCGGCTGGCTCGGCATGATCGTGGAAATGGCGTGCTTGTAGACGAGCTGGGAGTGGCCGTCGCGGCGCAACAGGACGCAGAAATTGTCGAAGGAAGTGACCACGCCGGTCAGCTTCACGCCGTTGATGAGAAAGATGGTGAGCGGGTTCTTGCTCTTGCGAACTGAGTTCAGGAACAGGTCCTGAAGGTTTTGCGATCGTTCCGCCATTGTTTTTGTCTTTCGCCGATCCCCTTCGGTTTGCAGCCAATGCGCCAAATTAGCGGGCACATGTCAAGCGCGCAAACACCCTCTTGCCGTCAGTAACGACAAGCAGAACGAGATATATTGATGTTCATTCCACCTGTGCGGTTATCAGGCTGGACTTTTTTCCGCAATGTCAAAAAAGGCTTGCCGCAACGAAAGTGTTATTGAGCCGGGGTGTCCATTGGCTATGGGATCACCGTCAATGGCCACGATTGGCATGGCAATAGTCGTCGCCGAACTGATGAATGCTTCGCGAGCCGCCTTGGCCTCGGCGACGGAAAATCCACGCTCCTCGATCTTCAGGCCGAGCTTTGCCGCGACTTCGAACATGGTGGTGCGCGTGATGCCGCGCAGAATGCCATGTTCGGCCGGCCTGGTGACCAGAACGCCGTCCCTGGTAACGATCCAGGCATTCGACGAGCCGCCTTCCTTGACATTGCCATCCGTGTCCACGAACCAGGCTTCCTGGGCGCCGGATTCCTTGGCCTTCTGCTTGGCCAATACATTGGGCAGCAGCCCGACGGTCTTGATGTCGACACGGTCCCAGCGGTTCTCCGGCACGGTAATGACCGCGATACCGGTCTCGGCTCGTTTCGTGCCGGCGGCAGGATCCGCCTTCCTGGCTGTCACCACCAAAGCCGGCTTCGTGTCCGCCGACGGAAAAACGAAATCGCGGCTAGCGACACCGCGCGTCACCTGAACATAGACCAGACCGTCGACGACATGATTGCGGTTGACCACCTCGCGCAGGATCAGCGGCAACACATTGCGTGTCACCGGCCAGGCGATCGACAGCTCGGTCAGCGAGCGGTTCAGGCGGGCAAGGTGGCGCGGCATGTCGACGATGAAGCCGCGCGCCACCTCGCAGACCTCGTAGACGCCGTCGGCGAACTGATAGCCGCGATCCTCGATATGCACGGAAGCGTCAGCATGAGCGACGTAGCGCCCGTTGACATAGGCAATGCGCGGCATTGGCGACCCCTGGAAAATTCTCGGGCTTTCTTATGCGATTCCGCCGCCGCCGTAACCGGCAAATGCTTGGCCCAGGCGCGGCTGATGGACGCCGCGTCAGACGCCCAGCGACTTCAGCTTGCGATGCAAGGCGGAACGCTCCATGCCGATGAACTCGGCCGTCTTCGAAATGTTGCCACCGAAACGGTTGATCTGGGCGATCAGATAGTCCTTTTCGAACTGTTCGCGCGCCTCGCGCAGCGGCAGCGCCATGATGTGCTGGTCCGACTGGTTCGGCGTGCGCGGCATGACGTCGCCGATTTCGGACGGCAGCAGATCGGCGGTGATCGGCGCGTCGACGTCCTCGCCGCGCGCCAGGATCATCAGCCGCTCGACATTGTTGCGCAGCTGGCGCACGTTGCCCGGCCAGTTGTGCGCCTGCAGCACGGCCAGCGCGTCATCGCCGATACGGCGCGGCTTGATGCCGGCCTGGCGGGCGATCTGCTTCATGAAATTGTCGACGAGATAGGGGATGTCCTCGCGCCGCTCGGCCAGCCCCGGCACCATGACCGGAACCACGGCGAGCCGGTGGTAAAGATCCTCGCGGAAACGCCCGTCGGCGATCATTGCCTCCAGGTTCTGCGAGGTCGAGGAAATGATGCGGACATCGACCTTGACCCGCTTCGTGCCGCCCACCCGCTCGAACTGCTGTTCGACCAGCACGCGCAAGATCTTGTTCTGCGTCTCGCGTGGCATGTCGGCCACTTCGTCGATGTAGAGAATGCCGCGATGGGCCTCCTCCAACGCTCCCACCTTGCGCTCGACCCCGTTCGATTCGGTGCCGAACAATTCGATCTCCATGCGCTCGGGCGTGATGTTGGCGGCGCTCAGCGTCACGAACGGCCCGCCCTTGCGGGTCGACAGCGTATGGATGGCGCGCGCCGCCAGTTCCTTGCCCGAACCGGAGGGGCCAACGATCATCACGCGGCTGTTGGTCGGCGCGACGCGCTCGATGGTCTGGCGCAACTGGCTCATCGCCGACGACATGCCGATCAGGTCGAAGGTCTCGCCGCTGCGCAGCTTGAGGTCGGAAACCTCGCGGCGCAATTTCGAGGTCTCGAGCGCGCGTTCGGCAATGAGGATCAGCCTGTCGGCCTTGAACGGCTTCTCGATGAAGTCATAAGCGCCGCGACGGATGGCGGAAACCGCCGTTTCGATGTTGCCATGGCCTGAAATCATCACCACGGGCAGGTTGGGGTGCATGGTCTTGATCTCGTCGAGCAACGCCAACCCGTCCAGGCGCGAACCCTGCAGCCAGATGTCCAGGAAGATCAGCCTCGGCGCTCGATCGGCGATGGCCGCCAGGGCGCTGTCGGCATCGAATGCCGTACGGGTTTCATGACCCTCGTCACTCAGGATGCCCGCGACGAGTTCACGGATGTCTTCCTCGTCATCGACGATGAGAATATCAGACGCCATTACCGACCTTTTCAGTTTCTCTTTCGTGGTCCGCCCTGCTTTCGCCGCGCGGCGGCGCGCCGGTCGCGGGCGGCAGGACGATGCTGATCATCGCGCCGCGCCCGCCATGGAAATCCGCGGGCGCGTCATGGAGTTCCAGCCTGCCGCCATGGTCCTCCACGATCTTCTTGACGATAGCGAGACCAAGCCCAGTGCCCTTTTCACGTGTGGTCATATAGGGCTCCAGCAAGCGTTGGCGATTCTCGCGCGGCAGGCCTTTGCCATTGTCGATGACGTCGATGCGAATCGCGCCATTCTGGCGGCCGGCTTGAATCCGGATTATGCCGTGCGAACCGTCCTTCTGTTCCAGCCCGTCGATCGCCTCGGCGGCATTCTTGATCACATTGCCGAAGGCCTGAGCCATCAACCGGCTGTCGAAAGTGCCCTTGAGCGGTTCGTTGCCGAATATCCGCTCGAAGGTGATGTCGGCACGGCTGACTTCGACCAGGAAAGAGGCCTCGCGCAGCGATTCGCGCAGGTCGATGGCTTTCATCTCGGGCTTTGGCATGCGCGCGAAGGCCGAGAACTCGTCGACCATGCGGCCGATGTCCTCCACCTGCCGGATGATGGTGTCGGTACACTGGTCGAAAACTTCGCGGTCTTCGGTGATGACCTTGCCGTAGCGGCGCTTGATACGCTCGGCGGAAAGCTGGATCGGGGTCAGCGGGTTCTTGATCTCGTGGGCGATGCGCCGCGCCACATCTGCCCAGGCGGACGAACGCTGGGCCTGAACCAGATCGGTGATGTCGTCCACCGTCACGACATAGGATTTTTCCTCCGAGCCGTCATCGCCTGCCTCGATGGTGACCTGCACGTTAAAGGTCCGCTCGGCGCCGGCTCGATAGAAAGTCACCTGCTCGCGATAGACAGGTTTGCCGGACTTGCGGCCGATCTCGAAGACACGGCCGACATGCGGGAGGACCGCGGAAAGGTTTTGCCCGAGCGCCGCGCTGGCGGAAATGGCCAGCATCGATTCGGCAGAACGGTTGACGATGGTGATGATGCCGTAAGGGTCGACGCCAATGACGCCGGCGGTGACACCGGCAAGCACGGCTTCGGAAAAACGCCGCCTCTCGTCGATCAGGTCCTTCGCCGACAGAATCTCGTTGCGCTGTGATTTGAGCTCCAGCAGCATCTTGTTGAACGTATCGCCAAGCGAGGCGACATCGCCATCGGATGGCCGCACCGGCACCGCAACGTCGAGATTGCCGGTCGCGACTTCGTCGGCAGCGCCGATCAGCTGACGGATTGGCCGCACCAGCCGGTCGGCAACAGCGATGCCGGTCCAGATCGCCGACAGGATGATGATCAAGGTGAGTGACAAATAGGGCAGCGCAAATGCCACTTGCGAGGTGCGCCTGTTATCCTCGAGATTGCGATACTCGTCGGTGTTGGACCTGACGATCTGCCGCGCCTTGATCACCTCGGGGTCGACAAGTCGGATTGTGTAGAGATAGAGGCCCTCGATCTCCCGCAGCTTGACGATGGCGCCCATGATGTTGCGCGTGCGCGGCTCGATCAGCACCGGCTTGCCGTCTGTGGCGGTGGCAACCGCTCCTTCCGGCGGTTCCGGCATGGCGAAATCGGCATCGGTCTTGGCGCTCATGACGAAGGAGCCGTCGGGCTTGATCAGCGCGGCATGCGCCAACGAGCGGCCCACGGCTTCCTTGTTCATGAGGTCGAGAAAGCCGGTGCGATCGAGGCCGTAGAGCGTGCGGGACGAATCGAGATCATAGGCCATCGACAGCGTCGTGCCCTGCAGATTGCGGGCGTTCTCCTGCACATAGGCGTCGGCGATCGACAGTGAAGAATTGACGATCGTCTTGGTGCGAATCTCGAACCAGCGATCAAGGCCGATATCGAGCGTTATCGAGGCGATGATCGCCACCATGATGGCGGGAATGGCGGCAACCAGCGCGAACATGGCAACGATGCGCACATGCAGCCGAGAAGCCGCCTTGCCATGGCGGCGCGCCATGACGATGCGATGCACCTCCCGCCCGACCAACGCGATGAGAACGAGCACGAAGGCGGCGTTGAGCGCGATCAGCGCCCAGGTCGTCTTGGCGTCAGGCGCAATCGGCGTCGCTCCGACCAGGATGGCGAACGAGATAGCCGCCATGACCAGGGCACCGACGACCGCCACCACGCCGGGCAGCGCCAGCAGCCGGCGCCCGTCGCGCGCGCCAGGTTCGCTGAAAAGCGGTTTGTTGAGTACAGGTGCCTGCGGAGCCATGTCGCCGTCTAGAGCCAGTGATTGCGTCGGATCTATGCAATGCATTGTGGCGATTATGCAACAAGTGTGACAGCAGCGGGACTCTTTCCCCGTTCGGTCCCCTGAAAAGATCGTGTGCTTGGCGCGGGCTCAGGTCTGGCGGGAGGACTTGTAGACGTTGACGCCCAACTCGCGAATCTTCTTGCGCAGGGTATTGCGGTTGAGGCCCAAAAGCTCCGCGGCCTTGATCTGGTTGCCGCGGGTTGCCGTCATCGAAGCCAGCACCAAGGGATATTCGACCTCGGACAGAATGCGCTCGTAGAGACCGGCGGGCGGCAATTCGCCTGCAAAGGAGGCGAAATAGCGCTGCAGGAAGTGCTCCACCGCCTGGCCGATGGAAAGATCGTCGGGAATGAGGTTGCCGGCGCCCGGTACCACCGGGCGCTCGCCTGTCTTGAGTTCCGCCTCGATGATCTCGGCGGAGATCTCGTCCTGCGAATACAGCGCGGCGAGCCTGCGAACGAGGTTTTCCAGCTCGCGCACATTGCCTGGCCAGGGATAGCGCTTCATCAGCTCGATGCCGCCGGAAGAGATGCGCTTGGTCTGCAGCCCCTCCATCTCGCCAAGCTTGAAGAAATGGCGCACCAGGTCGGGCACATCCTCGGAGCGTTCGCGCAGCGCCGGCAACCTGAGCGGCACGACGTTGAGACGGTAGAAGAGGTCCTCGCGGAAGAGGCCCTGGTTGATCAGCGTGCGCAGGTCCTTGTTGGTTGCGGCAACGATGCGCACATCGGTCTTGATCGGCGTGCGGCCGCCGACCGTCGTGTACTCGCCCTGCTGCAGGACGCGCAGCAGGCGCGTCTGCGCCTCCATCGGCATGTCGCCGATCTCGTCGAGGAACAGCGTGCCGCCCTCTGCCTGCTCGAAGCGGCCGGTCGAGCGGTTCTGCGCGCCGGTGAAGGCGCCCTTCTCGTGGCCGAACAATTCCGATTCGATGAGATCGCGCGGGATCGCCGCCATGTTGATGGCAACGAATGGACCGCCACGACGGCGTCCATATTCATGCAGCGCGCGCGCCACCAGTTCCTTGCCGGTGCCCGATTCGCCCGAGATCATCACCGTCAGGTCGGTCTGCATCATGCGCGCCAGCATGCGGTAGATGTCCTGCATGGCCGCCGAACGGCCGACCAGCGGCATCGTTTCGGGCTGCTCTTCCTGCCGCGCATCGATCTTGGGGCGCCGGGGCTCGGACAGCGCGCGGTTGACGATGTTGAGGAGTTCGGTCAGGTCGAAAGGCTTCGGCAGATATTCGTAGGCACCGGTTTCGGAAGCGCGGATCGCCGTCATGAAGGTGTTCTGGGCGCTCATGACGATGACAGGCAGTTCCGGCCGCGCCTTCTTGATGCGCGGCAGCATGTCGAAGGCGTTCTCGTCCGGCATCACGACGTCGGTGATGACGAGATCACCCTCGCCAGCCGCCACCCAGCGCCACAGGGTCGAGGCGTTGGAGGTGACGCGCACCTCGTGACCGACACGCGACAGGGCCTGATTGAGCACGGTGCGGATCGCCGCATCGTCATCGGCGACGAGAATGTTGCCGCGAACGGTCATTTGCGATCTCCTTCGCCGTCTTGATCGGCGCCTAGCGCCGTTTCCTTCCAGGCCGGCATCAGCACCCGGAACGTCGTTGCGCGCGGCGTCGAATCGCACTCGATGATGCCGCCATGTTCACCGACGATCTTGGCGACCAGCGCCAGCCCCAGCCCCGAGCCGTTCGGCTTGGTGGTGATGAAGGGATCGAACAGGATCGGGAGGATGTCTTCCGAGACGCCCGAACCATTGTCGCGCACGCAGAACTCCAGCGGCAGCGATACGCGGTCCTGCGTGCCGGGAACCGAAACGCGAATGCCGGGCCGGAAGGCGGTGGACAGCACGATCTCGCCCTGGGGATCGCTACCGATCGCCTCGGCGGCGTTCTTGACCAGGTTGAGGAACACCTGGATCAGTTGATCGCGATTGGCGAACACTGGAGGCAATGATGGATCATAGTCCTCCAATATCTTGATTTTCTTC
Organism: Mesorhizobium sp. M8A.F.Ca.ET.208.01.1.1; assembly: GCF_004791315.1. Classification (NCBI taxonomy): domain Bacteria; kingdom Pseudomonadati; phylum Pseudomonadota; class Alphaproteobacteria; order Hyphomicrobiales; family Phyllobacteriaceae; genus Mesorhizobium; species Mesorhizobium sp. M8A.F.Ca.ET.208.01.1.1. Next base: position 1,119,517 of record NZ_SRUT01000001.1, read on the forward strand.
GCGAAACCGTTCTTTGCGATTGCTTTCACGTGATCGAGCACGACGTGGATGTTGACGGGATAGCGATCGATCGGCCGCTCGTCGGAAAACACCTCCATTCGATCGACCAGCGACACGATGCGGTCCGTCTCGTCGGTGATCAGCCGCGTCAGCGCGCGATCCTCATCGGAGGCGGACAGTTCGAGCAGCTGGGCCGCCCCCCTGATACCGGACAGCGGGTTCTTGATCTCATGCGCCAGCATCGCCGCCAGGCCGGTCACCGAGCGCGCCGCGCCCCGATGCGTCATCTGCCGGTCGATCTTGTCGGCCATCGACCGCTCCTGGAACATGACCACGACGGAGCCCGGAAATTCCGGCACCGGCGCGACGTAGAGATCGACGACCTTTTCGATGCCGAGGCGCGGTGACGAGACGTCGACCCGATATTCGTTGACGGGCGCGCGGCGCTCGCGCACCTGGTCGACCAGCGTCAGCAACGGGCTGCCGAAAGGTATGAGTTTGGACAAGGTGTTGCGCGCCAGCATGGTCGCGCTGGAGCGAAAGAAATCCTCGGCATCGGCGTTGGCGAAGATGATGAACCCTTCCTCGCTGATCATGATCACCGGGCGACGGATCGTATTCAGCACGATCTGGGCGGCATCCGCTATTTCGGTGCCTTGGCCAGCAGTGGCGGTCATGCGGCGCTCCGCAGGTTCATGGTTTGCGGATCGCGCGAAAACACATCGCGCAGCAAGGCAATGACGCGAGCGGGTTCGAACGCGGTCATTATCGCTTTTCTACTGTCGCCAGCGACACCCCTGGCATGTCGATCGAGATACCAGCCCAGATGCTTGCGCGCCTGGCGCAGGCCGCTCTCGATGCCGTAAAGCGCCAGCATGTCCTGGTAATGAGCAATGATATAGTCGGAGAGCGCCTGGCGGGTCTCGGGAACGCCGGGCGAAAATGTCCCAGCGGCGGCCGTAGCGATGCTGCCGGCGACCCACGGCGCGCCATAGTGGGCGCGGCCGACCATCACCGCGTCGGCGCCGGACTGTTCGAGAATGACCGAGGCTTCAGCCGGGGAGCAGACATCGCCATTGGCGACGACCGGGATGGAAACGGCCTCCTTGACGCGAGCGATGGCACGCCAGTCCGCCTTGCCCTGGTAGAACTGGCAGCGTGTGCGGCCATGGACCGTGACCATCCTGACGCCCGCCTGCTCGGCGCGGCGCGCAAGGACGGGAGCGTTGAGTGCCGCCTCGTCCCAACCGAGCCGCATTTTGACCGTCACCGGCACCTTGACGGCGCCGACCACGGCCTCGATCAGCGAGAGCGCGTGGTCGAGGTCCAGCATCAATGCCGAGCCGGCATAGCCGCCGGTGACCTTCTTGGCCGGGCAGCCCATGTTGATGTCGATGATGTCGGCGCCCTCGCCGGCGGCGATTCGAGCGCCTTCGGCCATATGCATCGCCTCTCGGCCGGCAAGCTGAACCATATGGACGGGCAGGCCGGAATGACGTATGCGCAGGTCGCAGCCAGCCCTGCCCTTGGCGAGTTCGCCGCTGGCAACCATTTCGGATACGACCAGGCCGGCGCCGTGCGAATGGGCGCGCTGCCTGAACGCCTCATCCGTAATCCCGGACATCGGCGCGAGGAAGACGCGGTTGCGGATTCTCACGCCGCCGACGTCGAGAGGCGCGGCCAATCTGATCAAGTTAACCATGCACAAAAACCAAGCATGTCCATTCGTTGCACATTCTCTAGCCAGATCGAGAGAAATGTGCAACGCGGAATGACGCCACATTGAGGCGCAATTGGGAAAATGCTGGCCTTCGGCCTTGGCCGCGACTAGGACCAGACTTGGATGATTGGCGCAACTGAAAATCAGGCTTCGGATCCGGGTGGTAAAGTCGCGGTGGTTATCGTCGCGGCCGGTCGCGGCGCGCGCGCCGGACAGACCGATGGCCCGAAGCAATATCAACGAATTGGCGGGCGCGCCGTCATCGCGCGCGTCATCGATATTTTTCTCGCGCACCCGCTCATCGGCCGGATCGTCGTGGCCATTCATGCGGAGGACCGCGAGCTTTTTCGGCAAGCCGTGGGCACCGATGCCGATCGGGTGACGGCAATCGCCGGAGGCGCGACCCGGCAGGATTCGGTTCGGCTCGGGCTGCAGGCGCTGAGAAGCTACGCGCCCGACAAGGTCCTCATTCACGACGCCGCGCGCCCCTTTGTCGACATGGATCTGATCGACCGCACCATCGCGGCGATCGGCGAACGCGAGGGCGCGCTTCCCGCCCTGCCCGTCGCCGACACGCTGAAACGCGAATCGGCCACCGGCACCGTCGGCGAAACAGTCCCCAGGAGCGGGCTGCACGCGGCGCAAACGCCGCAAGGCTTTCCCTTCCTCGCGATCATGATGATGCATGAGGAAGCCTACAACAGAGGCAAGACCGACTTTACCGACGACGCATCGATCGCCGAATGGATGCAAATGCCGGTAAAGCTCGTTCCCGGCTCGCCGGACAATGTCAAACTCACCTGGGCACGGGACATCGCCATGGCACACCAGCGGCTTTCCAGCGAACGGGCACACTTCCCCGATATCCGCACCGGCAATGGCTACGATGTCCATGCTTTCGAGCCCGGCGACCATGTCACGCTCTGTGGCGTGGCCATCCCGCATGACAGGAAATTGTCGGGCCATTCCGACGCCGATGTCGGCCTGCACGCCCTGACCGACGCGTTGCTGGCGACCTGCGGGGCCGGCGACATCGGCACGCACTTTCCGCCGTCCGATCCGCAGTGGAAAGGCGCTGCGTCGCGGATATTCGTCGAACATGCGGCAAGACTAGTGCGCGAGCGCGGCGGGCGCATCGCCAATGCAGACATCACGCTAATCTGCGAAGCACCGCGCGTCGGCCCGCACCGCGAGGCGATGACGTCAGTCCTTTCGCAGATGCTGGGCATTTCCGCCGACCGCATCTCGGTCAAGGCGACGACCAACGAGAAGCTCGGATTTGTCGGCCGCGAGGAAGGCATAGCGGCGATCGCCACAGCCAGCGTGGTGTTTCCCGGCGAGGTTCCGGAATGACCAACAGCGAACTGGCAATCGCCCTGTTTGAGGTCTGCCGCGAGCGCGGCATCATGCTGGCGACGGCGGAAAGCTGCACCGGCGGCATGATCATTGCCGCGCTGACCGACATTGCCGGCTCCTCCGCCGTGGTCGATCGCGGCTTCATCACCTATTCCAATGAGGCCAAGATGGACATGCTCGGCGTTCGCGTCACCACGCTCAACAGGCATGGCGCGGTGTCCCGCGAGACGGCGATCGAGATGGCAGCCGGTGCGCTTGCCCGATCGCGCGCCGGCCTCGCCCTGGCCGTCACCGGCATTGCCGGTCCAGGCGGCGGTTCTGCGGAAAAGCCAGTCGGGCTGGTCTGGTTCGGCGTTGCCGTGAACGGCCAACCCGTGACGGCTGAACGAAGGCTGTTTGCCGACAATGGTCGCGACTTCATCCGCCGCGAAACGGTCAACCATGCACTCGAGCTTGGCTTGCGGGCGCTTGGCGAGAGTCAGGCCGCCGGTGTCTTGCCGTAGATGACATCGGCGCGCTTTTCGAAAGCCTCGGCGAACATGCGGAAGGCACGGTCGAACATCGTGCCCATCAGCGCGCCCAGGATGCGGCTCTTGAATTCATAGTCAATGAAGAAGCGCACGGCACAGCCGGCGCCGTCTGGCTCGAAACGCCAGACATTGCTCAGATATTTGAACGGGCCATCGATGTACTTCACATCGATGGCGTTTTCGTCGGGCTTCAGCAGCACCTGGGTCGTGAAGGTCTCACGGATCGCCTTGTAGCCGATGCTCATGTCGGCGACGAGGATGGTGCGCCCATCCCGTTCCTTGCGCGAGCGGACCGTCAGCGCCTCGCAAAGCGGCAGGAATTGCGGATAGGTTTCGATGTCGGCGACCAGCGCGAACATCTGCTGCGGCGTGTGAGCAACGCGGCGGGTGGCTTCGAATTTCGGCATGAACCCGGCTCTAGAGGGCGTCGCGTCGAAGACGCATCAGAGCGATTTCGCGAGCTGTGCTTCGCGCGCCGCGCGCAGCCTGGCGAAATCGTCGCCGGCGTGATGCGACGAGCGCGTCAGCGGGCTCGACGCCACCAGCAGGAAACCCTTGGTCTTGCCGATCGTCTCGAAGGACTTGAATTCCTCCGGCGTGACGAAGCGGATCACCGGGTGGTGCTTCTTCGACGGCTGCAGATACTGGCCGATGGTCATGAAGTCGACATTGGCCGAACGCAGATCATCCATCAACTGCAGGATTTCGTTGCGCTCCTCACCCAGTCCCACCATGATGCCGGACTTGGTGAAGATCGAGGGATCGAGTTCCTTGACCCGCTGCAGCAGCCGGATCGAGTGGAAATAACGGGCGCCTGGCCGGACCTTCAGATAGTTCGACGGCACGGTTTCGAGATTATGGTTGAAGACGTCGGGCCTGGCCGCCACGACGATCTCCAGCGCCCCGTCCTTACGTAGGAAATCCGGCGTCAGGATTTCGATCGTCGTCAGAGGCGTTGCCGCCCGGATCGCACGGATGACATCGGCGAAGTGCTGCGCGCCGCCATCGGCGAGATCGTCGCGGTCGACCGAGGTGATGACGACATGGGTAAGGCCCATCTGCTTGACGGCATGCGCGACGCGGGCCGGCTCGTCCGGATCGAGCGCGGTCGGAATGCCAGTGGCGACATTGCAGAAGGCGCAGGCGCGCGTGCAGATCTCGCCCATGATCATGAAGGTGGCGTGCTTCTTTTCCCAGCACTCACCGATGTTCGGGCAACCGGCCTCTTCGCATACAGTCACCAGCTTGTGGGATTTGACGATCTCGCGTGTCTCGGCATAGCCTTTCGATACCGGCGCCTTGACGCGGATCCAGTCCGGCTTGCGCAACACCTCCTGGTCGGGCTTGTGCGCTTTCTCGGGATGCCGCAGCCGCGGCGCGTTGGCGATCGTGTCGAGGACAGTGACCATCTGAACCCTGGCTTTTCTCGCGACCGCCCGTCGGCGATCGTCACGTTTACGTCATCTAGGACTTTTCAACACAAAGAAAAAGGCTGCGGAGGCGCATGCCGCCACAACCGTTTTCGCATAGCCGGGAAGGATATCGACTAGCGGCGCACCAGGCGACCGACCCAGATCAGCAGGCAGGCACCGATGAAGCCGGTGATCAGATAGGCGGTCCAGCCGACGCCGAACACGCCGATGTTGAGCGCCTGTAGGATGGCATTCAGCACCACCGCGCCAACGATGCCCATGATAATGTTCATGAATATGCCGGTGTTGCTCTTCATGACCATTTCGGCGAGCCAGCCTGCCAGGCCGCCGATGATGATGGCTGCGATCCAGCCCACGCCGTTCAGGTGCATATGCCTTCTCCTTGCGCGCGTAAAAATGCATCCGGAAACGAACTGCCTCGCCGTCGCGATCTCGCGGCCTTCGAAGCTGAGTCTCCTGCGGCGAATCTATCATGCGTTCAAGGCGCGACCATAGGCGTCGAGCACGCTTTCCTTCATCATCTCCGACAGCGTCGGATGCGGGAAGATCGTGTGCATCAGCTCTTCCTCGGTCGTTTCAAGGTTCATCGCCACGACAAAGCCCTGGATCAATTCGGTGACTTCGGCGCCGACCATATGCGCGCCGAGCAACTGACCGGTCTTCTTGTCGAAGATGGTCTTGATGAAGCCCTGGTCCTCGCCAAGCGCGATGGCCTTGCCGTTAGCGGCGAACTGGAAGCGGCCGACGCGAATATCCCGGCCCTCGGCCTTTGCTTTCGCTTCCGTCAGGCCAACCGAGGCAACCTGCGGGTTGCAATAGGTGCAGCCGGGAATCTTGAGCTTGTCCGTCGCGTGAACACCGGGAAAATTGGCGATCTTTTCGATACACACGACGCCCTCATGCTCGGCCTTGTGGGCAAGCATCGGGGGACCGGCGACATCGCCGATGGCGTAGATGCCGGGCACATTGGTCTTGCCATAACCGTCGATGACGACGCAGCCGCGCTCGGTCTTGACGCCGAGGGCCTCAAGGCCGAGATTCTCGATATTGCCCTGGACGCCGACGGCCGAAATCATGCGATCGGCTGATATCTTCTCGACCTTGCCGTCCTTCATCTCGACATGCGCGGTGACGGAGTTCGCCCCCTTCTCGACCTTGGTCACCTTGGCCTCGAGGATGATCTTCATGCCTTGCTTCTCGAACTGCTTTTGCGCGAATTTCGAGACTTCGGCGTCCTCGACCGGCATGACCGCCGGCAGCAGTTCGACCACCGTCACCTCGGCGCCCATGGTGCGGTAGAAGGAGGCGAATTCGATGCCAATGGCGCCCGAACCCATCACCAGCAGCGACTTCGGCATCTCCTTCGGCACCATGGCTTCAAAGTACGTCCAGATCAGCTTGCCGTCCGGTTCGATGCCGGGCAGCGCGCGCGGCCGGGCGCCGGTCGCCAGGATGATGTGCTTGGCGGTATAGGTGCCGTCACCCTTGACGCCTTTCGGCACCGGCGGCTGCGGTTCCATCGGCTTCTTGGCCGTCTTGGAAACAACGATTTCGCCGGGCTTCGACAACTTGGCCTCGCCCCAGATGACATCGACCTTGTTCTTCTTCATCAGGAAGGCGACGCCGCCATTGAGCCTGAGCGACACTTTCCGCGACCGATCGACCACGGCCGCGGTGTCGGCGCTGACCTTGCCGTCGAGCTTCAGGCCATAATCCTTCAGGTGATCCGAATAGTGCATAATCTCGGCCGACCGCAGCAGCGCCTTGGTTGGAATGCAGCCCCAGTTGAGGCAGATGCCGCCGAGATGTTCGCGCTCGACGATCGCCGTCTTGAAGCCGAGCTGGGCGGAACGGACCGCGGTGACATAGCCGCCGGGACCGGAGCCGATGATGATGACGTCGTAGTTCTCAGCCACGGTTTTCTCCTTCAATCACAATTCCAGCATGACGCGCACGACTGGTGTCAGCGCCTTGCCGATGTTTCGCGTGTTTTCGGCGTCGAGGTGGACGCCATCGAGAGGTGTTGTTTGCGCCACCGTGCCAGCGTCGAAGAAGCCGCAACCGACTTCGTCGGCGAGTGCTGCGTATTGCGGTGCAAGCTGCTTCGAGGCGTCGTCGCCACCGGCGAACATCTCCTTGAAATCGGCATTCTCCGTGCGGCTGACAAGAGGAGGCGAAACGATCAGGATCTGCGGCGCCGGCCAGTCGAACGGATAGTCGTGGCCACGCACGATGTCGATCAACCGCTGGATGCCTTGCTTGGCGGCAACCGGGTTGCCATGGATCCATGGTTTCATGTCATTGGCACCGAGCATGATGACGATCAGGTCGATCGGCGCATGCGTCGTCAGCACCGTCGGCAGCAGCCGCGCGCCGTTGCGGTCAGCTCCGGCCAGATGATCGTCGAAGGCGGTGGTGCGGCCATTGAGGCCGTCGGCGATGACCTGAACGCCTTCGCCGAGGCCGGCCTGCAGCACGCTTGGCCAGCGATCCGGCAGCGCATGACGCCCGCCTTCGGCATTGTAGCCCCAAGTCAGCGAGTCACCGTAACAAAGAACCGTCTTCATCCGTTCAACCCGCCTTTATGTCGGCCACGCCGCGCTTCACGCGCCAGCGCACGAACAACCAATGGATGATGATCGTCACCAAGCCCGGCAGACCGAGACCGGCAACCATCGGCATGTCTTTCCTGACCAACGCGGCGCTGCCGTCGCTGTAGAGGATCAGCGCGACCAAGAGGACGAGCAGCAGCACAAAAACAATCAGCGTCCATTTGCCCGCCCTCGCCACGACCGCGACCGGATCATTCGTCAATTGCGCCACGAAGAAGACGAAGGTGACGACCAAGGTCACCAGCACCGAGAACATGAAAACGAGGATGTATTCTTCCTCGGCGACTGTGGCGACAGCCAACCATTGCGCGATCAGACCGCCAGCCAACCCGGAAATGAAAAAAGCGAAAAGGCTGGTGAAGAATATTCGCACAGCCCTTCCCTTTCCTAGACCAGCATGCCTATCGGGTTCTCGATCAACTTCTTGAAGGCGACCAAGAGTTCGGCCCCCAGCGCTCCGTCAACCGCACGATGGTCGGTCGACAGCGTCACCGACATCACGGTGGCGATCTTGATCTCGCCGTTCTTGACCACCGCCCGCTGCTCGCCGGCGCCGACCGCCAGGATCGTCGCGTGCGGCGGGTTGATGACCGCGGCAAAGTCCTTGATGCCGAACATGCCGAGGTTGGACACCGCCGTGGTGCCGCCCTGATATTCCTCCGGCTTCAGCTTGCGGCTACGGGCACGGCTCGCGAGATCCTTCATCTCGTTGGAAATGACCGACAGCGTCTTTTCATCGGCGTGCCGAATGATCGGCGTGATCAGGCCGCCGGGGATCGAGACTGCGACGCCGACATCGGCATGCTTGTGCTTGACCATGGCGCTTTCGGTCCACGAGGCATTGGCGTCCGGCACCGCCTTCAGCGCCATGGCCATCGCCTTGATCACCATGTCGTTGACCGACAGCTTGTAGGCAGGCGCCTCACCCTTGTCGGTCTTCTTCACCGGTGCCGCCGCATTGAGCTGCGTGCGCAGCGAAAGCAGCGCGTCGAGCTCGCAGTCGAGCGTCAGGTAGAAATGCGGGATGGTGGTCTTGGCCTCGACTAGGCGCCGCGCGATGGTCTTGCGCATATTGTCGTGCGGGACGAGTTCGTAAGAGCCTTGCTCGAACAGCTTCAGCACCTGATCGTCCGACATTGCCTTTACAGCCGGAGCAGCGGAAGGCGCACCAGCCGGAGCCTTGGCTGCCGGTGCTGCCTTGGCGCCGCCACCGGCGATCGCGGCGTCGACATCGGCCTTCACCACCCGGCCATGCGGACCGGTGCCGGTCACGGCCGACACATCGACCCCCGCCTCCTTGGCGATGCGGCGCGCGAGCGGCGACGCAAAGGTGCGCTCGGCCGATTGGCTGATCTCCCCCCTTGTGGGGGAGATGGCCGGCAGGCCAGAGGGGGGCGCCTCGCTCTTGGCTGCTGGAGGAACAGCGCCCCCCTCTGTCGACTTCGTCGACATCTCCCCCACGGGTGGGGAGATTGGCGCCCTGTCCTGCTTGGCCTCGGCTTTCGCCGGTGCGCCACCGCTTTTCGCGGCAGCGCCCGCATCTTCGCCTTCGGCGGCAAGCACGGCGATCAGCGCGTTGACCTTGACCCCTTCGGTTCCGGCCGGCACGACCAGCTTGGCGACAGTGCCCTCATCGACGGCTTCAACTTCCATCGTCGCCTTGTCGGTCTCGATCTCGGCAATGACATCGCCCGGCGAAACCTTGTCACCTTCCTTGACCAGCCATTTTGACAGATTGCCTTCTTCCATCGTGGGCGACAGGGCCGGCATGGTGATGTTGATAGGCATCGCTCACTCCTGGATGAATTTGAAAAGGCCGCGCATGACGGTCAGCGTGGCGACGATGAACACAGGTGGCAAGACACCGAAATGGTAGCTACCCTTGCCCATCTCGAGCGTCATCATGCTGCCGGTCTGGTCGACCTTTGCGGAAGCAGTTGCCACAATAGCAAGAACCAGCGACGCGGCACCGCTGAGCATCAACAGAACCGCATCGAACTTCCCCGTCATCGATCGCACGAGAAAGGCGACCACGACAGTGGGAACAATGATGGCTGCCAACGTCCAGAAAGACAGCATCCGCATTGCTCCCTAGCGATATGCGACGGCTTTGACGGCCTCGATGACCTCGCCGACATTCGGCAATGCCAGCCTTTCGAGGTTGGCCGCATAGGGCATCGGCACGTCCTTGCCGGCAATGGTGATGACCGGCGCGTCGAGGAAATCGAAGGCGCGTTGCGACACCTGGTTGGCGATATGGTCGCCGACCGAATTCTGCGGGTAGCCTTCTTCGACCACGACCAGCCGGTTGGTCTTCTTGACCGAGGCGATGACGGTGTCGAGATCGAGCGGACGGATGGTCCTGAGGTCGATGATCTCGGCGTCGATGCCCATGCCGCGCAGCTCGGCTTCCGCCTTGACCGCATAGGTCATGCCGATACCGAAGGAGACGATGGTGACATCCTTGCCCGTCTTGTGGATGCGCGCCTTGCCGATCGGCAGCACGAAGTCGTCCAGCTTCGGCACGTCGAAGGACTGGCCGTAGAGGATTTCGTTCTCGAGGAAGATGATCGGGTTCGGATCGCGGATCGCCGCCTTGAGCAAGCCCTTGGCGTCGGCGGCCGTATACGGCATCACGACTTTCAAGCCTGGAATGTGGCTGTACCAGGCGGCATAGCACTGCGAGTGCTGTGCGGCGACACGGGCGGCCGCGCCGTTCGGCCCACGGAACACGATTGGCGCGCCCATCTGGCCGCCGGACATATAGAGCGTCTTGGCGGCCGAGTTGATGATCTGGTCGATCGCCTGCATGGCGAAGTTGAAGGTCATGAACTCGACGATCGGCTTGAGGCCCGCCATCGCAGCACCGACGCCGACGCCGGCAAAACCATGTTCGGTGATCGGCGTGTCGACGACGCGACGCGGCCCGAATTCCTGCAGCAGGCCTTGCGTGATCTTGTAGGCGCCCTGGTATTCGGCAACTTCCTCGCCCATGACGAAGACATCGCCGTCGCGGCGCATTTCCTCGGCCATGGCGTCGCGTAACGCTTCGCGCACCGTGGTTGAGACCATCTCGGTACCGGCGGGAATATCCGGATCGGCGGCGATTTCCGTTTTCGGTGCGGCCGCGACTGGTGCAGCGGCCGGCTTTGGCACCTCCGCCTTGTCCTCGGCCGGCGCTTCCGCCTTTGCCGGTGCTTCGGCCTTGGCGGGAGCCGCCGCGGACTTGCCGACGTCGGCGGCGCTCTCGCCGTCCTGGAGCAGAACGGCGATCGGCGTGTTGACCTTGACGCCTTCGGTGCCGGCGGCGATCAGGATCTTGCCCAGCGTACCTTCGTCGACGGCTTCGACTTCCATCGTCGCCTTGTCGGTCTCGATCTCGGCGATGACGTCACCGGCGACGACCTTGTCGCCCTCGTTCTTCAACCACTTGGAAAGATTGCCCTCTTCCATGGTCGGCGAGAGAGCGGGCATGAGAATTTCGATCGGCATGTCCTGGCCCTCCCTTACAATACGATATCGGTCCAGAGCTCGGACGGATCCGGCTCGGCATCGTTCTGGGCAAATTCGGCGGCGTCGGCGACGATGTCGCGAACCTCCTTGTCGATGGTCTTGAGCTCGTCCTCGGTCGCCCACTTCTTCTCGATCAGCCGCGCCTTGACCTGCTCGATCGGGTCATGCTCGGAGCGCATCTTCTGCACTTCTTCCTTCGACCGGTATTTCGCAGGATCGGACATCGAGTGGCCGCGATAGCGGTAGGTCTGCATTTCGAGGATCACCGGGCCATTGCCGGCGCGGCACCATTCGGTGGCGAGATCGCCGGCGGCCTTGACCGCGCGCACATCCATGCCGTCGACCTGGATGCCGGGAATCTTGAAGGAAGCGCCACGGTGCGAGAAGTCAGTCTCCGCTGAAGAGCGCGACACCGAGGTGCCCATGGCGTAGCGGTTGTTCTCGATGATGTAGATCACCGGCAGCTTCCACAGCGAGGCCATGTTGAAGCTCTCATAGACCTGGCCCTGGTTGGCTGCGCCGTCGCCGAAATAGGTCAGCGAGACATTGTTGTTGTCGCGGTAGCGGTTAGCGAAGGCCAGACCGGTGCCGAGCGACACCTGCGCGCCGACGATGCCGTGACCGCCATAGAAATGCTTCTCCTTGGAGAACATGTGCATGGAGCCGCCCTTGCCCCTGGACAAGCCGCCGCGGCGTCCGGTCAGCTCAGCCATCACGCCACGCGGCGAAAGCTCCATCGCCAGCATGTGGCCGTGATCGCGATAGGCCGTGATCATCTGGTCGCCGTCGATCAGCGCCATCTTCATGCCGGTGACGACCGCCTCCTGGCCAATGTAGAGGTGGCAGAAGCCGCCGATGAAGCCCATGCCATAGAGCTGGCCGGCCTTTTCCTCAAACCGGCGGATGAGCAGCATGTGCCGGTAGGCGGCAAGCTCTTCGTCCTTGGTGAAGTCAGCAGGCTTGGGTGCTGACAGGCCGGATTTGCCGTCGGATTTCGATTTGGCAGGCGCTTTTCTGGCTGCGGTGGCCATGCATCACTCCCTGTTGGCGTCTCTTTGCGGACACTGGAGCAAGATCAACCTGCTCCGGGGAGATCGCCCTCCCCTTCGATTTATGGGAGGCTAACACGTAGAAAGGCGTTCCGCCATGTCGAAATTGCATAGCTGGCATGCGCCTAAGCGATTAAAATCATTGAAAATATTGCTGATTAACCGAAAACCGGTTACTTCTCCGAAACCGGCAGCATGATGGTGATCTCGTCGGCCTGGGACAGATTAAGCGCTTTACGCGCCTGCTCATCGAGCATGTCCCTCTCCAGCGTGCCATCATGCATGAGCTTGACCCGCCGTTCGAGTTCCATCCTGCGCGCCCTGATCGCCTCGAGCTGACCCTGCAGCGCGACCGTTTCGGCCTCCAGCTTGTATTTGGAATTGATACCGAATTCGCCGTGATAAGCGTGAAAGCCGAAATAGGCCAGGAACACCACGCACAGCGAAGGAATGATCAGCCGCCCGGTATTTCTCTGCTTGTGCTGACGCGTCCACATGACCGATTCCCCGTGGCCGCGAACTCAAACGGCTCGACGCCTTTTTCGCCTGATTGTGCTTAACGGACGGTTACGGGCGGCGGCCCAGCCCAGCCTGAAATGAAAAAGGGCGGGATGTCCCGCCCTTTCGATACCAAAGATGCGCGGCCGGATCAGCTCTTGATCACCGACTTGCCGGCGTAGCGCGCTTGCTTGCCGAGTTCTTCCTCGATGCGGATCAGTTGGTTGTATTTGGCCATGCGGTCGGAGCGCGACAGCGAGCCGGTCTTGATCTGCCCGCAATTGGTGGCGACGGCGAGATCGGCGATGGTCGAATCCTCGGTCTCGCCCGAACGGTGCGACATGACGGCGGTGTAGGCTGCCTTGTGCGCGGTCTCGACCGCGTCGAGCGTCTCGGTCAGCGAGCCGATCTGGTTGACCTTGACCAGGATCGAATTGGCAACGCCCATGCGGATGCCGTCGCGCAACCGCGCCGTGTTGGTGACGAAAAGATCGTCGCCGACAAGCTGCGTCTTCTTGCCGATCAGGTCGGTCAGGTATTTCCAGCCTTCCCAGTCATCTTCGGCAAGGCCGTCCTCGATCGAGATGATCGGGTAATCGGCGGCGAGCTTGGCGAGGTACTTGGCCTGCGCCTTGGGATCGCGTGTCTTCTTCTCACCCTCATAGACGTAGTTGCCGTCCTTGAAGAATTCGGTCGCGGCGCAATCGAGGCCGAGCGCGATCTCTTCGCCCGGCTTGAAACCGGCCTTCTCGATCGATTCCATGATGAAATCGAGCGCCACCGGCGCGCTCTTCAGGTTCGGCGCGAAGCCGCCCTCGTCGCCGACATTGGTGTTGTGGCCGGCATCCTTCAGCTTCTTGCGCAGCGTGTGGAAGACTTCCGAACCCCAGCGCACGCCTTCACGCAGCGTCGGCGCGCCGACCGGCAGGATCATGAATTCCTGGAAGTCGATCGGATTGTCGGCATGCGCGCCACCATTGATGATGTTCATCATCGGCACGGGCAGGATATGCGCCTTTGTGCCGCCGACATAGCGATAGAGCGGCAGGCCGGCGGCATCGGCCGCGGCTTTCGCCACCGCCAGCGAAACGCCCAGAATGGCGTTGGCGCCGAGCCGGCTCTTGTTAGGCGTGCCGTCAAGCTCGATCATGATCTGATCGATATGGATCTGGTTTTCGGCTTCCATGCCGCCGATCGCCTCGAACAGTTCGCCGTTGACCGCTTCGACGGCCTTGAGCACGCCCTTACCGAGGTAGCGGGCGCCGCCGTCGCGCAGTTCGACGGCCTCATGGGCGCCGGTCGAGGCGCCCGACGGTACCGCGGCGCGGCCCATTGAACCGTCTTCGAGAACGACATCGACCTCGACGGTCGGGTTTCCGCGGCTGTCCAGGATTTCACGCCCGACAATATCGATGATGGCGGTCATTGCGATGTCCTCGATTTGATCTGGAGAAAACGTCGCGCCCGTCTTAGCCAAAGCGACGCAAAAGGCAATCGGGCCCTGGCCGAATATTGCCGCCCGCGCGATTCACGAAGCGCAAGTTTCTGTCATCATAAGTCATGCCACAAGGGGCGCATTCCGGGTTAAGGCTGTTGTCGCGCGGGGCGAAACAGGAGGAGTTTCGCCATGTCCGAGTTGAGCGGTATCGTCAGTCTGTTCCTGATCGCGGCGGCGTTCCTGACGTCGTGCGACAATCAGCAGCCACCGCCAAAGGCCATTGCGCCTTTGCCGGCCTTGCACATTAGCGAGTAGCGTTGCCTCGAATCGAAAAGGGGGCCGTCGAAACGGCCCCCTTTTCGGTTGTGGCGTCAGTGCCAGTAGGGCGTAACCTTATAATATTCGTAGGACTCGTCGCGCACGCTCTCGCCATCGGCGCCGGCCAACTCGTTGATCGAATGGGCGGGCGCTGCCTTCAGCTGTTCCTTGGTGAAGGGTACGACATAGCCGCCCTTGTCCTCGTCGTAGTCGAGGCTCGCCCAGGGAATGGCATGGTACTTCTCGGCAATACCGAGAAAGCCGCCAAATCCGATCACCGCGAACATGATGCCGTTCGACGTCTTATCGAGCATGACGTCCTCGATGCTGCCGATGCCGTCGCCTTGGGTATTGTAGACGGTAGTGCCGATCACTCGCGAAGCGGCAATGGCTTCGGTGTGGCCTGTTTGCGTTGTCATTGTTTGCTCCTCGTTGTCGTTAATCTGCACTTTGACAATGAGGCGCGCGGGCGAAAGTTCCCGACTTTTTGGCGGCTGCCCGATCACTCCGCGAGGATGAAAGTCACCTTCATGTTGACGCGATAGGCCGCGATCTTGCCGTCCACGACAACGATCTTCTGATCCTGGATCCAGGCCCCTTCGACATTCTTCAGGGTTTTGGCGGCGCGGGCGATTCCTTGCTCGATGGCGTCCTGAAAGCTCTTCTTCGACGATGAGGTGATTTCGGTGACGCGGGCGACGGACATGGCTTCCTCCTGCCAAAACGCTCATTTGCCTGCCGAGCGTACAACTGGCCCCTGGCAACCACAAGCACGGGCAGAAAGCCTAGGATTAGTGGCCCTTCGCTACCCGGTCCAACGCCATCAGCTTTTCGAGCAGCGCCGGCATATCTTTCAGCGGCACCATGTTCGGACCGTCGGAGGAGGTCGAATTGTCGGGGTCCTGATGAGTCTCGATAAAGACGCCGGCAACGCCGACGGCAACGGCCGCGCGGGCCAGCGTCTCGACAAAGCGGCGCTCCCCGCCAGACGACCCGCCCTGCCCGCCCGGCTGCTGCACCGAATGGGTGGCGTCGAAGATCACCGGCGCGCCGATCTCGGCCATGATAGGCAGAGCGCGCATATCCGACACCAGTGTGTTGTAGCCGAAAGAAGCACCGCGCTCGGTGGTCAGCACATTGGCATTGCCGGAACCGGTGATCTTGGCGACCACGTTCTTCATGTCCCAGGGGGCGAGGAACTGTCCTTTCTTCACATTGATGACCTTGCCCGTCCTCGCGGCGGCGACCAGCATGTCGGTCTGGCGCGACAGGAAGGCCGGTATCTGCAGCACATCGACATGCGGTGCAACGATGGCGCACTGCTCCTCCGTGTGAACGTCGGTCAGCACCGGCAGCGAGAATTCCTTTCGCAACTCGTCGAACACGGGAAGTGCGGCGTCCATGCCGGCACCGCGCGTCGCCGACAGCGAGGTGCGGTTGGCCTTGTCGTAGCTGGTCTTGTAGACGAGGCCGATGCCGAGCCTGCCGGTCAGCTCCTTCAGCGCACCGGCCATGTCGAAGGCGTGTTGGCGCGATTCGAACTGGCACGGGCCAGCGATCAGCGCCAAGGGTGCCGCATTGTCGAAGATGACATTGCCGACCGTTACCGAAGAATTGGGCGCCGTCGAATTTGGTGCTTGGGACTTGCTCATTTGGTCTCCCGGAAGATGAAAGCCGCGCCTTGGCCGGCTGCCGGCGGCACGACAATGTCGGTGCCCGCTATATCGTGCTGGATTGAGTTGGCTGCAAGCAGCCTCGCAGCGGCATCGGCGCTTCGGATCGCAAATACCACGGCGGCGAAACGAAGCTCCGTCGCCGGGCCGGTCGGGATGCCAAAGCGCGCGGCGTAAGACGCGGGATCGAGCACACGCAATGTTGCGTTCGGCAAGGCGAACGCGCCGTCCGGACCGCCGGCGGACGGTTCATTGACCGCCACCGCGATCAGCCTGTGCTGTTCGGAGGGCGCACTGCTGATTGCAATCACCTCGACGACCCCATCGACGCCGTTGGGATGAGCCTGCAAGGCCGCGCGGTCCACTTTCGGCGCGTTGATGCGCTGGCAGGCAAAAAGAAAAGCGTCCCTGGCATGATTGGCCGAAGCAAAAGCGAGCTTGAACGAGGCGGTATCGCTTTTGCCAGCCGTGTCGGTGAAGGCTCGCGAGAAGCTCAGCGTGTCTCCCGCCGACAGGCCGGCTTCGACATAGCGTTCATGGTCGTCATCGGCATTGTCAGTGCCAAGAACCACCGCGGAAAATCCCTCGTTACCAAGGCTTTCGCGATAGAGGCGATCGCGCGCAACGAAGACGTTGCCCTCGGCGGCAGCCTCCGTCGCAGCCTGTTCGCTGCCAATCGCGAGCGGCTCCAGATAGGTGCCGTCGGCAAGGAACACGCAGCAGTTTTCCGTGCCAAAGGGATGGATGCCGGTCGGAGCGACGACGAAGCCCAGCGCGGTGAGCCGGATCCGCGCGGTGTCGACGGTCTGCGTCGGCAGAACCAGATGATCGAGCGGATGAATGGCTGATGTGGTTGGGGTCATGCAGGCGCGATGTGCATCATTCCGAAGGTCGGTTCAAGACTTGATCGCAATGCCGCCGGCGGCGGCGCATGGTTCGCACAGCACGCTCTATCGGGAAAGTCGCCGCTGCAAACGGCACCTTCTGGAGCAGGCGCCGGATCAGCGTCCGGCCACGACATCGGCCGAATAACGCAGCTCGCGCAATGGTTTGACCTTGCTGGTGGTCCGCGCATAGAGCGGGTGCGCCTTGTAGGCTGCCAGCGCCGCGTCATCGGCGAATTCCGCGTAAACGACGACATCGACTTCATCCGACAGCGGGTCGACCTTGGTGTTCAGCGTGACCTCGAAGAGGCTGCAATGAGGAATGTCGCCGAGCGCCAGCAGCCCGGTACGAACAGCTTCCACATCTTCCTTGCGCCGCGCGCTGAAGAAAACGATATGCCGGATCAATCCCGCCTCCTCGATCTGAATGTCGGGGTCTTTTGTGACGGCGGTCCCTTTGCGTCAACCGGTCATGGCGCCACGCGTCCTTGCGACGCGCCTCGATCGGTGCTGGACCTCGGTTCGCGCGGATCAGGGATGAAGCGCCGGCCTGCCCAGGGACGTCTAGGCCTTGCCGGTGACGTAGCGCACCGCATGGGAAACTTCCCTGACCGCGACGTCGAGATACCGGCCTTGATTGTAGAGACCGTCCCAGATCAGGAAGAACGCGATGGCGGCAATCACGATTACATAACGCATGGCTAAAGCTATCGCACAAGCGATGCGGCTGCCATAGGCGTTTTTGATTTCGGGCCGCAGCGGCCTGACGCAGGGCGGCAGATGCCGGGCGCCGCGTGGCACAGTCCAGCTCTCGGCATGCCTCTTGAAGTTCCCCCTCATGGCGTGGAAGATTGTGGCAGGCATTCACTGGGAAGCGCTGAAGCTCTGCTAAGGGGCGCGCGCTTTCGTTCGAGCCCGCCTGCCGTCGAACCCGCAGCTGCCGGGACCAGGCAACGGTGTTTGAACCCGGCGGATGATCCAAGAGAACCGTGGCTTGGCAATTGCGCCGACAGCACGGAGATCCAGGGGCATGGAATGGCACACGGGGAACATCATGGCATAGCGCCGGGCGACGCGGTCAGGCTCGACGAATTCAATTTCGCCGAGATCGTCAAGGGCCTGCCGGCCAAGGCGCGCATGGTGCTGTCGGCGGCCATGAACCTGCCGCGTGGTTCGCTGAAAGTCAGGATGCCGGACGGCCGTGCCGTCCTCGTCGGCGGCAAGGCGCCAGGCCCCGACGCCGAACTTGTGCTCAAGAACTGGCGTCTGCCGGGCCGCGCCTTTTCCGGCGGCACGATCGGCGTTGCCGAATCCTATATGGACGGCGATTGGGAAAGCCCTGACGTCACCAGCTTCCTCGAACTGTTCGTGGTCAATTCGGCGATCGGCGAACGCGTCGCGGGCGGCGCCAGTTGGCTCATCAACACGGCCCAGCGCATCCGCCACTGGTTCAACGAGAACACACGCAAAGGGTCAAAGCGCAATATCTCGGCGCATTACGATCTCGGCAACGCCTTCTACAAGGAATGGCTCGACCCGAGCATGACCTATTCCTCGGCGCTTTACGCCAATGGCGCCAATGATCTCGAGAGCGCCCAGGCCGCCAAATACCGGGCGCTGGCCAGGGATACGGGCATCGGCGGAAAGGATCACGTGCTGGAGATAGGTTGCGGCTGGGGCGGCTTTGCCGAGTTCGCGGCACGCGAAATCGGCTGCCGGGTTACCGGATTGACCATCAGCCGCGAGCAGCACGATTTCGCCAAGGCACGCATCGCCAAGGCCGGGCTTGCCGACAAGGTCGACATCAAGTTGCAGGATTACCGTGATGAAACCGGGACCTACGATCGCATCGCCTCGATCGAGATGTTCGAGGCGGTCGGCGAGAAATACTGGCCGGTATTCTTCTCCAAGATGAAGGCCTGCCTGAAGCCCGGCGGCACCGCGGGCCTGCAGATCATCACCATCAACGAAGCCGCCTACGACACCTATCGCGCCAGGCCGGATTTCATCCAGCGCTACGTCTTCCCGGGCGGCATGCTGCCGACGCCGTCCATCCTGAAGTCGCTTGGCGCCGCGCACGGCCTTGCCCATTTACGCGAACACGTTTTCCCCGAGGACTATGCCCGCACGCTTGCCGAATGGCGCCAGCGTTTCCGGGGGTCGTGGGAGAAGATCGTGCCGCTCGGCTTCGACGACCGTTTCAAGAAGCTCTGGGAATTCTACCTGCATTATTGCGAGGCCGGTTTCCGCACCAGCTATATCGACGTGCGCCAGGTGGTCTACAAGGCGTAGGCTGGGGACAGCGATCTCATCGACAACACCCGGACATCGACCATCCACGAGGTCCATGCACCCGCGGGGATGAGGCTCTTGACCGTGCCGAGCGATCCGACTGCTCCTCCCTCGCTATGGCGAGGTCATCTTCCGCACGGGGATGCGGCCAAGACCGGCCGCATCCAGCCCTGATAGTCGATCAGAGAAGGATGCGGTATCGGGCGAAACCAGATTCGCCCTCGCCCACCGGCTCGATCTTGAGCGACTTCACATCGGCGATGAAGTCCTTTGCCTTGACGCCTGTCTCGAAGACGACGCTGCTTCCTGGCAGCGGCGCGAACGACCAGTTGCCATCCGCCGACGGGTTGATGGTGCCTTGGCTGACGACGTAGCGGACGATGACGTCGCGGTTGGTGTCCGGCGCTTCGTAGATGATCTTCGAGGCATTGATGTCGGGAAAGTTGCCACCGCCGCCGGCACGGTAGTTGTTGGTCGCAACGACGAATTTCGCTGCTGGATCAATCGGTTTGCCGTCGAATTTCAGGTCGACAATGCGATTGGAACCGGCATTGGCGACGGCGCCCTTGGCATCGTATTTCGGTGGCTGCGACAAATCTATTTTGTAGGTTACGCCATCTATGACGTCGAAATTATAGGATGGGAATTCGGTGTCGATCAGCGGCTGGTCGGCTTTTCCTGCCTCGATTTTCTTGAAGATGCCGGCCGACATCTCCAGCCATTCCTTGACCTGGGCACCCGTGATCTCAACCGCGCGAACCGTGTTCGGATAGAGATAGAGGTCGGCGACGTTCTTGATTGCGACATCGCCCACCGGCACGTCGGTGTAGTAGTCGGCGCCGTTGCGCCCGCCGGCCTTGAAGGGCGCCGCCGCCGATAACATCGGCACGTCCTTCCACTGGGTGCTCTTCAGGATATCCTTGAGATACCAGCTCTGCGCCTGGTTGACGATCTGCACCGAAGGATCATCGGCCACCAGCGCGAAATAGGAATAGAGCGGCGCCGAGGTCTTGCCGACAGGGCGGCGCACATAGGCGAGCGTCGCCTGGTGGTCCTGCTCGAGAGCAGCGATGATGCGCTTGTCGTCGGCGACAGTCGGCTTGTTCTTGTTGTCGACACGCTCGAAGATCGGCCGCGCCTCCGAGGTCGCCGAGACCACTTTCCACTTCGACCCATCGCGTTCCAGCATCAGGTCGATCAGGCCCATATGCGAGCCCCAGAAACCGCCCATGACGGCGGGCTTGCCCTGCAGCGTACCCTTCTGTGTATCAACGCCCTCGAGCCCCTGGAAATCCTTCTTGCCGGGAAAGACCAGGTGCTGGTGGCCGGTGAAGACCGCGTCGATGCCTTCGACGCCGGCGACGAAGAACGAGGCGTTCTCCATCATGTCACCCTGCTTGACGTCGATGCCGGAATGCGAGAGCGCGATGACGATGTCGGCGCCCTCCTCCTTCATCTGCGGCACCCAGGCCTTCGCCGCTTCGACGATGTCGCGCGTCTTGACGTTGCCTTCGAGATTCTTGAGATCCCAGACCATGACCTGCGGCGGTACGAAGCCGATGATGCCGATTTTGATCGGTTGCTCGGTGCCTGAACCGTCCTTGATCTTCTTGTCCAGGATTATGTAGGGCTTGAGGTAGAGCTTGTCGTCGCGCGGATTGGCGGCAAGCTCGGTGCCCCGGATCAGATTGGCGCAGACGAACGGGAAATTGGCGCCGGCCAGTACCTTGTCCAGGAAGGACAGGCCGTAGTTGAACTCGTGGTTGCCAAGTGTCGAACACTCGTAACCGAGCAGGTTCATGCCTTTCATGATCGGATGGAGATCGCCCTCCTTCAGGCCCTTCTCATAGGCAATGTAGTCGCCCATCGGGTTGCCCTGCAATAGGTCGCCATTGTCGATCAGCATCGAATTGGCGGCTTCCTTGCGCACCGCGTCGATGAGGGACGCCGTGCGCGACAGGCCCATCGTGTCATTGGCTTTGTCGGCGTAATAATCATAGGGCAGCACGTTCACATGGATATCGGTGGTCTCCATGATCCTCAGATGCGCCTGGTTGGCCTGCGCACGGGCGGAGAAGGGATGAAGCATGATCAGCGCCCCTGTGGCGGCGACCCCCGCAAGGAGACCACGGCGAGAGACGGGATGGAGCAGTTGCGACATGTTTTCTCCTTCTTCGACGACCTGACATGCCCCTGCCCCGAAGCGAACTTCGCGCTGAAATCGGCTCAAGTCCACTCAAGAAGTCGCGCGCATCGGCACGCCAATCCATCAGCAACAGATGACGGCCGGATGAAAGGCTCGGTGAAGAAAGTCAGGTCTTGTCGTCGTCGCCCTGGGTAATCAGCCGGGCGCTGCGCTGGCCCGTGACATAGATCCATAGCCAGCTCAGCGAAACGGCAAGCCGGTTGCGGAAACCGATCAGGAAATAGATATGCGCAATGCCCCACAGCCACCAGGCGAGCCAGCCGGTCAGCTTGATCCAGCCGAAATCGATCGCGGCGGCGCGCTTGCCGATCGTCGCCAGATCACCGGCATGCTTGTAGTGGAAAGGCCGCGGCCCCGTGTCGCCGGCAAGCCTGGCCCTGACGGTCGCGGCAACATGGCGGCCCTCCTGCTTGGCGGAAGGCGCCACGCCGGGCACCGGCCGCCCGTCGGGCCGCAGCACAAGGGCGGCGTCGCCGATGACAAAAATCTCCGGGCTGCCGGGCACGCTGAGATCAGGCTCGACCAATACCCTGCCGGCCCGGTCCGCGTTCGCGCCCAGCCATTCAGCGGCGGGCGAAGCGGCAACGCCGGCTGCCCACAGGATCGTGCGGGCCGGCAGAACGGTATCGCCAAAAACCACGCCTTCGGCATCGCAGCGCGTAACGGCCCGGCCAAGCTCGACCACAACACCAAGCCGCTCCAGCGCCTTCCCGGCATAATTGGAGAGCTTCGGCGCGAAATTGGCCAGGATGCTGTCGCCGGCCTCGATCAGCACCACGCGCGTCTGGCGCGTGTCGATGTTGCGGAATTCGCCGCGCAGCGTGTCATGCGCCAGTTCGGCAATGGTTCCGGCAAGTTCGACGCCGGTCGGCCCGCCGCCGACGATGGCAATGGTCAGCAGCGCCTGGCGCCTGGCAGGGTCGGGTTCCCGTTCCGCCTGCTCGAAGGCCAGAAGGATGCGGCGCCGAATGGTGGTGGCGTCCTCCAGCGTCTTCAGGCCCGGCGCGAAAGGCTCCCATTCGTCATGGCCGAAATAGGCGTGCCGCGCGCCGGTGGCGAGCACCAGCGTGTCGTAGGCGACGGCGCTGCCATCATCGAGCACAACACGTTTGCCGGTCCGGTCTACTCCTGTGACATTGGCCAGCAGCGTGGTCACATCCTTGCGCTTGCGCAGGAGATGGCGGATCGGCCAGGCCACCTCCGAGGTCGCCAGCGCCGTGGTTGCCACCTGATAGAGCAGCGGCTGGAACAGATGATGGTTGCGCTTGTCGATCATGGTGATGCGCACCGGCGCGCCAGCCAGCGCGCGGGTGAATTCGAGGCCGCCGAACCCGGCGCCGACGACGACGAGATGATGTCTGGCATCGCTCATTTCATCACCCCTGATGGGCAAGATTGCCTGCCCTGGATGTAGGTGTTTTTGTGCAATGCAACAATGGCAGGACAGTGCCCGAGACTCGTCGTTCCATGTCGTGAACGCACATGTTGTATCGTATCGCGAGGTATAGCGTCATCGAACACGAGATGAGGTGAGGCATGACCAACGATCATGAGGACGAAGGACCGGCGCAGTATTCTTCGCCGCCCTGCTTCATGCATGAACTCGATCCCGCGTTCCAGGCACCACTCAGCGACTGGACCGACGTGAGACGCTGGCGAAAGGCCGAGCGTGAACGCCTGATCGCGGCGCGCCTTGCCGTTTCCGCCGATGCCCGAACCGCAATGTCGCGGCGCATCGCGGAAGGCCTCGACACGATCATCGGTGACATAGCGGGCCGGATGGTCAGCCTTTACTGGCCGTTTCGGGGCGAGCCGGATTTACGGCCATGGATGGCGTCTATCAACGAACGCGATGGCCGCACCGCGCTGCCCATCGTCGTCGAAAAGGGTCAACCGTTGATCTTCCGCGCCTACAAACCGGGCGACCGGTTGGAAAAAGGCGTCTGGAACATCCCGATCCCGGCCGAAGGCGATCCGGTACTGCCGGACATCGTCATCTCGCCCATTGTCGGCATCGATCCGGCAAGCTATCGGCTGGGCTATGGCGGCGGCTTCTTCGACCGCACGCTGGCCGCCATGCCGTTCAAGCCGCTGGTCATCGGCGTTGGCTACGAATTGCAGCGCATCGCGACCATCTATCCGCAACCTCACGACATCCCGATGGATCGGATCGTGACGGAGGCGTAAGAGCCTGTTTGGTCCAATGAGACCGGTCGGATTTCTGGTTACCCCGCGCGGAAGCAGCGCAAATGTCACGTGACAAAAATCCGACTTGGTCGATAAATAATCTGATTTTCAAAGCACGGTGCCGCGGAGGATTGCCTAGACATGCGCCCTGGGGAACCAACACTGTCCGGTCGCTCCTCACAGTGGCTGCTTCACGATGGGTGACAAGATGATCGGGCGTACCATGGCGGCTGCCGTTGCAACCGCTGTTTCCTTTTCGCCCGCGCTCGCGCAACGACATCGTTTGCCGAGCGGTTACAAATGGGGCCGTTGCCTGCTTGTTGTTGACGGTCAGACCCGCATATCCGGAAAATGCTCCTATCAAATCGAGAAGGGCGGCGATTTCAATATCCAGGGACCCCGGCAAGTTTTCGCGGGTATCGACTATCCTGACACGCATAGTGGGGCTGGTGAAATGTCCGAGGATTACTGGGCAGCCGTCTACAAGGACGGCGATATTTGGGACGGCTATGGTAACTCGGATATTCGCGCGACTCACGGTGATGAACGTTGGGAAGACCTTCACCGCGAAGGCGCATGCTATATTGGGAAGGACGTCCGGGTGTGCCTTTGGCGTTAAGCCATTTCCGGCTTTAGCCCCATGGCCGTCCGGTCGACGATTTCACGTAAGGCGAAGGACGAATTGATCTTCGTTACATGCGGCATCGCCGACAGCCATTCCTTGTGGATGCGCTCGTAGTCGACGAGATCCTTGGCCGCGATCCGCAGGATATAGTCGTACTCGCCCGACATCAGGTGGCACGACAGCACGTTCGGACAGCGTTTGATCGCCGCCTCGAAATCCGACAGCGTCTTCTCGAACTGGCCGGAGAGGGATATGTGGACGATCGCCGTCATCTGATGGCCAAGGGCCGCATTGGACAACCGGGCGTGGTAGCCGCGGATGGTTCCGGATTTTTCCAGATTATCAAGCCGGCGCGAACAGGCCGATTGCGACAGGCCGACCTTTTCGGCAAGGGCCGCATTCGGCATCCGGCCATCCTTCTGCAATGTCTCCAGAATGGCGATATCAATCCTGTCGAGCGGCATTCTTCGTGAATCCTGCGAATATACTGCTATTTCACGCAACGATTATCGAAACCCTCCTGTTCGCGCAAGCGCATTCGCAAACACTTGCGAGCCGATTCATGGTTCACTCCGACAATCAGGGAGTGAGCCCAAAAGGGCCCGGATCAGGAGAAGAAAATGCGCGTCGGCTGCCCCAAGGAAATCAAGAACCACGAATACCGTGTCGGCCTTACGCCGGGTTCGGTCCGCGAATATGTGGCCCACGGCCACGAAGTGCTGGTCGAGGCTGGTGCCGGTGCCGGTATCGGCGCCGACGACAACGCCTATCGTGCTGCAGGCGCCACCATCGCCAAGACCGCCGCCGACGTGTTCGCCAAGTCGGACATGATCGTCAAGGTCAAGGAGCCGCAGCCCAATGAGTGGGTGCAATTGCGCGAAGGCCAGATCCTGTACACCTATCTCCACCTGGCCCCGGATCCGGAGCAGACCAAGGGCCTGCTCGCTTCGGGCGTCACGGCGATCGCCTATGAAACCGTGACCGACGATCGTGGCGGGCTGCCGCTGCTGGCGCCGATGTCGGAAGTCGCGGGTCGCCTGTCGATCCAGGCCGGCGCCACGGCGCTGCAGAAGGCCAATGGCGGCCGCGGCGTGCTGCTTGGCGGCGTGCCCGGCGTGCTGCCAGGCAAGGTCACCGTGCTCGGCGGCGGCGTCGTAGGCCTGCATGCGGCCCGCATGGCCGCCGGCCTTGGCGCCGATGTCACCATCATCGACCGCTCGATCCCGCGTCTGCGCCAGCTCGATGACCTCTTCGCCGGCCGGGTCCACACCCGTTACTCGACCGTCGAGGCGCTCGAGGAAGAATGCTTCTCGGCCGACATCGTCGTCGGCGCCGTGCTCATCCCGGGCGCGGCCGCGCCGAAGCTGGTCACCCGTGAAATGCTGTCCGGCATGAAGAAGGGCTCGGTGCTGGTCGATGTCGCCATCGATCAGGGCGGCTGCTTCGAGACCTCTCATGCGACCACCCACGCCGAGCCGACTTACGAAGTCGACGGCGTTATCCACTACTGCGTCGCCAACATGCCAGGCGCTGTGCCGGTCACTTCGGCCCATGCGCTGAACAACGCAACGCTGCATTACGGCCTGCAGCTCGCCGACAAGGGCCTGAAGGCGCTGGTCGACGACCATCATCTGCGCAACGGCCTCAACGTCCACAAAGGCAAGATCACCAACCGCGCGGTCGCCGAAGCGCTCGGCTACGAACTGGTTGAGCCGAAAGCCGTGCTCGCGGCCTGATACACCCAGAAAAAGTCAACTTACATTTTTGCCCGCCGGTTCGCTCCGGCGGGCTTTTTCTTTTGGCAATGATGCTCCAAACCTGCTTCCCAGGGGATCCATCGAAGCGTGTGCCGTAAGGGCACTTAGCCTCCCGCTGTTGCATTTTTGTCATACCTGTATTGGCCGACTCCCTGCTAGGAACACCCCGGGTTTATTCATTAGGGGTACGGGCTATGTTTGTTCGCATTACTGCGAAATCTATTCTTCTCGGCGCGGTTTCTGTCGTGGCTTTGATGTCGGCGGCTCATGCGGCCGACGTCGTGCAGCCGGTAGAGGCATCCGGTTTTAACTGGAGCGGCGTTTATGTCGGCTTCGGCGTAGGCGCCGGAGCCAACGTCCATAAGTTGAGCAGCGATTTTGCTCCCTTGTCATTGAATGGCATTGGCGGTGAAGGCGTTTACGGCGAACTTACCGCTGGCTACGACTACATGGTCTCGCCCCGCTTCCTGCTCGGCGGATTGCTGGACGTCCATGCCGGCGACATCAAAACCAAGCTCGACGCCGGTGGTTTCAACGCCTCGATCCAGGAGACATACGGTTTCGACGCTGGTCTGCGCGTAGGGTATCTGCTTACCCCGAACACGCTGGGCTACGTGCTGGGCGGCTATTCCTGGCAGAAGTACAAGCTTGATTCCAACGCCGGCTTTGGTTTCGATTGGGACCAGAGCGGATATTTCGTCGGTGGTGGTCTCGAAACGGCCATTAACAGCAATTGGACGATCAAGACCGAGTATCGCTATACACGCTTCGGCACCAAGGACGATCTCCTTTCCGAGGCCGGCCTTATCGGGGCTCCGGATGGCCTTCTCAATCTCGATACGTCGCGGCACACATTCCAGGTTGCCGCCAGCTATCGCTTCGGGGCGCAGAACGGTGCCGCCACTTCGTTTGAAACGCCCGCCTATAACTGGTCCGGCTTCTATATCGGTGGCGGTTTGGGCGCGGGTGCGTCGGTGCACCAGATCGAAATCCCACCGCTTGGCGGCGCGAAGTTCAACGGCCTCGGCGGTGAAGGCGTGCTTGGCGAGCTGAATGTCGGCTATGACCACGACTTCGGCAGCTGGGTCGCTGGCATCATGGTGGACGCCCGCTATTCCGGCATGACCTCGAAGCTGGACCTCGGCGGCGGATCGATCAATGTCGATACCGACTACGGTTTCGATGTGCTTGGCCGCGCCGGCATGAAAATGAATGAATCGACCCTCGCCTACGCGCTGGCTGGCTACAGTTGGCAGCATTTCGACTTGAACGCTTCGGACCCGGTCGGCGACATCCTCGATTGGGGCTCCAGCGGTTTCTCTGTTGGTGGTGGTCTGGAAACGGCAATATCCAGCAATGTTACCTTGGGTGTTGAGTATCGCTACTCGCAATTCGCCAAGAAAGATTTCTCATCCGAGGTGGGGCTGCCTGACGACTCCATTACCTCTACGTCGTCCTTCCATACCGTGCGTATCGGCGCGAAGTACAAGTTCAACTAAGCCCTCCAGGCAAACCTACAAAAAGCCCGCCGGCGTTGCCGGCGGGCTTTTTCGTTGCTTGAGATATGGCGCGGTGAAATCTGGGCAACAAAAAAGCGGAGCCAAAGCCCCGCTTCCTCGATATCGAGATTGCCGCCGGTTCATCCGCGGTCGGCCAATCGATCGACAATGGCTTTCTAGCGCGTTCGTGCGACAGCAGTGCGACAGAAGCTTTCTATCGCCAATCCCTGGCCCTCACGCGCGCTCGATCCGGCATTGGTAGCAATTGTTGCGCGCCGAGCGGACATGCACATAGGCAATGTCTTCACGCTCAAACAGGGTTTCCGCCCGCGCTACTATAGCGTCGGTTGGGATGACGCCGCCGCTGCCATAGACAATGCGGTCGTCCTTGCCGTAGCCGCGCACGATATAGTCGGCGCTTTCCAGTATCTCGGGAATGATCTCCGCCTCAACAGCGCGTTCGCATTCCTGCGCGTGCAGGAAGATGGGGCCCGTCTCGGCATAAGGCTGAAGCTGCGGGAACGGCCGGTAGGCCAGGGCGAGGTAGTCATCGCCGGCGGCGATGTTCTTCAAACAATGCCGGCAAGGCATGCCGTCACCGTCGGAAACCTGGCGCTCGGGCGTGTTGCCATAGGCGTCTGGCCCACCCCCCTGCAGCGCTTGCACATCTTCGGTCGGCAGAGCTTTGAACTGGATGGTCATCGCATGATCTCCGGTGTGGTTGAGCGGAAATTATGCTTCCCCTTCGATGCTTCCCACCCGATTCCTGCCAAGAGTCGAGGGCCGACCTGCGGTCGGCAAATCGGGCCCGAGACCAAATGGGATAAGCGCCGATATTGCCAGCCGGGACAATATAAGCCGGCTAATTAGTTTGAATCGGCGCCTGCGTTCAGCGGATGAAATCGTCGAAGCGGCGCAATGTCACCCGGCGATTCTGCCAGTTCTCGCTCTGAGTCGGCACCAGCAGGAATTCCTCGCCGTAACCGACAGTCTCCAATGCATAACCGGGCACGCCGAATTCACGCACCAGCGTGCGCTTCAGCGAAGCGGCGCGCTGTTCGGAAAGAACCTGATTCGACTGAAACGATCCGACAGCGTCGGTATGACCCTCGATGAGCACACGCGCGCCGGGGTCGCGACGCAGGATGCGGCGCAGCGCATCGGCGATGTTATCGATCTTGTTATACTGCGAACTGGAAATCGCCGCGGAGCCAAAGGCGAAATTGATCGACTGGATATCGATCGAGCGCGCCATGCGGCGCAGGTCCGGCCGGCGCTTGAATTCACGGATGGTGACGCGCTCGTTCGGCCGCAGCTTGACCCGGGGTGCCGCCTCGAGCTTTCGCTCGATCGTCGCGGCCGAGGGCGTCGTCGCCTGGGCAGCGGCAAGGCTCGGCATGGCAATCGCCGCAATCAGCGCGGCGGCAAGAGTACGTCGGGTCAGCATGTCTTTCTCCTTCGGCCTCGGCCGCATTGGCAATGCGGGCAACATGCCAAAGACAGGCTGAAGCGCCGATGAACGGAAGGTTCAGATTCCGGCTGGAGTTACGGCCGCATGACGCTTGCCGAGCGCTCGGCGAAAGGCAGGGGATGCACGATTTCCTTCTTCTGCGCGACCGGCTTGAAACCAAGCTTCTGGTAGAGCGGCAGGGCTGCGGGGTGGTCGAGCGTGCAGGTCTGCACCGTCACCCTTTTCGGCCCATGCGACCATGCCGCGGCAATCGCCGAGCCAAGGAACCAGCGGCCGATGCCTTGCCCGGTGGCGTGTTCCATCATGCCGAAATAGGCGAGCTCGACTTCCTCAGACAGATGCGGCTTGAGGTCGAAGAAGCCTGCCGGCGAGCCGTCGAGATAGAGCACCCTGATGTCGCGATCCTCGCGGTGGATTCCGGCCGACAGCTCATCGTCATTCAGCCTCAGAACATTGACCCAGTGCCATTTGCGCCCCACCCGGTCCATCAGGTAGCGGTAGAAATGCAAGGGGATGTCCCTGGTCTTCAGCAGTGCGACCTGGCGGTTGTAGGGCACCGGTGGCGAGGCGGCCGGAGGTGCATGCATTTCGAGAAAAGTCACCGTGACTTCAATGTCCTGCAGCACTCCGTTTTCCATCAATTCATTCCTTGCCGGTAGTGGCTGGGCCGGTCACGACTGGCGTATCGGGCAATCCGCCCCACTCGGTCCATGAGCCGTCATAAAGCCTGTTGTCGGTGTGGCCAACCGTCTCCAGTGCCAGCGTGACCACC
This sequence comes from Mesorhizobium sp. M8A.F.Ca.ET.208.01.1.1, assembly GCF_004791315.1. Lineage (NCBI taxonomy): Bacteria > Pseudomonadati > Pseudomonadota > Alphaproteobacteria > Hyphomicrobiales > Phyllobacteriaceae > Mesorhizobium > Mesorhizobium sp. M8A.F.Ca.ET.208.01.1.1. The sequence continues at coordinate 1,149,350 of NZ_SRUT01000001.1, forward strand.
GCGGCCGTGACACCGGAGCCGCAGGATGTGACAACGGGCTTCGACAGGTCGATGCCGGCGTCCTCAATCACCTTGCGCAAACGGTCCTTCGGCAGCAGCCTGCCGTTTTCGGAAAGCGCCGAATAGGGGATATTGCGTGCCCCCGGCATGTGGCCGGAGCGGATGCCAACGCGGGGCTCGGGCTCTGAACCGGTAAAGCGCCCTGCCCCACGCGCGTCGGCAATCTGGCTTGCCCCCGTATCGACGATCCGGCGCATGTCGGCTAGGCCGACGACGCGACCAGCGTCGAAATCGGCATGAAAGACACTTGGCGCGATCTTGGTCGGTTCGGCCGTTATCGGCCGGCCGGACGCCTTCCAGCCATCGAAGCCGCCGTCCAGAATATAGGTCTGGAAGACGCCCATGACGCGGAACATCCACCATGCCCGGGGCGCGGAGAAAAAGCCTGGGCCATCATAGACGACGATGGTGTCATCCGCAGAAACGCCCATCGCGCCGACATACTGAGCAAAATGCTGCGGCGATGCGAGCGTATGCGGCAAGGCGGCGTCGGGGTCCGAAACGGCATCCTGGTCCAGGAAACGGGCGCCTGGAATATGGGCTGCATCATACTCGGCGCGCGCGTCGCGTTTTTGCGCCGGCAGATACCAGGAGGCGTCTACGATCGTCAGGCCCGGCTGGCCCAACCGCTCCTGCAGCCAGTCCGCATCGACGGTGAAAGCGCTGTCTTCGGCCATCTTTTCTCCTGCCGCTCTGTCTGTTCAATTTACCGGCATCGGGCCGAAGCGGATGCGGAAGCGCCTGTTTTCCCGGCCCTTCTTCTCGATCTTGCCGATGTGGATTTCGCCGATCTCGCCGGTGCTCTTCACATGGGTACCGCCGCAGGGCTGGCTGTCCACCGAGGCGTTCTCACCGATGCAGACGAGACGGATCTTGCCCGTGCCAACAGGCGGTCTGACATTCTTGGATTTTACCAGGCCGGGATTGGCGCCCAATTCCTCGTCGCTGATCAGCCTGGTAAAGATGGGATGATCAGCCTGCACCAGGTCCATCATGCCGGCAGTCACCTCTTCCTTGGTGAAGCTGGCGTCCGGAATGTCGAAATCGACACGGCTGTCGTCCTCGGAGACCGCCGCCCCGGTGATCGGGAATGGACAGACGACTGTCAGCAGATGGCAGGCAGCGTGCATGCGCATCAGCAGGTGCCGGCGCTCCCAGTCGATCTGCAGGTTCACGCGCTCACCGATCCGCAGCATGGCCTGCTCCGGCGCCGGCACATGGATGATCTCGTCCTTGGTCTCGCCGGTGATCGTGGCGGCGATCGCGATGCGGCTGCCATCGGCACGTTCGATACGACCAGTGTCGCCCGGCTGCCCGCCCGAGGTTGCGTAGAAGATCGTCCGGTCGAGAATGATGCCGCCGCGCTCATTGATGGCGACGACCGTGGCGTCAGCCGTCCTGAGATAGGCATCGTCGCGAAACAGCGCTTCCGTCTTGTGCGCCATCACGCAACCTTTTCGAACGGCACCGAGATCTTGCTCTGCAGTTCCATCCAGCCCGGCACCGGCAGCTTCTTGTCGCGCAGGAAGTCAGGGTTGAACAATTTCGACTGATAGCGCGTGCCGTAGTCGCAAAGGATGGTCACGATGGTGTGGCCCGGGCCCAATTCCCTGGCCAGCCGCATCGCGCCGGCAATGTTGATGCCGGTCGAGCCGCCGACGCACAGGCCTTCCTCCTGGATCAGGTCGAAGACGATCGGCAGCGCGTCCTCGTCCTTGATCTGGTAGGAGAAGTCAGGCGTGAAACCTTCGAGATTGGCGGTGATGCGCCCCTGCCCGATGCCCTCGGTGATCGAACTGCCTTCGGACTTCAGCTCACCGCTGGTGTAGAAACTGTAGAGCGCGGCGCCAAGAGGGTCGGCGAGCGCAATCTTGACGTTCTTGCTCTTGGCCTTCAATCCGAGCCCGACACCGGCCAGCGTTCCACCCGAACCCACCGCCGAGACAAAACCGTCGACCTTGCCGCCGGTCTGGGTCCAGATTTCCTCGGCCGTGGTGCGGATATGGCCATCGCGGTTGGCGACATTGTCGAACTGGTTGGCCCAGATGGCGCCGTTCGGCTCGCTCCTCGCCATCTGCTCGGCCAGCCGTCCCGACAGTTTCACGTAATTGTTGGGGTTCTTGTAGGGCACGGCCGGCACTTCGATCAGCTCGGCGCCGAGCAGCCGGATCGTATCCTTCTTTTCCTGGCTTTGCGTATCCGGGATGACGATGACGGTGCGGTAGCCGAGCGCCTTGGCGACGAGCGTCAGCCCGATGCCGGTGTTGCCGGCTGTCCCCTCGACGATGACACCGCCCGGCTTCAACAGGCCACGTTGTTCGGCGTCGCGGATGATGAACAGGCCGGCGCGATCCTTGACCGACTGTCCCGGATTCATGAACTCGGCCTTGCCCAGGATATCGCAGCCGGTTTCCTCGGAAGCTTTGTTGAGGCGGATCAGAGGCGTGTTGCCGATCGCGTCGATCACAGAACGGGGCATTCAGGATTCCTTGTGTACATGCGCCGAAACCCTAGAAACCCAACGCTGCGGTTTCAAGGCAAGAATTCGTCTGGTCCAGTCGCATTTCCGGCCCTGCGGGTGCCGACCTTGCCGCGACCGGGCTCGATATCACACAGTTCATTTGCACCTGTGGTGGAAAAGCACTCTTTTCATTCGATTTCTTCACCGCTAGAGCAAAGCACCAACAACTCGGCAGGGCGCAGCATGACACTCTATCGGGCCGATCCGAAACACGGCGTCGCCTGGGTCACGGGCGGCAGCAGCGGCATTGGCCGTTCGCTGGCCAGGGACCTGGCGTCACAAGGCTATGCGGTGGCGGTGACAGCGCTGGACGACGATCCGATCGACACGCTCATCGTCGAGACCGCGCAGATGCCGGGCAAGGTCGTGTCCTTTCCCTGCGACGTCACCGACGAGCCGCGCATGGCAAGAACGGTCGCCGCGATCGAGAAGGACCTCGGACCGATCGTGCTCGCCATATTCAATGCTGGAAATTACATCTCGACACCCGGCGAATCCCTCGTCGTCAAGGACTTCCGCCGCTCCTTCGAGGTCAACTATTTCGGCATCATCAATGGGCTGGTGCCTGTCGTCGAGCATATGCGGGTGCGCGCGCGCGGCCATGTCGTTCTGGTCGGCTCGGTGACCGCCTATTTTGGCTGGCCGACCACGGCCGCCTATGGCGGCACCAAGGCCGCCATCAACATCCTGGCCGAGTCGCTGAAGTATGATTTCGACAAGATGAACATCCGCGTTCAGGTGATAAATCCCGGTTTTGTCGATACGCCATTGACCGAAAAGAACATGCTGCCGATGCCGGGCCTGATGCCGGTCGGCCGCGCGACCCGCCGCATGGTGCGGGGCATCAAGTCCGGTGGCTTCGAAGTGACCTTCCCTTACCGGACGAGCTGGCCGCTGAAAATTCTTGGCATGCTGCCAAGGCCTTTATGCCGATGGGTGATCATCCTGACGACCAGCTGGAAGGCACGGCCGCTGCATTACGAGCGCAAACCGCCCAACGAATAGATGCCCACAGGATTGCTGGCATGGCTGCCTGAACGGCCGTTGCCTGTCCATGGCCACCGCCATAGGTTGAATATTGTTGCGTGGAGTCTGCGATGGGGCGACGGATCGTGCTTGCTGTGCTGGGCCTGGTCGCCATCCTTGCACTGACCTTGGTACTGGGTCCACGCGTAGCGATCGACACCACGATCCGCTTCGATCCTTCCGTCATCGGCGACGACCCACAAGCCTATGTGGCAAAAGTGGAGGCCGCCGTACCCAATAACCGCGACGGGTTGGAAAAGGAGATCGTCTGGGCCAACCCGATGGTGCATGCCAAGACCCCGCTGTCGATCGTCTACATCCACGGCTTTTCCGCATCGAAGGGCGAGCTGCGCCCGCTACCAGACGACGTGGCCGACCAGCTCGACGCCAACCTGTTCTACACCCGCCTCACCGGTCATGGCCAAGACGGCGAAGCGATGACGCAAGGCAGCGTCAATGCCTGGATCAACGACTATGAGGAGGCGATCGCCATCGGCCGGGCAATCGGCGACAAGGTGATCGTCATCTCGACGTCGACCGGCGGCTCGCTGGCGGCCTGGGCGGCGACGCAGCCCGGGGCATCCGAGGGTGTGGCGGCCATTGCATTCATCTCGCCCAATTTCGGCGTGAAAGCATCCGGCGCAGAGATCCTGACCATGCCCTGGGGCAAGCAGATCGCCGAACTCGTCGCCGGCAAGGAGCGCAGCTTCGTGCCACGCAATGCGCTGCATGAGAAATTGTGGACCACCAGATATCCGATCGCCGCGACGATGCCGATGCAGGCCCTGACCGAGCTTGCCTATGGCGCGCCTGTGGAGAAGGCGACCATCCCTGCCCTGTTCATCTTCTCGGATATCGACAAGGTAGTACGGCCCGACCGCACCCGCGAAATCGCCGCACGCTGGGGTGGCGCGCATGAGCTGGTGCCCATGGAAAGCACCGGCGATCCCGACAATCATGTCATTGCCGGCGACGCGCTGTCGCCATCCACCACGGCGTTCCTGGCGCAACGGATTGCCGTCTGGATCGAAGCGGTGGCGAAATAGGCTTCAAGAAGAAGAGGGCGGCCGAAGCATTGCCTCGGCCGCCCTCTTCTTTGTTATCCGGTCAACCAGCCAACCCCAGGGATTGGAGGCGTCCGTGAGGCCTATCAAGCAGCCCGCGCTGCCGGACGCTTGCCGCCGAAGCGGCGCTTGTTGTTGCCCTTGAAGGGCTTGGCGCCTTCGGGCTTGCGCTCGCCGGCAAAGGCCGGCTTGTCGCCGAAGCGCTTCTTGCCGAAGCCGTTGTTCTGCTTCTTCTCGCCGCCCGGCCGCCGGCCGTCGCGACGGCCGTTACGGTCGCTGCGATCGTTGGCGGGTTCGAAGCGCTCGTTCTTCTCAGCCGGATTGCGTGCCGGATCGGGGCTGCCGAGATGGTCGGCAACAACAGGCAGCTTGGTGCGGATGATCCGCTCGACCTGGCGCAGCTTGCTGTTCTCCGAAGGATCGCAAAGCGTGATCGCGATGCCCTCCATACCGTTGCGGCCGGTGCGGCCGATGCGGTGGACGTAGCTTTCCGCCTCATCCGGAAGGTCGAAATTCACGACATGGCTGATGCCGGGCACGTCGATGCCACGCGCCGCGATGTCGGTCGCGACCAGAATGCGCACCGAGCCGTCACGGAAGTCATTCAGCGCCTTCTGGCGGGCATTCTGCGACTTGTTGCCATGGATGACGGCGGCCTTGAAGCCGTCGCGCTCGAGGTCCTTGGTCACCCGGTCCGCACCATGCTTGGTGCGCGAAAAGATGATGACGGACTTCATCGCCGCGTCAGCGAGCATCGTCGACAGAACCTGGCGCTTCTGCTTGGTGCGGGCGAAGACGACGCCCTGCACGATCTCGGCCGCCGCGGTGCTTTGCGGCGAAACTTCAATGCGGACCGGGTTCTTCAGGAGGCCCTTGGCGAGCTCGGCGATCTCGTCCGGCATGGTGGCCGAGAACAGTGCCGTCTGGCGGTCGGGCGCGGTCGCCTTGGCAATGCGCTTGACGTCATTGATGAAGCCCATGTCGAGCATGCGATCGCCCTCATCCAGCACCAGCCATTTGGTGTCCGAGAGGATGAGGTCGCCCTCGCGCACGAGGTCGGTCAAGCGGCCGGGCGTGGCGATGAGGATATCGACGCCGGGAGCAACCTTCTTCACCTGGCTGAAGCGCGAGACGCCGCCCAGTACGAGTGCCGTCGAGACATGCGCGCCCTTGGCGAGGATCTTGATCGTGTCCTCGATCTGCACGGCGAGTTCACGGGTCGGCGCCAGGATCAGCGCACGGGTCGTCTTGGCGCGCCGCTTGGTGCCGAGCGCAATGATCTTCGACAGGATCGGCAGCGCGAAGGCCGCGGTCTTGCCGGAGCCGGTCTGCGCGATGCCGAAAATGTCACGGCCTTCCAGCTGCGGCGGGATCGCCTGCATCTGGATCGGCTTCGGTTCGGCGAAGCCGGCATTGTGGGTTGCCTTGAGCAGCGCACCCGTAATTCCCAGCGCCGCGAAACCGGAGAGTTCCGCGGTTTCATTGCCGGGCAAAGTATGTTCGTTGGTCAAAATAATCTTCTTTCACGCGGCCTCTGGCCGCAAACATCAATGGCGGCAGGGCGCAACCTGCCGTCGGATAAACTGTCATGGAACGACAAGGCGGCGGACAGGATTGTCCGCGCGGCTGCGCTGTCGTGCCCGCAGGCATCATGCCACGGGGCTTTTTCGCCACTTTGTGATGTACCGGAAAGAGGGGCCGATATACCGGAAAGAGGGAAAACAGACGCAACCAGTCTCATTCGTCGAGAAGGCCGGTGAGTCCGGCCCAAGCGCCTATGCCGCTGCATATGGCTGAGTTCGCCCCGAAATGCAAGGGCTCCATGTTGCAGCGCAACAAAAACGGACCAAAAAGCCGACGCTTGCGCTCCCCGTCGGGCATCATTACCACAAACGCAGCTTCCGTTTTCTGGGGACCGAGCGATGAAGGACGTGCTGAAGGAACTCGAGCGGCGGCGCGACATCGCCCGCATGGGTGGCGGCCAGGCCCGCATCGACGCCCAGCACAAGAAGGGCAAGCTCACCGCGCGCGAACGAATCGAGGTGTTCCTCGACGAAGGCTCGTTCGAGGAGTTCGACATGTATGTCGAGCATCGCTCGACCGATTTTGGCATGGAGAAGACCAAGATCGCAGGTGATGGCGTCGTCACGGGCTGGGGTACGGTCAATGGCCGCCCGGTCTATCTCTTCGCCAAGGATTTCACAGTGTTCGGCGGCTCGCTGTCGGAAGCCCATGCCGAAAAGGTCATCAAGGTGCAGGAGATGGCGCTGCGCAACCGTGCGCCGATCATCGGCCTCTACGATGCCGGCGGGGCGCGCATCCAGGAAGGCGTGGCGGCACTCGGCGGCTATGCCGAAATCTTCCAGCGCAACGTGCTCGCTTCGGGCGTCATACCGCAGATCTCCGTCATCATGGGCCCTTGTGCCGGCGGTGACGTCTATTCGCCGGCCATGACCGATTTCATCTTCATGGTGCGCGACACCTCCTACATGTTCGTCACCGGGCCGGACGTGGTGAAGACCGTGACCAACGAGACGGTGACAGCCGAGAGCCTCGGCGGTGCTTCCGTCCACACGACGAAATCCTCGATCGCCGATGGCGCCTATGACGATGACGTCGAAGCACTCCTGCAGATGCGCCGGCTGATCGACCTGCTACCGGCTTCCAACACATCAGAGATTCCCGAGATCGAATGCTACCAGTCGGTCACCGATCATGACATGTCGCTCGACCGGCTGATCCCCGACAACGCCAACAAGCCCTATGACATCAGGGAATTGATCCTGAAGGTCGCCGACGAGGGCGATTTCTTCGAGATCCAGCAGAGCTTTGCGAAGAATATCGTCACCGGTTTCGGCCGGGTCGAGGGCCGCACGGTCGGCTTTGTCGCCAACCAGCCAATGGTGCTGGCGGGTGTGCTCGATTCCGACGCCAGCCGCAAGGCGGCACGCTTCGTGCGCTTCTGCGACTGTTTTTCAATCCCAATCGTCACCTTCGTCGATGTTCCCGGCTTTCTGCCGGGTACCGCGCAGGAATATGGCGGCCTGATCAAGCATGGCGCCAAGCTGCTCTTCGCCTATGCCGAGGCGACCGTGCCGAAGATCACCGTCATCACCCGCAAGGCCTATGGCGGCGCCTATGACGTGATGGCGTCAAAACATCTGCGCGGCGACATGAACTATGCCTGGCCGACGGCGCAGATCGCGGTGATGGGCGCCAGAGGCGCGGTCGAGATCATCTACCGCAAGGACATCGGCGATGGCGAAAAGATCGCTGCCCATACAAAGGCTTACGAGGATCGCTTCCTGTCGCCTTTCGTGGCCGCCGAGCGCGGCTATGTCGACGAGGTGATCATGCCGCACTCGACCCGCCGCCGTATCGCCCGGGCGCTTCGCATGCTGCGCAACAAGGACATGCAGAACCCCTGGAAGAAGCACGACAACATTCCGCTGTGAACTGGTGTCGCGGGCATCGCGGTTGATCAGCGCCCGTCTCCTGCAGCCACCAGGTCGCGCAGCACCGGCACCAGCGCCAGCGGCAAGTCCTCGGCGATCAGCCCCGGCCCAAACCGACTGCCCGCCTCGGCATGGATCCAGACCGCCGCGCAGGCCGCTTCGAATGCCGGCATGCCTTGGGCAAGCAGTCCGGCCGCGATGCCGGACAACACATCGCCCGACCCCGCTGTGGCAAGCCAGGCCACGCCGTTGGAATTGATCGCCGCCCTGCCATCCGGAGCGGCGATCACCGTATCGGCGCCCTTGTAGACGATGACGGCATTGGCATTCGCGGCAGCCGAGCGTGCCTTGTCCAGCTTCGAGGAGGCATTGTCGTCGGCGATACCAGGAAACAGCCTGGCGAACTCGCCTTCATGCGGTGTCATCACCAGCGCCGGCGCGTCCGGCCCACGGGCGGCTTCGAACAAAACGTCTGGCGCCTCCCGAAAACTCGTGATCGCGTCGGCGTCGAAGACCAGGCCGTCAATTCCGGTGGAGGCGGCCGCTGGCTTGCCCGACGCGAGCAGCGCGAGCGCGAACGCCTTGGTTTTTTCACCGACGCCAAAGCCGGGTCCGAGAACAAAGGCCGATGGCCGACGTTCCCCGACAAATGCCTCAATGTCGGCAGTGTCGTCGGTCCTGCGCAACATGATCGAGGTCAGGTGCGCGGCATTGACCTGCATGGCGTTGCCCGGCGACAGAAGCGTCACCGCCCCTGCCCCGCTTCGGGCGGCGGCAAGCGCCGAGAGCCGCGCCGCGCCGGTAGCGTTGGGTCCACCGGAAAAGACACCGACATGGCCGCGCTTGTATTTGTGCGCGTCGACGGCCGGCACCGGCAAACCGCGCAACCAAAGCTCCGGTCCGTTCTCGAATGTCCGGGGCTGGAGCGTTGCGATGATCTGCGCGCCGATGCCGATATCGGCAAGCACGATCTCGCCGCATCGTTCCCGGCCGGGCAGGAGCATATGGCCGGGTTTCTTGCGCGCGAAGGTCACGGTGAGGTCGGCTGAGAACGATGTGCCGAGCACCTTGCCGCTGTCACCGGAGATACCGGAAGGCAGGTCGACCGCGACAACCGGCAGATGCAGGTCGCTCACGAGATCGACCGCCCTGGCAGCCTCGCCGGACAGCGGCTTGGACAGCCCTGCCCCGTAAAGCGCATCGACCACGATCGAGCCGGGTCCGGCATTAAAGTCCGATAGCGGCTGGGGCCTGACGGAGCATTCCGCGGCGGCGAGTGCCGCGTCGCTATCCGGCCTTGGCGGACCATGCGCCCAGACCGTGGTGGCGACGCCGCTGCCGGCAAGGACCTGGGCAACGATATAACCGTCGCCGCCATTGTTGCCCGGGCCGCACAACACATGGACGTGCGCCGCCGCGGGATAGCGCCTGAGCACTTGCGCCGCGACGGCTTGCCCGGCACGGCGCATCAATCCAATGCCGTCGGTTGGACCTGCTGCAATAGTCAGCCGATCCGCCTCGCCCATATCGGCGGAAGTAAGAAGTTCGTGGCTCATGGATTGCCGATCCGCATTCGATCAAGCATTGTCCAGTTTTCGGCTCGACGCAAACGGGGAGGAGTTGCCGCTGTCATGGCCACGTCGATCGGCGCAAGGATCGCAGGCACCAAGCTGCCCGCAAGATGAGCAATTTGCCCAGATATTGGGCAGACACGTACAGTGACGCCGGATAGGCTGTTGCCCTTCATGCCGCTTCCAATGCAGCGAATGACGCGAATTTACATCTGGGGGTGACATGGCTTTGAAATCGTATGACACCGCTTCTGTTCCCTCCGACTGGCACAGTTCGTGCTTGATGGAGGCGCAAGCGGGGGCTCACAACCCGTTTTTTTGGCAGTGGAGGCCACCTTTTACATGAAAAAGATCGAAGCGATCATCAAGCCATTCAAGCTGGACGAAGTGAAGGAAGCGCTTCAGGAGGCTGGACTGCAAGGCATTACCGTGACCGAGGCCAAGGGTTTCGGGCGCCAGAAGGGTCACACCGAACTCTACCGCGGCGCCGAATATGTCGTCGACTTCCTGCCCAAGGTGAAGATCGAGGTCGTGCTCGGCGACGATGCCGTGGAAGGCGCGATCGAGGCCATCCGCAAGGCGGCCCAGACCGGCCGTATCGGCGACGGCAAGATCTTCGTCTCCAACATCGAGGAAGTCGTGCGCATCCGCACCGGCGAAACCGGCATGGACGCGGTTTGATCCGACCCGGCCATCCTCTAAGAAACGTCATCCATCAAAAAACGTCAGCACACAGGGATACATGACATGACGACAGCCAAAGACATCATGAAGCAGATCAAGGACAACGACGTGAAATTCGTCGACCTGCGCTTCACCGACCCGAAGGGCAAGCTGCAGCACGTGACGATGGATGTCGTCGAGGTCGAGGAAGACATGTTCGCCGACGGTGTCATGTTCGACGGCTCCTCGATCGCCGGCTGGAAGGCCATCAACGAGTCCGACATGGTGTTGATGCCCGATCCGGACACGGTCCACATGGACCCGTTCTTCGCGCAGTCGACCATGGTTATCCTGTGCGACATCCTCGACCCGGTCTCGGGCGAATCCTACAACCGCGATCCGCGCGGCACGGCCAAGAAGGCCGAGGCCTACATGAAGGCGGAAGGCATCGGCGACACCATCTACGTCGGCCCGGAAGCCGAGTTCTTCGTGTTCGACGACGTCAAGTACAAGGCCGATCCCTACAACACCGGCTTCAAGCTCGATTCGACCGAACTGCCGTCGAACGACGACACCGACTACGAAACCGGCAACCTCGGTCACCGGCCGCGCATCAAGGGCGGCTATTTTCCGGTGCCGCCGATCGATTCGGCGCAGGACATGCGTTCCGAAATGCTGACGGTGCTGGCCGAAATGGGCGTGCGCGTCGAAAAGCATCACCATGAGGTGGCCGCCGCCCAGCACGAACTGGGCATCAAGTTCGACACGCTGGTCCGCAACGCCGACAAGATGCTGATCTACAAGTATGTCGTGCACCAGGTCGCCAACGCCTATGGCAAGACCGCCACCTTCATGCCGAAGCCGATCTTCGGCGACAACGGCTCGGGCATGCACGTCCACCAGTCGATTTGGAAGGGCGGCAAGCCGACCTTCGCCGGCAATGAATATGCCGGTCTGTCGGAGAGCTGCCTGTTCTACATCGGCGGCATCATCAAGCATGCCAAGGCGATCAATGCCTTCACCAACCCGCTGACCAACTCCTACAAGCGTCTGGTGCCTGGCTACGAAGCGCCGGTGCTGCTCGCCTATTCGGCGCGCAACCGCTCGGCCTCCTGCCGCATCCCATTCGGCTCGTCGCCAAAGGCCAAGCGCGTCGAGGTCCGCTTCCCGGATCCGGGCGCGAACCCCTATCTCGCTTTCGCCGCCATGCTGATGGCCGGCCTCGACGGCATCAAGAACAAGATCCATCCGGGACAGCCGATGGACAAGGATCTCTACGACCTGCCGCCGAAGGAGCTGAAGAAGATCCCGACCGTCTGCGGCTCGCTGCGTGAAGCGCTGCAAAGCCTCGACAAGGATCGCGGCTTCCTGAAGGCCGGCGGCGTCTTCGACGACGACCAGATCGATAGCTACATCGAACTGAAAATGGCGGAAGTGATGCGCTTCGAAATGACCCCGCATCCGGTCGAATACGACATGTACTATTCGGTCTAGGATTCCGTTCGGATAATGTTTCAAAGCCCTTGAAGGATTTCCCCCTTCAAGGGCTTTTTGCTGATCCAAAGGGCTCTGTCGATGGATTGTTTGCGGACAGCCACGCACGATGGTCAACTTGCTTAGGTTTTGAAGGACGGATCGCAGCTGGAGCTGCCGGGCCTCGCGGCGGCCGCCGGCGAAAGACCTCAGGTCACGGGCGGCAGGACCCAGCCAGTGCCCATTCGAGCAAGTAGCCGTAGCCTTTCGAGCGCAATCGAACGCCAGGAGCGAGCGGCGCACTGCCTCAGGCTGCAATGCCCGCTCGTCCGGCGCCCCCGCCAATGCAGTCGTTCACGAAACCCCCGCCCCGTTCGAACAGCATCGCTTGGCGTAACCCATAGCCATGAATACGCATGCCGCGGCGTCATATGTCAACGCCACGGAGGTATGGCACCAACTGGCGATTTCCTTGCATGAACAGTGGCTTATACAAGGGTTCGTTGGTGTACGGACGAGCCGGAAACAGGCAGTTTTCCGGGCTTTTTCACCAAATACAGAAAAGCAAGCCATCGATGAAGGGTATGGCATGCCGGCCAAAAGCCTCCTCATTCGCTGAAGCTGACCCGACCTTTTCAGCCTGACTTTTTTTGGGTGTATTCAAGTCGCAGCCGTTCGATCGGTTTTGATGGACGTTCAGCGCCTGTTCCGCCCACTCGCTGCTAACGTGGCATCCCGGAGCGAGTCTCTCCGGAATGGACGGGCCGCCACAAAAGAGAACCCCGGCGACGGCCGGGGTTCTCGCAAGGACAGAGCGTCGGAGGGTAACGCCTATCCAGCAAGCTCGTCGGGACCGTGCAGCTTCCAGTCCGTTCGCCTGGCCAGGATCAGCAGGTAGTAGATTGCCGCCACTGCCATGATCAGCAGCGTCGCGATCAGGCTCGGGCGCCCGAAAGCGGCATCGAGCAGGTTCTGGTAGGCGACATAGACCAGCGCCACAAAGGCAAGGACGGCCGGCACCGGGAACAGCGGCATGCGGTAGTGTCCGCCAGCCGTGGTGCCATTGCGGCGGCCGGCAAACACCGCCACGCACAAAAGCGCGTAGATCACCACCAGCGACGTGCCGCTGACCACCAGCAGCAGATTGAGATCGATGAAGCAGGCGAGCGCAGCCAGCACCGCCACGACGATGGTGGCGATCCAGGGCGATGCGTAGCTGCCATGGACCGAGGCGACGGCGGCGTTGATTGGGCCGAACCAGGTCTTGTCGCGGCCGGAGCTGAACAGCAGCCTGGCGGCCTGCAGGATGATGGCGATGACGGCGTTGAAGATGGCGACGACGATGGCAAGGCTGATCAGAACCGTCAGCGCATGGCCGCCGCGCGCTTCCAGAAAATACTCGATCTTCTGGGGTGCCGCGAGCAGGCCGGGAAGGTCCGGAGACCCCAGCAGCACCGCCGTCAGCGGAATGAGTTCGGCCGCGACGGTAATCACCAATGCCCAGAGCACCACCTTGCCGATGTTGCGCCTGGCATCCTGCGTCTCCTCGCCAAGATAAGCGGCCGCGCCATAGCCGTTATAGGCAAACAGCGAAACAGCGGTTGATGCCAGGATGATGCCGGCCGAGGCCGGAACAAGCGTGTTCGTGGTGGCGTCGAGCAATTGCGGCGAGGTGAACAGGCTGGAGAGCGGCCGTTCGACATGGGCAAAGCCGAGACCCGTCAGGATCAGCAGCGCCAGCATCTCGATGCCGAGGAAAATGCCGGTGACGAAGGCATTGAGCTTGATTCGCATCGCCGCGACCGTGCCGGCCAGCCCGATCGTCACCACGCCGACCCATTGCGGACTGAGGTTGGGGATGAGCACGCCGAGATAGGTGCCGACACCAAGCGCGATGACGGCGACGATCAGCACGATCGAGACAAACACCAGCACCAGCGTGACGAAGCCCCAGAAGCGGCCGAGCGTGCGGCCGATCATGGTGTATTCGCCGCCGGCCATCGGATAGGCCGACGAGAGCTCGGCATACACGAAGGCCATGAACAGCCCGATGACCGCGGCAATGACGAAACTGAGGAATGAACCGGTGCCGGCCAGCGCGATGACGCCCGGCACGATGATGAACACCGAGGATGCCGGCGTCACTGCCGACAGCACGATCATCAGCGTGCCGAGCGCATTCAGTGCCCGATCCAGTCCCTTGGCGGCGGGCGCGGCCTTGGCGGTTGCCCCTGTCGTTGCTTCGTTTGTAGACATCTTCCTCCTCTTTTTTTAATAAAATAAAAATTTCCTCCGATGAGGAACCTATCGACGGAGTCAGATATCGTCAATAAATATAGCGCATTGGTGCTTGCGAAATTTCATGAGGCTGTTTTAAACTGAATCAAATTCAGGAAACGAAGATGGGACGACCCAAAACCCAGACCGATCGTCGCCTCACGCTCGTCGCGGCAGCGGAATCGATGATCGCCAAGCGCGGCCTTGCCGGCGTCACGTTGCGCGACGTCGCCAATGAAGCAGGGATGAGTTCGAGCGCCCTGCTCTACTATTATCCGGGGCTGAAGGACCTGCTGGACGATGTGCAACGCAAAGCCGTCGAGCGGTTCTGCACCATACGCGCTGCGTCGGCTGCCGAGATCGCCGATCCGCGGCTGCGGCTGAAAACGATGATTGAAAGCGGACTGCCGACGGACACGGACGATCAGCTCTGCCGGCTGCTGCTCGAACTTGGCGCCTATTCGCGCTCGGATGCGAGCTACGCGGCCCGCCACATCACTTTGTTCGAGCGGCAGGTGTCGATCTATGTCGGCATACTGGAGGCGGGCGCCGCCACCGGCATCTTTAAACTACGGGCGACCAGCGAGACGATCGCACGCAGCCTGGTCGTGCTGGAGGACGGCCTGGGGCTGCATCTCGTCAATGTCGTGCCCGCGGTCGATCAGCCTTCGGCGATGGCGATCCTGACCAGCTATGCCGAGCTTGCGACGGGCTGCAGCCTTCGCTGAGCCAGAATATCAGTCAACGGAGCGGAACCCCAGCATGGACCAACTGCCGACCCATACCACCACGCCAGCCGGCAAGGCCCGCGCCCGGGCGCTCGCCATTCCCTTGCAGGGCACGCCCGGCCCCGCCAATGCCATCACCGATGTCAGAGGCGTCCTGGTCGGCTACTCCACGATCATCAAGGGCGAAGGCAGGCTCACGCTCGGACAGGGACCGGTGCGCACCGGCGTGACGGCCATACTGCCGTTCGGCCATGACGGCGTCGGCATGGCCTGCGCCGCCGGCTATCACTCCTTCAACGGCAATGGCGAAATGACCGGCGCCTCGTGGATAGAGGAAGCCGGCTGCATCAGCCTGCCGATCCTGATCACCAACACCCATGCGGTCGGCCCCTGTCATCGCGGCATCATCGACTGGGTGGCGCGCCACAAGCCCGACGTCGCCAACCAGTGGCTGCTGCCGGTGGTGGCCGAAACCTGGGATGGCTATCTCAACGATATCAACGGCTCGCATGTCACGGTCGACCATGCGATCGCGGCGATCGACAATGCGACGAGCGGGCACATCGAGGAAGGCTCGGTCGGCGGCGGCACGGGCATGAACTGCTACGCCTTCAAGGGCGGCTCGGGCACGGCTTCAAGGATCGTCGACTACGGCCATCGCGCCTACACGGTCGGCGTCTTCCTGCAAGCCAATTTCGGCTCGCGCCGCGAACTCACCGTTGCCGGCGCGCCAATCGGCAACGAACTGGTCGACGACAACCCGATGGAGGCCTATTTCAGCGGCGGCCCGACGGGCGCCGGATCCTGCATCGGCATCGTCGCCACCGATGCGCCGCTGCTGCCTGGCCAGTGCAAGGCGCTGGCCAGGCGCGTGCCGCTCGGCCTCGCACGGACAGGCACCACCGGCTCGCATTTCTCCGGCGATATCTTTCTCGCTTTCTCGACCGCCAACCGCGACGCCCTCAACGGCCGCTTCCCGCAAGGACCGGCGACCGAACACAGCTATGGGCACATGGATTTCATCCCGTGGGGTCGCATGGATGATTTCTACGCAGCCGTCGTGCAAGCAGCCGAAGAGGCCGTGCTCAACGCGCTTGTTGCCAACAGCGACATGATCGGCCGCGACGGCAATCGGAGCCCTGCCCTGCCGCATGCCAAGGTGGTGACGGCACTGAACGCGCGTGGAGTCATGGCCGATTGACAGTAACGGAGGCCAATCCGGCAAACTGCTTGACGAAAAAGGCCCGGGCGCTTCCGCCCGGGCCTTTTTCATAATGGGCATCCGTTCGCGGCGCGGAGTTGCATGCGCCGCAAAGACATCAGGCGGCGGCCGAAACCTCCGCGCTCGCCGGCACCGAAGCGATCGTCTTCAGGATCTGCGAGGCGATCTGGTAGGGGTCGCCCTGCGAGTTCGGACGGCGGTCTTCCAGATAGCCCTTGTAGTCGTTCTTGACGAACGAATGCGGGACGCGGATCGAGGCGCCGCGATCGGCGATTCCATAGCTGAACCTGTTCCACGGCGCTGTCTCATGCTTGCCGGTCAAACGTTTGTCGTTGTCCGGGCCGTAGACGGCGATGTGGTCCATCAGGTTCTTATCGAAAGCCGCCATCAGCGCTTCGAAATAGGCCTTGCCGCCGACTTCACGCATATAGGCGGTCGAGAAATTGGCATGCATGCCCGAGCCGTTCCAGTCGGTGTCGCCGAGCGGCTTGCAATGGTATTCGATGTCGATGCCGTATTTCTCGGTCAGGCGCTGCATCAGATAGCGGGCCATCCACATCTGGTCGGCGGCCTTTTTGGAACCCTTGCCGAAAATCTGGAATTCCCACTGGCCCTTGGCCACTTCGGCGTTGATGCCTTCGTGGTTGATGCCGGCCGCGAGGCAGAGATCAAGATGTTCCTCGACGATCTGGCGCGCGACGGAGCCGACGTTCGAATAGCCGACGCCGGTATAGTACGGGCCCTGCGGTGCGGGATAGCCGCTCTCGGGGAAGCCGAGCGGACGGCCGTCCTTGTAGAAGAAATACTCCTGCTCGAAGCCGAACCAGGCGCCTTCGTCGTCGAGGATGGTGGCGCGCTTGTTGGATGCATGCGGCGTCACGCCATCGGGCATCATGACTTCGCACATGACGAGCACGCCGTTGGTGCGGGCCGGATCGGGATAGACCGCGACCGGCTTCAGCACGCAGTCGGAGCTATGCCCTTCGGCCTGCTGTGTCGAGGACCCGTCGAAGCCCCACAGCGGCAGCTGCTCGAGCGTCGGGAACTCGGCGAATTCCTTGATCTGCGTCTTGCCGCGAAGATTGGGGACCGGGGTGTATCCATCGAGCCAGATATACTCGAGCTTGTATTTGGTCATTCTAGAGCCTCTCGTTGCTTGGACACCGCAAGCAGGCGGTGTCGATGCATGGCCGAAACAGGCCGGCCTGCCGATGATTAAAAAGCAATTCGTATGCCACTCGGCCTCCGACGGGTGCGGCAAAATGCTCATGCCAAGGCTTTGATTTTGCTGAGCCGTCTCAGCAATGCGTCCGGATCGCACAAGCGGCAATACTGCTTAAATCATAGGCAAATCATGATCTTTTCGTAGGCATATTGCCTAAATGAATCGCAGAACCTATTTTGGTGAGAACTGAATCGACGAGCTTCTGAAAAAGCAGGGAGATCGGCAATGCAAGTCACGCAATCGCGTCCGTCGGCGAAAATCCTGATGTTCCCGCTGGCAGCGCGCAGGACTGCCTTAAATTTAGGCGCCAAGGCCAAATTCGCGGCAGAGCTTGCCGCGCTTCGCGGCGAGCACGCCGATTTCGATGGTTGGTACCACGAGGCCGCCGTCGAGGAAGAAAACCCGCAACGGAAAAGCTGAAGCCGCTCCACGTCGATCTCGCATGAAAAAGCCCGGCGCGATCGCTCGCGCCGGGCTTTTCGTTCGTAAGAGCCTATCGACTACTCCTTGGCGTGCAGGTCGGTTCCCAGCGTATCCTTGACGAAGATCATGCCGATGATCAGCGTCATCGCCGCGATGACCACCGGGTACCAAAGGCCATAGTAGATGTCGCCCTTGTAGGCGCTGAGCGCGAACACCGTCGCCGGCAGCAGGCCGCCGAACCAGCCATTGCCGATGTGGTAGGGCAATGACATGCCGGTGTAGCGGATGCGAGTCGGGAACATCTCGACAAGGATCGCCGCGATCGGCCCGTAAACCATGGTCACGAACAGCACCAGGATGAACAGGATACCGATTGTCATCGGCCAGTTCACCGCCGCCGGATCGGCGAACATGGCAAAGGCACCGCCGCCCGGTATGTTGTAGACGGTGACCTCGGGTGCGCCCGCGGCCTCATCGGCGGTCAAGAGCTTGTCCTTGACCGCCTGATCGGTCGGCACCGCTGCCTTCTCGCCGCCGCGGATCGCGGCTGCGTCGAGCTTGAGTTCAGGATTGGCTGCGATGAAGGCATCGAGTTTCTGGTCCGCAACCTTAATTGCCGCACGCTTCAGCGGATAACCGCTGTCCCGCAGGGACATGTTGACGGCCTTGACGAAGACCGCGTCCTTGGCCTTGGCCTGATCGCCGGCCGCGACCGCATCGTAGGACGGCACCGTCTCTGTACCAATCTTGACTGACGCAGCCGTCCCGGGGGCCGCCGTCGACACCACATCGTACGGAACCGAGTTCTTGGTCAGGAACGAAGTCGCGATGTCGCAGGATGTCGTGAATTTCGCCGTGCCGACCGGATTGAACTGGAACCTGCAGTCGCCGGGTGCCGCCGTCACCGTTGCCCGGGTGCTCTGCTGTGCCTTGGCGAGCGCCGGATTGGCGGCCCAGGTCAACGCCTTGAAGAGTGGGAAGGTGCAGACGATGGCCAGCGCAAGGCCAGCCATGATGATCGGCTTGCGGCCGATCTTGTCGGAGAGCCAGCCGAACACGACAAAGAAGATCGAGCCTAGCGCCAGCGCGATGGCGATCATGATGTTGACCGACTGCGCGTCGACTTTCAGCACGTTCTGCAGGAAGAACAGCGCGTAGAACTGGCCGTTGTACCAGACGACGGCCTGACCGGCGGTGAGGCCGAGCAGCGCCAGGAGCGCGATCTTGGCGTTCTTCCACTGACCAAAGGCTTCCGAGAGCGGCGCCTTGGAGCCCTTGCCTTCTTCCTTCATCTTCTGGAAGGTCGGGGACTCCGACAGAGACAACCGGATCCAGATCGAGACGGCGAGCAGCAGGAAAGAGACGATGAAAGGAATGCGCCAGCCCCAGGCGGCGTAAGTCTCCTTGCTCAGCGATCCCTGCACGATAAGGATGATGATCAGCGACAGGAACAGGCCTAGCGTCGCGGTCGTCTGGATCCATGAGGTGTAGAAGCCGCGGCGGTCATCGGGCGCGTGCTCGGCGACGTAGGTGGCCGCACCACCATATTCGCCGCCCAGCGCCAAGCCCTGCAGCATGCGCAGGGCGATCAGGATCACCGGAGCCGCGATGCCCAAGGTCGCATAGCCGGGCAGAAGGCCGACCAGGAAGGTCGAGAGACCCATGATCGTCATGGTGACCAGGAATGTGTATTTGCGGCCGACGAGGTCGCCGATGCGACCGAACAGCAGCGCGCCGAACGGGCGCACCAGGAAGCCCGCGGCAAAGGCAAGCAGCGCGAAGATGTTGCGCGTTGCCTCGGGAATGGTCGGGCTGAAAAAGGTCGAGCCGATGAAAGCCGCCAGCGAGCCGTAGAGATAGAAATCGTACCATTCGAAAACGGTGCCGAGCGAGGAAGCGAAGATGACTTTCTTCTCCTCTCGCGTCATGCCGCGGCTCGTTCCGCCGGCGGTCGATGCCATTGCCATTGAGTTATCCTCCCGTGAGACCCAGTCCTCGATGCTGTGCGCCAACGTCCGCGTTCTCCTCGGAACGCGGACTCACAAGACGCAGCCAACACAGGAAAAATGGCAGAAAGCGCCGGGGAAAGGCACCGCGACGATGGGATTATGACTTTCGTATTAGGTGCAGTGCGAAGGCGGAGCGAAGCGCTCAGGCCTGCAGCGCTTCGAGCAGGCTGACGGCGGCCATCATATCTCGTTTGCGCGCGGTGCGGCGCGCGACGGCTTCGGCGTCCTGTCCCCACTGGGCGATCTGCCAGTCTTCGTCGACATGGCCGGCGGCCCAGGCTTCCTCGCCGTCGAGCTCGCCGAAATCGACCGCCAGCGCCAGCAGTGCCGAGCCGGTCAGCGACGTCATGACATGAATGGCGGCAAGGCGCAGCGGTTGGGCGCGCTGCGCCAGACGGCTGCCCAGCACGGCAATGGTCTCGCGCGGCTGCTCGACATGGATGATGCCCTCGGCAAGGTTGAAGCGAACGCCGAGCGAAGCGCGCGCCCAGTCGATGACGGGATCCCACTGCTCGTTCTGCCGCTCGACCAGCCCTTGTGGGGCGTCGGCGCGATAGCAGAGCAGGTCCGACGAGGCGAAACGCAGAATGTCTTCCAGCACCGCCTGCGGATCGCTGGCCACGCCATCGATGGCGGTGTTGACAAGCCGCATCACCGGCATCGTCACCGGATTGATCGTCTCGCCCTGTTCGGCGAACTCGCCTGCAACCAGCGTCGCGGCCGCCTCGGTCGGCAGCGCCAGCAACGCCTTGCCCGGGGTGCGCACCGGCCTGCCGTCGAGTTGCACGGCAAAGCCAGCTTCCACCGGCACGACCGAAACCTCCTTGTAGAAGCGCTTGGGCAGCGGCGTCTTCATCTGGATCTGGGCGCGACGCACCGGATCCGGATCGGAAAGATACTTGCCCGCTTCGAGGTCGTTGAGGATATCGCGCATGAAAATCTCTTTCACACCGGCGTCAGCTTGCGCGCCGGCCGGTTGACGATGATCAGGCCCGCCGCGATGAGACCAAGTGCCAGGAAGATGCGAATGGTCAGCGGCTCATTCAAGAACATCGCGCCGCATAAAACACCGAAAACCGGCGAGAGGAAGGTGAAGCTCGACAGGCCGGAGGCCGGATAGCGGCGCAGCAGCCAGAACCACAGCACATAGGTAAAGGCCACGATATAGATCGCCTGGAAAAGCAGCGCCAATGTCGGCAGCAAGGCTGGATCGCGAACCGGCGGGCCCGCGAGAGGCATCACCAACACGCCAACAACCGCCGCGCCGGCGAGTTGATAGAGCAGCAGCTTCTCCGCGGTTGCCTCGACCAGTTTCGATCGCTTGATGAGGATGTTGGTCAGAGCCCAGAAAAACCCGGAACCAAGGCTCAGGAGATCGCCGAACAGCATGTCTCCGCTACCGCCGAGCTTGTCGGAAAAAACGGTGGCGAGACCCGCAAAGGCCAACAGCAGGCCAAGGAATTTGCGCGTGGTGATCCGTTCGCCGAGCAGCAAGTGGCCGCCGATCAGCATCCAGAACGGCATCGAGTTGACCAGCAGCGTATTGCGGGCAACGGTCGTATGCTCCAGGCCGACATAGAGGCAAAGGAACTCGACGCCGAAAAGCACGCCGACCGCGATGCCGGCCAGCAGTGTCCCATCCCTGGTGAACAGCGCGATGCCGCGCCATCGGCACCAGAGGAAAACGCAGAAACCACCAATGACCGAACGCGCGATCGACAGGAAGACCGGGTCGTAGCCGGCATAGGAGATTTTGGCGGCGACGTAGTTCAGCCCCCAGGAAAAGGTCAGGCCGACCATGATGGCGGCGGCGGCCATATCGACAGCGTCGCGCCGATCAAGCGCGTCGGTGGCGCCGCTCACGGTCAATCCTCCGCGCTGGCGTCGTCGAAGCCGATCAGGTTCCAGCTTTGGCGCATGTGCGGCGGCATCGGCGCGGTGACATCGATGACGCCCTTGTCCGGGTGCGGAATAATGATGCGGCGCGCGTGCAGGTGCAGGCGGTTTTGAATGCCGCCGGGAAAATCCCAGTTGGTGTCGGCTTCGAAGTATTTCGGGTCGCCGATGATCGGACAGCCGATATAGGCGGCGTGGACGCGGAGCTGGTGCGTGCGGCCCGTATAAGGCTCCATCTCCAGCCAGGTCATGGTCTGCGCCGCCTGCTCGATGATGCGGTAATAGGACACGGCGTGGTCGGCGCCCTTTTCGCCATGCGCGGCGATGCGCACGCGGTCGCCGTCCGGCGTCGCCTCCTTGATCAGCCAGGTCGAGATCTTGTCCTCGCGCTTGGGCGGCACGCCCTTGACCAGCGCCCAGTAGGTCTTCTTGGTTTCCCGTGCCCGGAACGCCTCGGAGAGCTTCATGGCGGCCAGCCTGGTACGGGCGACGACCAGCACGCCCGACGTATCGCGGTCGAGCCGATGCACCAGCCGCGGCTTCTCGCCCTTCTGGTTGCGCCAGGCTTCCAGCATGTCGTCGACATTGCGCGTGACGCCGGAGCCGCCCTGAACGGCGAGGCCCGCCGGCTTGTTGAAGACGAAGACCTTCGGATCCTCATGGATCAGCATCTTGGCGAGCACATCGGCGTCACCCTGGTTGCGGATCGAGTGGCCTGTGAGCGCGCTCTCGCCCTTCTTGTCCACCTCGAGCGGCGGCACACGCACCATCTGGCCCGGCTCGACGCGGGTGTCGGCCTTGACCCGACCGCCATCGACGCGGATCTGGCCGGAGCGCAACAGCTTCTGCAGATGGCCGAAGCCAAGACCCGGGAAATGGGTCTTGAACCAGCGATCGAGCCGCATGCCCGCCTCGCCGGCCTCCACCGTGATCTGTTCAACGCCTGCCATGTCTTTTTCGCTTATCCGTTTCCCGAGCAGGGCTCTTGGCCTGCGTTTGGCGCGGCAATAGCATTAATGCACGCCGCCCAAAACCATAAAGCACGCCATGGCATGCTTTATGGCAGGCTTCTTGCAAGCCAAAGTCCCAGAAACAGGGCAATGATCGCGCCAATGACGCTTGCAAGCGCGTAACCAAACGCCGGCAACGTGGCGCCCCGCTCCCACAGCGTCGCGAAATCGAGCGAAAAAGCGGAAAAGGTGGTGAAGCCGCCAAGGATGCCGGTGGCGACGAATAGCCTGAGCTCGTTCGATCCGCCGCGGCGCACCAGAACGGCGATGAACAGCCCCATAGCAAAGGAGCCGATGATGTTGATCGCCATCGTGCCCCAGGGATAGTTGGGGCCGACGAGGCGCAGCGCGCCCATACTGGTCAAATGGCGGATGCCGGCACCGATGCCGCCGCCAACGGCAACAAGAAGCAGATTGAACATAGCCGTTACTGCCCCTGAGAGGGCGCCGGCGTCAATCCCTTGGGCTCGGTCAGCGCCAGATCCGCCTGTCGCGGTTCACCAGACAGGTGTTGTCCAGTCCGGATATCTCTTCTTGAATTCGCCGTACAGCGCATTGAGTTCCTGCTGCGTGACTGGACGCATCTGCTCATAGAGATAGCCGGTAACGCCGCCGGACAATTGGTACCGCGCAATGCGCTTGTACGCGGCACCGATGCCTTGCCCGTCAAGAATATATTGGTTCGGAAGCGTGACGCAAATCTGCGCGCCCGGTTGCAGATGAGTAACCGGCGGGTCGGTCACAATCACAAATCTGGATTTCAATGCGTCCGGCTGAAACCGATCACGACTATCCACCTGGCAAATCCAGCCGATATGGGGAACGAGGTCCCGATCCATCCCGAACAACAGCGCGTCGCTCATGACTGCCCCCGAGGCAAAAACCGAAAAGCGATCCTGTGGCCCCATTCTGCCGGCCAGATCATCGATCATGCGCCTGTATTCGGGGAGATTATCGAGATGGAGCGGGAGCGTGGCCTCCCGCGCAAAAAAGAAATCGACCGGAGACAGGAGCTGACGACCTGTCGGGAAAAATGTGCCCAGGAAAGCGAGCCCAGCGGCAACCGCCATGCCTGCGGTCCACCATCGCGATTTCAGCGCCGGCACGGAAACGATCGCGACAATGGCTTGGGCGTATGCAGGGAAAAGCCAAAGGAACATCGGCAGTGAATGATGGGGTTCCGGATCCTGCGTCCGGGTGAAAATCAAAAATGTCAGCAGCGAGGCGATGGCGCAGAACAGGGAGAACCTGTTGCGGCGAGCAATGGAGATGTAAAGCCCGGCAATGATCAGCAGCCAATTCACATAGCTGAGCCGGCTCCCCATTTCACCGAGTTCAGTGCCAAAGGTCGTCTTGTATCCGCTGTAGAGGTCGCCGTAGCTCGTTCCCAGAATTCTGGCGATCAGCGGCAGCTGGAAGTTCAATGCGGTTGCGGTGACAACGAAGATCGCACACAGGCCACCCCCAGCCGCAGCGCGGAATGCCGGAAGATCCCGATCCCTTGCGATCTGCAGCAGGCCCAGGAACGCCGCGGAAAGGGTGACCCCGATAGCGGCGTAGGCGTACCAGCGCCGCAGCATGAAGGCCAACCATAGGCTGGCGCCGACCGATATTCCGCCCACCACCGGTTCGCGGGTCAGGAATTTTGACTTCCACAGGAAATAGGTTGCCGCGGTGAGAGCGAGACAGCCGGCAACATCAGGCATTCCACGCAGTGTCGGCGCCCAGAACGGCGTGTAGAGCAAAGCCGCGATCCAAACGGCTGGCCAGCTGCGAGAAGGTGCCTCGGAGACCGCCTCGAGATAACTTATCCTGCCTATGAAAAGAACCGCTGGAACCAGGTAGACCGAGACTATTCCAGCGACGAAGGAAAGCCTCGAACCACCGAAGACGATGTGAAAGGGCATCAACGGCACCAGGATAGCCACACCATAGTCCTGCGTGGCAATGGAGGTACCCACCTGGCTCAGCCAGTTGAAGGGGCTCTCGACCAGGAGCGCGCCCTGCTGGTTGAACACATTGAAATAAGCAGCGTAGTCCCAATAGTAGACCGGTTCTTCAAGATTTATGTACGCGGCGCTGATAGCAATGCCTAGCATCACGGTGCATATGTAGGTTCCCGCCCAGACTCCGAAGGCTTTGTGCTTTGACACTTGGATCCGCCAAGGAAGGAAGAGACAGAACTGCCGAGGGCAGAATCGAGATACCCTGACGCAGCCGGAGCCGTGCGGGCAAATGCGAATCCTGCGACATAGGTCATATAATGAATTGGCGACGGCCCAAAGAGGCCGAGGTCTGAACCGATGTAACGCTAAAGCTGCCCGTCTTGTCAGAGCATGGCTTGTCAGAGCATTGCCTGGCGGTGCTCAAACCAATGCAGGAGCGCCGGCAGCGGCTCTTGGTTTGACGCAATTCGCGACGGAAAGCCGTCTGCGTTTCCTGGAACTGCCCTAACGCATTCAGGATGCTGCCGGCAGAGCCGGCAGCATCGATGGATCTTCAACTCAGGTGGTTTCGACCTTCTTCGGCTTTGTGGAGCCAATCATCTTCCAGTTCTTGTAGAACATCGAATTGATGCGCTCGACGCTCACCGAGACGATGGCGAGAAGCCCCGCGATGAGGCCCGGGAATGGCGACGGCCTGACAATGTCCATGAACACGCAGTAGCGGCGGCCGTCATATTCGTTGACCGAACGATGCAGCAGCGTGTCGTCGAAAATGTAGAGCGGATTGTCATGCCAGTAGTTCCTGGCGTTGTTGCACTCGACGAAAACCTCCGCCTTTACCGGCAGCAGATTGTAGAGAATGCGCAGGCTGAGCCGCAGCGGCCCGAAATGCCAGGAGGTCGATTCCTTGCCCCTGAAGACCGAAACGGCAATGGTCTTGATGTATTTGAAATCCTTGTTGAATTCAGCGACGTTGTCGATCCGGTGCTTGCCGTACCATTGATAGACATACATGCCACGCCGGCCGGTGCCGAAATTGGCGTCGATGTCGGCGATGATCTCGTCCTTGCGCGCCTTGAAGACATCAAGGACCTCGTTGACCTCACGCTGATAGTCGGCGGGAAACTGCTCCAGCTTCCACACGCCCGGATTTCTGTAGCACAGAAGATCGACCAGCAGGTTGAAGGGTGAGAGCAACCAGGTGAAGAGCCCGTTGCCAAGGAAGTAGCCGCTGAACAGCGCCAGATCCTTCCTGTTGTTGCGCAGCACGTCGATCAGGCCACAGACGATGAAGATCGTCGTCAGCATCGGGATGAAATAGAAGCCAAGGGCGAGAAGCGGGATGGCAATGGCGAATTTGCGAAGGGATTTGCGAAGGGTTTTTGTCATTTTTCCACGCGCGACGCGCGATCCTGTTGCGAATGAGGTGCCCAAATCATGGCAACGGCCACCGCCCGACCGTGCGCCTTGATAAGGTTTTTTGGGTCACCGCACAACGGCCATGGTATCCGGCCGGGCTGGCTGCCTGGTGGAGCATGCCGGGCTGTCAATGCACCGCCGGCAAGCCAAGCTCGTCCCATTTGTCCCTGGCCACGGGATCGCCGACCAGAAACTCAAAGCCGATGACACTTTCGCCGTCCTGCGCGAGCTGGCATTTGAACTTCAGACTGTACCAGTTTTTACCGCTGCGAAAAGCCGCACCATCGGCGGCGATCGTCGTGCCGGCGATCTTTTCCTCGGCGGTTGCATAGGGCACCACCCGCTCCGGCTGGAAATCCGCGCGCCATTGGCGGATCTGATCCATGGCCTCCAGATTGCAAAGCTGCACCATGCGCTCGTCGGACGCGAAGGTCTCGAGATCGGCGCGGGCCTGCTTGCTGCGCGGATCGGCGAGCGTCTTGGCCGACAGCATCCGCGTCGGGCGAATCATGGCCGGCGCGGCGGGAGACTGACGAGCGCTTGGCGCCGCCACCGGTGCCTCAGGCATAGGCGCGCTGGGCGCCTCCTCAGCGGGCGGTGAAGGGGGTCTTGTCGAAGCCTCGAACTGCTGTGGCGTCAGGATGGCGACCGACACGCGCTCCTCCTCCTCACGCCGGTTCGGGGGCTTCTGCAGTGGTATCAACATAACCGTGGCGGCGAGCAGCGCGTGCAGGAGAACCGAAGTGGAAATCCCCCAGGGCGAGGCCTCGTTTCGCACCGCCAAGGCCACCGGACTCCGCAAACCGGCTATTCCCGCTCTTTGCGCAGCTTTGCCCAGTAGTCGAGCCGCTTCCTGATATCGCGCTCGAAACCACGTTCGGGCGGATCGTAGAAGGTCTGTCGACCCATTCTTTCGGGAAAATAATCCTGGCCTGAAAAGGCGTCCGGCTCATCATGGTCGTAACGGTAGCCGGCGCCGTAATCCTCCTCTTTCATCAGCTTGGTCGGCGCGTTGAGGATATGCTTGGGCGGCAGCAGCGAGCCATGTTCCTTCGCGGCCCGCGTGGCTGCCTTGAAGGCCGTATAGACGGCGTTGGATTTCGGCGCGGTGGCGAGATAGACGGTGGCCTCGGCGAAAGCGAGCTCGCCCTCGGGAGAGCCGAGATAGTCATAGGCATCCTTGGCGGCGTTGGCGACGACCAGTGCCTGCGGATCGGCCAGCCCGATGTCCTCCATCGCCATACGCACCAGCCGGCGGCCAAGATAGAGCGGATCCTCGCCGGCATCGAACATGCGCGCCAGATAGTAGAGCGCGGCATCCGGATCCGAGCCGCGCACCGACTTGTGCAGCGCCGAGATCAGATTGTAATGGCCATCCTGGCCCTTGTCGTAGATTGGCGCACGGCGCTGGACGATGCGCTGCAGCCCTTCGGGATCGAATATCTCGCCAGGCTTGGCTGCACGCCAGACTTCCTCGGCCAATGTCAGCGATGCACGTCCGTCGCCATCGCTCATGCGGATCAGCATCGCCCGCGCCTCGTCATCGAGCGGCAGCGCCCTGCCCTCCGTCTCCTCCGCCCTTATCATCAGCTTGGCGATGCTGTCTTCGCCGAGCGAATGGAAGACCATGACCCGTGCGCGCGACAACAAGGCCGCGTTGAGTTCGAAGGATGGATTTTCGGTGGTGGCGCCGACCAGGACGACCGTCCCGTCCTCCATGACGGGGAGGAAAGAGTCCTGCTGGGCACGGTTGAAGCGGTGAATCTCGTCGACGAAAAGCAGCGTCTGGCGCCCGTTGGCGCGGCGCAGCTTGGCCGCCTCGAACACTTTCTTCAGGTCGGCGACGCCGGAAAACAGGGCCGATATCTGCTCGAACGCAAGGCTGGTTTCGCCGGCAAGCAGCCTTGCCACCGTGGTCTTGCCGGTGCCGGGCGGACCCCAGAAGATCATCGACCCCAGCGAACCGGAACCGATCAGCCGGGTCAGCGCGCCATCGGGACCCGTCAGATGCTCCTGGCCGACGACCTCGCCAAGGTTTTTCGGCCGCAGCCTGTCGGCCAGCGGCCGCCCGGGCGGCACCTTTTCCGGTTCATCGACACTGAACAGATCGGCCATGCACTTCTTTTGGTTTGGAGCGCGATCCTTCAGATCGAACTCAGTAACGCAACACCTGGCGCAGTATCTGCCCGCCGCGCTCGACGGTAAAGCGCCACCAGCGCGTATCCTGCTGGGCTACCTGCGCCAGCGTTGCGGCGGTGTCGATGCTGGTGCCGTTGACCTCGCGCACGATGTCGCCCGGCTGGAAGCCGAAATCGGCGGCCGGCGAATCACGGTTGATGTCGATCACCGTCACGCCCTTGAGGTCCGTGCGCAGGCCGAGCTTCTGGGCAAGCCGCGGCGACAGTTCCGAGACCTTGGCGCCCGAGAACGGGCTGCGGCCATGCAGCGTCACTTCCGAGGCTTTCGCACCCTCCGGCGCCCGCTCCAACGCGATATCCATCGCTGCCTGCTGGCCCTTGGTCAGGATCGCGAAATTCGCCTTGGCGCCGATCGACAGCGTCGCCATGCGATAGTCGAGCGCCTCGATGCTCTCGACCGGCTTGCCATTGATCTGCAGCACGACATCGCCCGGCTTCAGTCCTGCCTTGCCGGCGGGGCCTGTCGCGTCGACGGACGAGACCAGCGCCCCGGTCGGCTTTTCCATGCCGAGCGATTCGGCGATCTGCGGCGTCACAGCTTCGAACTCGGCGCCGATATAGGGCCGTTCGAAGAAATCGAGGCCGGCCTTGGCGGCATCGGCGAAAGCCCGCACCATGTTGGCTGGGATCGCAAAGCCGATACCGATCGAGCCGCCGCTGCGGCTGTAGATGGCGGTGTTGATGCCGACCAGTTGGCCGCCCATGTTGATCAGCGCGCCGCCGGAATTACCGGGATTGATGGCGGCGTCGGTCTGGATGAAATAGCCCGAGTCCGAGACGCCGATATGGCTGCGCGCAAGGGCGGAAACGATGCCGCTGGTGGTGGTCTGGCCGACGCCGAAGGGATTGCCGATGGCCAGCACCAGGTCGCCGACTTCGAGCGCGTCGGAATCGCCGATGGCGATCACCGGGAACGGCTTGTCGGACTCAATCTTGAGCACGGCAAGGTCGAGCGTTTCGTCCTTCAGCATCACCTTGCTGGCGAATTCACGGCCATCGGCGGTCGCCACCTTGACCTCGTCGGCGTCCTTGATGACGTGAAAATTTGTGACGATGACACCGCTCGGATCAACGAGCACACCCGAGCCCAGGGAAGACTGAGCACGCGGCTGGGCGCGGCCGAAAAACTCCTCGAAGAACGGATCGCCTTCGAAAGGCGATGTCACCTTGGCTGTCTGCGAGGCATAGACATTGACCACGGCCGGCGCGGTCTGCTTGACCAGAGGCGCGAACGACAATTGCACTTCCTCACGACCGAACGGCACGCGCTTGTCCGGGCCTGAAGTGGCATTCTCGCCTTCAACGCCATGCAGCAGGTCGGTCAGCACATCGGAGAGCCCCGGATCGGCGGGCTTGGCGGCGTCCTCGGCCAGCGCCTGCCGGACTGCCGGTGCGGCTGCGAACACCATGAAGGCGCAAAGCAGAACAAGGGACAGTCTTTTGGCGAGCATTCGCGAATCCTCCAAGGCGAGTTCGGGCGCATTGTCCCGACGAATGTGCAAAATGAAAGGCTAAGCCGCTGAAATCCGATTATTTTCGCGCCAATCAATAGTTTTGGGCACGGCTTGGCGCGCACAGAATATGAAAAAGGGGCCCGCAGGCCCCTTTAATTCAATCTGGAAAGGACGAAGCCTTATGCGGCCGCGGCTTCGTCCGTGCCTTCCGCCTCAAGGCGGGCGCGGTCGCCGGCGCCCTTGGCGTCGGTGTCGCGGTCGACGAACTCGATGACGGCCATCGCGGCATTGTCGCCGTGACGGAAGCCCGCCTTCATGATGCGCAGGTAGCCGCCGTTGCGGGTGGCATAGCGCGGGGCGATGGTGTCGAACAGGCGCTTGACGACGCCTTCATTGCCGATCTGCGCGATCACCTGGCGGCGGGCGTGCAGGTCGCCGCGCTTGCCGAGCGTCACCAGCTTCTCGACGATCGGACGCAGGTCCTTCGCCTTCGGCAAGGTGGTGACGATCTGCTCGTGCTCGAGCAGCGACACCGCCAGGTTGGCGAACATCGACTTGCGGTGGCTTATGCTGCGGGCGAAGCGGCGGCCTTTGAAACCGTGGCGCATGGCTCTTTTCCTTCTTCAGTTGTTCAAGAGGCCACGGCCTCTGATGGCTTTCCGCATGACCGTCGGATCGAGCGGCTCACGCCGCCGATCCTTGGAGTTCATGCTCAATATTGGTCTTCGTAACGCTTGGCGAGGTCTTCGATGTTTTCCGGCGGCCAGTCCGGCACTTCCATACCGAGGTGCAGGCCCATAGCCGCCAGCACTTCCTTGATCTCGTTCAGCGACTTGCGGCCGAAGTTCGGGGTGCGCAGCATCTCGGCTTCGGTCTTCTGGATGAGATCGCCGATATAGACGATGTTGTCGTTCTTCAGGCAGTTGGCCGAACGCACCGAAAGCTCGAGTTCGTCGACCTTCTTGAGCAGCGCCGGGTTGAAGGCGAGCTCGGTGACGGCTTCGGCGGCGACTTCCTTCTGCGGCTCGTCGAAGTTGACGAACAGGCCAAGCTGGTCCTGCAGGATGCGGGCGGCGAAAGCCACCGCGTCCTCGCCCGAGATCGAGCCATCGGTCTCGATGGTCATGGTCAGCTTGTCATAGTCGAGAACCTGGCCCTCACGGGTGTTCTCGACCTTGTAGGAGACCTTCTTGACCGGCGAATAGAGGCTGTCGACCGGGATCAGGCCAATCGGCGCGTCCTCGGCGCGATTGCGCTCGGCCGGCACGTAACCCTTGCCGGTGTCGACGGTGAATTCCATGCGGATTTCAGCGCCTTCGTC
The DNA here is from genome assembly GCF_004791315.1 of Mesorhizobium sp. M8A.F.Ca.ET.208.01.1.1. Taxonomy (NCBI): domain Bacteria; kingdom Pseudomonadati; phylum Pseudomonadota; class Alphaproteobacteria; order Hyphomicrobiales; family Phyllobacteriaceae; genus Mesorhizobium; species Mesorhizobium sp. M8A.F.Ca.ET.208.01.1.1. The sequence continues at coordinate 1,180,311 of NZ_SRUT01000001.1, forward strand.
CAGCGTGCAGATGACGTGGTCGGGGTTGAGGATCTCGACGTCGCCAACCGTCTGGATGTCGCCGGCGAGAACCGCACCCGGGCCCTGCTTGCGCACGACCATGCGCTTGGGGCCGTCGCCTTCCATGCGGATGGCGATTTCCTTGATGTTCAAGACGATGTCGGTCACGTCCTCGCGCACACCGGCGATGGACGAGAATTCATGCAGGACGCCGTCGATCTGCACGGCGGTGACAGCCGCACCGCGCAGCGAAGACAGAAGCACGCGGCGCAGCGCGTTGCCGAGGGTAAGACCAAAGCCACGCTCGAGCGGTTCGGCGACCAGCGTGGTCAGCGTCTTCTTCTTCGACGAGAACTCGATCTTGTTCGGCTTGATCAGTTCCTGCCAATTTTTCTGGATCATGATGCTTTCCTTCCGTTGACCCGCCACCATCCAATCGTGGCGGGCGACCTGGAATACCGTGGAGGAACGCTTTTGTGAGCGTTCGCGCGGCGTTCAATAATGTTAGACGCGGCGCTTCTTGCGCGGGCGGCAGCCATTGTGCGGGATCGGCGTCACATCACGGATCGAGGTGATGGTGAAGCCGGCCGCCTGCAGGGCGCGCAGCGCCGATTCACGACCGGAGCCCGGTCCGCAGACCTCGACTTCGAGCATGCGCATGCCGTGTTCCTGGGCCTTCTTGGCAACGTCCTCGGCAGCCATCTGGGCGGCGAACGGGGTCGACTTGCGCGAACCCTTGAAGCCCTGGGCACCGGCCGACGACCAGGCGATCGAATTGCCCTGCGCGTCAGTGATGGTGATCATCGTGTTGTTGAAGGTCGAATTGACGTGGGCAACGCCCGACGAAATGTTCTTGCGTTCGCGGCGGCGAACACGTGCGGCTTCCTTGGCCATGGTAGTCCTTTCAGTTGATCTCTACACCGCCGTAATGCCAGCGGCTCCACCTTACCAAGGGAGTAGGGGAATAGGGCAGTAAGGGAGTAGGGAAAAATGCGACCCGATCGACGGGCATTCCCTACTGCCTTACTCCCCTACTCCCTTATTCCCCTAAAAAATTACTTCTTCTTGCCGGCAATCGACTTGGCCGGGCCCTTGCGGGTACGTGCATTGGTATGGGTGCGCTGACCGCGAACCGGCAGCGAGCGGCGGTGACGCAGGCCGCGGTAGCAGCCGAGATCCATCAGACGCTTGATGTTCATCGACACTTCGCGACGCAGGTCGCCTTCGACCTGGTAATCGCGGTCGATGGTCTCGCGGATCTGCAGCACTTCCGCGTCGGTCAGCTGGTTGACGCGGCGCTCGGCCGGGATGCCGACCTTGTCGACGATCTCCTGGGCGAACTTCTTGCCAATGCCGTGAATGTACTGAAGCGCGATGACGACGCGCTTGTTGGTCGGAATGTTGACGCCGGCTATACGAGCCATGTTCTTCTCTTCTCCATGTGGACCGGACGACCTTAAACAAGGCAGATCCCGGCGCTGTTCAAATTGCCCCGCGTCCGGTGGAGGCCGGCCCTTGCGGGAGTTTCCAGTTCAAAGCGACTGCCTTGCCCTTGCGGACAAGCAAAGTGCGCACCTGATAGGAAGACGGGCCGCCATACCGCAGCGAACCGTCTCCGTCAAGCTTAATCTTTAAATTCCCTTACCGCGCCTTTGCGGCCGCGGCGAGCACGGTCTCGATCTCGGCGGTCACCGCGTCGATACTGGCCATGCCGTCCACAGTCTTGAGCTTGCCCTTGGCATAGTAGTAGCCGGTCAGCGGAGCGGTCTTCTTGTAGTACTCCCGCAGGCGCTCTTCGAACACAGCGGGATTGTCGTCCTTGCGCACCGGCTGGCCGGCGGCCTTGGCATCATCGGCGCGCTTGACGATGCGGCCGACCAAAGCCCTGTCATCGACGACCAGTTCTATAACCGTATCGAGACCAATGCCGCGCTCCGAGAGCATCGATTCAACCGCATCGGCCTGCACAAGCGTACGCGGGTAGCCGTCGAGGATGAACCCCTTGGCGCAGTCGGCCTGATCGATACGTTCTGCGACGATGGCGTTGACGATGGCGTCGGATACCAATTCTCCAGCATCCATCACCGCCTTGGCGCGCTTGCCGACCTCGGTACCCGCCTGGACGGCGGCACGCAGCATGTCACCCGTCGAGAGCTGGGGAATGCCGTGTTTTTCTACCAGTCTTTGTGCTTGTGTCCCCTTGCCCGCCCCCGGCGGCCCAAGCAAAATCAACCTCATCTGGCTTTCTTCCCCCCGCGCAGCTTCGACTTCTTGATCAGGCCTTCATACTGGTGCGCGATCAGATGACCCTGAATCTGCGCAACCGTATCGAGCGTGACACTGACCACGATCAGAAGCGATGTGCCACCAAGGTAGAATGGTACGCCAGTCGCCGAGATCAGGAACTCCGGCAGCAGGCACACCAGCACCAGATAGATGGCGCCGACGACGGTGATGCGGGTGAGAACGTAATCGATGTAATCGGCGGTGCGCTCGCCCGGGCGATAGCCCGGGATGAAGCCCGAATGCTTCTTGAGCTGGTCGGCGGTGTCCTTCGGGTTGAAGACAATCGCAGTGTAGAAGAAGGCGAAGAACACGATCATCGCCGCGTAGAATGCCATGTAGAGCGGCTGGCCGTGGCCGAGCGAGGCCAGGATGGTGCTCGCCCAGGCCGGCATGTTAGTCGTCTGCGAGAAGCCGGCGACGGTGGCCGGCAGCAGGAGAAGCGACGACGCGAAGATCGGCGGGATGACGCCCGACGTGTTGAGTTTGAGCGGCAAATGCGAGGTATCGCCCTGGAACATGCGGTTGCCGACCTGGCGCTTCGGATACTGGATCAGCAGGCGGCGCTGGGCGCGCTCGAAAAAGACGATGAGCGCGATGACGACGATGGCCAGCACGATGATCGCCAGGATCAGGCCGGTCGACAGGGCGCCGGTGCGGCCGAGTTCCAGCGTGCCGGAAATGGCGTGCGGAAGACCAGCGACGATGCCGGAGAAAATGATGAGCGAGATACCGTTACCGATGCCGCGCGCGGTGATCTGCTCGCCGAGCCACATCAGGAACATGGTGCCGCCGACCAGCGTGACGACGGTGGAGATGCGGAAGAACATGCCGGGATCGCTGACGATGCCGTTGCCGTTCTCCAGCCCCACCGAAATGCCGTAGGCCTGCACCAGCGCCAGCAGCACGGTGCCGTAGCGCGTGTACTGGTTGATGACCTTGCGGCCCTGCTCGCCTTCCTTCTTCAGCGCTTCCAGCGAGGGAATGACCGATGTCATCAACTGCATGATGATGGAGGCGGAGATGTAGGGCATGATGCCAAGCGCAAAGATCGCCATGCGCTGCACGGCGCCGCCGGCGAACATGTTGAACATGCCGAGCACGCCCTTGCTCTGCGAGGAGAAGGCCTGGGCGAAGGCATCGGGATTGATGCCGGGAAGCGGGATGTAGGTGCCGAGGCGATAGACGAGCAACGCGCCGATGGTGAACCAGATGCGTTTCTTCAGGTCCTCCGCCTTGGCGAAGGCCGAGAAATTCAGATTCGAGGCTAGTTGTTCAGCAGCCGAAGCCATGCCTGATTCTCCGCTTGGTAACGCTTGATGGCCCGTGAGGTCAGGCGGTGCGTTTCACCGAAGCTCACGAGATAAGCTCCGGGCTGTAAACATGCAAGCGGCCGCGTTGACGCGGCCGCTAAATTGAGCAGATCAAAGCGCTATCGAAAGCAAAAACGGATGCCACTCTTGCCGACCGCGCTTCAAATTGCCGTTACTCGGCAGCTGCCTTTTCCGGCAGCTTGACCGACCCACCGGCCTTTTCGATCTTCTCGATCGCGGCCTTGGAGGCGCCAGCGACGTCGAAGGCGAGCTTGGCCTTGAGTTCGCCATCGGACAGCACGCGCACGCCATCCTTGACGCGACGGATGACGCCGGCGGCGACAAGCGCCTCGGCCGTCACGGTCGCCTTGGCGTCGAGCTTCTTGGCATCGACGGCTTCCTGGATGCGGGCCAGCGAGACGACAACGAAGCTCTTGGCGAAGATGTTGTTGAAGCCACGCTTCGGCAGGCGCCGGTAAAGCGGCATCTGGCCACCCTCGAAGCCGTTGACGGCAACGCCGGAGCGCGCCTTCTGGCCCTTGACGCCGCGACCGGCGGTCTTGCCCGAACCGGAACCGATACCGCGGCCGAGACGCTTCTTGGAGTGCGTCGCGCCGTCCTTGTCACGCAGATCGTTGAGTTTCATCTTGCTTCTCCTGCGCTTTGGCTCAGCCCTCGTCCACGACGCGGACGAGGTGCTGGACGGCGGCGATCATGCCGCGCACGGAGGGCGTATCTTCCAGCGTGCGCTGCTTGTGCATCTTGTTGAGGCCGAGGCCGACCAGCGTCGCGCGCTGTTCCTTCGGGCGGCGGATCGGCGAACCGATCTGCTCAACGGTGATGGTCTTGGTTGCTTTCTTGGCCATGGTCAAAATCCCTGGTCAGATCGACTATTCTTCAGCCGCAACGGCGGTGCCGCGGCGGGCCTGAAGGGTCGAATACTTGATGCCGCGCGCGGCAGCCACATCCTTGGGATGCATCTGGCTCTTCAGCGCGTCGAAGGTGGCGCGAACCATGTTGTAGGGGTTCGACGACCCCATCGACTTGGCGACCACGTCATGCATGCCGAGCGTCTCGAAGACAGCGCGCATCGGGCCGCCGGCGATGATGCCGGTACCCTGCTTGGCGGCGCGCAGCAGCACGCGGCCCGCACCCCAGCGTCCTTCGACGTCGTGATGCAGCGTGCGGCCCGAGCGCAGCGGCACGAAGATCATGTCGCGCTTGGCCGATTCAGTCGCCTTGCGGATGGCTTCCGGCACTTCGCGCGCCTTGCCATGACCGAAGCCGACGCGGCCCTTCTGGTCGCCGACGACGACGAGCGCGGCGAAGCCGAAGCGGCGGCCACCCTTGACGACCTTGGCGACGCGATTGATGTGGACCAGCTTGTCCACCATGCCGTCATCGCGCTCTTCACGCTCGCGGCCGCGGCCGCCTTCCCTACGTTCCTGTGCCATATCCTGTTCCTTGTTCTTTTCCGGAAGCACGGGTTGCTGATTGCCGGCGCCACTTTGGGTCGCCGACGGTGAAAAATCAGAAGCTGAGACCGCCTTCGCGGGCAGCCTCGGCCAGCGCCTTGACGCGGCCGTGATAGATGTACGGGCCACGGTCGAAAACGACTTCCTTGATGCCGGCCTTGGTGGCGCGCTCGGCGATCAGCTTGCCGATTGCGGCGGCGGCGGCGGTATCGGCGCCGGTCTTGAGCGACCCCTTGAGGTCCTTCTCGAGCGTCGAGGCGGCAGCGATGGTGTGGCCCTTGGCGTCATCGATCACCTGAACGTAGATGTTCTTCGACGTGCGGTGCACCGAAAGACGCGGACGTTCGCCGGCAACTTTCTTGATCTGGCGACGGACGCGTTGCGCACGGCGCTGGATGGCTTCCTTGGTACCCATGATGTCTTCCTTGCCTTCAAAAAACGGGGGCCGTCATATGCGGTAGGCGAAGCGCCTCCCGCGACCGCTCCCCGCGGCGTTACACTTCCGTGGCTTGGTCCTGTCCGAAAAGTCCGCGACTTTTCCAAGCCAAGCCGATTACTTCTTCTTGCCTTCCTTGCGGACGATCTTCTCGCCAGCGTAACGGACGCCCTTGCCCTTGTAAGGCTCGGGACCGCGGTATTCGCGGATCTCCGCGGCAACCTGGCCCACCTGCTGCTTGTCGATGCCGGCCACGGTGATTTCGGTCGGCTTCGGCACGGTGATCGTGATGCCGGCCGGCGTCTCGTAGACGACATCATGGCTGAAGCCAAGAGCCAGCTGCAGGTTCTTACCCTGCAAAGCGGCGCGATAGCCGACGCCGGTGATCTCGAGCTTCTTCTCGAAGCCGTCCTTCACACCCTGCAGGATGTTGACGATCTGCGTGCGCGACATGCCCCACTTGGAGCGGGCGGTCTTGGTCTGGTCGCGCGGCTGGACAGCGATCTCGCTGCCTTCCATCTTGACCAGCACTTCGTCGTTCACCACGAACTTCAGCTCGCCCTTGGGGCCCTTCGCCGTCACGGTCTGGCCGTTGACGGTCGCGGTCACGCCCTGCGGCAGCGAAACGGGTTTCTTTCCAATACGAGACATTTTGTTGTCCTCGTCACTTCTCTTGTTTCAGGTCTCTGTCTTCGGAACGATCCGAAGACCGGATTCCAATTTGCGGTGAGCTGCCAGATCAGAAGATCTGGCAGAGGATCTCGCCGCCGACGTTCTGCTCGCGTGCTTCGTGGTCGGCCATCACGCCCTTCGGTGTCGAAAGGATGGCGATGCCGAGGCCGTTGGCGACGTGCGGGATCGACTTGGCCGAAACGTAAACGCGGCGGCCGGGCTTCGAAACGCGGGCGATTTCACGCACGACCGGAGCACCGTCGAAATACTTCAGCTCGATTTCGATCTCGGACTTGCCGTTGTCGAAGTCGGTCTGGCTGTAATCGCGGATATAGCCTTCAGCCTTCAGCACGTCGAGGACGCGGGTGCGCAGACGCGAGGCCGGCGTCGAGACACTCGACTTCTTGCGGCCATAGGCGTTGCGGATGCGGGTCAGCATATCGCCGAGAGGATCGCTCAATGACATGTTATGTCCTCCTTACCAGCTCGACTTGACCAGGCCCGGGATCTGGCCGTTGTTGCCGAGATCCCGAAGCGCGATGCGCGATACTTTGAGCTTGCGATAATAGGCCCGCGGACGGCCGGTGACTTCGCAGCGGTTACGGATGCGGATCTTGGCCGAGTTGCGCGGCAGGGCAGCAAGCTTCAGCTGAGCGCGGAAGCGCTCTTCCATCGGCTTGGACTGATCCATGATGATCGCCTTCAGCGCAGCGCGCTTGGGACCGTACTGGTCTGCAAGCTTGCGGCGCCTGTTGTTCTTCTCGACTGAGCTGGTCTTTGCCATTTCAGATTTTTCCTTTTCTCGCTGCCGTTACTGGCGGAAGGGGAAGTTGAAAGCCTTGAGCAAAGCCCTGGCTTCGTCGTCCGTCTTCGCAGTCGTACAAACGATGACGTCCATGCCCCAGATCTGATCAACCTTGTCGTAGTTGATCTCCGGGAACACGATGTGCTCCTTGATGCCCATGGCGTAGTTGCCACGGCCATCGAAGCTCTTGGGGTTCAGTCCGCGGAAGTCGCGGACGCGCGGCAGCGCGATGTTCACGAGGCGGTCGAGGAACTCGTACATACGTTCCTTGCGCAGCGTGACCTTGGCGCCGATCGGCATGTTCTCGCGGACCTTGAAGCCAGCGATCGAATTGCGGGCGCGGGTGACGACGGCCTTCTGGCCGGCGATCATCGCCAGGTCTTCGGCGGCGACCGAAGGCTTCTTCGAATCGGCGGTCGCTTCGCCGACACCCATGTTCAGCACGATCTTGTCGAGGCGCGGAACCTGCATGTCGTTGTCGTAGCCGAACTGCTCCTGCAGCGCCTTGCGAATGGTCTCGTTGTAGACCTGCTTGAGGCGCGGCGTGTTGTTGGCAGTCGCCTGCTTGGTTTGAGCCTTAGCCATTGATGACTTCTCCCGAGCGCTTGGCGACGCGCACCTTCTTGCCGTCCTTCTGGAAGATGAAACCGACGCGGGTCGGCTTGCCATCCTTCGGGTCGGCCAGCGCGATGTTCGACAGCTGGATCGGCGCTTCCTTGGTAATGATCCCGCCCTCTTGGGACTGGGACTGCTTCTGGTGACGACGGATCATGTTGACGCCGCGCACCAGCGCGGTGTCATCCTTCGGCTGAACCGAGAGGACTTCGCCCGAACGGCCCTTGTCCTTGCCGGCCAGCACGACGACCTTGTCGCCTTTTCTAATCTTTTGCATTGGTCCGGCTCCTTACAGCACTTCAGGCGCGAGCGAGATGATCTTCATGTGGTTCTTGGCGCGAAGTTCGCGCGGAACCGGTCCGAAGATACGCGTGCCGATCGGCTCTTTCTTGTTGTCGACGAGAACGGCCGCGTTCTTGTCGAAACGGATCACGCTGCCGTCCGGGCGGCGGATGTCCTTGGCCGTGCGAACCACGACCGCCTTCATCACGTCGCCCTTCTTAACGCGGCCGCGCGGAATGGCTTCCTTGATCGACACCACGATGATGTCGCCCACGGAAGCGTATTTCCGCTTCGAGCCGCCCAGCACCTTGATGCACATGACACGACGCGCACCGGAATTATCCGCCACGTCGAGGTTTGTTTGCATCTGAATCATGACTGGCCGCCTTCTTCTTTTCTAACGGGACGGGCTCGAAGCCCCTCCCCGGTCTGTCCAAAATTCGTTTGTTTACGCCTGGTCCGAGGACACGACGATCCAGCGCTTATCCTTGGAAATCGGCTTCGATTCCTGGATGAACACCTGATCGCCGACCTTGTGGGCGTTGTTCTCGTCGTGCGCCTTGTACTTCTTGGTCATGCGCACGGTCTTCTTCATCACGGGATGCGTGAAGCGCCGTTCGACCTTGACGACAACCGTCTTCTCGTTCTTGTCGCTGACGACGGTGCCCTGCAGAATGCGCTTTGGCATGGTTTTCGTCCTTAAGCCTTCTTGGCCGCGGACTTTTCCGCAGCGATGGTCTTGATACGCGCAATGTCCTTACGAACCTGCCTCACGCGCGCGGTCTTCTCGAGCTGGCCGGTGGCCTTCTGGAAGCGCAGGTTGAACTGCTCCTTCTTCAGGCTGGCCAGGTCGTCGGTCAGCTGGTCCTGGGTCTTGGTCCGGATGTCTTCGGCTTTCATGATCAGCCCGTCCTTATTCTGCGATGCGCTGTACGAAGCGCGTCCTGACCGAGAGCTTGGCCGCGCCGAGACGCAGCGCCTCACGGGCGGTTTCTTCATTGACGCCGTCGATCTCGAACATGATGCGGCCCGGCTTGACGCGCGCCGCCCAGTAGTCGACAGCGCCCTTGCCCTTGCCCATGCGGACTTCGGTCGGCTTCGACGTGACCGGCACGTCCGGGAAAATACGGATCCAGACGCGGCCAGCGCGCTTCATTTCGCGAGTGATCGCGCGGCGGGCCGCCTCGATCTCACGCGCGGTGACGCGGTTCGGCTCAAGCGCCTTCAGCCCGAAACCACCGAAATCCAGGTTGGTGCCGCCCTTTGCGGTACCATGGATACGGCCCTTGAACTGCTTGCGGAACTTTGTGCGCTTTGGCTGCAGCATCGTTCTAACTCCAAATTCCTAAATGTCTCAGGCGTTTTCGCGACGACGACCGCGTTCGCGATCACCACCACCGCCATGCGCGGCATCACCCTCAGTCGCACGACGCTCCGAAGCCATCGGATCGTGCTCGAGGATCTCGCCCTTGAATACCCAGACCTTGACGCCGCAAATGCCGTAGGCCGTATTCGCCTCGGCCGTGCCGTAGTCGACATCGGCGCGCAGCGTATGCAGCGGAACGCGACCTTCACGGTACCATTCCATGCGCGCGATCTCGGCGCCGCCAAGACGGCCGGCGCAGTTGATGCGGATGCCTTCGGCACCGAGGCGCATGGCCGACTGCACGGCACGCTTCATGGCGCGGCGGAACGCGATGCGGCGCTCGAGCTGCTGGGCGATCGACTGGGCGACCAGGGTCGCGTCGATTTCCGGCTTGCGCACTTCGACGATGTTGAGGTGCGTCTCGGACTTCGTCATCTCCATCAGCTTCTTGCGAAGCTTCTCGATGTCGGCGCCCTTCTTGCCAATGATCAGACCCGGGCGCGCGGCATGGATGGTGACGCGGCACTTCTTGTGCGGGCGCTCGATCACGACCTTGGAGATCGCGGCCTGCTTGAGTTCCTTCTCAAGATACTTGCGGATCTTGATGTCCTCATGCAGCAGCTTGCCGTACTCGCCGGTGTTCGCGAACCAGCGCGAATCCCAGGTGCGGTTGATGCCGAGGCGAAGACCGATCGGATTGACTTTCTGGCCCATTATGCGGCCTCCCCTTTTTCTTCGACTTCACGAACGACGATCGTGAGGTGCGAGAACGGCTTCTCGATACGGCTGGCGCGACCGCGGCCACGAGCGTGGAACCGCTTCATGACGATCGACTTGCCGACATAGGCTTCCGCCACGATCAGCGCATCGACGTCGAGGTCGTGGTTGTTTTCCGCGTTGGCGATTGCCGATTCCAGCGTCTTCTTGACCGTGCCGGAAATCCGCTTGGCCGAAAATTCGAGATCGGAAAGCGCTGTCGCGACCTTCTTGCCGCGGATCAGCGCGGCAACCAGGTTCAGCTTCTGCGGGCTGATACGGATCGTGCGCAACACGGCGCGCGCTTCGTTGTCAGCAAGCCTGCGCGGAGCTTTGGCCTTGCCCATGATTATTTCCTCTTCGCCTTCTTATCCGCGCCGTGACCGTAATAGGTCCGCGTCGGAGCGAATTCACCGAACTTGTGACCGACCATGTCCTCGTTCACCGCGACGGGAACGTGCTTCTGGCCGTTGTAGACACCGAAGGTGAAGCCGACGAACTGCGGCAGGATGGTGGAGCGACGGCTCCACATCTTGATCACCTCATTGCGACCACCTTCACGAACCTTATCCACCTTCTTGAGAAGGTAGCCGTCGATGAAGGGGCCTTTCCAAATAGAACGAGTCACTTGGCGTTACCTCTTCTTAGCTCTTGCGCTGATGGCGCGAGCGCAGGATGAACTTGTCGGTCGCCTTGTTGGACCGCGTCTTCTTGCCTTTGGTCGGCTTGCCCCACGGGCTGACCGGATGACGGCCACCGGAGGTGCGGCCTTCGCCGCCGCCGTGCGGATGGTCGACCGGGTTCATGGTCACGCCGCGATTGTGCGGACGCTTGCCGCGCCAAACCGTGCGGCCGGCCTTGCCGTCGTTGATGTTGCCGTGGTCCGGATTGGACACGGCACCGACGGTGGCCATGCAGGAGCCGTGAACGACACGCTGCTCACCCGAGTTGAGGCGCAGGATCGCCATGCCCTGGTCACGGCCGACCAGCTGGCCGTAACCACCCGCGGAGCGGGCAACCTGGGCGCCCTTGCCCGGCTTCAGCTCGATGTTGTGGACGATGGTGCCAACCGGCATCGAGGCCAGCGGCATCGCGTTGCCCGGCTTCACGTCGACGGCTTCGCCCGCCACGATCTTGTCGCCGGGAGCCAGGCGCTGCGGAGCGATGATGTAGGACAGCTCACCATCATCATACTTGATCAGCGCGATGAAGGCGGTGCGGTTCGGATCGTATTCGATGCGCTCGACCGTGCCGACGACGTCGAACTTGCGGCGCTTGAAGTCGATGATGCGGTACGAACGCTTGTGACCGCCGCCGATGAAGCGGGCCGTGATGCGGCCGTAATTGTTGCGGCCGCCCGACTTGGTCAGGCCTTCGGTCAGGCCCTTGACGGGCTTGCCCTTGTAGAGGCCCGAGCGGTCGACGATGACCAGCTGGCGGGTGCTCGGCGTTATCGGGTTGAATTTCTTAAGTGCCATTGTCCTGTCCTCGCGGCCTTGCTCAGAGACCCGTCGCGACGTCGATCGACTGGCCGTCGGCCAGCGTCACGATCGCCTTCTTGACGTCGCTCTGGCGGCCGATCGTGCCGCGGAAGCGCTTGATCTTGCCCTTGCGGACAAGCGTGTTCACGGCCATCACCTTGACGCCGAACAGCGCTTCGACGGCGGCCTTGATTTCCGGCTTCGACGCCTTCTTGGCGACGTTGAAGACGACCTGGTTCTGCTCGGAGGCCATGGTCGACTTTTCGGTGATCGCCGGCGAGACGATCACGTCGTAGTGACGAAGGTCGGTCATTTAAAGCGCTCCTCGAGAGCCTCGACGGCGGCCTTCGAAAGGACCAGCGTGCCGCGGCGCAGAATGTCGTAGACGTTGATGCCCTGGATGGGCAGCACGTCGATGTTGGGGATGTTGGTGGCTGCCAGCTTGAAGTTCTTGTCAAGCTCGGCGCCGCCAATCACCAGGGCGTTGGTCAGGCCCAGCGTCGCGAAATTCGCGATCAGCGCCTTCGTCTTGGCCTCGGTCAGCTTCAGCTCGTCGATGACGATGATCGACGCGCTCTTGGCCTTGGCCGAGAGAGCATGCTTGAGGCCAAGCGCACGAACCTTCTTGGGCAGTTCATGCTCATGGCTGCGAACGACCGGGCCGTGGGCCTTGCCGCCGCCGCGGAACTGCGGAGCGCGTGCCGAGTGGTGACGGGCGCGGCCCGTACCCTTCTGCTTGTACATCTTGGCGCCGGTGCGCGCGATTTCGGCGCGGCCCTTGGCCTTGTGCGTGCCCTGCTGCTTCTTGGCAAGCTGCCAGCGCACGACGCGCTGCAGGATGTCCTCGCGCGGATCAAGGCCGAAAATTCCGTCGGAAAGTTCCACCTTGCCGGCGTCTTTACCGCCGAGCGTTGTGATCTTGAGATCCATTATTCCGCTCCCTCTGTGGCCGGAGCCTCGTTCTTCGCAGCTGCCGCAACAGCACGGATCGCGGCGGGCTTCGGCGCATTGGCCGGCAGCGCCACCTTGGCCGCGTCGCGGACCAGGATCCAGGCGCCCTTCGATCCGGGAACCGCACCGCGGATCAGGATCAGGCCGCGGTCGGCGTCGGTCGAGACGATCTCGACATTCTGCGTGGTGACCCTGGTGTCGCCCATGTGGCCAGCCATGTGCTTGCCCTTGAACACCTTGCCCGGGTCCTGACGCTGGCCGGTCGAACCGTGTGTACGGTGCGATACCGAGTTACCGTGCGTCGCGCGACCACCACCCATGTGGTGACGCTTGATGACGCCCTGGAAACCCTTGCCGATCGTCGTGCCCGTCACATCGACCTTCTGGCCGGCGACAAAGTGCTCGACGGTGATCTCGGCGCCAACATCGATCATGTTGTCGGCGGAGACGCGGAACTCGGCGACCTTCGCCTTAGGCTCGACGGAAGCGGTCGCGAAATGGCCGCGCATCGCCTTCGACGTGTTCTTCACCTTGGCGAGGCCAACGCCGAGCTGAACGGCGGTGTAGCCATTCTTCTCCTGCGTGCGCTGTGCCACGACCTGGCAGTTCTCCATCTGGAGAACGGTGACGGGAACATGTTCCCCGGCATCATTATAGATGCGGGTCATTCCCACCTTCTTTGCAATCACACCTGAACGCATCGGTTCAATTCCTTTAGAGTTCCGGGCCAGGGACACCGCCCCTTACCGCGCTCTCATTCCCTTAGAGCTTGATCTCGACGTCGACGCCGGCGGCCAGATCGAGCTTCATCAAAGCATCGACGGTCTGCGGGGTCGGATCGACGATGTCGAGCAGACGCTTGTGCGTGCGCATCTCGAACTGCTCGCGGCTCTTCTTGTCGACGTGAGGCGACCGGTTGACCGTGAACTTTTCGATCCGCGTCGGCAGCGGAATGGGGCCGCGGACGTTTGCACCAGTGCGCTTGGCCGTCGACACGATTTCCTTCGTCGAGGCGTCGAGCACGCGGTGATCAAACGCCTTCAGGCGGATGCGGATATTCTGTCCGTTCATGCGTCACTTCCTTGTTCTGGCGCGGCGCGGGCAACTCCGGCGCCCGCGACAGATCGGTTTAAGTCCAAATTACTCTTTGATGGTGACGACGATGCCGGCACCGACGGTGCGACCGCCTTCACGGATGGCGAAGCGCAGCTTCTCTTCCATGGCGATCGGCACGATCAGCTCGACATCGACCGTGATGTTGTCGCCAGGCATCACCATCTCGGTGCCTTCCGGCAGCGACACGATGCCGGT